>JBIOXD010000029.1:0-76226 GCA_044869265.1 Gemmatimonadales bacterium
ACCGTCTCGCGCGACTCGATCGTCGGCCAGCTCAACATCGACATGATCGGCCGCGGCCGCGCGACCGACGCGACTGGCGAGTCGAAGGACGGCAAGCTGCTCCACGGCGGGAAGGGGTACCTGCAGCTCATCGGCTCGCGGCGGCTCTCGACGGAGCTCGGCAACATGGTCGAGCGGGTGAACAAGCGCGACAAGCTCGGGCTCAGCTTCGACTACGCGCTTGACGCCAACGGGCATCCGCAGAACATCTACTGCCGCAGCGACCACTGGTCGTACGCGCGGTGGGGGATCCCGATCGTGTTCTTCACCACGGGCGGGCACGCCGACTATCACCAGGTGACGGACGAGCCGCAGTACATCGACTACGACAAGCTGGCGGCCGTGTCGCAGTTCGTGTATGACGTGGCCACGACGGTCGCGAACTTGGACCACCGGGTCGTGGTGGACAAGCCGAAGCCCGACCCGAGAGGCAATTGCGTGCAGTAACATGGCAGGGTATTCAGGAAAGAGTTTGGTGGGCAAGCTCGGCATCAAGCCGGGCACACGAATCGCGATCGTCAACGCCCCCCGGAGCTACCGCGCCACGCTCGGGAGACTCCCGGAGGGCGTGATCGTTTCTACGACGGCTCGCGGATCGCTGCCCTTCATCCAGTTCTTCGTGAAGGCGCGCGGTGTGCTCGAAGCACGGTTGCCCGCCCTGCTTCACGCGCTCGAGCCGAGTGGGACGCTCTGGATCTCCTGGCCCAAGAAGGCGTCGGGCGTGTTGACCGACATCACCGAAGACGTCGTCCGTGCGGTAGCCTTGCCCACCGGCCTCGTCGACGTAAAGGTCGCCGCCGTGGACGACGTGTGGTCTGGCCTCAAGCTCGTGCGGCGACTCAAGAATCGTTAAGCGGCGGTATCCGGTACCCGGTGCGGATAGCCCTACCGACTTTGCATTACAAAGTACTTGACAATACCACCGGCTTTCGCCAGTTTTCGGGCATGTCGTCGCCGCAGCCTCTCCACGACCGGGCGCTGGATAACCTGCAGTTCATTCGCTCGACGATGGAGCGCGCCGGTTCGTTCACCTCGGTGCCCGGCTGGGGAACGGTGGTCGTCGGTGCCCTTGGTCTCGCCGCAACATGGCTCGCGTTGCGGCAGGAGTACGCAGCGGATTGGCTCGCCGTGTGGCTCGGCGCAGCTGTGCTGGGCGTGCTCGTCGGCGGGGCGGCGATGATCCAGAAAGCCCGAGCTGCAAACGATCCGCTGTTGACCGGACCGGGACGGCGCTTCGGTCTCAGCTTCCTACCGCCGATTGTGGTTGGTGCGGCGCTGACGATCGCGTTGCACCGGGCGCAGCTGTTCTCGCTGATGCCGGGAACCTGGCTGCTGCTCTACGGCACGGCCGTCGCGAGCGCGGGCGCATTCTCGGTGCGGATCGTCCCGCTGATGGGAGTGTGCTTCATGGTGCTCGGGGCAGCGGCGCTGTTCGTGCCAACGGGCTTGTGGCCCTGGTTTATGGCGGCGGGATTTGGCGGTTTGCACATCATATTCGGCCTGATCATCGCGCGGAGGTACGGTGGCTAAGAGCAACGCGGCGCGCGTGGCGCGCGCAGAAGTGGAACGAGCGGTGAAAACCAAAGTCCAACCGGCGCCCGCGGACCTGGACCGGCTCATTCACGAGCGCGTGCGACTCGCGATCGTGAGCGCGCTGGCGGTGCGCGAGAGTCTCACCTTCAACGAGCTCAAAACGCTCCTCAAGACGTCCGACGGCAATCTGAGCGTGCACGCGCGCAAGCTGGAGGACGCCGAATACATCGTCTGTACCAAGTCGTTCGAGGGGCGCGTCCCCAGGACGGAATACCGACTCACCGCCCTCGGCCGGCGGGCGCTCGAGCGCTATCTCGACCACATGGAAGCGTTGATTCGCGCCACACGCGCGCGCTGACGTGGAATCTTTTTTTGCGGGTGTGCTTTATGAGACAAAGTACTTCTTTTCACGTCGCCATCGTCATGGACGGCAACGGGCGCTGGGCGACGCGCCGTGGACTGCCGCGCGCCGCCGGGCACCGCGCAGGCGCCGACGCCGTTCGCCGCATCGTGGAGATTGCGCCCGGTTGCGGCATCACCGCGCTCACGCTCTACGCGTTTTCGTCCGATAACTGGAGCCGCCCCGCGACCGAGGTGTCGGCGTTGATGCACCTGTTCGCGCGCTACCTCCGCACCGAGACCGCGGAGCTCACCGAGACAGGCGTGAGGCTCACCGTCGTTGGCCGGCGCGACCGGCTGCCCCCGTCCCTCGTCGATACGATCACGGCTGCCGAGCGAGCGACGAGCTCTGGCACGCGCCTCGAGCTGCGGATCGCAGTGGATTACTCCGCGCGTGCCGCGATCGAGCGCGGGGCGCTACTCCCCGACGTCGATCTGCTCATTCGCACCGGCGGCGAGCAGCGCCTGTCGGACTTCCTGCTGTGGGAATGCGCCTATGCGGAGTTATGGTTCACAGATCGGATGTGGCCGGATTTCGGGGCATCGCACCTGGCTGCCGCGATCCATGAATTCCACTCACGTGACCGCCGCTTCGGCGGGCTGCCGACGCAGGAGGCTGTGTGACCGTACCCGTCCTGACGCACCGCACCAAGCTGGGTCTCCAGATCGCCGGCGCCGGCGTGGTCGCCGGTCTCGTGGGCGACACATTGCTGCGCGCCATGCCGTGGGGTCTCAACGTCACGCTTGGCACGGCGGCATTGGTGGGAACCGGCGTCTGGATCGTCCGCCGCAACAAGATTCAGCACGGACCCGACACGGCCTGGCTCGCCGTCACGGCGCTGCTGCTGGGCGCGGCGTTCCTGCGCCGCGACGCCGTGACGCTCGCGACGTTCGACATGCTGGCCATGGTCGTGACCCTGGCGCTCGCGGCCGCGAGTCTGCAGGGCGAGCGCATCTCGACCTGGTATCCGTTCGACTACGTGCGTGGCATCGTGACCGCGATGTTCTGGAGCGTGGTCGGCAGCCTCGCGCTCATATTTCGCGACATTCAATGGCGTGAGCTGCCGCAAGACGGCCGCACGCGCCACCTGCGCGGCGCAGCACTCGGCTTGCTGATTGCGGCACCCTTGCTCGTCATCTTCGCGGCGCTGTTCGCATCCGCGGATCCGGTGTTCAGTACCGTGCTCACCAACATGTTCGCCCTCGACATGGAATCCGTCATACAGCACGCATTTCTGTTCGTGTTCTGGGGCGCGGTGACCGCGGGCTACCTGTCGTGGGGACTGCTCGGCAAACCCATTGGGCTTCAGAGTCCCACCGCGAGGCCGATCGCGAGCGTCGTGCCCATCGCCACCGCACTCGGCCTCTTGAACTTCCTGTTCCTGATGTTCGTCGTCGTGCAGCTGCGGTACTTCTTCGGCGGTGCATCCATCGTGGTGCAGACGAGCGGCCTGACGTTCGCTGAGTACGCCCGCCAGGGCTTCTTCCAGCTCGTTGTCGCCTCGGGGCTCGTCTTGCCGGTGCTCCTCGGTGCAGATCATCTCGTGAGCAGTGGCACGGTGGCGCAGGTCCGCGTCTTCCGACAGCTCGCCGGCCTGCTGCTGGTGCTGCTGGCAGTCATCATGGCGTCGGCGCTGCAGCGCATGCGGCTCTACGTCGAGGCGTATGGACTGACCGATGATCGGTTGTACGCCACCGCGTTCATGGTCCTGCTGGTCGGCGTCTTCGCCTGGTTCTCGTGGACGATCCTGCGCGGTGTACGGCACCGCTTCGCGTTCGGCGCGCTGATGCAGGCCTTCGCGGTGCTGGCGGGCCTGCACGTTCTCAATCCCGACGCGTTCATCGTCAGGACGAACCTGAATCGTCCAGTCGCCGAACGTCCGTTCGACGCCCGCTACGCAACGACGCTGGGCGCTGACGCGGTGCCGGCGTTGCTGGAGGCGCTGCCCCGGCTCGGTTACGAAGATCGCTGCATCGTCGTCACCCGGTTGCTCGACCGCTGGGTGGATGGGGAGCGCGCGAGCACATACGCCGACTGGCGGACGTGGAACTGGACTCGCGCACGGGCGCGCGGTCTGCTGAGTCAGCGCGCCGCCGAGTTACGCTCGTCCTGCACGGACTTCAAGGAGGCACCCCGTGGTCACTGACGGCCTGAATCCCTTCACGGTATTGCTGTTCATCGGCGCCGTGCTCACCGCATTCGCCCTCGCTGGGACCTATCTGTTCTCGCGCATCACGAAGCGAGAGCGGCTCGCGCGCATCTCAGCTCGAGTCTTCGTCGGTGGCGCCGTGCTGTATCTCGCGATCGTTCTCACCGGCTCGATCGCGAGCCAGAGTCGCGTGCTTGCGCCGGGAGAAGAGAAACACATCTGTGAGATCGATTGCCACCTGGCGTATTCGGTGGCAGGAGCCAAAGCCGAATCGGTCGGCGGTGGACTGGTCCGGCACGTCGTGACGGTAAAGGTGCGGTTCGACGAGGAAACAATTTCCTCACGGCGGTCGAGAACAGCGACGCTGACGCCCAATCGCCGCTATGTCGCACTGATCGACGCCCAGGGTCGTCAATACCCGGGCTCGCCCGACGGACTGCGGCGGCCGCTCATTCCCGGCGAGTCCTACACCACCGAGATCGTCTTTGATGTGCCGGCGGCTGCACAGAGTTTGCGCCTCGTGCTGAGAAACAACGATGCAGAGACTGCGTTGATCGTTGGTCACGAGAACAGTTTGTTGCATGGCAAGACCACTTTTGCGCTGGCGAGAGCGAGCTGACGATGACACGACTAGGCCGGATTGTGGTGGTGACGATTGGGCTCGTGGGCGCCGGCATCGTTTCAGGCGCTCTGGCGGGTGGGACCGCGTTCGCGCTCGTCGTCGTGTTGGCAGACGGTCGGATCTCGACAGAGCTGTTTGAGATCGGTGCGATTTTTGGTGCCCCACTCGGGGCCATCATCGCGCCACTCCTCGCATGGCTCTTGCTGCGGCGGGTGCCACTCGGGCGCATGTTTCTCGTCTGTTCAGTCGGCACGGCCATCGGCGGAGTCGTGGGATGGTTTGCAACGGCAGCCGGAGGCAACATCATCCTGAATCCGATCGGCGGTGCCTTTATCGGGTGTCTCGTTGGCGCCATCGCGCTTTGGCATCGAGCACGCGTGCGTCTGGCTTAGGATGCGCTACCTGACCGCCTGCACTCTCGGGCTTGCGTTCGCTGCCGGGCTGTTGCGTGCCGAGGCGCTCGGCGTGGTCGTGATCGCGCTCGCGACGTTCGTCCTGGCATTCGGGTACGGCCATGCGCCGTGGCGTTGGGCCACGCTGTCGCTGACAGCCTGGGCGATGGGCGTAGGACTGGGACTCCTTCTGACTTTGCTGCAGGAAGGAGAGGCTGGAGCCACAGTAGCAGCGGTCTACGCGAGCGCATTCGCCGCTGCAGGGGTGAAGTGGGGCGCCCGCCGGCTCGTTCGACCACGATAGATTTGGAGGCATGGCCCTCCGGATTACGCAAGTCGACTCATTCACCCATCGCCCGTTCGCGGGAAACCCGGCCGCCGTCTGCATCCTGCCGAAAGCCGCCGATCCAGCGTGGATGCTCGACGTCGCGCGCGAGATGAACCTCGCCGAGACCGCGTTTCTCGTGAAGCAACCCGACGGCTACGATCTCCGCTGGTTCACTCCGACGGTCGAAGTCGATCTGTGCGGACACGCCACGCTCGCGAGCGCGCACGTGCTGTGGGAAGACGGACACTTGACGCCCACCGAGCAGGCGCGCTTTCACACCAAGAGCGGCTTGCTCACCGCCGACCGGCGTGACGGCTTGATCGAGCTCGACTTCCCCGTAACGCCGGTGTCCCCGGCCGCTTCACCGCCCGGCCTCGCCGAGGCGCTGGGCGCGACACCGCAGCTCATCGGCCGCAGCAAGTTCGATTATCTGGTTGAGCTCGAGGACGAAGCCACGGTCCGCAAGCTCGATCCTGATCTCGGCGCGGTAAGCCGCGTCAAGGCGCGCGGCGTGATCGTCACGAGCCGCGCCGACAAGGGCAAATACGACTTCGTCTCACGCTTCTTCGCCCCACAGTCCGGCGTTCCCGAAGATCCCGTCACCGGCTCAGCGCATTGCGCGCTCGCACCGTACTGGGGCGCCAAGCTCGGCAAGGAAGAGTTGATGGCATTTCAAGCCTCGGCGCGTGGCGGCGAGATCCGGCTCCGGCTCGAAGGCGACCGCGTCCGGCTCGGCGGCCAGGCGGTGACCGTGTTGCGCGGAGAACTGACGACGGGCAACTTGGCGTCGTGACGGACGCCGCCTCCAGCAGGTCCAATCGCATCGTCGGATACCTCTGCGCGCTCGGCGCAGGGGCCACGTGGGGCACTACCGGTCCGCTCTCGACCGGACTGTATACGCTCATGCCGGCCACCAGCATCGGTTTCTGGCGTGTGCTCATCGGAACAATCGCGCTCGCCGTCTGGGGAGTACTGTTCCGCCGCAGCCTGTTCAAAGCGGATCGAAAAGGCTGGCTCATTGTCGGACTCGGCGGCGGCGCGCTCGTCGCGCTGTTCGAGATCGCATACCAGTTTGCGATCGGTGGCGCCGGCGTTGCGGGCGCGGCCGCGCTGCTCTACACCGCGCCCATCATCGTCGCGGTGCTCGCCCGCATCATTCTGCAAGAGGCGCTGACTCCAACCCGCATCGCCCTCGCCTGCACCGTCATGATCGGTGTGGCGCTGACCGTCACGGGTGGCAGCAACGTGGGAGCTGAAGCGGCGCGCATGGGAATCGCGGCCGGCATCGCCGGCGGTCTGCTCTCCGCATTGAGCTACGCGCTCACGTCGCTGATGGGCCGGTGGGCCGCGCCGCGCTACGGTGTCGTGAAGGTCTTGTTCCTCGAAGCGGTCGGCGGTGTGGTCCTGATCTGGATAGCGCTCGCCATCTGGGGCCGCGCGCCCACGCCCCCCCCGTCGGCTGCCGCGTGGCGCGGCTTACTAGGACTCGCGGCGGGTTCGGTGATCCTCGCCAACATTCTTTTCTTCGGTGCGATGAAACGCATCGAGGCCGCGCCCGCGTCCGTCGCCGCCACGATCGAGCCCGTCGTGGGCGCTATTCTGGCGCTCCTGCTGTTCAGCCAGCGTTTGACGCTGCTCGGTTGGGTTGGACTGTTGCTGGTTGTGGGCGGCGTCGCCGCCGGATACATGCTCGAGGGATTAAAACAGCAGCTCGACACCGAGGCGGAAGAGGCGCGGCGCCCCGTATGAGAAGAGCGGCTGCCCATAATCGCGCGCCGCGGACATATATAGCGGGAGCAGCTCCGTGGGTCCTTCGATGAGGCCGTTCCCGTCCAGATCCGCGTACGAGCGATACCGCGGCGACTCATAGGGAATCGGCTCGGGATGCTCGGCGTATGCCGCGTCCGCCATTTGCTGAATCTGCGTCTCGGTCATTTCCGGTTGCCCTGTCTCGCGGCGCACCGCCTCGACGTTCCGCCGGTTGAGCAGATTGCGCACATCCACGTACAGACTCCCCTGCCAGCGTTGGCCCCATAACTGAATCGGTTGGCGCACGAGCAAGTCCACCGTGACGAGCGTCGGGAGCCGGTGGCTGTTCGGCAAGCCGATCAGCGAGTCGCCCGTCAGGTTCGTCATGGTGAAGGGCAGTCCCGAGCTGACGCGGACGATCGTCGCCGCTTCGAGTCCCGCAAACGGTCGTACGCCCGCGACGCGGGGCCCCCCCCGCCCCCCCAAGGCCGGGGACACCTGCGCCTGTCCGATCACGGTGATATTGTGGCGGCGGTCGTAATCGAGCGGGAACGTCACGCGCGCCGGATTGATCGTGTCGCCGCCCGGCTCGACGCGGATGCGGCGGGTCAGCTGGAACGCGTTGGTCGCCGTCGCCTTGGCATTCAGGAGTGTGTAGGCGACTCGCACCCCCCAACCGTTGCGCAGCGGCCGCTCCGCGATCACTTCCGCGCCTTTGACGTCACCGTAATCGAGATTGCCAAAGATCGTGGAGTCGGGATCAACGCCCAGCGGCACTGATGCGACCATCCCATCGAGCAGCTTATTGAAGACATTGATTCGCAGGTGCGTCGTCGGGGATGGGCGCATCCGCAATGAAAACTCGTATTGCGTTGCGTCTTCAAAGCCGAGATTCGGATTGCCGCGACGGAAGCGGCCGGTGCGCAGGGTGTCGTCGAAGGCGGCATCCACGAGATACTGAAAGTCTGGAGCCTGTGAAAAGCGGCCCCAGCTCGCGACCACAGTCGCGCCCTTCAAGACCGTCGAGAATCCCAGCCGCGGATTGATGCTGCGCTGCGCGCTGTACACTACGCCTCCCGGCACGCCGCTGCCGGGATTGAACTGGTCGTAACGCACGCCAAACGTGAATACGAAATCGTCGCCGCGCAGCTGGCCTTCGGCGTAGGCGGCGGCGGACAGCGGCGTGAAGTTCGTCGCCGTCGCGGGTGGGACGCTGTCGCCCACGGGGAGGTATCCCAGCGCGCGCTGGAACATCTGGACGCGCTGGCTCGCGACTTCGCCGCCGAAATAGAAATCCCCGCGGGGACCCCCCAGGCTGAAGTCGGCCTGGCCGCGGAGCTCGCGGAACCGATTCCACGAAACGTCACCGGCAGGCCCGCCGCCTCGGAAGAACGCCGGCACTCCCCACGGTGTGCGATCGCTCAGATCGGGCGCTGTGAATCCGGGAATCGGCCCGCGCGCGCCCGCGGTGTCCTGACTGCGCACGAGATCCTCGCCGATGAACCGGAACTCATGTCCCGTAAACGCGCCAAACCCGTAGCTCGGCTGCTCGGCGAGCGCACCCCGCGTGAACGAGCGCGCGAAATAACCGGCCCGCAGCGCGGCTGTAAAGTTGTTGCTGACGCGCTGGAGATCGGCGGTGAGCAGGTCGCCGCTCACGTGCACCGCGGGAGCGTGCTCGGTGTCGTACTTGTAGACGGGATCGTACAACAGCCGCTGCTCGACCGACCGCAGCGCGAAGAGCCGAAGGGTGTGGGCGCTACCAAGAGAAAAGCGCAGCTTGGCGGCGGCGTCGTACCGCTCACCGCCGTTGTGCGGCAGCATCGCCGGATTCTGGTTCCGAGGGTCGAGCGCGTCCGGCGGTGGCGGCGCGTTGACGGGATCGGCGTCGAGCCGCCCTTCGGCGTCGAACACGGCGACAAATCCGATGTCGCGCGTGAGGGGTCCTTCCGCTGCCACGAGGAAACGATCCAGCCCCAGATCGGCGGCGCCCGAGAGCAGCCGGTCCGTCTCGTAGGCCGCGCGACCGGTCCACCGATCGCCGCCATCCTTCGTCACGACGTTTACGAGCCCGGAGATGGCCTGGCCGTAGCGCGCGGAGAACCCGTTCGTCGTGAGCGACGCTTCCACCAGCAGATCGGGCGGGACCCGCAGGCCCAACTGACCGGTGGACGCGTCCAGCTGGTTCTTCACGCCCAACCCATCGAGCACGAACGCCTGTTGCCCGAGCCGGCCGCCGCGGTAGCTCTCCCCCACGGCGCCGGCGGAGAGTGCCACCGCTTCGCCGACGGTCGTGACCGGAAAGCGCCGCAGCTCATCGCCCCCGATGCGCTGCACCGATGCGACCACACTGGGATCGAGGATCGAGTCGGCGTAGGCTTCCACGACGATCGGCTCTTCGATCGTAAAAACGGCGACTGTGAAATTCACCACCGTGGTCTGACCGGCGCGGACCAGCACGCTGTCGCGTCGCACCGTCTCGAAGCCAATGGAACGCGCCATCACAGTATGCCAGCCGCTGCGCACTTCGCGGATGCGGTAGTACCCGGTCGAGTCGGTTTGGGCGACCCAGCGCCCATTGAGTCCCACCTGCGCCCCGCCGAGCGGTCCACCGCCTTCGCGCTGCCGCACGCGCCCGACGATCGAGCCGTTGGTCTGCGCCGCGAGGGTGAAGACGGTTGCAGACAGGCACAGCGCCACGCCTCCGACGGTTACGGCAGCTCGAAGAGCCATATCTCTCGACCGGAGGCGACCGTTGTGTCACGGTTGAACGCGTAGCCCTGCGCGACGAAGCTGCGGCCGTCTGCCGACGGCGCGGGGCGCTCGAACCAGACGAACCCGCCGCCAGGAGGCGCCTGCACCAGCGAATCCGTGCCGGGGACCGGCCCCAGGATGTGCACGTCGCCGCCGATGTCCGGAACGCCGTCCACGACCACGAACAGCCGCCCCGCGGCCCACGCGACGTCGCGCACCAGGCGGCCGGCACCAAAATCATGAACCGTATCGGTCACGCCGCTTGAAAACATGTGCCGGTAGACGGCCGCGTCGTTCTCGCGGGTGAAATAGATCGTGTCGGAGCTCGCGCCGACCGTCACGGACGACGCGCTGTCGGTGCCGGGCACGATCGTGACTACGGGCGTCGCCGGCGCGAGATCGAGGATCGCGATCTCGAGTCCGACGCGCATAGTATCGGGCGGGCACATGGAGCACGGTCGCGGATAGCTGACGTCTTCGCCCACATACACGAGCCTGGATGCGTCGAGCCAACGCAGGTTCGAAATCCCCCAGTGTGTACGGCCGGAGGGTGCGAAAAAGGGAAAGGTCTGAACGACCGTGCTTGCGTTGGGATCGGTCAGCGACGCGACGACGACCGCGTTCACGCCGGGTGAGAGCGGTGGGATGGGGAGCCGGTAGGAGCCTTCTCGCACATACGCGATCTGTCCATCGCCCAACCCGGTCGGTGCCGCTTCCAGGAATGCGTCAAGCGAATCGTTCGACGTGGGCGTGCGGCAGCCATAGTGCGATATCGCCGCCCCGTTCCCGGGCATGAATGCAAAGCAGCGGTCGTGATCGGCGCGATCTATGCGCTCGGCGCTGTATATGATCTGCCCATCCGGCAGCCACGCCGGCGTCAACTCATCACCGGGATTCAGCGTGAGCCGGATCAGCGGTGGAGCGTTGAAGGGTTCGGTTGGGGAGTAGCCGGAGGAACGGAAAGGACCGCCGTGCTCGCAGGCCGCGAGCATGGCGGCCAGGCCGATGATGCAGTGTTTCCGGGCGCGCAATCTAGTGGAGAGACTCCGTCATTTGACCGGAGAAAAAGTTCGGCTTGCCACCCGCTTGCAGCACACCGTGCACCACGAACTGCAACGCTACAAAGAACAACCCGCCCCAGATCAGCGATGGCAGTTGGCTCGTATCCCGGCCATACGCGGTCAGCGCCCAGCGCGCCAGCACGTAGCACCACAGCCCACCGGCAAACCAGCCGGCGACGCGAATGACTTTTCCGCTCGACGTCTCGATCCCCGGGATCTTGAGCAACCACACTTCCACCCAATAGCCGACGTACGTGAAGCTGAACGCGAGGATGAACGCGTCCAACAAGTCCCAACGGGCTGTCCCCTCCCGCGGCAGCGCCGCGGAAATCAGAAGCGCGAGCGGCAGCGCGAGGAGCGTATTACGGGTGAGGTGTTTCATTCAGATGCACCTCCAGCCAGTCGAGGACGGTGCCCCACCAGATGCGGCGATTGCGCGGCCGCAGTACCCAGTGCCCTTCGTCCGGGAAGTAGAGGAACTTCGCCTCGACTCCCATGCGCTTCGCCGCGGTAAAGGCCTGATACCCTTCCGACAGGTCCACGCGGTAATCGAGCTGTCCGTGCACGACGAGCAGCGGCGTCTTCCAGTTGTTGACGTGGTTGAGCGGCGACCACTTTTCATACAGATCGCGATTGCGGTGGACCGAGCCGCCGAACTCCCAATCGGTGAACCACAGCTCTTCCGTGCTGCCCGCCATGCTGACCGGATTGAACACGCCGTCGTGGTCGACGAGCACCTTGAAGCGGTCCGTGTGGCCGGCCATCCAGAGGATCATGTAACCGCCGTATGAGGCGCCTGCGGCGCCCATGCGGGTCGAGTCCACGTACGGGAGGCGCGCCGCGACATCCAGCCCTTTCATCAGGTCCTCAAAGGGATAGTCGCCCCAGTGCTGTGAGATCGCGTCCGTGAATTTCTGCCCGTAGCCGGTCGAGCCATGGAAGTTCACCGCGGCAACGGCAAACCCGCGGGCGGCGAACATTTGGTAGTTCCAGCGGGGACCCCAGTTGTCCAACCACGCCCCCTGCGGTCCGCCATGAACAAGATAGATGAGCGGATACTTCCGGGCAGCGTCGAAGCCCGGCGGCTTCTGCGACCAGCCGAACACCGAGTCGCCCAGGGCGCCGACGAAGGCGAATTCCTCGAGCGCTGGCAGGTCGAGTGTCGCGACCGCGGAGTCTGTGTGATGTGAGAGAGCCCTGGCCGTTCTGTTGAAGATCCAGACCTCCGGGGGCTGCGTGTTGCTTTGATGGAGGTAGGCGAGCGTCCGATTGTCCGGACCGACTCGTACGGCCGTATTCACGCCACCGGTAACAACGCGAGTCCGCTTGTACCCGGGTAGATCGATACGGTAGATGTTGTCTCGCCCACGCTCTTCAACGACTGCGTAAATGCATTTCGAGCTCGGACACCAGGCATAGGTGCCCACCGAAAGGTCCCAGCCGGCAGTTGCGTCCACCGGCTGTCCGATTATCCGACCGTCCGACCGCCCGATGAGCATCAGCCGCAGCCGGTCAGCCTCGAAGCCCGCGCGCTGCATGGACAGATAGGAGAGCCATTTCCCGTCCGGCGAATAGCGCGGCGTGTTGTCGGCACCGCGATTTTTGGTCAGGCACAGTGGCTCGCCGCCCGCGCCGCCCGCGCCACCTGCGGGGCTCACGCGAAAGAGGTCGACGTTCGTGTTGTCTGCCACAGTCGTGTCACCGTGCATCGCGACCACGATCTCCTTACCGTCGGGAGACACGGCGACGTCCCCATCGCCCCCCGTCCCGATGGTCGGCACGTCGTGATCGACGGGCGTCAGGTCAGTGGCGGTGCCACTCGCGAGATCGACGCGGAACAGATGCTGCCGTTTGCCCGCGCGGAAGTCGTCCCAGTGCCGCCACATGAGGCCGGTCCAGATGCGCGCCTCCGTTGGATACGCGCCGTTGCGCTGATCGATCTCCTGGTTGAGCGGCCACTTGATGTCGCTGACGACCAGCAAGCCCGAGCCATCGGGCAGCCACAGCGGATCTGCCGCACCCTCGGGAAGCCGCGACACTTTCCGTGCATCTCCGCCGGTGATCGGCAGCACCCACACTTGCGCGCCGCTGTCGCGCGTCGAGATGAACGCGAGCGTTTTGCCGTCGGGGGACCAGCGCGGTTGGCGATCAGATCCGGGCCCCCCCCGCCCGGTCAGCTGCCGCGCCCTGCCCGTGGCGACTTCGACGACCCACACGCGAGCGATGTTGCGGTTGTCCTGAAGCGACGGCGCTGAGACCGTATACGCGACCCACTTACCGTCGGGCGAGAGCTGCGGATCGCTCACCACCTTGAGCGCGATGTAGTCCTCGAACCGTATGGCGCGTTTTTGGGCTGACAGAAAGGTTGGAATGTTGGACAGTTGGAATGTGAGCGTAAATGCGAGCATTGTGGCTTTTCCAACCTGCCAACCGTCCAACCGTCCAACCGTCCAACTCTTCATCGTTCCCTCAGTATTCAGGATGTGTGAGAATGGCGCGCACGAGATCGTCAAAGACCTGCGACTCGGCCGTGACGTTGCCACTCGCATCGGTATGCACGTTCCAGGAAGCAAGCTCGTTCAGGGCCGTAGCCTCTTCATACGTCAGCTGCAGCACGTGGCCGTTGGACGCCATCGTGGCCCTGTCGAGCACCTTCTTGAGCACGTCGGGAAGGTGTTTCGCGGTGCGGATAGCGTCGAATTGTTGTCTGGTGACGGTGAGATCCATGAGCTAATCTTGGGACCTTCGGAAACACCCGCAACCGCTCACGAGTGTTCACGGATGCCGCGTACTGCGTTTCTGTCGACTGGTTTCCATGTTCCCGCGCGCCTCGTCACCAACGACGACCTCGCGCAGATGATGGACACATCGGATGAGTGGATCGTCCAGCGCAGCGGCATCAAGACGCGCTACTGGGTGGACCGCGGTGAGACCGGTGCCGGGCTGGCGCGTGCCGCTGCGCAGAAAGCGCTCGACAAAGCCGGCCTCGAGCCGCGGGATCTCGACTGCATCATCTATTGCACATGCACGCCCGATCATTTCGAGCCCGGCAATGGCGTCTTCCTGCAACGCGAGCTCGGACTCGTCGACATTCCAGCGGTCGACGTGCGCAACCAATGCAGCGGATTCATCTACGGCCTGTCGATTGCCGACGCCTGGATCCGCGTGGGACAATACAAGCGAATCCTTCTGGTCGGCGCCGAAGTGCACTCGCGCGGGCTCGACAAGACGACGCGCGGTCGTGACACCGCCGTGTTGTTCGGCGACGGAGCAGGCGCGGCGGTCCTTGGCCCGATCGAGGACGACGGGCGGGGCGTGCTGTCCACCCACCTCTTCGCGGACGGGCGACACGCCGAGAAGCTGTGGGTCGACGGACCGGGCCTAGCGCACGATCCGTTCGTCAGCGTGGAGATGCTCGAACGAGGCGTCCATCGCCCGATCATGGAGGGACGCGAAGTCTTCAAGTTCGCGTCGGTGAAAATGCCCGAGTCTGTTGCCGTCGCGCTGCGAGCCAACAAGGCCACACCCGGCGATGTCAAGCTGCTCGTGCCGCACCAGGCCAACTTGCGCATCATCGAAATGGTTCAGAAGGCGACGGGCCTGCGGGACGATCAGGTCTTCAGCAACATTCAGAAGTACGGCAATACGACCGCCGCGTCGATTCCGATTGCATTGGACGAAGCGCTCGCCGCAGGACGGATCAAGCACGGCGATCTGCTCGTGCTGACGGCGTTTGGGTCGGGATTCACCTGGGGAAGCGCGGCGATTCGCTGGTAGCGTCTGCCGTCTTCAACTCTTTCAGCTCCCGCGCCGCACCCTCGGCAAGCGGACTCCCGCGATAGCGATCTACGAACCGCGCCAGCTCGACCATGAGCCGATCTCGCCGACCCATCTTCCGGTAGAGGTCGATGAGCCCGTTCGCAGCTTGCATCTGCTGCCGTGGCGTCGCCGGCGGTTGCACCTGACGGATCTGCAGGTAGAGCTGCTCTGCTTCCTGGTAGTTCTGGAGCTGTGTCTCGAGCAGCAGCGCCAGCCGGAGCCGCGCTTCGTGATCCGTAGGTTCGACAACCAGGTGATCGCGAAACCAGGAGGCCGCTTCGGCATACTTGCCCTGAGCGATCAACACATCCTGTCGCGGGTAGGTCGAGGCCGGTGGGATGTCGCCGTCGGCGAACATTGTCTTCACCATCAGCACGGCGACGTCGCCTACGGTGCGATGAATCATCATGACGCCGGCGGCGGTGACCGGAAGGTTCAGGATGAGCAGGAGCACGAAAACGAGCGGCGAGATCCAGCCCTTGTCCAGCATGAAATACCACAGGGCGCTCAGCATGACGAAACAGGAGCACCCGAAGAGCAGGACTATGCGCATCAGACGCATGAAATCGGTGGGATCGCGGTACTCGGGACCTTTTGCCATCGTCACCACGATTGCGCCTGAAACGCACCCCACGCAAGTTCCGTAAAGCGCGGTACCTACAGGAGAACCCCATGTTGGGATTGATCGTGACTGCCGCCGCTCTCGTCGGCGGCTTCGTTGTCGCTCGTGACTTCGTGCGGCGCCGTCTGCGCTACGTCGACGCCGTCAAGAGACCCTCCGCCCCCTTGATTGCCGGCGCTGCTGCCGTCGCGGTGGCGCTTCCGGTTGCCTTTCTGCCGATCGTGACGGTGGGAACCGCGGTCGCGTTGGGAGTGGGTGTCGCGGGTGGAGTGGCGAGCGGCCGCAACGCACCGCCGCCGGAAGACACGCCCTAGCCGACTTTCAGCGCCCTCGCCGGCGCGGCTATTTCGGGACGCCCGGCTACGACACGCAGCGCCCGCACCGCCTCACGTGCGAAAGTCTTTCCCGCACCCTTCTCGACTTCCTCGAGCGCGCTCCAGCGCGTAAATGCCGGCCGCACCGGCGTCGCCATCTGGAGCGTCTCGAACGCGTCGGCGACCGCCAGGACCTTCACCGGAGTCGCCATCGGCAGGGACTCGATGTCCCAGTCGTCGCCCACGATTTCGTAGTAATGAGAGTACTCGGCGATGATTTCCGCGGCTCCGCGCAATGCGCGGGCGACGGCGAGTGATTCATCGGTCACGGAGCGCGACAGCAGGCGCAGCAGCCGTTGATCGGCCGTCCCCACCTCGTGCAGGAGCGCGGCGATTCTGAGGTTTTCGATTTCGGTTTCCGGCAGCTTGAGCTCGGCGCCCATCTGAGCGGCCAGCTCCGCGACGCGCGTCGAGTGCCCCTGCTGATGCCGCTCCGCGGTCTCGATGTGAAAGGTGAGCACTTCGAGCGTGGCGAGGTAGGCGTTCTTGAGGTCGGCGAGCCTCGCCGCACGTTGTTCCGCAAGACCGCCGACGACGTAGCCGGTGAGAATGAGAAAGCCGGCCCAGGGCACGAGTGTCAACAGCGCATCCTGCGTCAGCCCCGCGTCCATGCCGAGGCCCTCGATCGCTTGAAAGAAGACAGCGAGTGAGGCGATGAACACGGCCGACACCACGGCGAAGCGCCGCCCGCCGTAGAAGCCGGCGAGGATGACCGGCAAATAGTAGAAGCTGAGAAACGCGAATTTCTGCTCGATAAGGCGGTTGATTAGCACCAAGGACGCCACGAGCAGCAGCACGAGGATGCGCTCGAAGTACTTGAGAACGTAGCGCTGCACGTAAGTCCTTTTTCTCTTAGGGAGATAGCCGAGCGGCGGTTCAAAGTGAGAAACTGGCGAGCGTTCTGCAAGTGATGAGAATCACAATGTCGTTCGCGGTGGCCAGGCAAGCGCACCCCACATGTCGGCACGGAATTCGCCTAGTCGTCGGGTGGGGCGGGCCTGCGCGTCCTAGAGGCCCCCCCGGCGGAAGCCAACTCGTAACCGGGGCAGTTCAACACCGGCAGCGGCGGGTACCGGACAAAGCGCGGATCCGTGTCCGCACGCCGGCAGCGGTAGAAGACGGACCCACGCCTGTTCTCCACGATCTGCACCCACTCGCAAGTCGCGCAGGGCCCTACTTCGTGCTCAGTCATTAGGTCGAAACTGAAGCTAGTTATATCTTGGTGCCCGTGAACCAGGGAGGAGTCGACGAGTTCGGGCTTCCTCCCGGCGTACGGGACGAATACCTCCGGGGAGCCCGCGACCAACTCGGGGCGATCGCCGAGTTAGCCGAACGGCTCATCGCCTCGGGTGACGACACGGCCGCACTCGAAGCACTGCGCCGTGACGCCCATCGGCTGCGCGGCTCAGCCGGTTCCTTTGGGTTCCATCAAGCCAGTGTTGTAGCAGCGGAACTCGAGGACGCGGCCAAACAGTGGCTTGACCACCCCGCGAATGGTGGCGTGGGAGACCGTGGACAAGAGGCCCGCGCTTTTGTGCGCCGCCTTGCAGCGGCGTTGTTTACCAAGCAGGCGGCTGCGCCGCCGGTACAGACGACGCCGGTTGTTGTCGCCCCGGAACCGCCCTCGACCGCCATCGACCGCCCTCCACCGCCTTCCACCGCCGACGTTCCTGAAGTCATCGTCGTCGAGGACGATCCCTCGCTCGCCGAGCTGCTGACCTTCGGACTCGACGCACGCGGGTATCGGTACGTGCACTACCGCAACGGCCGCGAAGCCCTGGATGCGTTGCTCCAGCTGGAGACGCACGGTCAGGCTCCGCTGCTGTTGTTGGACGTCGATCTGCCTGCGCTCGACGGCTACTCGATTTTTGACGCGCTGCAACAGGAGTGTCCCGGCAAGTTTCGCGTGGTCTTTACGACCGTCCACGGCAGTGAGACCGAACAGCTGCGCGGCCTTGAGGCGGGCGCGCTTGACTACATGGTCAAGCCCATGAGCCTGCGCGTGGCGCTCGAGAAGATTCGTCGCTGGGTGGGGAGATGACGGCGCGACACGTCCTGCTCGTGGTCGCGGTTGTGCAAGGCGCCCTGCTCGGGGCGTTCATCGTGTTGATCGTCTTGAACCGCTGGTTCCGGCTGCGGCGCAGCAGCAGGCTCAATCCGCGGCGCGAGGCGATCGATGCGTCGATGCGACGCTGGGCTGCCGGAACGGCGCCGCTCGCAGGGGTGCTGTTCGGTTTGTCGCGGCTCCCCGTGCCGCTCGCGATCGATGCCCTCGTCAAATGGTCCGCTCGAGTGCCGGGAGAGCGCTGGCGCCAGCTGGCGCTCGCCCTCGAGCACAGTTTGTGGGCTCGCCTGGTGCGCACGAACAGCAGCTCGGCACGGTGGTGGAAGCGCCTCGAGTGCGCGCGGTTTCTGAGCGTAGCGGCCACGCCGCGCGACGTCCCGCGACTCAAACAGCTCATCAACGATCGGCATCCGGCGGTCCACGTCGCCGCCGTAGTGTCTCTCGAGCGAATGGAAGACACGTCGCTGGCGCTCACGGCACTGGAGCGACTGCCGCGCCTCGCACACACCGTGCAGTCCTACTACGCCGCGATGCTGGTGCGGTCTCGACCAGTCGTGATCGACCATCTCCAGAAGCAGCTGCGCCGGACCGAGGACCCCGCCCTGGCGCGCTTCGCCGAGTTTGCTGCCCGACTCGGTGAACCCGCGTTGCGCGAGCGGCTCACCGCGCTCGCCGACCACCGCGATCCCGAGGTCCGCATTCAGGCCGCGCGCGCGCTGGGAAGCTTTCCCCATCGCGACTCGGTTGCCGCGCTGAAGCGGCTGATCGCCGACGACGCCTGGCAGGTCCGCGTGCAGGCGGCGCGGTCGCTGGGAATGATTACGGATGCCGGCACGTTGGCGCTCGTGACGGCCGCGCTGCGCGACGATGTCTGGTGGGTGCGGCTGCGCGCGGCGCTCGCCCTCATGCGCTTCGCGGCGGCCGGTCGCAACGCGTTGCTCGCAGCCGAGGCGGGGGACGATCCCTACGCGCGAGCGACGGCCAAGCTGGTGCTTGGGCTCCCGGCGCAGGCGCTGGCGGAGTTCGCCGCATGAGCGCCCTCGCCACGGTGATCGGCACAATGGACCTCGCGATCCTCGTTTATTTCCTGGTGCTCAACTCGTTTTACGCGGTGCTGCTGCTGCTCTCGATCCCCGAGATCTGGGAGCAGACGCGCCTGGCCGAAGACGAGGACTTTCAGCGTCTCATGCAAAGCGACGCGCTGCCGCCGATCACCATTCTTGTGCCAGCCTACAATGAGAGCGCCACGATCGAAGCCAGCGTGACGGCGATTCTCACGCTCGAATACCGCAACTATGAAGTGGTCGTCGTGAACGACGGGTCGAAAGACGACACGATGGAGCGGCTGCATCAGGCGTTCGATCTGTACGAGATCCCGCGCGTCTATCCCGAGACGATTCCGACCAGGCCGCTGCGAGCGCTGTATCGCTCGCGCTCGCGCTCGCGCCTACTCGTGCTCGACAAGGAAAACGGCGGGAAAGCCGACTCGCTCAACGCCGCGATCAACGCCAGCCGCTTCCCGCTCGTCATCGCGATCGACGCCGACACCCTGATCGAGCCCCAGGCCCTGCTGCGGCTCACGCGCCCCTTCCTGTTGGGCCGCGAAATCGCCGCCGTGGGTGGGACCGTCCGCGTAGCGAACAACTGCACGGTGAAGGACGGGCGCGTGACCGACGCGCGCGTTCCCACGAGGCTGCTTGCGGGAATTCAGGTGGTCGAGTACCTGCGCGCGTTCCTGTTCGGCCGGCTGGGCTGGAACCGGCTCGGCGGCAATCTCATCATCTCGGGCGCGTTCGGGCTGTTCCGCAAGGAGTACGTGATGGCCGTCGGCGGTTATCAGACCACCAGCATCGTCGAGGACCTCGATCTGGTGGTGCGCATGCACCGGTATCTGCGGCGCAACAAGATCCGCTATGAGATGCCGTTCATCCCCGACCCGGTCGCATGGACCGAGGTTCCCGAATCGACGAAGGTCCTCTCGCGCCAGCGGGAACGCTGGCATCGCGGCCTCGTCGCCGCGATGTGGCAATACAAGACCATGTTGTTCAATCCGCGCTACGGTCGCGTCGGCTTGCTCGCGATGCCGTTCTTCGCGTTTGGCGAAATGCTCGCACCGGTCATCGAGCTGATCGGGTACGTGCTAACTGTGGTCGGGCTGATTACCGGAATGGTGAACGTGTCGTTCGCATTGCTCTTCGTGCTGGTCGCCTGGGGATACGGCATGCTGCTCTCGATCTGGGCCGTCGTGCTCGAGGAAGTGAGCTTCCGCCGCTACCGGCGCTTCGGCGATCTCTGCCGCCTCCTGCTGTTCGCGACGCTGGAGAACTTCGGCTTCCGTCAGTGCACGGTGTGGTGGCGGCTCAAGGCCTTCGTCAGCGTGTGGCGGCGCGCGCACGTGTGGGGCGATATGACCCGCAAAGGCTTCGGCAAGGCGAGCATCGCGACGTTGCTCGCGATGTGTGTCGCGACTGGGGCCAGCGGACAGAATCTTCGACTCGGCGGCTGGGGCTCGTACGAGAAAGTGACAGACAGCGAGGATTGGTCCACGATCGGCGCACAGCTCACGTGGAAGACACCACGGGGACACGGCGTCTGGGGCGCGGTGGAGATCGTCGGCCGGTTTGGGGAGACCGACGTCACAGAACGTGTCGGAGCAGTTCTCCATCCGACACAACGACTCTGGATCACCGCCGAAGCGGGGACCGCCCAGCAGCCGGTCTTCTTGCCGTCCAATACCTGGGAAGCGGACGTCGCCGGCCTCATCGCGCCACATGCCTCGCTTGGCCTCGGATACCGGCATTGGAACTACCCAGTCGGTCCCGTGGACATGCTCATGCCGCACGCGACGATTGAATCGGGCCGCATGTCATGGAATGCGCGTGTCTTCATCTCTCGAAACCCGACTGAGCGAACCGACTTCGCGGTGTCGCTCCAGGCCGCACGGGCGGTGAGCCGGCGCATGACGTTTGCCGTGTTGGGCTCGGGTGGTCACGAGAGTTTCTTCAACGGGTCGACGATTCAATCGCTCGAGGTATTAAGCGCGGGCGTGGGGGTTCGCTACAACGCCCCCAGCGGGATCAGCCTGCGAATCGACGCCACCTATACACGGTCGCAACCCATTCTGTCTCGCGGGGGGATCGCCCTCGGAGTGGAGCGCGTGTTCTAGACGCGCAGCTGCGGGTGCTCCTCCAAAAGCCGGCGCTGCAGGACGGGGTGAGTCCGCCAGACGTGCCAACCCATCGCCAGCACGGCGAGGAAGTTCGCAACGACCACCGACCACCATCCGATCGTCCCCAGAACCCACTGGGCGCTGACGCCCAGTGTCGCCAGCACGAGCCCGTCAAGCAGAATCGCGGTGAGCAACACGAGCAGGCTCATCGTCGGAGCCCGCTCGGCCTGCTCCGCCAGTGCAACGAAAACCACGCCTGCAATGACGAATGCCGCGATGTGAACGACGGTGTATGCCGCGACGAGGCCGAACGTGACCAAGATGGCTCCAGGTCCGGCCGCGCCCATCAACAGCGCGGAGGCGAGCGCCGCGGGAGTACGGAAGGGAGCGCCGCTGATGAGATCCAGAATGAAGAACCACAGCGCTACGATGGCCGCTCCGATGAGCCCATTGACCACGCCACGCGACACTGCGGGAGGCATGGAGAGAGCAGCAAGCCCGAAAGGCCGCGGATCGCGTTCCACGTAGTGCAGGTAGCTCATGAGCACGATCCCGGCGGCGATGTTCGCGGCGATGACGTGCGGCCAGGGGATGACGTCGAGGTTCGGTGCCTGCAGCAGGACCAGGCCGACGTAAAACACCACTTCCTGAAGCATCAGCCCGAAGAGCACGCCGAGCAGCAGACGGGACGGCGTCGCCAATCTCGCGCTTACCCATGCGGTGCCCACGCCCAAAGTCGCGAACACCCCGAAATGCAGCACGGTGTAGGCGGCCACGAGCCCGGGCGTGACTTGCGCGAAATCCTGGTTCAGGAGCATGCCGGCGAGCAGCCTGGGCGTCAGGAAGGGATAACCGGCAAGTGTGTCCACCACGAAGAACCACGCCACCACGACGAGTCCGGCGAGGAGACCACCTACCACGCCGTGTGCGATCACTGCTTGTGCGGGCCGTCTCATAGCCTCGACCTCGCGGAAAGGGGTCTGTAACAACTATGGCGCCGTGGACGACGACTGTCTACCGGCGACCCGCTCAGCCTCGCGCAGCACGCGGAGCACGTTGAGTCCAGCCAGTTTCCTCACATCCGCCTCCGTCCAGCCGCGCCGCAGCAGGTCGGCGATGAGATCGGGAAACTTGCCGACATCTTCCAGGCCGGCGGGGACGCTCGAGATGCCATCGAAGTCCGAGCCAATACCGACATGGTCGATTCCGGCGATCTTCCGAATATGGTCGACGTGATCGGCGACCTGCTGCATGGTCACCGCCGGCGCCCGGCTGTTCCACGCGCGCAGTGAATCGCGCCGCGCCAATGAATCGACGCCGGCGGCCCGCATCGCCGCCAGCGCACTGTCGCGACGGGCGTCGTGCAAGCGCCTGGCTTCGGAAACGAACGGCGGGTTGAAGTTCACCATCACCACGCCGCCGTTGGCCGATACCAGACGCAAGATCGAGTCCGGCACGTTGCGCACGTGGCGCGCGATGGCTCGCGCCGATGAGTGCGAAAAGATCACGGGCGCTCGCGTGACCCGTAACGCGTCCATCATCGTGGCGTCCGACACGTGCGACAGGTCGACCAGCATGCCAAGGCGGTTCATCTCCAGCACGACCTGCTCGCCGAAGCGGGTCAGTCCTCCGTGGCGCGCGCTGTCGGTCGCCGCGTCCGCCCAGTCGAGCGTTTCCCAGTGCGTCAGCGTCATGTAGCGGACGCCGAGCTCGGCGAACGCGCGCAACGCACCGAGCGAGTTCTCAATCGCGTGGCCGCCCTCGATGCCGATGAGGCACGAGATCCGGCTGGCTCTGAAGTTTCGCTCGACATCCGCGGCGGTCCGCGCCATTGCGAATGTGGCGGGGTATTTGGCGCACAGGCGCTCGATGAAGATGATCTGTTCGAGCGCGTAGACAGCCGGATGCACACCTTCGTGCATGGTGCTAACCGGGACATACGCCGCCCAAAACTGCCCTCCCACCTGGCCGCTCCGGAGCCTGGTAATGTCGGTCATCAACGTCGGCTGGCTGACGGCGAGATTCACCGAATCCACCCCTCCCCGCTCCCGCAGCGCGTCCGGGATGTCGTTGTGACCGTCGATCAGCGGAACGCCGCGTAGCATGCGAACCGCTTCCCGCCGGTAATCCTGCGCCGCGAGCAACGCCGTTGAGGCGAACGAGACTGCGACAACAAGGGAGAGAGGTCTGATCATGGCCATCAAGCTGGCGTGGGCCCTACGTCTTATCAAGATTACGATGTGGCCATGACTTCCGAATCCAAAGTCAAGATCGCTCTCGACGTGAACGGCGAGGCCACCGAGGTCGCATTCGCGCCGCACAAGACGCTGCTCGAAGTGCTCCGCGAAGACCTGGGGCTCACGGGCACCAAGCACGGTTGCGAGCTCGGCGAGTGCGGTACCTGCACCGTGTTACTCGACGGTACACCGGTCCTCTCCTGTCTCGTATTGGGTCTCGACTGCACCGGGCGGAACGTGCGCACCGTCGAAGGCATGGCGGAGGGCGGGAAGCTCCATCCCCTTCAGGAGACGTTCGCGGACCTCGGCGCCGCGCAATGCGGTTACTGCACGCCGGCCTTCCTCCTGGCCGCTGAAGCCCTACTTGCCTCCAATCCCAGGCCGAGCCGGGACGAGATCAAGGACGCGCTCGCCGGCAACCTCTGTCGTTGCACCGGCTACATCAAAATCTATGAGGCGGTGGAGCTAGCGGCAGCACGAATGCGGGGAGAGAAAGCCGAACCGCGGCCGGAGTCACTGTATGGCCAGTAAATCGAGCTCGTCCTCTCGCCGCGTCATTGGCAAGGCACTGCGCAAAGTTGACGCCGCCGCCAAAGTTACGGGCGCCACCAAGTTCGCCGACGACTTCGCATTCCCGCGGATGCTGTATTGCAAGCTGCTCCGCAGCACCCAGCCCCACGCGCACATCATTTCTATCGACACATCCGCGGCAGCACAGCTGCCAGGCGTCCAGGCAGTGCTCGTCGGGCGCGACTTGCCGATCCCGTTCGGCATCCTGCCCGTATCCCAGGACGAGCACGCGCTGTGCGTCGATAAAGTGCGATTCATCGGCGATCCCGTGGCTGCCGTCGCCGCAACAACAGAAGAGGTCGCCTCGTCCGCCACCGACCTGATCCGTGTCGAGTACGAGGCGCTCAAGTCCTTCGCGTCGGCTGAAGACGCCGTAGCAAATCCGGAGCCGCGCATTCATGACTACGGCGATGTCGGCAACTTGCACAAGCTCATCGACCTCGAGTTCGGTGACGCCGAGGCGGGTATCGCTGAAGGCGACATCGTGCGGGAAGATCTGTTCTTCTTCGAAGGCAGTACGCACCTGCCGATGGAGCAGCACGCCGCGGTCGCGATGTGGTCCCCTGACGGCAAGCTGACGCTGTGGACCTCGACGCAGACCCCGCACTATGTCCACCGCGCGCTGGCCAAGGTGCTCGAGCTGCCGGCGGCCCGCATCCGGGTGATCGCGACCCCCAATGGCGGCGGCTTCGGCGGCAAGAGCGACCCGTTCAACCATGAGATCGCAGTCGCGAAGCTCGCGATCATGACGGGCAGGCCGGTCAAAATCACGCTGACGCGCGAGGAAGTGTTCTACTGTCATCGGGGGCGCCATCCGACGCTGATGTGGGTGCGAACCGGTGTGAAGAAGGATGGCGCGATCACCGGAATGCATTTTCGGTCGTTGCTCGATGGCGGAGCGTATGGTTCCTACGGTGTCGCGAGCACGTACTACACGGGCGCGCTCCAGACGGTCACCTACCACATCCCGCGCTACCACTTTCAGGGCGCGCGTGCGTTCACGAACAAGGCACCGTGCGGCCCCAAGCGCGGGCACGGCACACCGCAGCCACGCTTTGCCCTCGAAGTGCACATCGACAAGATCGCCGAGCAGCTGGGACTGGATCCCGCCGAGCTGCGGCTCAAGACGCTCGTGACAGCCAACTCGCTCACTGCCAACTATCTACGGATCGGCTCGATGGGCCTGGGGAGCTGCATCGCGAAGGTCATCGAGGGATCGGAGTGGAAAAAGAAGTTCCACCAATTGCCGCGCGGACGGGGCGTCGGGCTGGCCTGCTCGAGCTACATCTCCGGCGCTGGGCTGCCGATCTACTGGAACAACATGCCGCATTCGGGCGTGCAGCTGAAGTGCGACCGAGGCGGCGGCGTCACAGTGTTTTGCGGATCGACGGAGATCGGGCAGGGATCGGATTCAATCCTCGCCTACATCGTCGCCGAAGTATTGGGCATCGATCCTTTCGATATCGCCGTCGTCACCGCCGACACCGATCTGACGCCCGTCGACCTCGGCAGCTACTCGAGTCGCGTCACGCTCATGAGCGGCAATGCGGCCTTGCAGGCCGCCGAGCGCGCGCGGCAAATCCTCGCCCTGCACGCGGCCAGGAAGCTCGAGATCCCAGGCGATCGTGTCACGTTCGCGGACGGGCGCGTCTTCGATGCGCAGGACCCCAAGCGTGGAATCACGTTCGCGGAGGCGGTGCAATTGGCGGAAGCCGCCGAGGGTACGGTGGGGACGGTCGGGTCCTACACGCCGCCGATGAGCGCGGGAAAGTACCGCGGAGCCGGGGTCGGACCCTCCCCAGCGTATTCCTACAGCGCCTGCGTCGCCGAAGTAAACGTCGACCCTGAGACTGGCATCGTTCGCGTCCCAACAATCTGGATCGCGCATGACGTCGGCCGCTCGATCAACTCGGCCGCCGTCATCGGCCAGGTCGAAGGCTCGATCTATATGGGCCTGGGCGAGGCGCTGATGGAGGAAATGGCGTACCGCGGCGACCTCAAAGTGGTCCACAAGATTCCTTCTCTGCTCGAATACAAGAGTCCAACGACGCTCGAGATGTGCGACGTCGTCACGTACCTGATCGAGGATCCCGACCCGAACGGACCATTCGGCGCGAAGGAGGTCGGCCAGGGCCCCCTGTTGCCGGTGATGCCCGCCGTGGCGAACGCGGTGTATGATGCCGTCGGTGTCCGGATCGACGAGGTGCCCATCACGCCCGAGAAGGTCTTCAAAGCCCTGAAGAAGAAAGAAAAAGGCGAGGACCCGCGCTACGGACCGACCTCGTTCCCCGCGATTCCCTGGCCCGCACCGACTCGCGTGCCCACGCCGGCGGAGGGGGGCGATGGGAAGGCCGTCGTGGCGGCGGAGCGAAGCTGATGCAGCTTCACCGCACGGGACTCGCCTTCCTGTGCGTCCTCGCCAGCTGCCAAGGCACCGAGCCCGCCGAGCCGCCTCCCGAACCCCTGCTGCTCGCGGACATCGCCGCCGGCTATTACGCGACCTGCGGGCTCGATCTCGACGGCGCGGCGTACTGCTGGGGCAACGGCCGATACGGCCAGCTCGGCGTCGACTCGGCCGACGATTGCAGCTCCGAGCCGGGGCTAGATCCGTGCGCACACACGCCCCGCCAAATCGCCGGCGGACTCACGTTCACGAGCATCGTAGCCGGCGGCGCGCATTTCTGCGCACTGACGGCGGCAGGCACGCTCTATTGCTGGGGCGATGATCGCTTTGGCCAGCTGGGCACGCTCGATACCGCGGCGATCTGCGGCCTGTCGGTTCCCGGACCGTGCGCGCGCGCGCCGCAGCTCGCCTATCTGCCCCCACCCGCGACGCAAGTGTCGGCGGGAGACTCGCACACCTGCGCGATCGCGGATGCGACGTTCTGCTGGGGGTACGGCGGCCACGGGCGCCTCGGACGTGGCACGACCAACGATTCCGAGCAGCCCCGCGTCGTTGCGTCCGGCATGCGGTTCCGCACCGTCGTGGCGGGAGGTTCGTTCACTTGCGGAATCGCCACAACCGACAGCCTGACCTACTGCTGGGGTCATAACCACTTCGGCCAGTTGGGCGATGGCACCACGACAGGTCACAGCCTCCCCGAGCCGATCGCCGATAGCACGCAGTTCATGGCGCTGTCGGCCGGCATCGCCCATGCTTGCGGCATCACGGAAGCAGGCGCCGGCTTCTGCTGGGGCGGCGCAGGTTCACGCGAGTTGAGCGATACGGGCACGGCGCCGGATTGCGGCGGATACACATGCCGGACGCGACCGGTGCCCGTGAGCGGCGGCCTCACGTTTCTTTCGATCGCGACCGGCCATGCGTTCACTTGCGGCATCACTGCGAACGGGAGCTACTGCTGGGGTGTGGTGCCCGGTGTAGAGAGTCCCATCGCCGCCCCCGCGTCCTTCGGGACCGCCGGCATTATGAGCGGAACCCCGTTCGTGCGAATCACGGTGGGCTACTCTCATGCCTGCGGCATCACGGCCGCGAGCGAGGCCTATTGCTGGGGCGTGGATTACCACGGCATACTCGGCGACGGACCGGCGGAAACGCCCGGTTACGTGCCGGTGCTGGTCATCAGGCCGGACTCCATGGTCACGCCGTGACCGTCGCATCGTTCGAGATGTTCGGCAGCCAGCACTAAGCGCCCGGTCCCCACGCCGTGGGAAGGCGGGGACGGAAAGGCTGTGTCACTACAACGGACCTGAGCGTCTCTCTGGGATCACAGTCCGGAGAGACCCCATGCCGCTCCATTCCGTGCGCTTCAGCACCTTCCTCCTCGCCCTGCTGATCGTGCCACAACCCCTGGCGGTCCTCGAGACGGGGCGCATTTCGGGCCGCGTCCGCGACGCCACGACGGGCAGTCCCATCAAGGGTGCCAACGTCGTTGTTGTCGGGACGTCCCTCGCCGCTACTACAAACGACAGCGGCTACTACGTAATCAGGAATGTTCCGGTGGGCACCTACCAACTCACCGCGCGAATCATCGGGTACAGCGCCGAGACTATATCCGGGGTCCAGGTCCCCGCGAACGGGGTCGTCACGCGGGATTTCAAACTCCGATCCAGCGTATCGCTCTTAGAAGCGATCACCGTAACAGTGTTACCCGGCGCACGGAAGCAATCTGCGGCCGCGCCGCTTTACGGCGCAGCAGCAGCGAATGGAGTGTTCCGATTTGGCGGCGAGTTCCAGCAGCGAGATGGTGGAGCGTTCGACACAGCGGACGCGTGGCGATATCTGCGGCCGCCAGTCGATCGCGAGCAGTATGACGAGATCGTTGAGAACGTCTTCATCGCGGTCGCTGCGGATCCGCTCTCCACGTTCTCGATCGATGTCGATCGTGCTTCCTACAGCAACGTGCGGCGGTTCATAATGCAGCAGGGCCAGCTCCCTCCGCGCGACGCCGTCCGAATCGAAGAGCTGGTCAACTATTTCCCCTACGACTACACGGATCCAGATAGCGACGCGCCCATCGCCATCCACACAGAAGTGGGTCCAGCCCCCTGGAAACCGCAGCATCAGCTGGTACGCATCGGGCTGCAGGCGCGCCGGGTCAAGATCGACAATCTGCCGGCATCGAACTTCGTCTTCCTGCTCGACGTCTCTGGCTCGATGATGCCTTCCAACAAGCTGCCGCTCGTGAAGTCGGCGATGCGGCTGCTGGTGAACGAGCTGCGGCCCAAGGATCGCGTCGCCATGGTGGTGTATGCGGGAAGCGCAGGTCTCGTCCTGCCCTCCACCCCGGGCGACCAGAAGGACAAGATCCTCGACGCAATCGAACGGCTCGAGGCTGGCGGCAGCACCGCCGGCGGCGCCGGAATCCGGCTCGCCTATGACCAGGCCGTGGCCAATTACATCCGGGGCGGCAACAACCGCGTGATTCTGGCAACTGACGGCGACTTCAACGTCGGCGCCTCGAGTGACGCCGAGATGGTGCAGCTCATCGAGGAGAAGCGGCGCACGGGTGTGTTCTTGACAGTGCTCGGCGTAGGCGAAGGGAATCTCCAGGCGGCCAAGATGGAGAAGCTCGCCGACAAGGGGAACGGCAACTACTCCTATCTCGACACGATCACCGAGGCGCAGAAGGTCCTTGTGCACGAGCTGGGCGGGACCCTCTACACCGTTGCGAAGGACGTGAAGATCCAGGTCGAGTGGAATCCCGCTCAGGTGCGCGCCTATCGCTTGATCGGCTACGAGAACCGGCTGCTCCGCAACGAGGACTTCGCGGACGACAAGAAAGACGCGGGTGAGGTCGGTTCCGGGCACTCGGTCACCGCCTTGTACGAGGTCGTGCTGGTCGGCGTGAACACGGATGTCACGATCCGGATGCCCGATTCGCTGCGCTACCAGCGGCGGACTTCGCAGCCAAGTGAGGCGGCGGGTCCCGAGATGCTGTTCGTCAAAGTGCGATACAAGGCGCCTGACGGCGACGAGAGCCGGCTGATCTCCCAGCCCGTCCTCACCGCCAGCCGCGCGACCCCTTCCGTGGACTTCCAGTTCCAGTCCGCCGTCGCGGAGTTCGGCCTGCTCCTCCGCAACTCCGATTTCCGCGGCAAAGCCGATCTTGGCCACGTCATTGCCGCGGCGCGCGAAGGGCGCGGCGCGGACAGTGCTGGATACCGCACGGAGTTCATCCGCCTCGCCGAGGCGGTACGTGGGATCGGATTGGCGCGGAAGAACTGAGCGCCAGTCTGGACGGAACGGGAGCCGCCGCTTAAGGTCACCCTATGCTGCGGCTCCCGTCGTTCACATATCTCCAACCGAAGTCGCTGAGCGAAGCTCTGCGCATGAAGAGTGACGCCGGGCCCGACGGCATGTTCGTCGCCGGTGGGACCGATCTCTATCCCAACATGAAACGGCGCCACCAGGAGCCGAAGACTGTTATCTCGCTGATGGGGATTCCAGAACTACGAACGTTGGACGGTTGGACCGTTGGAACGTGTGTGACGTTGACCGCACTGTCCAACCTTCCAACCTTCCAACGATCAGCTATCGGTACTGCCGCGCGGCTCGTCTCAACACCGCTACTCCGAAACATGGGCACCCTCGGCGGCAATCTCTGCTTGGATACCCGCTGCAATTACTACAACCAGAGTTATGAGTGGCGGAAATCGATCGATTTCTGCATGAAGAAGGATGGGCACATCTGCTGGGTGGCACCGTCTTCACCACGCTGCTGGGCTGTCAGCTCGTCCGATGTCGCGCCGGTCATGGTGGCGCTCGGCGCCGAGTACCGGCTCGTCGGCCCCCAAGGCGAACGCGTCGTGCCCGCTGGGCGGTTCTACAACAACGACGGCATCAACTATCTCACCAAGCAGCCCGACGAGATCCTCGTGGACGTGCGATTGCCTCGGCCGAACGGCTGGGACGCCGTCTACCACAAACTGCGACGGCGGGGCTCGTTCGACTTTCCGGTGCTCGGCGTCGCCGTGTGGGTGCAATGGGGTGGGAAGAACGTCGCCGATGCGCGCATCGTGCTTGGAGGGGTCGCCAGCTACCCGCAGGAAATCCCGGATGCAGGTGCAGCCCTCAATGGATCGCCGCTTACGGATGAGTCCATCGCCGCGGCCGCTGAAGCCGCCTACCGTCCGTCGAAGCCGATGGACAATACCGACTTCGATCTATCATGGCGGAAGCAGATGACGCGGGTCTATGTGACCCGGTCCCTCACCGAGCTAAGGAAGCGCCATGTCGGGTGACGAAGTATTCGCGCTGTGGTGGCCGCGTGTGTGCGCTAAAGCTCTCTTCGCAGTCCTGAAGACGGCTTCCTCGTTCGACGTCCGCGATGACGGTCTACGTGGCGCGCGCGCTACAGAACTGCGCGACGGCGCATCCAAGACGGGGATTGGGGGGTAATAGGTCGTATGCGACGGCTCGTCCTCCTCGTCGTCACGGCTTGCGCGCTCATCTCGATCAGCACGCCCACCCTCTCCGCCCAGGGAACAATCCGCACCCTGCGCGGCCAAGTTCGGGATACCGCCGGACAGCCGATCGACGGTGTTCAGGTGCTGGCACTCTCAGCAGGCCGTACAGCGCTTACGGGTCCCGACGGTCGATTTCAGATGGATGCCTTCCCCATCGGGAAGGAGCGCTTCCTCTTTCGCCGACTTGGCTTCAATCGCGTAGAAGCGACCGTCGTCATCAGTGGGCCTGAGGAGCTCGTGGTTCGCATGACGCCCTTGGCACAGGAGTTGGCGCCAATTGTCGTGCGAGGCCGACGGAGCGGGGTGTTCGGCGTCGTCATCGACCCGGTCGATGAGCCGATCGTTGATGTGGAGGTCTCAGTGCTGGGTGGCGCCGTCGCGACACGCACTGACAGTCTGGGTCGCTTCAATCTTCCGAGTGTGCCAGCCGGCACGTACATGATGATGGTCAGAAAACGCGGATACTTCGTGGTGCGGCAGTCCGTGACCCTTCCTGTAGGCGAGTCACTCGATCTCACGGTCTTGCTCGGACCAGTGCCTTCAGGGCTCAATAACCGCACGATCAGTCGACTGGCAGGCTTCGGCGGGATTCTGGACATGGCATGGGACGCGCATCAGTCTCGGCGGATGCGCTGCACGGGTGGGAATTCGGTATTCGTCCCGCGGGAAGAAATCGCAGCCGCCGGTGGCCTGCGGCTGGATTATGCGTTGCCGCGAGCGCCGTCGGCATTGAACCGCGGCTTTGACCCCCTGGAACTGCGTGGTTACGCCTTGTTTATTGACGGTCGGGACGCGACCGGGTGGCCGCTGTCGTCGATTTCCGCCGCGCACGTGGAGGCTGTGGAGGTGTACCGAGGTTCGCGAAGGAGCGCGTTTACGCCAACGAGCATCCTGCCAGGGAGTAGGACACCGACGTCGCCCGCGTTCGCATCATCCCCATTGTGCCCGGACGGTACAGTCTGGGTCTGGTTGCGTTGATCTCGGCCTGATCCTGCGGGCAGAAACGGGCCCCGAGAAACTGAGGGCCCGTCACTGAGGGAGCGCGCTTACGCGTTTCCCGCCGGCGTCTTTCCCAACTCGTCAATCTCCGCCGCCGCTTTCGCCAGAATCTCCGCGACGCGTTTGCGCGCGGCGTCCCCGTCGGCCTTCCAGCCCGTGCGATAGACCGTCTTCACCAGCTGCCCCAACGCCCGGTTCACTTCCACCATCGAGCCACCCACAGTGCGCTCGACAGTCTCTCGTACGCGATCGAAGATGTCTTCGACGGTGTCTTTGTTGTCGTCCAAGAATGTCCGTCCTGTGTCGGTGATTTCGTAGACCTTCTTCCCGTCCACCTCGCGCGCGACAACCAACCCTTCGTCCTCAAGCCACTGCAGCGTGGGATAGACCGTGCCGGGCGAGGGGGAATAGCACCCATGCATCCGCTCCTCGAGCTCTTTCATGACTTCGTACCCATGACGTGGCTTGTCGCGTACCAGCTTCAGAATGACGTATTTCATGTCGCCTGCGCCGAACCATTGACGCCGACGCCCGCGTCCGGCCCGGAAGCCCCACGCCCCCGGACTGAAGGCGAAACCGAATCCCTCCCAGCCAAACTTTCCGCGCATCTCGGCCTCTGTTTAGATGTTACGTGACGATATTCTTATACGATATATCTTGTCAACCCCTGGAAGTCTAAACGTGTGTGCCAAGTCACGATCCAGCTTAAGCTTGCAAGTTGTGGGCATATGCCTACATTGAGCCACGCCGGAAACCTGCGTTCTCATCGCCGCCCCGCCCGCGCCCTAGGGAGAGGAGCAGCAATGGCCGTGCAAGTCACGCCCCACCCAACCTGGGTGGCGGACCTAGATTCGACCCTCGAGCCGAGCCGTCAGGCCATTCTCGACACGCGCGTCATCGTGGATGCGTCGGAGAATCAGCTGGTCGATGGGCAGACGCAGAATTTTCTCGTTGCCTTCTACCCAATCATCCGTGACTTTCCGCAGTGGCTGCAGATACTGCTCGATCGTTCACCGGAAATGGGAAAGGCATTCTTCACGGACAACATCCGGGTCGAGCGCCGCCACGACGCGATGTGGCGGGCAATGGGCGATGGGTTCAACGTTCCCAAGAAGCGGTTCAAGGAGCCCGAGCCGATGCTTCCGGAGGTGAAGAACTTTCACGCGTACTTGACCGACATGTGCCGCAACGCGGACTTCGGCCGGGCGGTCTCGGCGACGAACTACGCCGTCGAAGGCGTCGCCCAGAAAATCTCCGAGAAGGCGCTGCGCGGCCTGGCCAAGAATGAGAAGATCGGCCCGCGTGGCCGTTGGTGGCTCGAGGAGCACGCGAAATACGACGATGAGCACCCCATCCATGCGCTCGAGATCATCAAGGATTGTGTCAAACGCGGCACCGATTCGCCGGTTGAGATCACGAAGGCTGCGGTCGAAAGTCTCAAACTGATGCGCATCTCGATGGAGGCGTCTTATAACACGTGAGTAGGACTCGCCGTGTCTCGCCCGCGCGGGGTACCACTCCAACAACCGCTCCGTCCAAGCGGCCGCGGTTAGACCTGCTACAAGCGGCAGCGGACATCGTGGCCGCCTTGCCCGACGCGGTGATCGTGACAGGAACGGACCGGCGAGTGCTGGCAGCGAATGAGGCTGGTGCGCAGTTATTAGGCTGGACTACTGCCGATATCGTCGGTCAAGCTGTCGCAGATCAAGTATCTCCCAACGAACGCCAGCACGTCGCCTCGTGCGAAGACAGAGTCCTCGCCGGCGAGCCGCAGCGCTACGAGACGCGCGTGATCAACCACCTCACCGGCGAAGAACGCGATGTCGCGGTATCGAGCGGTCCCTTCCGCGTCGACGGCGACTTGATCGGCACGGTCGCCACCCTGCGAGACATTACGGATCCGAAACGAGCCCAGGACACCTTGGCGCGATCGGAGGCCCGCTATCGCCACCTGGTCGAATCGGCGTCTGACGCGATCGTGACGCTCGACGCGAACGGCCGCTTCACCACCGTGAATCATGCGGCCGAAATCATCTCGGGTTTCCGTCGCGACGAGTTGGTGGGCCAGTGGTTCGCCCCCCTGCTGCCCGACGACGACCTCCCCAAGGCGCTCGGACACTTCCAGCAGGCTCTCGCGGGCGAGACCGGTCTCTTCGAATCTCAGTTCTACCGCAAGGACGGCGAAATCCGCACCATCTCGATCACGTACTCGACACCGCAAAAGGACGAGGAAGTGCTTTGTCTCATTCGCGACGTGACCGATCAGAAGATGCTGCAGGAGCAGCTGATCCAGTCGGAGAAGATGTCGGCGATTGGGCAGCTCGTTTCCGGCGTCGCGCACGAGCTCAACAACCCGCTGGCCGGCATATCGGCATTCGCCCAGCTGCTCCTGGCGGAGAAGCGGTTCCCGCCCGATCAACGAACCGCTGCGGAAACGATCTACAGCGAGGCCCGGCGCGCCAGCCGCATCGTGCAGAACCTGTTGACCTTCGCGCGCCAGCACAAAGCCGAAAAGGTGTTGACCGCGATCAATCAGGTACTGGACGACACGCTGGAGCTACGCGGCTACGAGCTGCGCGTGCGGGGGATCGACGTGCGGCGCGAGTACGAAGAGCCGCTCGACGAGACGATGGCGGATGCGCACCAGTTGCAGCAGGTGTTCCTCAACCTCATCACCAACGCCGAGCAGGCAATGGAGCAGCGCGAAGGGCAGCATCACCAGCTGACCGTCCGCACGCGCCGCGCCGGCGACTCAGTGCGTATCGAGATCGAGGACACCGGCGCCGGAATACCACCCAACCTCATCGAGCGGATTTTCAATCCGTTCTTCACCACGAAGCCCACGGGCTCCGGCACGGGGCTGGGACTCTCCATTTCGCTGGGTATCGTGCGGGAACATGAGGGGCGGATCTGGGCCGAAAACGCCCCGTCGAGCGGCGCTCGGTTCATCGTCGAGCTGCCGGTCATCAAGCCGCGGGCGTCCGGAGAGGCCCGCGCAGCACCGCATGTGCACGCGATGAACGAGAACGACCGGCTCCGCGTGCTGGTCGTGGACGACGAAGCGTCGGTGCGCGTTTCGCTCCAGCGCTACCTCGCCGGACGCGGCCACCAGGTCGAGACCACAGCCAGTGGTCAGGACGCGCTCAACCGGCTGCGCGTGGTCAGCTATGACGCCGTGATCCTGGACATGCGCATGCCCGACCTCTCGGGTGAGCAGCTGTTCGAGCGGCTGCGCAGCAGCGACCCCGGCCATGCCGAGCGCGTGATCTTCACGACCGGTGACCTCGTGAACGAGCAGATGCGGCGCTTCCTGGATGGGACCGGCCGGCCTTGCGTCCCAAAGCCCTTCGAGTTCGCCTCCTTCGATCAAGTCCTGCCCGCCGCTCGCCGCCGGGCGTAAACACCGACAAATTCCGGATGATTCATGTAGGGGCGCAGCATGCTGCGCCCCTACCCGCATCTCACACAACCTCATGTCCGGAATGCCATGCGCCTTCTGTGCCTGCTGACCCTACTCGTGTCCCCGTTGTCCTCTCAAGAACCGTTCGACTTCTACACGCGCGGGCCGTACCGCCCCGCCGTCCCCCGCCCCGAGGCGATCACCGGCTACGCCGCCGGCGACCAGCACACGATGTATGCCGTCATGCAGCACTATCTCGACACCCTCGTGGCCACGGCCGGTGATCGGGTTCGCATCGAGACCTGGGGAAGAACGATGGAATACCGGCCGATCCGCGCGCTGATCATTTCCGATCCCGCGAATCTGGCCAAGCTGGATCAGATCAGGACCGACATCACCGAGCTCACCGATCCGCGCAAGACGACGGCCACGCGAGCCGCCACCATCGCCGCACAATCCCCTGCGATCGCGCTCTTCCAGTACTCGGTTCACGGAAACGAGCCGGCGGGGTTCGAGGCGGCGCTGCAGGTCGCCTACCAGCTCGCGGCGTCGGACGAACCCCAAACCCTGGAGATTCTCAAGTCGGTCGTGCTCGTCCTCAATCCCTCCGCCAACCCGGACGGTCACGAGCGATTTGCCGCCTGGTACAACGCGGTTGCGGTCGGCGCCGATCATCCGTGGGCGTTCGAGCAGACGGAGCCGTGGAGTATCACGGGCAGGTTCAGTCATTTTCGATTCGACATGAACCGCGATCTCGTGGCGCAGAGCCAGCCCGAAGTCCGCGTGATGATGGATGGGATTCTGCGCTGGCATCCGCAGGTGTTCGTGGACCACCACTCGACGACGCCGACCTACTTTTTCCCGCCCGTTGCGCAGGCGGTGAACATGAACCTGCCGGCGCAGACCACCAGATGGTTCGAAACGTACGGGCGCGGAAACGCCGCAGCGTTCGACAAGTACGGGTGGCAGTATTTCGTGCGGGGGATCTTCGACTTTTTCTACGTCGGCTACTGGGACGAGTGGACGACTTTCCACGGCGCGACGGGAATGACGTATGAGACCGACGGCGGCCCCGAGTTCCGCAAGCGTCGCGACGATGGATCGATTTCGACCTTCCGGGACGGGATCGCCCATCACTTCGTGGCCTCTCTCGCGACGCTCGAAACAACCGCCAAGAACCGCCAGAGCCGACTGCAGGACTACTACGAGTTCCGCCGCTCGGCGATGACCGAAGCCGCAGCCGACCGGCTCAAACGCGTGGTCATCGTCCCCGGGAATGACTTGCCGACGGCGACCCACGTGGTCGGGTTGCTGCTGCGCAACGGCATAGAGGTCACGCGACTCCGGCAGCCGCTGACATCCCGGGCCGCACACAACTACCTGAGTCCCCGCCGGGCCGCCGGCCCCCGCACATTCCCTGCGGGCTCGTATGTGATCGACTTGAATCAGCCCCAACGGCGCATCGCAAAGACGTTGCTCGAACCCGAGGCGGAGCTGCAGCGCACCTTCGTGGATCGGGAGGTGGCGAAGTTTCAGCGCAACCGGCGGCGCGGTGAAGATGCGGACAAGGAGGACTACGGATTCTACGACATCACGGCCTGGTCGCTGCCGCTCTCGTTCAATCTCGATGCCTACTGGACCGAGGATACCGGGCCGGGCGGCGAGGCGGTCACCGACACGGTGCTACAGGCCCCGCCGGCGCCCACGCGGGCGGCGAGCGCGTACGTCTTCACGAACGAAACTCCCGGCGCCGCTCGACTCGCCATCGCGCTGCAGGCGGAAGGCTTCCGGCTGGCCGTCGCGACGCGACCCATTCAGACGGGAGGCCGCACATATCCGCGCGGCACGTTCGTGGCGCGCCCACAACGCAACAGCTCGACGCTCCACGATCGCATCGCTGCCCTCGGTCCGTCGCTGGGCGTCACGGTGTCGCCGGTGCAATCGGCGTTTCCGGACACCGGCGATATCGGAATCGGATCGGGCGAGGTCGTCGCGCTGCGGCCGCCCAGAATACTGGTGGCCGCCGGCGACGGCATCTACGAAACGAGCTACGGCTGGCTGTGGTATTTCCTGGCACGCGAGCTGAACGCGCCGTTCACGCCCGTGCCGCTGCGCGCGCTCGGCCGGATGGATGACTTGCACAGCTTCAACGTGCTGATCATCCCCGACGGCAGCAGCAGCCGGATGCGTCGCGAGCTGGGCGACGATGGCGTCGAGAAGCTCAAGGCGTGGGTGCGGTCCGGAGGCGTCTTGATCGGTTACGGCGGCTCGGGGACGCTCGCAGCGCACAAGGATCTCGGCCTGTCCACGGTCGCCGCGGTAGCTCCCGACAGCGGTGCCAAGGCCGACAGCACGGCGCCGGGGAACGAGCCGTCCCTGCTCTCCCCCACAGCACCCTCGCGCGAACGCCTGGAATGGATCCCCGGAGCAATCTTCCGGGCAACGATCGACACGACACACTGGCTTACGCTCGGCTACGATCGCAGCCGCTTGCCCGTTTTTATCGACGGTGACACGTTCTGGAGGCCATCCAAGAGCGGCGCCAACGTTGCCGCATTCACCGATCCCGCGGATTCGCTGGTTTTGTCGGGATTCACATGGCCCGATAACACAGCCAGGCTATTAAAAGGGACCGCGTGGGCGGCGGTAGAGAATCAGGGCAACGGGCGAGTCGTGCTCTTTCTCAGTGATCCGATGTTTCGTGCGTTCTGGAGGGGTGCGGCGAAGCTGGTGACGAATGCGATTCTGATTGGGCCGAATCGCTAGACGGGGCGGTAGGGGGATAGAGGCCCCCCTACCGCCTTTTTCCTAGATAACCCGCGTCATCCGGATCACATCCCGGATCTTCCAGACCGGAGCATCAACCTTCGGCCTCAGCCGGTACCAGCTCGGCTCCTCGTGTCTCCGCGGCGACTTATAGAAAAAGTCTTCGGGCTCCGGGATTTTCCAAGTGACTGTGATGCGCTTCTGCTTGCGCAGCACTTCGATGTTCACCGACTCTCCCGTCTCGTAGGTGCGGAGGATGCGCATCGCCTGCATCGGTGAGGAGGGCTTGCGCCCGCCGATCGTCAGAATCACATCGCCACCCTTGAGCGCGAGCGAAGAATCCTCCGGCGCGCTGACGACGAGGATGCCTTCACGTGTGCCGAAGTATTCACCAAGGTCCGGGTTGAGCTTCACGAGCTCGATACCGCCCCATTGACCGCCGAAGGCGAGCTCGAAATCGTTGCCCGGTCCAACTCGCATCCTGGGCAGCATGCCCTCCATCCGGCCCATCCCTGGAAAACGCACGAGGTCGCCAGCGAGATCCTCCGCGACCAACGTGATCTTCTTCGCCGCGTCATTGCCGCGCCGATAGTCGACCTGCACCGTGTCACCCGGATCGAGCTGGCGCGCCAGCTCGATCAATTTCATCCCGGGGCCCGAGTCCTGATCATCCTCCGCCGCCACGCCGGCAAGCGCGGTGCCGTTGAAGCGGGTGATGACATCACCGACCTTGAGGCCGGCCTTCTCCGCCGGTCCGCCCGGAGTGATGCCTTCGATGCGGGCGCCGACCTTGTCACCAGCGGCGTTGGCGCGCGTATCGACGATCACGCCGATCCGCCCGCGATTGTCCGAGAAGGAATACGCCCCCCACGGCCCGCTCTCGACACGCACACGCGGCCTGCTGCGCGGACGCGTGTCCTGTGCGTTCGACGCGGGCGGCGAGAGTAAACAGACGGCGAGTGCTGCGATCGCCATGTTGCGAAACATTCTTGATCTCCTTCGGGGCTTAGAGCCCGACGTAACGAGCGCGCGTCGCGCGGGCCTGCACCAGCTCCCGCATCAGCCCGACACGCTCCTGCCACAGCCTGACGAGTTCGGCATCTCCGTCGTGCGCGCCTTCGACGCGCTGCGCGAGAGTGCCGTCCAGCAAGGAAATGCGGTCCTCCAATTCCGCGAACACGGCAGCCGCGTGACCGCTCAACACACTGCCTTCTACGTCGAATTGCTTGAGGGAGTCTTCGAGTGTCGCGGATTGCTGCTTGGCTCGATTGAGCTCGGCGTAGAGCGTGTTTTGGCCGTTCGGCTGCATCAAAAGAATTCCCGCCAGCACCGCCGCAGCAGCCAGGCTGCCCGTCCAACTCCATGTGCGGCGTTTGCGGGATCGCTCCGCCCGAATGACCGCCTGTACCGCCGGCCAACGATCGCGCGACGGTCGCAGCGCCGGCAGCGCCTTGAGCTGCGCGATGCGCTGGTAGAGCAGCTCCAGCTCCTTCTGACAGACGTCGCAGGTGGTGATGTGTTTGCGCGCCCAAACCGACCCCTCACCTGCCCGCAGTGCTCCGAGATCTTCCATCGTACAATGCATCATGCGTGAGTTCCTCCAGCCTCTCCGGCATCTATATCGAGCATGCGCCGCAGCCGCGCGTGGGCTCGTGCCAGCTGCGATTTTGAAAAGCTGACCGTTTTGCCCATCTGCTCCGCGATCTCCTCATGCGTGTATCCTTCGACGTCGTGCAACCACACGACCGCCCGTGAAGTCTCCGACAGCTGCTCGAACGCACGCTCGAGGTCGATGTTCGCACCCACGTGCATGCCTGGTTTGCCGGGCTCCTCGTCGAGCGGTTCGGTCGCGCGAATCTGATCCCGACGAATCCGCATCAGCGCTTTCGTGGACGCGATGCGGCGCACCCAGCCCCACAGATGCCCTTCGCCGCGGTACTGCTTGATGTTCCGCACCACTTCGAGAAACGTCTCCTGCACCACGTCTTCGGCATCCTCCGGTCGCTTGAGCATGCGGCGCGCGAGATTGTAGACAGGCGTCTCGAAGGCCCGGTACAGGGCTTCGAGGGCTTCTTCATCACCGGCTTGCGCGCGGGCGACTAGGATGTCCGGGACGGCCAGAGACACGGTCATGTCCGATCTATAAGATGCGATAACGACTTATAGCGTCGCGCGTCGGTGCGTGGTACGTGGTACGTGGTGCGTGGTGCGGGGTGCGGGGGAAAAGGCGTGCAGTCCCACGCACCACGTACCACGCACTACGCACCACGCACCTAAGTAGTTACCCAGTAGGAACTTGAGCAATCCAGGGATATGTTGCTGCATGCCAAAAGCCGACGTTCACGAATGGCTCCATCATTGGCAAGACGAAGCAGACGCCGCCTACCTGTATCTCGCGCTGGCTGGTCAGGAGCGTGATCCCCAGAAGAAGGACGTCTACATCAAGCTGGCCGGAGTCGAGGAGCGGCACATTCAGATGTGGGGCAAGCTGCTCGCCGAGCACGGTCACGAAGTCGGCCACGCGCGGCCTTCGCTGAATGCAAAGATCCGGGCCTGGTTTGGACGCCGGTTCGGCACGCGATTGTTGCTGCCGCTCTTGCTCCGAGAAGAAGGCGAGGAAGTGAAGAGCTATCTCGATCTTCACAACGCCTCGACGCTTCCCGATGCGCAGGAAGTGTCGCTGCAGCTCGCGAAAGAGTCGGCCGCGCACGCCGAAACGCTGGCTGGTATCGCCGGCAAAGGCGCCGAGCCGTGGCACAACATCGGATCGGGCGGCTATCTCCGCAACGTCGTGTACGGGTTCAACGACGGGCTCACGGCGAACTTTGGTCTCGTCGCGGGTGTGATCGGTGCAGCGGTGCAGCCGCATGTCATCATGATCTCCGGCGTCGCCGGCATGATCGCCGATGCGCTGTCGATGGGCTCATCCGGGTATCTCGCTGCCAAGAGCGAGCAGGAAGTGTATGCGCACGAGATCGCGATGGAGAAGGAAGAGATTCGTCTGATGCCCGAGGTGGAGCAGGACGAGCTGGCGCTATTGTACCAGGCCAAGGGTGTCGAGCTGCGTACCGCGCAGCGCATGGCTCAAGAGGTCATGCGCGATCCGGAGCGTGCGTTAGGGGAATCGGTACGCGAAGAGCTGAAGATCGGCGAGGCCCACGCCACGCCGTTCCGCGAAGGCTGGATCACCGGCGTGGCGACCGCAGTGGGCGCCTTCATTCCGGTGGCCCCCTTTCTTTTCCTCGAGGGGCGCATCGCCATCTGGACCGCGTTCACCATCGCCATGCTGTCACACTTCGCCGTTGGCGCCGCACGCAGTTTCTTCACGGGCCGCGGGATCATCCGCAGCGGCTTGGATATGTTTGTCGTGGGGCTTGGCGTGGCTGGGGTTGGATATGTCGTCGGAGACCTGGTGGCGAAACTGCTCTAACTGCCGGGAAACGGGACACGTGCTGCAGTCCCGTTTCCCGTTTCCCGTTTCCCGTTAGACGACCAAGTTCACTAACCTGTCCTGCACATAGATCACTTTTTTCAAGGGCTCCCCGTTCACGAATCTCCTCACCGCCGCATCCGACAGCACGATCTTAAGGACTTCGCTCTCAGCCATGCCGCGCGGCACGACAAGACGTGACCGGAGCTTGCCGTTGACCTGTACGGCGATCTCCACGTCGCCGGCGCTGGCGAGTCGTTCATCAAAGGACGGCCAGCGTTGCTCGAACACCGAGCCCTTGCCGCCGAGCGCCTCCCATAGCTCTTCCGCGATGTGTGGGGCGTATGGGGCCAGCATGACGATGAGTGGCGTGAGTTGGTCCTTCCGCGCCGCGTCCTGCTCCTTCAGCACGTTCACATACTCCATCATCGCGGCAATCGCGGTGTTGTACTGTAGCGATTCCGTGTCCGACGACACCTTCCGAATCGTCTGATGCAGCTTGGATGTCGCCTGTGCCGTAACGGACGCCGTGTCGGAGGTCTGGTACGCCATCGCCCAGAATCGCTCAAGAAATCGGCGTATTCCCACGATCCCTTCGTCCCTGAAATCGCCACCTTCCTGGAAAGGACCGAGGAACATGAGGTACATCCGGAACGTGTCGGCCCCCCACTGCTGGATGTAGGAATCCGGGACCACCACGTTGCCGCGCGATTTGGACATCTTTGCGCCGTCTTTGACGATCAGTCCGTGGGCCCGGAACTTGGGATACGGCGTGTCGAAATGCACATGCCCCAGGTCGTGCAGCACCATGCAGATGAAGCGCGCGTAGAGTAGATGGAGGACGGCGTGTTCATTGCCGCCGATGTAGCTGCTAACCGGTAGCCACTTCTTGGTTCGGGCCGGGTCGAACGGCCGGTCGTGGAACTCGGTCGACGGATATCGGAGGTGGTACCAGGCGGAATCGAGGAACGTGTCGGACACGTCGGTTTCGCGCCTCGCCTCCCCTCCGCACTGCGGGCATTTTACGAAATACCACTCCTCATGACGCGCGAGTGGGCTGACGCCGGTGTCATCGGGCCGGAAGTCTTCGATGAGGGGGAGCTCGACCGGGAGGTCCTGCTCCGGCACGGGGACCGCGCCGCAGTTCTCGCAATAGATGATGGGAATCGGCGGTCCCCAGTATCGCTGCCGCGATATGCACCAGTCATGCAAACGGTATTGGACCCGGGGCTTGGCGAGCCCGCGTTCGGCCAGCCAAGCGACAATGCGCTTGGCACCTTCGCGCGCCGGAAGCCCGTCGAACGCGCCGGAGTTCATCAAGACCCCGTCTTCGGACTCGCTCGGTAAGGATTCTCCGGGGACGTTCACCACCTGGCGGCTCGGCAGGTTGAATCGCTTCGCGAACTCGAAATCGCGCTTGTCGTGCGCCGGCACCCCCATGATGGCGCCGGTGCCGTACTCCATCAGCACGTAGTCCGATACCCAGATGGGAATCGCCTCGCCTGTGGCGGGATTGCGCGCGTACGAGCCAATGAAGACGCCGCTCTTCGTCTTGTCGCCGATTCGGCGCGACACAATGTCTTTGGCCTGTGCCTCGCGCTGATACGCTTTGACCGCGGAGCGCTGCTCAACGGCCGTGAGCTCTTCCACGAGCGGGTGCTCCGGTGCGAGCACCAGATAGGCGGCGCCGAAGACGGTGTCGGCGCGGGTCGTGAAGACGGTGACCTTGTGACCGCTGGGGGTTTCGATAATGAGGTCGGCGCCTTCGCTGCGGCCGATCCAGTTGCGTTGGAGCAGTTTGGTCGAGGACGACCAATCGATGTGATCGAGATTCGCAAGCAAGCGCTCGGCGAAATCGGTGATCCGGAAAAACCACTGGTCCAGGAAGCGCTGCTCGACCTCCGTGCCGCAGCGCTCGCAGCGGCCATCGATCACCTGCTCATTCGCGAGGACCGTCTTGTCCTTGGGGCACCAGTTGACCGCCGCGCGTTTCTTGTACGCGAGGCCCGCCTTGAAGAGCTGGACGAAGATCCACTGGGACCACTTGTAGTACGCCGGATCCGTCGTCGAGAGCTCGTGGCGCCAGTCGAACATCCCGCCGAACGCGCGAAGCTGGCGACGGAACGTCGCGATGTTCTGAGGAATCAAGCGCGCCGGATTGGTCCCGACCTGCAGCGCGTAATTCTCGGAGTGAATCCCGAAGGCATCGAAGCCCATCGGCTCGAACACGTCGAATCCCTGGAGCCGTTTAAAGCGCCCGTAAATGTCCGCGCCGGTGAACGCGAACATGTTGCCGACGTGTAACCCCTCCGCGGACGGATAGGGAAACATCATCAGGTTGTAGAACGGCCGCGCCGCGCGGTCGAGATCGGGCTCGTTGGTGTGACGCTCCGCCCAACGCGCCTGCCACTTTGCCTCGAGCGACGACGGATCGTAGCTTGGGATGTTCCGCATACGTGACCAAAACTAAACCCTCCAGGAATGGCCATAAAGTCTCAACAACTGCGTCGCAGCGTTCTCATTTCGGGCAGCGGGACCGCTGTTTTGCTGGTCGCGTTCGTCGCCTGGCTCACCAGTAGCCGCGTCGGCCGGGTTCTCGAGCAGCAAGCGGATGTGCGTGGGCGGGACGTCGCGACCCGCGTCGCCGCGATCATCTCGCAATACCTCAAGGAGCGTCGCCGAGAAGTCGTCGCGCTGGCGAGCTTGCCCCAGCTCGGCTCGTTGGTACGCCAGGCCGGTGCGGACGTGACGGCTCGCGGTCTGGACCGGCTGACAATTCCCGAACTCGAGCAAATGTTCGGTACCACCCGTCAGCTGGGCGGGGATGCCGGCCTGCGCGACTATTTGCGCGCGTACACCACGGCAACCATCTCCGATCTGTCGGAGATCATCGTGACGGAGAGCCATGGCTTGACCATCGTGGCCTCGGGTCGCACTTCCGACTTCGTACAGCGCGACGAAACCTGGTGGCAACGCGCGCAGGAAGGATTGTACGAAGGCGAGGCGACCTTCGACTCGTCGACAGGCGCCGCGTCACTCGAGATCGCCGTGCCGATCACGGCCCCTCGCGCACGCGCACCGGTCGGGGTGCTCAAAGCCGTGTTCGGACTCGACCGACTGACGGCGTTGCTCGGCGCCGAGGAGCGCGCGGGCCGCGCCGGCCACGCCTACCTCGAGGTCGTCGATGGCCACGGCGACGTCCTCGTCTCGAAGGACCCCACCCTCGTGCTGCAGCCGGTGCCCGATAAGGATCGGATCCCGCTCGGCGCCGAGCCGGCGAGCGCGCGTATCACGACAAGTCGGGGCGAGGAACAGCTGGTCGTCTCGGTTCCCGCGAATCAGGGTGAATGGTGGGTTCTCCATCGCGAGCCAACAGCCACCGCGTTCGCCACCGCGCGCAGTACGCAGCGCGCCGTGTGGCTGGGCGCGCTGCTCGTCGCCGCCATCGCCGTTGGGGCGCTCTTCTGGTTATCGCAGCGACTCGGACGCCTCGTGACAGAGCCGGTGCGCGCGGCCGGCGCCATCGCGAGCCGGGTCGCGGGGGGAGATCTGTCGGTCACCGTTTCCACGCACCGCGCCGAAGCAACTGAGGTTGCCGAGCTCCTGTCCGCGGTGCACTCGATGGTCGTGGCATTGCGCCGCCTCGTCGGCGCCATCCGCGCGGCAGCGGACGAAGCCGCCGCGATGGCGACCGAGATTTCCGCTTCCACGGAGGAAATGAGCGCATCGACGGAAGAAATGGCGTCGACGTCGCAGGACCTGTCGAGGCGCGCCGGAGAGCAGTCGCACCTGGTACGGGCCGCCGCCGATGATGCCGCCCGGATCCTCCAAATTTCCGCGAAGCTCGCACAGGGCGCCGAGGAATCCGCTCGCCGCAACGCCGATCTCTCGGCGCTCGCGCGACGCCACAAGGATGGGTTGGACCAGAGCACCGCGCGGCTCGCCAAGCTCGCCGATGAGGTCGCGAAGGGCGCGGAAGAGGCCGAGGCCCTGGCCCAGGCTTCCGCGAAAATCCAGACCTTCGTCGCCCAAACGAAGGCTGTCGCGACTCAGACGAACATGCTGGCGTTGAACGCCGCAATCGAGGCGGCGCGCGCCGGCCCGCAGGGTCGGGGCTTTGCGGTCGTCGCCGATGAGGTACGCAAGCTTGCCTCGGTGGCGGCCGCTGCGGCCGGCGAGACGTCCGACACGGTACGCGGCGTGCTCGCGCGCGTACAGGCCACGCGGGATCGACTTGTCCGGCTCGCCGAAGGCGGCGCGGCGGTGCGCGAGGCGTCCCAGACTGCGGCCCAAGGTCTGGCGACGGTGGCCGGTGAAGCCGACGCCAACGACCGCTGGAGCCGCGAGATCGCCCAGTCCGCCGGCGAGCTCAAATCATTGGTCGAAGAGATCGCGACTCGTCTGGAAAGCGTGGCGACCGACACCGCCAGCCTCCTGGCCTCCGCCGAGGAGCTCGCGGCCTCGGGCGAACAACAGAGTGCGTCTACCGAGGAAATTGCATCCTCGGCCAATCAGCTCGCCGAAGCAGCCGACCGACTGACGGGCGCCGTCAAATCGTTCCGGTTGCTCGCCGACGAGCAGGAACACGGGCAAGCGGCGGACTAGTCCTCGCCCCATTTCTTTTCTCTGCAGTTTTTATCAAGAGCACCCAAAGCTTGTCATCCTGAGCAACACGCGAACGCGCGTTGCGAAGGACCTGCTTGTCCTTCGGTTCGTCGCGTATCCCAAAAGCAGGCCCTTCGCTCGCGCGCCGTCGCGCGCTTCGCTCAGGATGACATGCGCGCCCCCGCTTTGTAGAAGAAAAAAAAGAAGGATGAGTGAGAGGTAGATGGACCCGTACCGGCATCTAGCGCTCCACGGGAGTGGCATCGATACTCACGGCATGCTGAGCGCTATCGGAAACACGCCGCTGGTGCGCCTGTCGCGGATCGTCCCCAAGGGAGCGGCGGACGTGTGGGTGAAGCTCGAGTACTACAATCCCACGGGCTCCTACAAGGACCGCATGGCGCTGTCGATGGTCGAGCGTGCCGAGCAGCGCGGCACGCTGAAACCGGGCATGTCGTCGAGTACACGGGCGGCAGCACGGGCATTTCGCTCGCGTTCGTGTGCGCGGTGAAAGGGTATCGCTGCCGCATCGTGTGCAACGACGCGGTGGCTCTGGAGAAGCGGCGCAGCATGGAAGTGTTCGGCGCCGAGCTCGAGGTGCTGAAGAGCGACGGCGGCAAGCTCACGCCCGATCTCGTGCCGCGGATGATGGCGCGCGCCCGGGAGATTGCCGCCGAGGGACCGAGCTATGCCACCGATCAGATGCGCAATCCCGACATGGTGGCCGGCTACGAGTCACTGGGCGACGAGCTGCTCAAGCAGGTGCGTGGGCCGATTCACACTTTCTGCGGCGCGGTCGGCACGTCGGGGATGCTGATGGGGACGGGGCGCGTGCTGAAGCGCGCCAATCCGGCGACCCGGATCGTGGCGCTCGAGCCAACGACGTCGGCGGTGCTCTCGGGTGTCACGCCGGGGCGGCATGGCGTCGAGGGCGTCGCGCCGGGGTTCGTTCCGCCGCAGTTGGACCGCGCGCTCGTGAGCGAGACGCGCGCGATCGATGAGGCGGACGCGCGGCGCATGGCTTGGACTCTGGCGCAGCAGGAAGGGTTGTTCGCTGGGACGTCGACGGGGCTCAACGTCGTGGCCGCGCTGCAGCTGGCGCGCGAGATCGGCGCCGGGCACACGGTCGTTACGGTGGCGGTGGATTCCGGGCTCAAGTACTTGGCCGGGGATTTGTACGCTAACGCGCCGTGTTGAGGCACGGCCTCCCCTTTTTTCTCAAAGGTGCCCCACGCGATGTCATCCTCCGCGGAGCGGATCCAAAGCAGGTCCTTCGCGTCGCGCACCTGCGGTGCGCTCGCTCAGGATGACAGGCGCGCTTGCTCTTGTTTAATTGGGTTCGATGAAGAACTGATCCGGGCGCGCTGCATCAGCCAAGCACCCGTCACGGCCACGGCAGCACCAACGATCGCCGGCGCCGCGACGTGCTCGCCGCGCAGCGTCACGCCGAGCAGAAGCGACACGGGAGCGATCAGGAAGTTGGTCGCGGACGCGCGTGTCGCACCCACGCGGCCCGTCGCCACTGTGAGGAGCACGTACGCGACGCCGGTGCCCAACGCGCCGAGCGCGAGCATCGAGAGCAGCGGCACCGGCGACCAGTGCGCGGCGATGAGATCCGGAATGCCGAGCGGCGCAGTGAGCACGAGCGCCACCGCCTGGGCTCGCCAGATCACGGGCAGCGCCCCGTTCCGCTGCTGCAGCGGCCCCGCCACGTTGAGCGCGACACCATAGCACGACACTGCGCCGAGGATCAGCAGCACGCCGGTCGCGCTGCTCCGTCCCTCGCCGATCGTTGGCAGTGCCATGAGCGCCGCGCCGATCATCCCCACCGCGAGGCCCGTGAGCACCCCCCGGGGCGGCAGCCGCCGGGCGACGATCGTCGCCACGATCGCGGCGAACAGCGGCACGGTGCTGTTCAGCATGCCCGTGATCGCCGACGACACATGCTGCTCGGCATGAGGGAACAGCGTGAGCGGCAGCCCCAACCACAGCGCGCCGACTACGGCAATCCCGAGCCACTCGCGCCGCGGCACCGGCTTCCAGGCACGCGGGAATAGCGCGAGCGTCACAAACCCGATGAGAATCCGTACGAACGCGACGCCGTTTGGACCGATTGAACGCAGCCCTTCGGCAATAAAGAGGAAAGACGCGCCCCAGATCAGCCCAGGGATGAGGACGAGGAGGTCGTCGCGAGAGAGCCTCAAGGCAGTCAAAGATAGTGACAAGAAACCAGAGCCAACTGACCCCGTCGATTGTCGCACGATGACTTATCGAGAGGCGAAGAGAGTCCCATCGTACGCGGCGTGGACGAGCAACGCTGGCAGGAGCAGGCGCTGCAGTTCTTGACGGGAGACAGCCAGACGGTTGGATTACCGGGACGTGGCGAGCACGAGACGCTGGACGAGGATCGGCTTTCACGGTCTGCTCTCGCTCGCGTTCGCCAGTCTCGCCGACCCGGCCAACGCGCAGCGGGCTCAGGTCGCTGGTGCCGCCACCATTACCAACAAGGGCATCTCGCTCATCCCCGCCCTGACGCTGGGGAAGCCCACCGCAATGTTCGACGTCGCGATCACGGGCGGCGCCTTGAGTTTCGAGCCACAGTTCAGATTTGGCCTCGACGGGAAACCGTGGTCGTTCATCTTTTGGGGCCGATACAGACCGCTGCGTGAGGGGAGATTCCGTCTCACGATCGGCGCGCATCCCTCGCTCACATTCAAGACGGTCACCGTTTCGACGGGCCCTGAGCCGCACAGCGCCATCGTCACCAGGCGGTATTTCGCCGGCGATGTGTATCCCAGCTACTTCATCCTGAAGAACCTGAGCGTGGGCCCTTACTATTTCTACGCTCACGGGCTCGACCCAGAGTCGTTCCAGCATACGCATTTTGTCGGTGCACGAGCCAACCTGACCAGTCTCCCGATTACCGATCACTTCTTCATCCACTTCGCTCCGCAACTGTATTACCTGTGGATGGATCGGCAGGAGGGCGTCTACGTGACCTCGTTGTTGACGCTGGCCAACCGGAAACTCCCAGTTTCGATCTCGACGTTGGTGAACTCGCCGATTCAGAGCAGCATTGCGGGAGGGCAGCACTTTCTCTGGAACGTGAGCCTCATCTACTCGATGAGGTGAGCAGGGGGAACCCACCGAGCCCTTGACAGCCTCGAACTACACGTGTAAATCTACACCTGTAGATCACACCGGAGCCAAGAGTGTCGGAGCGCCATCAGTTAACCGAGCTGCAGCTCGCCATCATGCGAGTCATCTGGGACAAGGGCGAGGCAACGGTCCAGGACATCTGGGAAGCGTTGCACTCGGACCGCGGGCTCGCGCAGACCACCGTCGCCACGATGTTGTCGCGCCTCGAGCGTCGCGGCGTCGTCACGCGCCGTGCGGAATCTCGCCAATACCGTTACCGCGCCACAGTCACCGAGCAGGAGGTCCAACACTCAATGGTCGGTGAGCTGACCGAGCGGCTGTTCGATGGCGACATCACTGCCCTCATGCAGCACCTCCTCTCGGGAGAAGACATCAGCCCCGGCGACCTCGCGAAGATCCGCGACATGATCGACCGCGTCGAAACGAACGCATCGGAGTCCAAATGAACGCGCCGCTCAGTTCCAGCTTGTTCGCGTGGCTGCTCACGTACCTGATCCACAGTACCGTGCTGCTCGGTGTCGCCTGGTTGGTGACCCGGCAATTCCGGCTCGAGCCCGCCGCATCCGACCTGCTCTGGAAGGTGGCACTGCTCGCGGGGTTAGTAACGGGAACGATTCAATCGCGCCTCGAGCTGCGCACACCCGCGGCGATGACATTGCCAGCCGCTGCCATGCCCCGCGCGGTCGCTCCTCCAGCCGCGACGCCCGCGCCGGAAACACTCAAGGCAGACGTGAGCGAGGTGCGCGGATCCGCGGCTACCACGCCGGCGCGGTTGCCGTCGCTGGCGCTTGTGCTGGTGCTGCTCTGGAGTGTGGTCGCGCTCGCATCCTCGCTCTACTACGTCGCACGCCGACTGATCCTGGTCGGCCGGCTCGCTGACCGCCGCCCCGTACCCGACGGTCCTCTCGCCGCGACGCTCGCCGAGCTGCAGCGCACCTCGGGCTTTGGCCGCCGCGTGCAGCTGACCATGGCGCGCACGATCTCGAGTCCCGTCGCCCTCGGTCTCTCGGAGATCTGCGTGCCCGAGCTCGCGCTCTCCGAGCTCGGCGCCGAGCAGCAACGCAGCATGCTGGCGCACGAGCTGGCGCACCTCGCGCGACGCGATTCGCTGTGGCTGGCAGGCGCCAGCATCATCGAGCGCGTCTTCTTTTTCCAGCCGCTCAACCGGCTCGCGCGGCGCGAGCTCGAGACTACGGCTGAGTATCTCAGCGACGAGTGGGCTATGCGAAAGACCGGATCGGGGGGGGCAGTCTCATTGGCGAAGTGCCTCGCCACGGTGGCCGAATGGATTCAGGCGTCTCCACTCGGCGTACCCGTCGCGGGGCTCGCCGAGCGCCGCTCGCTCCTGGTGTCGCGGATCGCGCGACTCCTCGAGGGCCGCCTGCCCTCGACTCCGGCGTCGCGGCGTGGCTGGGCCGCCGTGGCCGCGCTCGTCGTGGTCGCGACCGTCGCCGCCGCCCCCCGCGTCTCCCAGGGGGGGAGCGTGGCGGCGGGGCAACCGCCAGACAGCACCGCGGCACCTGAACCCGCCGTCACGCAATCGACGGGCACGCCACCGCGGGGCGTGGAACCGAGGGGCATGGAACCGCGGGGCATGGAACCGCGGGGCACGCAAGCGCCGGTCACGCGATCGACAGTCACACCGTCGACGCAGGACACCGGGGTCGTGAATGCGCTGATCGCGCGTCTCAAGGACGAGAACGCCGGCGTCCGCAAGGCCGCCGCCAGCTCGCTGGGCCAGCGTGGCGACGTGCGCGCAGTCGCGCCGCTCATTACGGTGCTCGCCGACTCCGATGCCGACGTTCGGTACACCGCGATCGACGCACTGGCCAATCTCGAAGATCGGAGGGCCATCGGGCCGATCGCCGGCCTGCTCAAGGACCCCGTCACCGAGGTGCGGCGCAACGCGCTGAGCGCGCTGTCGCACTGGGACCAGGGAGTGCCCACGGCGCAGGTCGTGGCGCTGCTCGACGATCCCGACGCCGACGTGCGTCGTGAAGCCGTCAATCTGCTCGAGCATCTGAATGCCCGGTCCAGTGGCGCCGAGATTGCGAAGCTGGTGCGCGACCAGTCGTCGGACGTGCGCCAGACCGCCATTCAGGCACTGGGCAATCTGGGTGTACAGAGCGGTGCCGCGGCGATCACTGAAGCGTTGAGCGACGCGAATCCCGATGTGCGGGAGGCGGCGATCGGCGCGCTCAATGATCTCAAGGCGCCCATCGCCGAAGCCACGCTGTTGAACCTGCTGAAAGACCAGGATCCCGACGTCCGGGAGCGTGCCGCGCGACTCGCGGGCGAGCGTTCGGTCACCGCGGCGATTCCGTCGCTGCGGCGCATGATCGACGATCAGCGCAGCTCGGTGCGCGAAACGGCTACCCAAGCGCTCGGCAACATCGCGGACCCGGCGGCGCGCCAGGCGCTGCAGGCCGCGCTGCAATCACCCGATCCCAAGGTGCGCCGCGCGGCGGCCGAAGCATTGGGGCAGGACCCATGATGCGCGCACTTTACGTGCTCGGCCTCGTGACGGCGGGAATTGGCGGCGTTACCGCCATCGATACTACGGGCGTGGGCCTGGAGAAGACTCGCGCTGCAACCGCGCCGCATCCGATTTCAGCCGAGGTGCACGCCCGCCCAGGGGCCGATTCGGCGCGCGTCGCACGCCTGCTCAGCGCACTCGCGCAGTCCGACCCCGTCGTCTGTGACTTGATCGGCGACCAGCTCGGCAATTTCTGGATGGGCAACGATGACCCCCGGTTGGGGCGCTTCGGGGATGCGCCCGACGTCCAGGGCACCAAGGACTCGCTGGCCGGAACGATCACAGACCCCAAAGCCATTGCATTGCTCCAGGCAAACATGGACACGGACAACGCGTGCGTGCGCAGGGTCGCCGCGAAGCTGCTGGGGAACAGCCGCGTCCCCGCTGCGGTGCTGGGACGGTTGCTCGATGACCCGCAGCCGCGCATGCGCGAGAGCGCAGCCTACGCCGCCGGCGTCGGAGAGCATCGCGAAACACGGGCGGGGCTCGAGCGTCGCCTGGAGGACAGCGAAGCGGCAGTCGCGGCGATGGCCGCGTGGTCGTTGGGGCAGATTCAGGATCCCGCGTCGGCGCCGGCCTTACAGAAGGCCGTGCACTCGACATCGCCCCGCGTGCGTCTCGCGAGTGCCTGGGCGCTGGGCCGGTACGAGGATGCGAGCTTCGCGAAGGACGTGCTACCGCTGCTGCGGGACACCGATCCGGGCATGCGCGTCATCGCCGCCGAGGCGCTGGGGCAGATGCGGAGTCCCCGGGTGGGCCAAGCGCTGATCGGGTTGCTCGCCGACCGCAGCGTCGCGGTGCGCCGCACGGCGGTCAATGCGCTTGGGAACATCGAGGAACGATCGGCAGCCACGCAGCTCGAAAGCCTGCTCCTGAACGATCCCGATCCGGATGTACGGCGCGAGTGCGCCAATGCCCTGGGGAACATCAGTCTGGCGCGCTCGCTCGAGCCGCTGGCGCGCGCGCTGGACGATCAGGACACCGATGTGCGGCGCGAAGCTGCCAATGCCATCGGCAGCCTGGATGACGTCACGAAGGCGCCGCCGGCGCTGATCCGGGCGACGACCTCACCGGACGTCGATCTCCGCCGGCAGGCCACGGACGCCCTCGCGACCATCGGCGATCCGGCCTCCGTGCAGGCGCTGCTCGAACGGCTGCGCGATGAGGAGAAGGACATCCGGCTCGCGGCAGTGAAGGGATTGGGCGAAATGAACGTGGCCGCCGCGATTCCGGGGCTAACGCGGGCGTTGAACGACCGCGATCCCGAGGTGCGACAGGCAGCGGCGGAGGCTCTCGGGAAACAGTAGACTCATTTCGCGTAGCCTTCGGCGCCAAAGAGGTGGAGCGAGATGTAAGGAACGGCCCCCAACACCCAGCTGTCGTGCGGGACCGGAGGCACGTAGAACAGGCTTCCGGTCGGAATCTGGATCTCGTCGCCGTTCTGGAACGCGATCACCGACGCTCCTGCGATGACGTAGACCAGGTGCTCCACGAGACACCAACGCATCCCGCGCTCCGGGCCCACGTGTTCGGACCACCTCCAACCGGGTTGATACGTTGCCCTCCCAAACAACTGCCCGTTGATCTTCACCAGTTCGAAGCGACCCTTGGTCATCGTTCGAACTTCATCGGGCTTGTCGAAGCGCTTCAGGATCAGTCCAATGTCTGTCATGTCGTCACCCGAGTCCCTTCATTCTGAAGCGCCGATTGTAGCACGAACCCCACCTCTGACAAGCGGCTGCGCTGTCAGTACCTGACACGTTTGTAAGTGACGCATCTCGCGTGGATGGCTGTGGGCGGCAATCTTGTTGACATGGCTCGTCGCAAGTCCATCACGTCGCCGGCGACGTCGCTCGGTGCCCCCGTCGAGGCGTTCGTGCGTCTGATCCACGGTCGCTACAAGTCCGACATCCTGATCCGGCTCGGGAAGAAACAACGCCAGCGCTTCACCGATTTGCGCCGTGCCATCCCCGGCATCAGCGAGCGCGCCCTCGCGCGACAATTGGATGACCTCGAACGTGCGGGGCTCGTGGAACGGACAGTGTATCCCGAGGTCCCGCCGCGGGTCGAGTATTGTCTGACGGCATTTGGTAGCACTCTTTGTCCGCTCCTCAAGGAGATTTGGAAGTGGGGAGTACGACATACGTCGCAATCAGCATGAGGCCGGTACTGACCCGAACCGGCCTCGTCGCGGCGATCATCGCGCTGGCGTCCCCGGCGCAGACAGCACATTCCCAGAACGCACCGGTAGACTCGATCAGGGCTGAACTGGAACGACTCTACGAACTGAACACGGCCGCGTTCATGCAGTGGGACTTCGCGGCGGTGATGGCGCTGCGCGCGCCGGACTTTCATTCCATCACCCCCGATGGCACGGTGCGAGACCGCGCGGCGATGGAGAATTACATCCAGGGCATCATGAACGGGATCAAGAAATGGAACTCGATTTCCATCAAGATCGACTCCCTCGTGGTGGTGGGTGACACGGCGTTCGCGATCGTGACGCAGCATATCGATCGCATGGCGCTCCGTCCGGACAATCAGGTGCACCACGTGGAGACCTGGGTAACGCAGCGCGAAGCGTGGGTGCGATACGGCTCGCGCTGGTTGCTGTGGCGCGTAGACCAGCTCAGGAATCAGCGGCGGACCATCGACGGACAGCCTGGATGACGGCTGCGCGCGGGTTCGTAAATGAAGAAGAGAAGAGGCTTCAGGGCATGGATTTGCAGTGTTCCTCCCGCCATACTCTCTGACATGCCGGATCGCCGCTACAACGATAAAGAGATCGCCGCAATCTTTCGCGCGGCGACGGAGAGCCCCCACCAAGCGAGTCCTCACGAGGTCCCGCGCGACGAAGGCCTGACACTCACCGATCTGCAGGCGATCGGCCGGGAGGTGGGCATCGCGCCCGAGGCGATCGCGCGGGCCGCGAACGGTCTCGACGTCACTCAAGGGTCCGCGCGGACATTCCTCGGCCTCCCCCTTGGCGTTGCCCGCACCGTGAACCTCAATCGTCGACTCACCGATAATGAGTGGGAGCGTCTGGTCGTGCAGCTGCGCGAGGTCTTTGCCGCGCGGGGCGCGACGCGCTCGGACGGCTCACTGCGGCAATGGACCAACGGAAACCTTCAGGTGCTCCTCGAACCGACCGACACAGGCCACCGGCTGCGTTTTCGGACGCTCCATGGAGCCGCGAGCGCGTCCATCGGCATGGGCGTTGTGGCGATCGGCGTGGGGGCCATCGTCGCCACTACGACGGCGATCGCCGGCACCCTCGGCGACTCCATATCGGGAATCGCGGTCCTGCTAGCTGCGGGCGCTGCCCTGATCGTCAACGGGGCGCTGCGGCTGCCACGCTGGGCGCGGCTGCGGGGGCGTCAGATGGACGCCTTGGCGTCGCAAATGACCAGTCCGCAACTCAAGGGGACTGAAGACTCGGCGAGGGAGTAATCACTCCAAAGCGACGAACCGGGACAGGGCAGATCGTGGGGATCTTCGTTGTCCTCGCGGTGATTCTCTGGTTCATTCAAATGCGGCGGGCGCCGATGCAGTTGCTGGAACGGCGTGACTGCCAGAATGGATACGCCGCCGCGCGGACCGCAGCGGACTCGGGGATCGTGGATTCGCGTCAGCCGCTGGGAACCGACCGCCCGGACAGCCTTGCGCAAACCTGCGGAGATTTCCGCAAGGCCGGGCGTCTCTAACTCAATAACCATGAAGAAAACACTCATCGTTCTGGCGCTTGCTTTCGCGCCCAGCGTTTGCCTCGCCCAACACGGCGTCACGGCGCGCGATGTCGTCGAGCGCATCAAGCGCAATGCGGGCGTCCCCTGGACCGAGCCGACGGTGGACACATACAAGGACGGGGACTCGACGACCCGTGTGACAGGCATCGCGGTCGCGATGATAGCGACGTTTGACGTGTTGCGGAGAGCCCAGGCGCGTGGCGCGAACCTCGTGATCACCCACGAGCCCACGTTTTACGATCACTTCGACGAGCTCGAGGTGCTCGAGAGCGAGCACGATGCCGTGACCGCCGCCAAGCGCGCGTTCATCCGTGAGCATCGGATGGTCGTGGTGCGGATGCACGACCATTGGCATAGGCGCCGTCCCGAGCCGATGGCGACGAACCTCGCACGCGTACTCGGCTGGGAGCGCTATCGGAGCGACGAGAGCGAGTTCCTCTACCGGCTTCCCGAGACGACGCTCGCCGCCCTCGCCGCCACGATTCGCCGGCGGCTGCCGGCGCCGACGCTACGAGTGGTAGGCGATTCCAGCTTGCGAGTCACGATGATCGGCGTGACCCCAGGCGCCGCGGGCTTCGACATGCAGCGGCGGGCGTTCCGGTCGGACGACGTCGAGGTGCTCGTGATCGGCGAAGGCCGCGAGTGGGAAATCGTCGAGTATGCGGCCGACGCGGTCACCGCGGGACAGAAGAAAGCCCTGATCGTCCTCGGACACGTACCGTCGGAGCAGGATGGGATGGACGCGTTTGCGCGCTGGCTCGGCACATTCGTCACAGAAGTTCCTGTGACGTTCGTGCCGACGGCGGATCCGTTCTGGGCGCCGAGGTAATCACCGCTTAGGAACACATCGCGTCGGCACGTTGTTCGAAAGTCGGCAGTATCACGCCGCAAACCGACAGCGAGAGGATTCCATGAGCGCGCGACGAGTGGCATCGTCATTCCTCGTAACGGTGCTAGCAGTGGTCTGGGCCTGTGCGTACGAGCCCACCACATCGGTAACGCCACCACCGCCGCCACCCCCTCCTCCCCCGCCTGTGTCGACAGGGCTCAAGGACATCCAGCTCTCGAATCTTCCCTCGCCGGATTACCACTTCGAGTACGACTCAATCGGGCGCGTCAAGTTCGTGTCGTTCGCATCGGAGTTCACGCGTTATGACGTTTCCTACGATGGCGGCAGGATCAGCGAGATGCGCGACAACATCCTCGTGAACCACGACCGGCTGATCTACGTCTACGACGACAGTGGACGAGTCGCGCTGATCCGGGAGGTGAATGATAACGGCGACGTTTTTGAGTTGCTCGTCTTTACGTATCTGGGTCACCAGCTGACGGGAGTCGAGCGGAGTCGTCGAGTTATGGGCGGTTTCGTCATCGACAAGACGATGACCTTGTCGTACCGGCCCGACGGCAACTTGCGGGAGCTCGCGTGGCATCGGCCCGCGATCGCCGGTGTGCAGGACGAACAGAACTACGCCGATCTGTTCGAGCAGTACGACACCGGTACGAACGTCGACGGTTTCAGCCTGCTCCACGACGAGTTTTTCGATCACCTGGTACTGCTGCCTGATGTGCAGTTGCAGAAGGGGAACCCAGGGCGCGTGACGCGCTCGGGGACTGCGGAGACGTTTGTTGCGGACTTCAGCTACACGTACGACGGCAACAATCGTCCGCTCACGCAGAGTGGGCAGGTTACGACTACGAGCGGCACCAACGCGGGACGGCAGTTTCAGACAAGTGCGGTCTACACGTACTACTAGGCCTCGCAGGGGCTAAAAGCAGGTCCTTGACTTGCCCCGAGTGACTCCGTGAGCCACGTTGGCGCTGCACCATGGCTACGATCACTCTCGACTGGTTTCATCTCCTGATGTTGTTGGCGGCCGTGCAGGGGCTCATTCTGGCCGGGGTCCTAGCGCTCAGGCAGCGCAATCGCACCGCCAACCGCATCCTCGCGGTGGCGATGTTGGCGTTTACGGTGTACCTCGCGACGTCCGTCTACCACGCCGCGCATCTCGAGCCTGTCTTCCCGCATTTCTTCGGCTTAGCGCACCCCACGCCCTTGCTGTTCGGGCCCCTCATCTATCTCTATGCCGTGACGGCGAGCGATCACTCGCGCCGCTTCACGCGCCTGGACTGGCTGCATTTCGTGCCGGCGGCACTCGCCGTGGTCGGGGCTCTGCCGGTCTACCTGCTGAGCGGGCCGGCGAAGCTCGCGTGGTACGAGCACGCCGTGCAAACGGGCGAGGTCGGGTGGACCGTCATGGTGTTCACGCCACTCAAGCTGCTCTCGGGCATCACCTACACGGTCATCACGCTGCTCTTCCTGCGCGGCCACCGCGCCAGAATCAAGGACAATTACTCGTCGCTCGAGCGTGTCAACCTTCAATGGCTCTGGTGGCTCGCCACGGCCGCTGCGGTAGTCTGGGTGGTGGCGGTGGTGGTCAACCTGATTCAGATGCCCGAAGGACCCACATCGCAGCGCGGCGAGGATTTCATCGCGCTCGGCACGGCCCTGGTGATCTACGGCATCGGGTTTATGGCCCTACGCCAGCCGGAGATCTTCAGGTTCGACACGGCGGAGCATCCCGCAGCCCTGCCGGAGCCGCGCTATGAGCGATCGGGATTGAACGAGCGCGAGGCGGATGCGTTGAAGAACGCGCTGCTCGCCACCATGGAGCGCGAACAACCCTGGAAGAACAAGGAGCTCACGCTTGCCGATCTGGCGGAACGACTCTCGACAACACCGCACAAGCTCTCAGAGCTGCTGAATTCACAGCTCGAGCAAACCTTCTATGATTTTGTGAATGGGTACCGCGTGCGATACGTGCAGAATCGGATCGGGGACGAAGCGGTCAAGCACCTCAAGATCCTGGCACTCGCCTTGGATGCAGGTTTCGCCTCGAAATCGACCTTCAACGACGTCTTCAAGAAGCACACCGGCCGCACCCCCTCCGACTATCGCCGCTCCGTAGCCGTCTAGAGGTCCGATCCGATCGGATCGGCTGTCCTGGGACATGAATTCGGACGAATTTCTGCGTCCCCTTCCGTAGTCTCCCACACCTACTGAAACCCCTGCTGGGGAGGAGACTATGAGAGCATCCAAACGCATTACCGCGGCAATCGTCGGACTGGCCGGGCTCCTCGCGTGTGAGACGCTGGACCCGACCGCACCCGGAAACCTCGTCCCGCGGACGGTAGCGGACGACCCGAGCCTACCCGCGATCGAGATGAACGGGTCCCGTTTCCACCTCGAGACCTTCGGCAACCCCGCCAATCCGGTGATCATGTTCGTGCACGGCGGACCGGGAATCGATTACCGGTCGCTGCTGCGCCTGGCCGAGCGCCATAACGGCTACAGCCTGACGGACGAGTACTTCCTTGTCTACTGGGACCAGCGGGGCGCGGGTCTGTCGAAGCGGCACGACAAAAACATGCTGACGCTCGACGTGTACACGAACGACCTCGACTCGCTGATCAACCGCTACTCGCCGGGGCGGCCGGTGCTCCTGATCGGGGAATCCTGGGGCGGAATGTTCGCGACCGAATTCATTAATCGGTTCCCGCAGCGGGTCGCGGGCGCGGTGCTGATCGAGCCCGGCCCGCTCGACGGCGCGACGGCGGAGCGCCTGAAGCACGACATCTTCGAATTCGACCTGACCGCCGAGTGGCTCAACGACCTGGCGTGGAACAGCCAGTTCCTGTCGCCCGACGACCATGCGCGCATGGATTACGAGCGCATGTTGGGCGCCACGCACGGCCAGCCGCGGTTTCACGAGAGCAAGGAGAATCCGTCCCCGGTCTGGCGCCTGGGCGCAGCAGCGATGCGCTACATCCAGGAAGACGGGCAGGATGGAAACGGCGTCTTCAACTACGATTTCACGACCAATCTGGACGCCTTCACCACCCCCGTGTTGTTCATCACGGGCGCGTGGAGCGAGGTGCTTGGCGCGTCGCTGCAAGAGCAGCAGATGCTGCTCTATCCGGTCGCGTCACTCAAGGTCGTCGACGGCGCGGGACATGACGTCGCCTGGATCAAAACACCAGAAGTCCTGGCCGAGATACGGTCCTACCTCGATGGATTGAAAGGAGCGATTCGATGAACCGGATATTGCGCATGCTGGTCGCCCTTGTGGTCCTCGCGCTTGGAGCGCGGGACGTGGCGGCCCAGTGGAACGTCGAGCGGTTCCGCACGAGCGGCAATCAGGTCTACACCACCTTCGGGCTCGAGCCGGCGCTCGTGACGTCCGTCGGATATGGACGAAACGTGGAGGTGTTCGGACGACCCTGGCAGATCGGCGCGGAAGCCGGTCTCGTTGCGTACGACTTCGACATCCAGGACTTTCGGGCGCGGTTACAGGCGCGGGGAACGCTGCTCGGCTGGCGGTCGGTGCGTTTGGTCGGTAGCGCCGCGTTCATCACCCGCGGCACCGAGAACCAGATCTACCGCGCGCTCAACTTCGGCTCCGACTTTACCGGCGCTCTCGGCGTGTACAAGCCGCGCTGGTTTGTGAGTGGTGAATTCGGCTTCGACAAGGCGATCATTACCTATCTCACGCACAGCGATTGGTATCGCGAGCATTACTATCCCGACGCGAAGGATGGCTGGTATCTGAACGCCGGCGGGACCTTTCACTACGGGCTGACGGGCGGTATGGCGATCGGTCGTACTGAGCTCACGGCGCGCATTGGCCAGCAGCGGACGGAAGACTTCAACGCACTCACGCCGCCGCTCTACGGCAGTCTCGGCGTAGGATTCGGGTTCTAGATGAACGAGGGGCGCATGTTTCCAGGAGGGAGGGGGGTCATGAGGATGTTGAGCATCATGCGACGTCGGTCGGTGCTGCTGATCGCCGTGGGGTTGGGGTGCTCAGCCGACAGCCTCCCTCCAACAGCGCCGGAGCCCGCAAGCGTCGCCGTGGCTGCTGGACACGATCAGGTGGGACCTGCCGGACAAGCACTGAACGACTCACTCGTCGTGCTGGTGCGCGACGCGGCCGGAGTGCCGCTCTCTGAAGTCACGGTCACCTGGCAGGTCACCACCGGCGGCGGGGCGGTCTCGCCCGGGCTGAGCGTCACGAATGCGAGCGGCCTCGCGCGTACCCAATACACCCTTGGTGCGGACGCGGGCACCAACACCGCGCGGGCAACGGTGGGGAATTTGCCTCCCGCCACCTTCGACGCAGTCGCCCAGATCCAGGGCGCGGTTGAGATGGGAAGTAGAACCATCGGCCCGCTCGCCGACACGGTGCTCGGAACCCTCACGGAGTTCGAACAGCCGCTGAGGGTTCTCGTGTTGGATCATCTGGGCGTCCCAGTGCGAGGCGTCGTAGTCAACTGGACCGCGACCGGAGGCGGGTCGGTCGCAGCTCCGACGTCGCTGACCGACGCGGGCGGAGAAGCGATGATCGAGTACACGTTCGGGGCGGAGGCGCGGCTTGGTTATGGCGCGACTGCCTCTGTACCCGGCCTGATCGGGTCGCCGGTGGTGTGGTTCGACATGCACGCCACGCCGGCGACGCCCGTCGTAATCGCGAAAACCGGCGGCGATGGTCTCGTGGTGCAAACGGGCGCCCAGGTCATTCATACGGTGACGGTCCGCGACAGCTACGGCAACGGCACGCAGGGTGTCGGAATTGACTGGGCGATTGGGTCGGGCAGTGGATCACTGTTCACGACGCACAACTTCACGATAGATAACGGTACCGCCGTCAATCGAAGGACGCTGGGCCCGGAGCTCGGGGACCAGACCGTGACCGCCACCGCACCGTCGCTACCGGGCGCACCGGTCGTGACGTTCACCGCGATCGGGGCCGAGCACGTGGTGCGGGTGGTGAACGGGGTCTTCGTGCCGGACGCCGTGACAGTGCAGATCGGAGATTCGGTGGCGTGGCAATGGAATGGGATCACCGATCTTCACAACATCACGTTCGCGGCCGTGCCGGGAGCGCCGTTACCAGAACCTAATCGGACATCCGGCGTGGTGTGGCGCGTGTTCGCTACAGCGGGGACCTTTGGGTATCGGTGCACGAACCACGCGGGGATGACCGGGAGTGTGACCGTCGTACCGTAAGAAGCAGGCCCTGAGCGCAGCGAAGGGATGACGGCGCTTGTCTTTTTGTAAGAGAAAGGAGAAAGGACAGCTCGGATTAGCGCGTCAGGAGGATCCGCATGCTGGCGAAATCGAAGGTCACCGCATAAGGCCGGAAGAACTGATGCGATAAGATCCCGCCGGCATCGAAGCCAAAGCTCTGCCGGAAGCGAAGCTGGCCGATCGCGCCGCGGATTCCCTTCCGGACCGCGGCGCCGGCGCGGATCGAGTCGACAGTGAACCATGTGACCCGTGTGCGCCCCGCACCGCCGACTCCCTCGCTCGACGTCGCGCTCGTCAGATCGATTCCAAAGCTTGCTGCCGCGGAATCGGAGCAGACGAAGCCGCCTCCCGCGAGGCCGGTATCCACGAAAAACGGGACTGGTGGCCGGCCGTTCACGCTGGCCCAGATGAATATGTAGTGGTCGCCGGCGAGCCAGAATGGGAGCTCGATCCTCTCTCCCTGGCCCCCTCGACCCTCGGGAGTCGAACGCCGTGTCAAGATCAGTTGCCCGCGCGGGTAGTCGATCGTCGCAAGGAAATGGTAGAGGAGCACGGTGCCGATAACGCCGTCCACGCGGTGTCCGCCGAAAACCGATGCGAACTGCCGCGTATTGATGATCCGGATCGGTACATCGTGCACCGTGAACTCGCCCAACCGCACCGAGTCCACGCGCCCGTCCGTCACCGGCGCCTGGCCACCGGCGAAGTTGCCGGTTCCCACACCGTAGAGCACCGCGCCGACTTTGCTGGCGACCGCGCTGTCGAGAGTCAGCTCACCCCCGCCCGTATCGAGGAGCAGGAACAGCGTATCGCTCCCGTTGACGAAGCCTCGCACGAGTGGCAGCGGATCGGTGAAGACGAACGGGAGGCGCGTCGAGTCGGGCCCCGTCAGCCGGTGAGGCGCGCGGCCCGTGAAGCCCTCCAGCATCTGCGCGCGCAGCGGCCGATTGGCGGCTCGAGCAAGCGGCAACGCGTCGGAGAACCGGTCGCGGCGGGAGTACGCTTCGGCGAGAAGAAGCTTGGGCCTCGGCTCACTCGACCGGAGCGCGCTCGCGCGTGCGAGCCAGCGTTCGGCCTCGTCTAGTCTGTTATGAAAGAGGGCGATCGTGCCAAGGCCGAGCGCCGCGCCGTAGTCGGCGGAATCGGTAGCGTAGCGGGAAGCGAAGGCCACCTTCGCCTCGTCGAACCGCGCGGCGATGAACAGTCGCTCGGCGGTGCTGTCAGGTGTCTGGGTGCTGAGAAGGACGGCGACTGTTAGCAGCATTGGACGGGGCGCCTGGTGTCAGTTCAGAGCAGATGATGCCTTCGGGGACAGATTGGTCGCATAGCACCCTCGGCTCCCGCGTGAATCAAGTTGACATGGCGCTGACTCGACGCACGTAGCGCGACAAGCGGAGCAGGCTTCCTTTACGAAGTGGATTCGAAGCTCATCGTAGCGCGCGCGGTGGTGGTGAGTCTCTGCCTGGGATGTGGCAACGAGGCCACGCCCCCGGCACCGCCGGCGGAGTGGCCGCTCGCACTGCCCGTGCTCGGCCAGGGGGTCGCGCTCGAGAGATACACGGCCGAAGTCACAGCGGCCGGGACTTGGGCGTACACCACGACGTGGGGCTACCGCGTCGGCGACACTGTGGGAGCGCCGGCGCACGCCGGCAATGCCGTGATAGTCTGGGACGTCGCCGGGCGCACTCCTATCCTCCGTGATTCGATGATTATCACGGACGCCTTCACGCTGGGCGACGTGCAGATCTCCGATGACGGTCGGCTTATGGTCGTGGCGACCGAGGGCTCGGTGGGCTCGATCGTCATCTTCGACTTGTCCGATCCTGCGCGGCCGACACAGCTCGCCAGGTTCTTCTCCCCGCAGATGCCCGCCGAGTCGCACACCGCAACGCTGGCCCGCGTCGACGGCCGCCTGTACGCATTCCTGGCGGCGGTGCCGCACCTCGTGATCGTGGATCTCACCGATCCCGCACACCCCACTGAGGTGTATGGCGACTCGCTTGGGACATCGTGGGTACACGACACGTTCGTTCGCGACGGCGTGCTGTTCGCATGTCAGTGGAACGGCGGCCTCACGCTGTGGGACATAGGCGGGGGCGGGAGTGGCGGGTCTCCGGCAAACCCCGTGCGCCTCGGCGGCGTGGTCACCAAAGGCGGAGCGGTGCACAACGTGCTCTGGTTCCACGATCCGGTCACGGGCTCCAAGCGATACGCGTTTGTCGGTGAGGAAGGGGTTGGGAGCGTGGGCGTGTATTCGTCGGGCGACATCCATGTGGTGGATGTGAGCAATCGCGCGAACCCTCGCGAGGTCGCGTTCTTCCATGTGGCCGGCGCGGGGACGCACAATTTCACGGTCGACGAGCAGAGCGGGTTCCTATACGCAGCGTACTACAGCGTCGGTGTGCGGGTGCTCGACATCCGGGGAGACCTCGGCAACTGCAGCGACGCCGAGCGCGCGCCGCCCCCCGACGGCCGCTGCGACCTGAGCTTGATGGGCCGCGAGGCGGCGCGCGGCCTCGACCCGGGGGACCCCGTGTTCGCGTGGGGAGTCGAGCGCGTCGGAACCGCGCTGTATGCCTCCGACATGCTGAGCGGGCTTTTCAAACTGGATGTCACCGCACTCATCCGGCAGCCTTAAAAGCAGGTCCTTCGCTTCGCGCGCGTTCCGCGAAGCGGCGCGAACGACCTGCTTTTGGTGAAGCGGGCGTGAACGGCGGATGAGCGCTTGGCTACCCATTCATCTCACCAGCAGTTCACGATCCATTCATCTGGCCCGTCGCATCGTCCCTCGTAGGGTAAGACAGGGGCTTTCCATGCTTCTCATTCTCCTCGTTGTTCTCGTTTTCGCGGTGCTGTACTGGTTCCCGCTCCGCCGGTGGATGAGCCGTTGGGGCACGACATCACCTGATGTCGCTCGTGTGATGGCGGGCGACAGCCTCCTTGTCGATCATGCGTACTCAGGGACGCTGACCGTCGTCATCAACGCGACGCCGGAGGACATCTGGCCGTGGCTGCTGCAGATGGGCTTTCAGCGGGGTGGGCTCTACAGCTACGACTGGCTCGATCGCCTGTTTGGATACCTGGATCGACCCAGTGCCACCGCGATTCTCCCGGAGTTCCAGCACCTCGCCGTGGGTGACGCGATTCCGCTCGGACGGGGGCCAAGTTGGCCGGTGGCAGCGATCGAGCCGTATCACGCTCTCGTGTTGGACATGCGCAACATGGGCGGGATCGATTGGGTTTGGCAGTTTGGTCTCTACGCCGTGGACGAGCACCGCACCCAGCTGGTGTCGCGCAGCCGCGTGCATGCACGGACCGTCTGGGCGCGCCTGCTCACGTACGCGATCGAGCCTGCGGGATTCCTGATGACTCGGCGCATGTTGCTCGGGATCAAGAAGCGCACCGAGGGAGTCCAGCGCGAGCGAAGGACCCGGGACAGTCGAGCAGTTCTCTGGCGGAAGAAGCGCGGATGGGATATCCTTCCCGTGCGCTCGGGGCGCACGCGGGTCCGCGCGAAGGACTGAGTCCACCCTCATCAGCAGTTCCCTGCACGGTTGTCTCCGTGCTGGCCAGCTTGCGGACCGCTGGCACTCAGCATGGAGGCCTTATGGCCAAGCAGCTCCCGCTCCCCCCGCGTCCCGATCTCGAGCAACTCAAACGGCAGGCAAAAGAGCTTCAGCACTCGGCGGGTGTCCCGCTGTATGAGGCGCAAACGCGGCTCGCGCGGGAATACGGCTTCGCGTCCTGGAACAAGCTGCGCGAAGAGGTGGAAGCGCGCACGCTCGAGTTCGAAGCGGCAATCATTGAGTTCGTGAAGGCGGCAACTGATGAGCGCTCGGGACGCGCCGAGCGCATTCTCGCGCTGCATCCGAAGATTCGGACTGCGAACTTCTACGCGGCGCTCGTCCTCGGCGACGCCGCCGCCGTGGACGCCCGGCTCGCCAAGGACCCGTCGCTCGCGACAACCGCGGGCGGGCCGCGTGGCTGGCTACCGATTCACTACGTCTGCTACACGGCCGTGGGCTCTGCCGACGGCCTGGCCGACATCGCGCGCCGGCTTATCAGCCTGGGCGTTGATCCGAACACGAAGTTCCCATGGCTCCATCACAATGTGCGCCGCCCGGTGCTGTGGGGCGCGTCGCGCCACGCACAGTCATTGGCGCTCGTCAACGTGCTGCTCGACGCGGACGCGGACCCGAACGACGGCGTCACCCTGCCGCTCGCCGCGAGCGCCGGGGACATCCCCGTACTCGACGCGTTGCTCGCGCACGGCGCCAATGTCAACCAGCTGTGGGCCACGGACGGCTCGAGCTCTCTCTATGCGATCCTCAACTGGAGCCGCACGCCGGAGGGCGCGCTCTGGCTGCTCGCGCACGGCGCCGATCCGAACGCCGTGTTCGCCGAGAACGGCGAGACACCGCTGCACGTCGCGGCGCGCGCGTGGGATGTCCCACTCGTCGAAGCAATGGTCGCCCGCGGTGCTACCATCGACGCCGCTCGAGCCGATGGACGCACGCCGTTCGCCGTCGCTGCGCTGAACGGCAACCGCGCAGTGGCGGACTGGTTGGTCGCGCACGGCGCATCGCCCGAATTGGCGGACGTCGATCGACTCGTCGCCGCATGCAGTCGCGGTGATCGCGCAGGCGTTGATGCGCTGCTGGCGAAGAACCCCGGACTGAAGAGCGAGATCACCGACGATCACTACATCGCGTTTCACCAGGCCGCCGAGCGTGGCGACGTGCGCGCGCTCGAGGCGATGCTTGCGGCGGGCTTTGACCCGAATCGGCCGGACGCCGGCATCGGCAAGACGGTCCTGCATTCGGCGGCGATGGAGGGATGGCCCGACGCGGTGCGAGTGCTGCTGGCCCACGGCGCCTCGGTACACACCCGCGACCGGGAATTCAACGGTCAGCCGCTGGTCTGGGCGGCGGAAGGATCTCGTCAGGGCCGCGAGGGGAGAGACTTCGCTGCCGTTGGCAGACTCCTCCTGGATGCCGGATCGCCGGTCGAGTGGAAGGCACCGGAGCCCGAGCCAGCGGAGGGGATCAGCGAGATTGTCGCGACGTGGCGGCGAGGATGAAGAAGGTAGGGGCGCAGCATGCTGCGCCCCTACCTGATCCAGCGCTACGGCAGCGATCCTCCAAACGCACGATAGAGCGTCACCAACCCATTCGTCGACGCCGTCCGGCCCGCCGCGAGGCGATCCTGTGCCGCGAGCATCGTGCGCTCCGCGTCGAGCACTTGCAGGAGATCGCTTGCGCCCTCATCGAAGCGAAGTCGCGCCAGCGCGGCCGCTCGCTCGCTGGCTTTCGCCGCGGCCTCGAGATAGTCGAGACTCTGGCGCGCCTTGTTGTACGCGACCACCGACGTCGCGATCTCCTCACGCGCCTGCAGCTCGGTCTTGCGATAGTACGCGTCGGCTTCCGATTGCTGCGCGCGCGCCTGGTCGACACCCGCCTTCACGCGGCCGACGTTCAACGGCAGCGAAACAACGGGCCCAATCGCGTACCGCGGCGTGTTGGAGTTGCTGAGCGCGTCAAAGGAAGCGCCCACATATCCGGCGGTACCGCCCACCGTGATACGCGGCAGGTACTCCGCCTTGGCCGCCCCTACGAACGCGTTGCCCGCCGCGACCTGTCGCTCGGCGCTCCGGACGTCCGGCCTGCGCCGCACTGCGATATCCGAGCTCGGCAGGACAATCGACTCGGGCAGCGCGGTGAGCGACACATAGCCGTTACCATCCTGGTCGAGCCCGGTCATCGCATGCCCGATGAGCACGGCGATCCGATGCTCCGCCGCATTCACTGACGCTTCCAGCGCGGGGATGGCGGCGAGCGTCGAGTTCAGCTGGGTCCGCGCCCGCTCGGAATCGAACTCGCTGCCCCGCCCCGCCTCGAGCCGCTGCAGCGTCACGTCGAGCGTGTGTTGCTGGTTTTCGGCGCTCTTGCGCGCGACGCGCAGACGGTCCTGGTCGCCGCGCAGCTCGAAGTAGTTGATCGCCAACTCCGCGGCGAGCAACACCTGCAGGTCCCGTACGTCCTCTTCAGCCGCACCAACCAGCGCGTTTTTCCCTTGCGTCGATTTCCGGATTCGGCCGAACAGGTCGATTTCCCACGAGAGCTGCAACCCGGCGTCCCAGACCGTCTGATCGGGCAATGGTGTGCCGCCACTGCTGCCCGGAACCGAGGCGTTCGCTAACCGGTGGCGTGTGTAGCTCGTGGTCGCGTACACGCTCGGAGCGAAGTCGAGCGCCGTCCTCGTCCGATCGGCACGGGCGCCGCGCAGCCGCGCCTCCGCGGCGACAACATCGTGATTCGACTTCACGACCTCGCCGACCAGTCGCTCGAGCGTCGTATCACCCAACGTTTTCCAAAAGGCTAACGGAGGAGTCGATTCCGGCTTCTGACTATGTCCGGGCGTGGCGACTCCCAGTACGAGCAGCACCAGGAGCGCTCCAATCTTGCGTGTCATGCCAATACCTCCTGGCCAACCGGCTCGAGTGCCGGCTCCGGTTTATGCTCAGCGGCGATGAGAGAGTAGAAGACGGGCACGATGAACAGCGTGAACAGCGTGCCGAGCGTCATGCCCGTGACGAGCACGATGCCGATGCTGTTGCGCGCCGCCGATCCCGGCCCGGTCGCGAGAACCAGCGGGAAGTGGCCGAACACCGTCGCGGCGGATGTCATCAGCACGGGACGCAGCCGGGTCAGCGTCGCCTCGCGTAGCGCGATCATCTTCGCCATCCCGCGCTCCTGCAGGGTGTTCGCGAACTGCACGATCAGGATGCCGTTCTTCGCGATCAGTCCGACGAGCGTGATCAATCCGACCTGCGAGTAGATGTTGAGCGTCGTCAGGTTCAGGAAACTGAAGATCAGCGCCCCCGAGATGGCGAGCGGCACCGAGCCGAGCAGCACGATCAACGGGTCGCGGAAGCTGCGGAACTGCGCGGCCAGCACGAGATAGATGAGAATCACCGCGAAGCCGAGGGTGAGTGTCAGGGTCCCGCCCTCACGCCGGATTTGTCGGGATTCGCCGGCGTAGTCGACGCTCATACCGGGGGCATTGACGCCCGCGGCGGCGTTCTCGAGGACCCGCAGCCCTTCTTCCTTGGTGACACCCGGCTGCACGGCGCCGAACACGCGCACCGAATTGCGCTGCTGAAAACGTGTCAGCGCGCGCGGGGCGGTCGTCGCTTCGATACGCGTGAACGTCGAGACCGGTACGAGCTGGCCTGTCGGCGTTTTGATCTTCAGATCGAGCAACGGTCCCACCGTGCGCCGGTCGTCGTCGCCGATCTGCGGGATCACTTTGTAGCTGCGATCGAAGTAGTTGAACCGATTCACGTAGCCCCCGCCGAGCGCCGTCCCCAGCTCACGCCCGACCGTGGCCAGGTCGAGACCGAGATCGGCGATCTGATCGCGGTCGATCACGACGCGGGCTTCCGGCAGATCGATTTTGAGATCGGTGTCGACGTACAGGAACTTCCCGCTCTGCCACCCTGCGCCGACTACGGCGCCCGCCGCCTGCAACATCTGCTCGGGCGGCACGTCGTTCTGGAGTACGAGCTCGACATCGTACTGCCCGGGTGTCGGTAGCGGCGGATCGAGATGCGGGAACACGCGGACCCCCGGGATCTGCGACACCGCGCCGTACAGCGCGGGGAACACCTGCTGCGTCGAGCGCTGCCGCTCGTGCCAGTCTTTCGCCACCATGCCGCCGAAGGCGCCCCACGAGGCCGTCAGCGACCACATGAACTTGGCTTCCGGGAACGACCGCACTGTCCTGACGAGATCGAGTGAGGCCTTGTTGTTGGCCGCGAGTGATGCGTCAGGCGGTACGTCCATGAACAGGCTGATGTGACTCTGATCCTCCACGGGCGCGAGCTCGCGCTTCGAGAACTGATACAGCGGCCACGCAGCGATCATGAGGAGGATCGCGGCCGCAACGATCGCCGGACGCATCTCGAGCGCCCCGTCCAGCAGTCGTGCGTACGTCCGCTTGACCGCCTCGAACGCGCGATTCACCAGCTTGGTCAGCCGGCCTTCTTTCCCTTCCGCATGCACGAACCGCGAGCTCATCACCGGCGACAGCGTGACCGCGACGATGCCGGACACAATGACCGCGGCGGCGAGCGTGATGGCGAACTCGAGGAACAGCGACCCCGTGAGACCGCCCTGGAAGCCGATCGGCGCGTACACCGCCGCGAGCGTGATCGTCATGGCGATGACGGGACCGACGAGCTCGCGTGCGCCGATGAGCGCCGCTTGGACCCGGTTCAGCCCCTCGCGCACGTGGCGCTCCACGTTCTCGACCACCACGATGGCGTCGTCCACGACGAGACCGACGGACAGCACGATCGCGAGAATCGTCAGCAGGTTCAGGCTGAACCCGAATGCCATCATCACGATCCCGGCGCCAATCAAGGAGACCGGCATGGCCACGAGCGGCACCAGCGCCGTGCGGACCGATCCGAGGAAGAGGAATACCACGAGCGCGACGATGAGGATCGTCTCCATCAGCGTCTTGCTGATTTCCCTCAGCGCGTCCTGCATGAAGATCGTGCCGTCGTACGCGACGCGAAGCTGGATGTCCGGCGGCAACGTCGGCGTGATGCGCGCAACCTCGGCGTGCAGGCGGTGCGAGACCTCGATCTCGTTGCTGCCGATGGTCGGCCAGACGCCGAGGTAGACCGCCTCTTCGTCGTTGAACTTCGCGATCATGTCCGCTTCTTCGGAACCGAGCTCGACCCGGGCGACATCGGACAGCCGCACGACCGCGCCGTCCCGATCGGTGACGATCAGGTTTTCGAACTCAGCCGGCGAGCGGAGATCGGTATTGGCAAGCAGGTTGACCTGGACGAGGTTGCCCTTCGTCTGGCCCACCGCGGCGAGATAGTTGTTTCGCTGCAGCGCCGCATACACGTCACCGGGTGACAGGTTACGGGCCGCGAGCCGGTCCGGATCGATCCACACGCGCATCGCGATCGGCCGGCCGCCCACGATATCAGTCCGCTGCACGCCGGCGATCGTGGCGAGCTGCGGCTGCATCGTACGCGTGAGCCAGTCGGTGATCGCCGGGATATCGCGCTCTGTGGACGAGAAGCTGAGATAGAACGACGCGTACGGACGATCAGCGCGCTGCACCTCCACCTGGGGTGGCTGCGCTTCACTCGGGAGCTCGGCGCGAACCTGCTGCAGCCGCGCGGTGACCTCCGCGAGCGCGGCGGTGCTGTTCTGATTCAGCTTGAGGTGTACCGTGACTGCGCTCACGCCGGCACGGGAGTTCGACTCGACGTAATCGATCCCGCCGATCGCCGAGACTGCGCGCTCAATCGGCGTGGTGAGAAACCCCCGCACCGCTTCCGCGCTGGCGCCGTAATAGACCGTCGTGATCACGACGGATGAGCTCTGGATGTTGGGGTATTGCTGGACGGGCAGCATGCTGAGCGCCCGCCAGCCGACGAGCACGATCGCGAGGTTGACGACCACCGCCAACACCGGATGGCGGATGAAGGTATCGGTGAACGAACGCATCACTGAGCTCCCTTGGGTCCAGCGGGCGCGGCGGGGGCCGGCGCGACCTGGACGGACTCGCGCAGTTTGAACGAGCCGGACGCGGCCACCTGCTCTCCCGCTTTCAGCCCGTCGAGGATGACGATCTCGTCGTCCAGCATGGGACCGGCGCGGACCGGACGCTCGTGGGCGCGGAGCTTGCCGAGCGAGTCCGGCGCGATCACGAAGACGTGGTCGCCCGCAGGTCCGCGGCGGACGGCGCTCACGGGAATGACGACCGCATCGATCGTCGCCCCTGCCGGTACGAGGACGCGGACTGAGGAGCCTGGAGCCGGAATTTGGGGTCCTGCGATCGTCGCCCGAACCATCGTCGTACGCGTGGCAGGATCGACGCGCGAATCCACCGCAACGATCCGGCCGGCCATGGGAGTCGCATCACCAACGAGGACGGCGACCTCCTGGCCCATACGCAATTGGCCAGACACCTGCTGGGCCACCGTGAAATCGACGTGCGCGGCCCCCTCGACTCCCTGCAGAGTCGTGAGCTGCGTGCCTTCATTCAAATACTGGCCGGGGTGCACGTCAGTAATGCCGACGCGAGCGCGGAACGGCGCGCGGATCGTCTTTTTGGCGATGATGGCTTCCGTCCGGGCGATCTGCGCCTGGGCGATATCCCGTTCGGCGCGGGCCCGATCGACCTCCTCCTCCGAGGCGCCGCCCGCTCGACGCAACCGCTCGAGTCGAGCGAGGCTCGTCTGCGCGAGGGCGGCCTGCGCCTGCTGCCCGCGAAGGTCCGCTTGTTCGACGGAGACGTCGAGAGCTACGAGCACCGCGCCCGAATCGACGATGCGGCCGGGAACGAGGGCGACCTGGCTGACGGTGCCGGACAGCTCGGTCCGTAACGTGATGGAACGGAGTGCGAGCACTGTACCGATCGACGTGCTGGTCGCGCGATGCTGTTGCGTCTCGGCGACCGCCGTCGTAACCGCCTCGACCGGCTCGGGTTGATGGTAGGCCGCGATCGCGGCGGCGCGTGCCCCGGCGACCTTCCAGGCGGCCAGCGCCAGACCGATCAACAGAACGACGCCGATCAGGATTGCCGACCCGCGCCCGTGCTCTCCAAAGATGCGACTACGCATATGCGACGACCTCCAGGTGAACCTGCTTACTAAGGGAGTGCTGCCACATCAGTTGTCGAATGACCGGGCTCGAAGTCGACAGGAGCTGCTGCTGTCGCGGCACTGTCGGCAACGATCACGCGGTACTCGACGGTTCGGGCATTGGTGACGGAACGTGTTCACAACACGAAATTGTTCCGGCGGGGGAATACGTGTTACAAACACGGGACTCGGGAGTAGCTCCACGTCGTGACCGTGCTTGACAATGTGTGTTGGGAACAGATTTTGCCGTATGACCGTTCGTCAGCGCGTGAAACGGCAACGAACGTGGAGTCCCGCCGTGGAGGCTGCCGTTGGCGTCCTGATCGCCGCGGATCATCTGCAGCAGGCGTTTACAGAGATCTGCGAGCGGCATGGGGTCACGACCGACCAGTACAAGGTCCTGCGCATCCTGCGCGAGGCGCCGGCGGGCGGTTACGCGCGGGGCGAAGTCGCTGAACGCTGCATTTTCAGTCGCTCACCCGACGTGACGCGCATGCTCGACCGCCTCACGCGCCAGGGCTTCGCGCAGCGAGCCCCCGATCCCGGGGACCGGCGCTGCTCCATCGCGACGATCACGCGCGCGGGCCGTGTCCTATTGAGTCGGATCGATCCCCAGATCGCCGCAGCGGCACGGCGCCTAACGAAGTCGCTCAGCAGCACGCAGCTCACGCAGCTCACCCGCTTGACCGAAGCTCTGGGTCCCGAGCCTGAGCTCTCTTAGGAATTCAACGCCGGAAAAGCAATAGCAGCTGTTTGCGTCGAATGACGAACACGATCGTAGCCAGCGTCAGCGGTACGATCTCGCTCGTCATGTGCCTGCCTCCTTCGAAGATCAGATGGGTAGCCATCCCACCCAGCATGATCACCATGATCGTCATCGCCCCAAGCACAGCGAAGCGGCCGGTGATCAGCAAGAGGGCGGCCAGCAGCTCCAGCGCACCGATGGTGATCCGAAACCAGTCCGGGTAGCCCCACAATCGAAAGGCGCGCGCCCAGCCACTCGCGTCATCGAATTTTGCGAGTCCCTGGGGCACGAAGATCAGAACGAGGAGAATTGCGGGAAGCCAGGTGCCGATCACGCGGGCAGCCTTGATGAAATGGGCTCGGGTCATGGACCATGATTGGACCGCGATCCCGCCGGCACATCGGTCGAACGACCTAGGCCGGCGCGCCGGATTGCAGCATCTTTGCCCTGATGAGTCGACCCAACCTGGATCGTGCGCTCGCCGCCGGCGTCGCGGCAATCGCAGCGCTGAACACGCTGTCGGCGCTCTCGATGCCGGTTCCCGACCGCCGTCCCGCCCTGCCGATCGTGCTCACGTGGCTGGCACTCCTGTCAGTCCACGCGCTGGCGTACCTGTTCGGCGACGCTATCCGGAAGAGGTTCGGCCTTGCGGGCTACGTGACAGCGCAGGCGGCGCTGCTGTTCGGCATCGCGGTGACGAAAGCTCCGGGGCCGGTAACAGTCGCGTTGTTCATGACCGCGGTGTCGCAGCTTGTGATATTGGCCGGTTCCAGGTGGGGGACGATTCGCATCACCCTCGGCGCCATTGCGCTCTTCGTGCTCGCTGCGTTGATCACGTCGGATCTCTATCGTGCGACAACGGCCGGGATGATGCTGGCCGCGACGGGCCTGGTCGCGCACGCGATCGCAGCGCTTGTGCGGCGCCCGGTAATCGCGCGCGACGCGGCCGTGCCTGTGAACCAGGCCGTAACCCTCACCGCGCGTGAAATCGAGATCCTGCGCGAGCTGGCACGCGTGGGACGCAACGGCGCGATTGCGGAGAAGCTGGGGATCGCCGAGCGGACGGTGAAGGCGCATCTCGAGAGCATTTACATGAAGCTGGGCGTTGAGTCGCGCGCGGAGGCGGTCGCGGCGGCGCTTCAGCGGAAACTCATATCCTGAGCGAGCGCGATAGCGCGAGCGAAGGACCTGCTTTTTGACCAAGAGCAGATCCTTCGCTTCGCGCGCGTTCCGCGCGCTTCGCTCAGGATGACAGGCTCATTCGCTCTTGTAAAAAGAAAAGAACAGGGGACAGAGAACAGAAACCATTTCCCTACAGTCTAACGAAGCTTCCCGATCTCACGCCACGTGACGAGCTGCACGTTGTTCTCACGCAGCAGCCGACGAAACGCGTCGCTCATGAAGTAGTCCGTATCTCGCCCACGCCACGCCGCGCCCCAGCCCTCGAAGCCGGCCATGGCCCCCCGCAACTCGTCCTCGTCGTGCCCGAGATGGAAGATCATCTCGGTGACTCCCGGTTGGAGCTGTTGAATCTTCTGCTCGTAGAACTGGCCCCACCGCTCGGGCGGGACGTCGGGCATGATCGTCACGATGTGATCAATCAGGACGTCGGTTGGCTTCAACAGGCCCGCAAACAGCGCGGTGTCGCCGCCCATAAGAGGGAGATCGTTCGAGAGCAGCACGGGGAGCTTATAGTCGCGCGCGACGCGCAGGAACATCGCGAAGAGATCACGGGTCTGGAACAGGAGTCCCATGTGCGAGTCGAGGTGGGTCGGTTGAATACCGACCGCGCGCGCCCGCTCGATCTGCGCGCGCAGCTCCACCTCCGCTTCGCGCGGGTCGATGCGCGCGCTGGCCTCTTGCGTTGAGTTATAGAAGTACCCGTCCTTGTCGAGCAGCGACGGCACGCGGTCTTTGGACGTCACAGGGCCCCAGCGATACGCCGTCCACTCACTGTTGAGGGTCAGGTGCAATCCGAGGTCCGCATTCGGATGGCTGCGTGCGTACGCTGCAACCTCCGGCAGCCATGGACAGGGGATCATGATGCTCGCCGAGTTGATGGCGCCCGCGTCGAGCGCTTGGAACGTTGCGCTATTGATGGAGTGCGACATCCCGACGTCGTCGGCGTGCAGGATCAGCAGCTTGGCGTCGCGCGGATAACCGAGTCGCTCGGCGAGTGTCGCCTTCGGCGCGGTCTGGGCCGCGGCTGGCCCAACGCTCAGGCTCGCGAGGAGTAGGGGTGCAACAAATACGTGGCGATTCATGTCGAGACGGCCTTTCGAGACGCAGGGGTAGGCTTGGGGGTGGCAGTCGACGATTGGATTAATTTGGCGACCGGATGGTTGTAGCGCTGCAACGTTCCCGTACGCCCTCGTATCCAACGGACAACCCCTCGGAGATCAAACGTTCATGCGCCGTCCGTCCTGGTCCCTGCTGCTGCCCCTCAGCCTCATCGCGACGAGCACCGCTCGCGCCCAGGCGCCGCAAGCACCACAAGCTCGGCTGCTCGCAGCGCTGCAAGCAAACAGGCTCCCCCTGACCATGGTCGACGGCCGGCCCGCCGGGCCCGGCTGGGATTGGCTCGTCCAGGAAGCGAAGAATGCTCGCTTCACCTTGATCGGCGAAGAACACGGCGTCGCGGAAACCGCCCAGCTCGCGGCGGCTCTGTTCAGCGCGCTGCGTGCCTCGGGCTACAGCCGGGTTGCCATCGAGCTTTCGCCGCCGATCGCGCAGGACGTGGAGGCGGCCGCGCGGCGCAATGGCGTGCAGGGCATCGAGCAGTTCCTCGCTACGCCCGGCATTTTCACGTTTTACAACATGCATGAGGAAGCGCAGTTCGTCGCCGATGTCATCGCGGCCGCGCCCAGGAATGAGCGGGTGCTATGGGGATTCGACCGTGAGATTTTCAGCGATCGCTATCTGATCTCCAAGCTCGAGCCCAAGGTGCCCCCGAGCGCACGCGCGACATTCGCCCGCCTCAAGGAGGCGTCCACCAACGCCCGGGCGAAGAACGAGCGGACGGGAAACCCCGATGACCTATTCTTCCTGGCGGAAGATCCCGCCCTCGTGACGGCGCTGCGGGCCGCGTGGCCCAACCCGGATCCTGAGAGCGACGCGGTCATGCGCACGATCGAGGAGTCGCTCGGCATCGAAGCGGCGGAACGGGCCGGAGGCGCGTGGCCCTACATGCAGCGCCGTGCGCAATGGGGCCGGAACAACCTGGCCGCGCTGTTACGGACAGATCAGGGACGCGCAGCGTCCTCAAAGATC
>JBIOXD010000030.1:0-2358 GCA_044869265.1 Gemmatimonadales bacterium
CACCTGGGACGGTCACCGAGCTGCTGCGCGCGTGGGGAAACGGCGATGATGGCGCGCTCGCGCAACTCACGCCGCTCATGGAGGCGGAGTTGCGCCGCCTGGCGCGGCAGTACATGGCTCACGAGCGGCGCGGACACACGCTGCAAACGACCGCGTTGGTGAACGAGCTGTTTCTGCGTCTCACCGGCGCACGCCGCGTTGAATGGCAGGACCGGGCACACTTCCTGGGAATATCCGCCCGCCTGATGCGGCGAGTGCTCGTCGATCACGCGCGAGCGCGCGGGTACCGCAAACGCGGCGGTGACGCCCAGCGAGTGACGCTGAATGAGAATCTTGCCGCGTCCCCGGAACTGTCGTTAGACGTCGTCGCCCTGGATCGCGCATTAGAAGCGTTAGCGGCGGTAGACGCCCGGAAGAGCCGGGTGATCGAGCTCCGTTTCTTCGGAGGCTTGAGCGTCGAGGAGACGGCCGAGGTGCTCCAGGTCTCGCCCGACACCGTCAAACGCGACTGGCGGTTGGCGAAGCTTTGGTTGCTTCGGGAACTGGAAGGGAAACAACCGTGACGGACGACGAGCGCCGGCGCCGGATCGACGATCTATGCGACGCCGCTCTCGAGCTCGACCCGAAGGAGCGCACCAACTTCCTGGCAGCCGCCTGCGGAAGCGACGATGGGCTCCGGCAGGAAGTGGAGGCACTCCTCGCGCACGCGCCGGCGGCGGACACGTTCCTCTCCTCGTCTCTGGGCGCAGTGGCGGCGCGGATCCTGTCCGATCACGACGGGTCGTCGCTCGTCGGCCGTCAGATCGGCCCGCACAAGATTCTTCATCTCCTCGGCGCGGGCGGAATGGGCGAGGTCTATCGCGCCAACGACACGACCCTCGGACGGGACGTCGCGATCAAGGTCGTGTCCGATGTCTTGCTCCTCGGCCCGGAAATGGTCGCGCGGCTCGAACGCGAGGCGCGGGTCCTTGCGACGCTGAACCACCCGAACATCGGCGCCATCTATGGCGTCGCCGAATCCGACGGCATTCGCGGCCTGGTCCTCGAGCTCGTGGAGGGCGCGACGCTTGCCGAACGCCTGGGAAAAGGTCCGTTGCCGATTCGGGAAGCGCTGACGGTCGCGCGCCAGATCGCAGATGCGTTGGAGGCCGCGCACGAGAAGGGCGTCATCCATCGCGATCTGAAACCCGCGAACATCAAGATTACGCCCGACGGCACGGTGAAGGTCCTCGACTTCGGCTTGGCGAAGGTGTTTTCGGACGAGGGCATCGCCCACGAGCTGTCACACCTGGAGACGACGAGAGCCGGCGGATCGCAAGACGGCGTGATTGCCGGCACAGTCGCCTACATGAGCACCGAGCAGGTGCGCGGCGCGGCTCTCGACAAACGAACCGACATCTGGGCGTTCGGTTGCGTGCTGTACGAAATGCTCAGCGGGCGCGACGTGTTCTCGGGAGACGCCGCTGCCGACACGATGGCGAGGATTCTCGAACGCGAGCCGGACTGGAGTCTGCTCCCCACACAGGTGCCGTCGGGCATCCGCCGGTTGCTCCAGCGCTGTCTCGAGAAAGATCCCAAGCGGCGTTTGCGCGACGTTGGCGATGCGCGTCTTGAAATTGACGATGCGCTGGTCGCGTTGTCAGCTCCGCCTGCCGAAACGGGCGCGCGTCTTGATCAATCCAAGAGGCCGCGGAGCTCGAAGCGCATCATCTGGTTGGCCGCCGCCTGTGCTGGCCTGCTGCTGATGGTCGCGCTGGCTCTGTGGCCGCGTCGATCCACCGAAAATGCCTGGCCCAATCCCCTCGACGGCGCGACGGTCACGAAACTCGAGGACTTCGCGGGTGCGGAACATCACGCCACCATTTCTCGCGATGGTAAGTTGATCGCATTCCTCTCCGATCGTGAAGGCGCCTGGGATGTCTGGGTGAGCCAGATCGGAACCGGCGAAAACCGAAACCTCACGCACGGCCGCGTGCAGGAATTACGAAATCCCGGAACTCGGACACTGGGCTTTTCTCCCGACGGCTCGTTGGTCATCCTCTGGAATCGCGTGCAGTACGGCGGCCACAGCGGTTCGGTCGATTCGGGATGGGCGATTCCGGCAATCGGCGGCCAGATCCAGCCCTACCTCAAAGGTCACGGCTTCTCTGAGCTCGACTTCTCGCCCGACGGGACGCGCATTGTGTATCACACGCCCGACCCCGGCGATCCGATGTTCATCACTCCGGCTAACGAGAAAGTGGGTCGCCAGATCTTCGTTGGACGGAAGGGATCTCATAACCACTTCCCTCTCTGGTCGCATGACGGCGCCTTTATCTATTTCGTCCGCGGCCTGGTCCAGGGGTTGCCCTCGGATGA
>JBIOXD010000031.1:0-4838 GCA_044869265.1 Gemmatimonadales bacterium
TCCGCCATCCGGTGCGTGTCTTCCTTCTTCTTTATCGTCTCGCCTTCGCCCTTCGACGCCAGAATCAACTCGGCGGCGAGGCGCTCGGCCATCGTCTTCTCTTTGCGCGCGCGGCTGTACAGAATCAGCCAGCGCATCGCCAGCGCCGTGCGGCGCTCCGGCCGCACTTCGACCGGCACTTGATACGTCGCTCCACCGACGCGGCGCGACTTCACTTCCAGCGCCGGCTTCACGTTCGAGAGCGCCTGCTTGAACACGTTCACGCCGGGCTGCCCCGTACGCTGCTCGATCATGTCCATCGCCTGATAGAAAATCCGCTCCGACAACGACTTCTTGCCCCGCTCCATCAGGTTGTTCAAGAACTTCGAAACCGTCTGGCTGTCGTAGCGCGGATCAGCCGGTACGGGACGCCGGACAGCGCTCTTGCGACGACTCACTTCCCGGCCTCCTTGGGACGCTTCGCGCCGTACTTCGACCGCGACTGCTTCCGCTCGTTCACGCCCGCGGCGTCGAGCGTGCCGCGGATGATGTGATACCGCACGCCCGGCAGATCCTTCACGCGGCCGCCCCGAATCATCACGATCGAGTGCTCCTGCAGGTTATGCCCCTCACCCGGGATGTAGGCCGTCACTTCGAATCCATTCGTCAGGCGAACGCGAGCCACTTTCCGGAGCGCCGAATTGGGCTTCTTCGGGGTCGTCGTATACACGCGCGTGCATACGCCGCGTTTTTGCGGGTTGCCACGCAGGTGCGGCGCCTTTTCCTTTTTCTCCACGTCACGGCGACCGTGCCGGACGAGCTGATTGATTGTCGGCAAATACCCCTCGTAAGCGAACTAAAAAAAGGTACTCCGGAGCCCGCGAAACTAAGCAGGTAGTTCGACTTAGGTCAAGTGCTTGGGGGCTCAGAAGCGAAGCTGCCAGCCCAAGGCGACACCGCCACCAGGTTCCTGGCCAGCCTGGGGCCCCCCACCCCCCCCCGCCCCCGCCCCGCGCTCTCGTGAGTGGAGCCAGGGCACGACGATCCCTACGGCAGTGCCCATGACGGCCCCCGCGATCACATCCGTCGGGAAATGTCGGCCGGCTGCCACTCGCTCGACCGCCACGCTGGTGCCGATGACACCCGTAACGATCCATGGCCACGTCTTTTCCCCGTACCGCAGGCGGATCGTCATCGCAGTAGCGGAAAGGGCAGCAAACGCATTCGAGGTGTGGCCGGAGTAGAACGAGCGGTACCCTTCCGGCTTGTCGATCAGGCTTGGGTCACCGGCGTATGTGCGCGGCAGAGGACGCTGCGCGATGTACTTGGCGGCGGTTACCAGCGCGCCGTTGATCGCGAGCGTCTGCCCAAAAACGACCGCGTCTTCCCACCACGCCTGGTTGAATCCGCCGAGGTCGACGGCGTCGAACACGAGCGGGGCGAGAATGACGACGCCCACGGTCACGTCGCTCAAGGTCGCGGCGGTGGTGCTCTTATTCCCGATCGCGCCCCGATCGAACGCATTCACCTCGCTGGGGTCGCAGGGACAGCGCGGCTTAATCAACCGATCGGCATAGAAGTTCGGCACGGCGAGCAGCAAACCCGCACCTACAGTGACCGGGATGTCGACGGCAGCCGAGACGTGATAGACGGACTGCGGGCCCTGCAGCAGCACGGCGAGGAGGATGAGCTTCATGCGACATTTTACCACAATACGACGACGACCGGGATCGCTCCCGGGCGTCGTTTGCTCTTAGTTGAGCAACACTACGGTACAGGACTCCAATTCTCCGGGCATCCCGGTGATCTCATCACGCCCGCAGGCGCCAGCGACAGCCGCGAGCAGAGCCGGGAGCAGCGGGACGTCGTCTCAGAACACGCATTTGCCGCTCCCCTCGAACTCAATATCCGAGCTGCGCGGGCTCCAGTCGGGCATGAAATCGAGCACGCCCGGCGGAGTCAGATTCGTCGGGTTCGTGCCATCCACGTTGATGGTCTGGGTCTGGATCTGATCACCGGCGATGTGCGCCGACACCAGGCGCCGTGAATCTGGAGCCCAGCGCGGCCAGAAATCGAAGATACCGTTTTCGCTCGAAGACATGGTGACACGCGCGAGATTCGAGCCATCCGGATTTCTAAGGTGGATCTCGCCGATCGGATCGAGACTGATGTACGCGATGCGCGTTCCGTCCGGGGACCAGGATGGCGAGATCGCCAGGTCCTCGTTGGGTAGCGCTGTCAAGCCGGTGCCGTCCACGTTGATGACGTGCAGCACCGAGTTCTTCGTGAACGCCAGCTTCGAACCGTCCGGCGACCACGTGGGACTTTCGTAATATGCGAATTCGTTCGGATCGGGCTCCGGCGTGACCTGGTGGGTGTTCGTCCCGTCCGCGTTGACGATCGCGATCCACGGTGAGACCTGCTGATCAAAGCCGGCGCGGTACGCGATCCGGCACCCATCGGGAGACCACACCGGGCCCGGATTGAAAACGAGTCCTCGCGCGACTTCCGTCGTCCCCGTCCCGTCGACGTTCATCACATAGATCGAGGTGACGCCGATGTCCGTGTTTCTGGAGAATGCGATCCGTCGGCCATCCGGCGAGATCGATGGCTCGAATCCGAGCTCACCGCCGGGCAGCGGCCGGCGGTCCGAGCCGTCCAGGTTCATGACGGCGAGTCCGCCGTCCACCAGATTGAATTGGCGCGTGAAGACCGCGATCGCGTCCTTGAGCTTCTTGGGACCTGCCGCACTGCGGGCCGTGATGTCCGGCAGGCCGGTCACATTGTCCCGGTTGCAGGCGCCGAACGTCAGAGTGAGCATCAGGACGGAGGTCAGACCGACGGCACGAGGCTTCATACACTGCTCCCGATGGTGGACCAAACTAACCTAGCCACCATGCTGCAACATGAGGCAAGACCAAACGCCCCAAAAGTCATAACGGCGCCGAGTTGTCTCGGCGCCGTTCGTTTGACATGTCCTACTCCGCTTCCACTTCCTCCGGGAACGGGCTCGGTGCCGGTCCTGCCCCCGGCAGCGCCGCCTCGACCGGCGGCGGCGGAGGCGTGAAGCCCTCCGGCGGCTCGATCTCGATGTCGTGATACCGGTAAATACCCGTACCCGCCGGTATCAGATGCCCGATGATGATGTTCTCCTTGAGACCAAGCAGATCGTCCTTGGCCCCGCGGATCGCCGCATCCGTCAGCACCCGCGTCGTCTCCTGGAAGGAGGCCGCGGAGATGAACGACTGCGTCGTCAGGCTCGCCTTCGTGATGCCGAGGAGCAGCGGCTCACGGGTGGAAGGCTTGCCACCCTTCTTCACCACACGCTCGTTGACCTCGCTGAAGACGAGCTTGTCGACGTTCTCGCCTTCGAGGAACTCGGTGTCACCGGGCTCGACCACTTTCACTTTCTGCAGCATCTGGCGCACGATCACGCCGATGTGCTTGTCGTTGATCTTCACGCCCTGCAGGCGGTACACCTCCTGGACCTCATTCAGGAGGTACTCCTGCACGGCGCGCGGTCCCTTGATCCGCAAGATGTCGTGCGGATTGACCGGGCCCTCGGTGAGACGGTCACCGGCGCGCACGCGGTCACCCTCGTGCACGCGCAAGTGCTTGCCGGCCGGCACCTCGTACAGCTGCGCCTCGCCTTCCTCCGGATGCACCCAGATCTCGCGCTTGCCGCGCTTGATCTCGCCGAACCGCACGACGCCGTCCACCTCCGAAATCGTGGCCGGATCTTTCGGACGGCGCGCCTCGAACAGCTCGGCGACGCGCGGCAGACCGCCCGTGATGTCACGCGTCTTGTACGCCTCACGCGACACCTTGGCGAGCACCTGGCCCGCGTACACGTCCTGTCCGTCCTCGACCGTGAGCTGCGCGCCTTCGGGAATGACGAAATCACGAAGCCGCTTTTCCTTGTCGCCTTTTTTCTGAACGACCTCGATGTGCGGGTGGAGCTTCTTCTCGCGGTCCTCGATGATGACGCGCTGCCGCCGGCCGGTGATCTCGTCCAGCTCCTCGCGCACCGTCTCGTCCTCGACGATGTCCACGAACCGCACCAGACCCGCCACATCCGTCATGATCGGGTTCGTGTACGGATCCCAGGTGAACAACACCGTGTCCTTGGCCACGTGCTGATCATCCTCGACCATCAGCGTGGCGCCCAGCGGGACCTGGAAGCGCGAGTGCACGGACAGTTTACCTCCGGTCTGTCCTCCGCCGTGGGCGGCTGCCTTGAGCACCAGCTCGCCTTCGTAGCTGGTCACGACCTTTGCGCCGTCCGGTGTCTCGACGTACGTCAGCCGGTCGCCGTGCTCGATCACGCCTTCGACCTTGGTTTTCCGCACCGTCTGCTCGGCGATACGCGCCGCCGTGCCGCCGATGTGGAAAGTCCGCAGGGTCAGCTGCGTGCCCGGCTCGCCGATCGACTGCGCGGCCAGAATGCCGACTGCTTCGCCGAGGTCCACCATGTCCATCGTCGCGAGGTTGCGGCCGTAGCACATCCGGCACACGCCGCGCTTCGCTTCGCACGTCAGCACGGAGCGGATCTTCACCGACTCGATGCCCGCATCCTCGATGGCCTGGGACGTCTCTTCGATCACGAGCTTGCCCGCTTCGACCAGCACCTTCGGCCGGCCGTCCTCATCGAGCTCGTGCGGATCCATGACCTCCTCGAGCGCCACGCAGCCCACGATGCGCTCGCGCAGCGGCTCGATGATGTCTTCGCCTTCCTTCAGCGCGGACATCTCGAGACCGAGGATCGTGCCGCAGTCCTCTTCCGTAATCGTGACGTCCTGCGCGACGTCGACCAGCCGGCGCGTCAGATAACCGGCGTCGGCCGTCTTGAGCGCCGTATC
>JBIOXD010000032.1:0-29765 GCA_044869265.1 Gemmatimonadales bacterium
GGTCGGGGTGGCGGGAGTTCGAGCGGGATTGCAGCGCGGCCAGGTGGTGTGCGTGGTGCTCGCGCTGGATGCGGGTGAACGGACGCAGGAAAAGGTCGGAAGGCTCGCGGAGGCGAAGCATATCCCGGTGCTGCGCGGGCCCGCGGCGATGGAGTTGGGCACAGGGTTGGGCCGGCCGCCGGTGCAGGCGGTTGGAGTGACAGACCCGGCGTTGGCACGTGGCCTGATCGCCGGTAGCCGATAGCCGATAGCCGATAGCGAGGAGTGAGTGGCAACGACGCGGATTCATGATCTAGCGGCAGAGTTCGGCATCTCGAGCGAGCAGCTGATGGGTATGCTCAAGGAGATGGACATTTTCGTGCGCAGTCACCTGACGCCGCTCAAGGACGAGCAGGTGTCGTTGATGCGCGCGCGCTGGGAGCGCGATAAGCGCAAGCTGAAACAGCCGGCCGCGGCGCCGAAACGCCGGCGTGCGGCAGCCAAGGCGGTCGAGCCGGCGCCGGCGCCCGTCGCCGCCGCGGACAGCCGGCCCAAGCGCCGCCGTCGCACAGCCGCCGAAGTCGCCGCCGCTGACGCCGCGGAAGCGGAACGCGCCGCCGCGGAAGCCGCCGAAGCCGACCGGGCGCGCCTCGCGCTCGAGACGGCCGCACGGGAGCAGGAAGAAGAGAAGGCCGCTGCTTCGCTTGAGGAGCGCGCCGCGGCGCTGTTCAAGGACCTCGCGCCTGCCGAGCCGGCGGAGCCTGTGGCGCCCGCCGGGACGCTGACCTTCGCGCCGCCGCCGCCCGCCGCCGCCCCTGCGCCGCCGACGTTCTCACCACCGCCGTCAGCGCCGCCGCGCCCGTTCATTCCGACGCCGGTCCGTCCGCGCCCGGTCCCGGTGGCGCGTGGCACACCGTCAGGCCCGAGCGGGAATGTGCCGCCGCGACCCGTCGCTTCCGCCGCGCCCGGCGCGCCGCCGCTCGATGAGCGCCGCCGCGAGAAGGGCAAGAAGCGCAAGAAGGGCAAGAAGTCGCTGGTGGATCAAGAGGCGGTCGCGCAGAACATTTCGCGCACGCTCGCCACGCTGAAGACACCGGTCGGCAAGAAAGGCGTGCACCGGCGTGAAGAGGGCCCCACGTTCCGCGAGACGCAGGAAGAGCGCCGCCGTGAGGAGCGCGAGCGCGAGAAGACGCTCGTGCGCGTGACGGAGTTCATCACCGTGTCCGAGCTCGCCAACACGCTTAAGGTCCCACCGACCCAGATCGTGACGTTCGCGTTCAAAGAGCTGGGTCAGATGGTGACCATCAATCAGCGGCTCGACTTCGACATGATCGAGCTGATCGCATCGGCGTTCGGATTCCAGGCGGTGCGTGAGGAGGAGTACGCGACGACGCAGACCGACACCGTCGCCGATGCGGCTGAGACACTCAAGCCGCGGCCGCCGGTCGTCACGATCATGGGTCACGTCGACCACGGCAAAACATCGCTGCTCGACTACGTCCGCAAGACGAACGTCGTCGCAGGCGAGGCCGGCGGCATCACGCAGCACATCGGCGCCTACCAGGTCACGCTGAAAGACAAGCGCAAGATCACGTTCCTCGATACGCCGGGACACGAGGCCTTTACGGCAATGCGCGCGCGTGGCGCGCAGGTCACCGACATCGTCGTCCTGGTCGTGGCCGCCGATGATGCCATCATGCCTCAGACGATCGAAGCTATTTCCCACGCCAAGAATGCCGGCGTGCCGCTCGTCGTAGCCATTAACAAGATCGATCTGCCCACCGCGAACGTGCAGAAGGTCAAGCAGGATCTGCTGGCGCACGGGGTGGTGCTCGAAGAATTCGGAGGCACCGCGCTCGCGACCCCGATCTCCGCCAAGAAGGGCACCGGTGTGGACGACCTGCTCGACCAGATCCTGCTCCAGGCCGAGCTGCTCGATCTCAAGGCAAATCCGGACCGCAAGGCCGAGGGCACCGTGCTCGAGGCCTCGCTGGATCCCGGCAAGGGCGCGATCGCGACGATTCTCGTGCGGACCGGCACGCTGAAGGTCGGCGACGACTTCATTTGCGGTCAGTACTCAGGCCGCGTGCGCGCGATGTACGACGAGCGGGGCGGCACCGAAACTGAAGTGGGGCCATCGACCCCGGTCCAGATCCTGGGCTTCGAGGGTGTGCCGGAAGCCGGCGACAGCTTCCTCGCCATGGCGGACGCCGCTGCGGCGCGCGACATCGCGCAGAAGCGCCAGCGTCTCGAGCGCGAGGCCCAACACCGCCGCACGGGCCGCGTGAAGACGCTCGAGGACTTCATGGCAGAGGCGGCCGAAAGCGGCGTGGCCACGTTGCGCATCATCATCAAGGCGGACCAGGGCGGCCCGGCGGAAGCGCTCGCCGACGCGCTCGCGCAGCTGTCGACCTCCGAGGTCAAGGTGGAAGTCGTGCACCGCGGAGTCGGTGCGATTACCGAGTCCGACGTGCTGTTGGCTCGAGCGTCGGGAGCCATCATCATCGGGTTCCACGTGCGGCCCGATTCCAACGCGCGCGCGGCCGCCGATCGCGAGCGGGTGGAGATTCGCACGTATCGGATCATCTACGAAGCGGTCGAAGAGGTGAAGGCGGCGATGGAAGGCCTCCTCGCCCCGGAGAAGAAGGAAGTGGTGCTCGGCGAGGCGGAGGTACGCCAGACGTTCAAGATTGCCAAAGTCGGCACGATCGCCGGCTGCTTCGTGCGGAGTGGCGTGATTCCACGCACCGGCCGCTCACGCGTGATCCGGAACGGCGTGGAGGTGTACGACGGCACGCTCGCGTCCCTCAAGCGCTTCAAGGACGACGTGCGCGAAGTCCGTGAAGGCTTCGAATGCGGCATTGGGATCGAGAATTTCAACGACATCAAGGTGGGCGACTTGATCGAGTCGTACCGCATCGAGGAGATCGCGCGCTCGCTCAATGCCGCTGAGTCGTGATCGTGGGCGTGATGGTGTGGGAGCTGCATCTCCCCGCGTGCCAGTCACTGAAGGACAAGCGCACGATTGTGAAGAGCCTGAAGGACCGGCTGCACAACCGGTTCAACGTTTCGGTCGCCGAGACGGGGCATCACGACCTCTGGCAGCGCGCCGAGCTGACGGCAGCCGTCGTGAGCACGGACCGCCGCCACGCCGAGCGTGTGTTGCGGGAAGTCGACGAGATGGTGGCGGGGGCCGATGGCGCGCGCGTCGTGGACACGAGCGCGAGTTATCTCTGAGATGAAGCGCCCGAGCCACCGACCCGAGCGCGTGAGCGAGCTGATCCGGCATGCTATCGGCGCGTTTCTCACGGGCGATGTGCGCGACCCGCGCATCGGCTTTGTGACCGTCATCGGCGTGGACGTGTCGGCGGACCTGTCGCACGCGAACGTGCGGGTCAGCGTCATGGGAACGGAGCAAGAGAAGGCGCAGTCGCTGGAAGGATTGGGAAGCGCGGCCCGTTATCTCCGCGCGCAGCTGGCGAAGGATCTGCCGCTGCGCACCTGTCCGGAGCTGCATTTCCATCTGGATCGCGGGCTCGAGCACGCGCAGCGCATCAACCAGGTCCTGAAGGAGCTCAAGGAGCCGCAAGACTGATCGCTGGGATCGTGTTGGTCGCCAAGCCGGCCGGCCCCACCTCCCATGATGTCGTGGACATCGTACGCCGCGCCCTCGGCGAGCAGCGCGTCGGCCATCTCGGGACGTTGGATCCGTTCGCGAAGGGACTGTTGGTCCTGGTGGTGGGGCGCGCGACACGGCTCGCGGCGTTCGCGGCGGCATGGCCGAAGGCGTACGACGGCGTGATTCGCCTCGGCGTGACGACCGATACGGATGATCTGACGGGGGCCGTGGTGGCGACGGCGCCGTGGACGGGCATCACGCCGGCGCAGCTCGCCGCCGTGATCGAGAGCTTCCGCGGGCGCTACGAGCAGCGGCCACCAGCCTATTCGGCGGTGAAGATCGCAGGCGAGCGCGCGTACGCCCGGGCGCGTCGCGGCGAAGCAGTCGAACCCGCCGCGCGGGACGTCGACATCCGCGAGCTCGAGATCGTGGAGGCGGCCGTTCCCGATCTGGAGTTTCGCGCGACGGTGAGCGGAGGGACGTACCTGCGGTCGCTGGCGCGCGACATCGGGGCGAAGCTGGGGTGCGGCGCGCATCTCGTGGCGCTACGACGCACGGCCGTCGGTCCACTGCGACTCGAAGATGCGGTCGCACCGGAGGCTGTGACGCCGAGGTCTGTGAGAGATGCATCGATTCTCGTGGTGCATCTCCCGCGGCGACAGGTGAATGAGACGGAACGCGACGCGATTGTGCACGGGAGGCCGCTGACTGGTGACCTGGTCGCCGATAACCGGTCCCCGATCGCACTGTTTGCGCGCGATGAGCTGGTCGCGGTCGGGGAGCAGGTGGGCGAGCTGGTGAAGCCGCGCGTCGTACTGGCGGAGCGCTGATGGCGTCGCGTGGCGCGGTGGTCACGCTGGGCACGTTCGACGGCGTGCACCGCGGCCATCAGGCCGTGCTGGCGGAGGTCGGCCGCCGGGCGCGAGCGGGGGACTTGGCGAGCGTGCTCGTCACGTTCGACCCGCACCCGCTCGAGGTCGTGAATCCGGCGGCGGCACCGAAGCTGCTGACGTTGACGGACGAGAAGCACGAGTTCGTGGCGGCGCACGGGATCGAGCAGTTCGTCGTGCTGCCCTTCACGCCTGCGGTCGCGCAGCTCGATGCGGCGGCGTTCGTGCGGCGCCTGTGCGACGAGTATGCGATGCGCGAGCTCGTGATGGGCTACGATCACGGCTTCGGCCGCGGACGGGGTGGCGATGTGGAACTGGTCCGGCGTTTGGGCGAAGCCCAGCAGTTTGGTGTGTCGGTCGTCGAGGCGGTGCGGGAGAACGGCCAGCCGATCTCCTCGACGCTGATCCGCACGGCGGTGGCACACGGCGACCTCGATGCGGCCGCCCGGTGGCTGGGCCGCTCGTACAGCGCGCGCGGCCGCGTGGTTCGGGGAGCGGGGCGGGGCCGCACAATCGGCGTTCCGACCGTGAACCTCGAGCCGCCCGCTCCGCGGAAGTTGTTGCCGCCCGACGGGGTATATGCTGTACGAGTCAGGATTCTGGAGTCAGGAGCCGGAATCCAGAATCCTGACTCCAGACTCCTAGGCGGCATGATGAATCAGGGCCCGCGCCCTACCTTTGGGGAGCAGGCTCGCGCGCTCGAGATACACCTGTTCGATTTCGAGGGTGAGCTGTACGGAGAGACGGTGGTGGTGGAATGGATCCGCCGGCTGCGCGAGGTGCAGGCATTTCCATCGCGCGAGGCGCTGGTCGCGCAACTGGAGCGCGACCGTCAAGCGGCTCGGGCGACCCTCAACCGATAGAGAGACGTGATGGACAAGAGAATTCGAACGCGACTCTGGATCATCGCTGGTCTGGTGGCGGCGAGCGTTGCGGCGCTCGTGCCGCGCAACACGACACAGCGGATCATCGATCCGGCGACTGGACAGCTCAGGGACACCACGGTGCGCCGCGTGCCGATCAATCTCGGCCTCGACCTCAGAGGTGGTATTCACCTGGCGCTCGAGGTCGACCAGACCAAGGGGCCTGTGCCCGACTGCGCCGACGCGATTCAACGCGCCGAGAAGGTCGTGCGCACGCGCATCAACGAATTCGGCACGACCGAGCCGGTCGTGCAGATCGAGGGAAAGTGCCGCCTCATCGTCGAGCTGCCCGGAGAGAAAGACCCTGCGCGCGCCAAGGGCGTGATCCAGAGGAGCGCGTTCCTCGAGTTTCGCATCACCGACATGAAAGGCGCGTTCAAGGACGCACTGCCCGCGATCGACGCCGTTTTGCGCAAGGCCGGCATTAAGGCCCGCGGCGACGCCGCCCCGTCGGCAGTGGCGCAGCTGTTCGGCGGCGACACGAGCAAAGCGGCGCGCGATTCGGCCGCGGACGCGAATGCGCCCGGCGTCCTGTCGTCACTGCTCAATCAGGGGCCGAACGTCGTTCCCGGCGAGTACCTCGTTCCCGAGGAGCAATGGGCGCTCGTCGACAGTCTCGTTCAGCGGGCCGACGTCAAAGCGTTGATCCCGCGCGCCATCGAGCTGAGGTGGGGCGCGCAGCCGGGAGCGTATGGCGCGCGCATGTACCGGCCGATCTATGCCGTGGAGTCGCGGTCGATTATCACGGGTGAAGAGCTGATCAAGGCTGTGGCGAACCGCGATCCGGGCACGAACCAGTCGATCGTGACTTTCCAGCTGAGCCGTCGCGGCGCGCGGATCTTCTCGCAGGAGACCGCCCGCCACATCGGGGATTACATGGCGATCATGCTCGACGGCCGCGTGCAGGGGCAGCCGCCCGTGATTCGCAGCCAGATCGGCGCCCACGGCCAGATCGAGCTGGGCAGCAAGCCGCTGCACGAGGCCAGCGACCTCGCGCTCGTCCTGCGCGCCGGCGCGCTGCCGGCGCCGCTCACGATCGTCGACGAGCGCTCGATCAGCGCGACCATGGGAGAGGATTCCATCAATGCTGGCGTGCTCGCCGGTATCCTCGCGGTGGGTCTGACGCTCCTCATCATGCTCGTCTACTACCGTCTGTCCGGCGCGCTCGCGGTCGCTGCCCTGGCACTGTACGTCATCTTCTCGCTCGGCGGTCTTGCGCTGTTCGGTTTCACGCTGACGCTTCCCGGGCTTGCGGGCTTCGCGCTGTCGATCGGCATGGCGGTGGATGCGAACGTGCTGATCTTCGAGCGAATACGGGAAGAGCTGGCGCTCGGCAAATCGGTGCGTTTGGCCGTGGATGAAGGGTTTAAGCACGCCATGAGCGCCATCATCGATTCCAACATCACGACGGCGCTGACGGCGTTCATTCTCTATCTCGTGGGTACCGGTCCGGTGCAGGGGTTCGCGATCACCTTGATGATCGGGATCTTCGCGTCAATGCTGTCGGCGGTCTTCGTCACCCGTACCTTCTTCCTGATCTGGCTGCAGCGGCGGCCCGACATGACCACGGTGAGCATCTGATGCTACGACTGTTCAAAGACGCCCATTACGACTTCATCGGCATCCGGCGCTGGGCGTACGGATTCAGCGCGCTGTTGATCATCCCGGGGTTGCTGTTGCTCCTCGCGACTGGCTTGAACTACAGCGTCGAATTCACCGGCGGCACATTCATCCAGCTCACGACCAAGACACCCATCGGCACCGGCGCGATTCGGACGGCGCTCATCAACGGCGGTGTGACGGGCGCCGACGTGCAGACCTTCGGGTCGGAGACGGAATACGCCCTTCGGGCGCGCCTGAGCGCCGAACTGGCCGGTACTGAGGCGGGAACCGAGGAGACGGTCGCCGCGGTGCAACGCGCCCTCGACGCGGGACTCGGCAAGGATACCTATACGATCGTCCGTCGGGAGGCCGTGGGGCCCAAGGTGGGACGCGAGCTCCAGGAGAAGGCGCTGATCGCCATCCTGTTCTCCTTCGTCGTCACGCTGATCTACCTCGCCTTCCGGTTCGAATGGCGGTTTGGCCTAGCCGCGATCATCGCCACCGGACACGACATTCTCGCGACAATCGCCTTCATCCGGTATCTGAACCTGGAAGTCAGTCTCGTGGTCGTCGCGGCCGTACTGACGATCGTGGGATACTCGTTGAACGACACGATCGTGATCTTCGACCGCGTCCGGGAGAACTTGCGCAAGTTCCGGCGCCAGAATCTGTACGAGATCCTCAACCTCTCGATCAATGAGACGCTGCCGCGGACGGTGCTCACCGGCGGGACGACGATTCTGACGGCGTTGACGCTGGCGTTCATCGCCGGCGAGGTCATCCGGCCCTTCTCGCTGGTCATGACCTTCGGCATCGTCGTCGGGACGTTCTCGTCGATCTTCGTGGCCTCACCGGTACTGATGCTGATCGAGAGACGCTGGCCGGGACAGGACGCCCGTGGTGTCCGCGCCATCGGCGCCCGCGCGACGGCGTCACAGTTAGCTCCAACGACGCCGACCTCGTCGCCGACGCCTCGCACGCCGCAGCCGGCCCGGTAGGAAGGGCGCAGCATGCTGCGCCCTTGCCTTGTCGATACCCACTGTCACCTCGGTGATCCCGCATTCGACGCCGATCGCGATGCGGTGCTGGCGCGCGCGGCCACGGCAGGTGTGTCACACGTCGTGGTGATCGCGGAATCGATCTCTGCGAGCGAGCGCGCCGGGGCTCTGGCGCGGGCGAGTCCGGGGCTCTCGGCGACGGCGGGAGTACATCCCCACGAGGCGCGGGCCTGGTCGCACGAAGCCGCGAGCCGCGTACGGGAGCTGCTTGCGGCACCCGAAATGGTGGCGGTGGGCGAGACGGGGCTCGACTATCACTACATGCATGCACCGCGCGACACACAGCGCGCCGCGTTCGAGGGGCATCTCCAGCTGGCCGCCGAGCTCGGCAAGCCCGTGGTCGTCCATGCCCGCGATGCTGACGCTGATATGGCGGCGATGCTGCGTGCGCTGGGAAATCAGGCTCCCGTGGTCGTGTTGCACAGTTTCTCGTCGGGCGATGATGTGTGGGACGCCGGCTTGAGCATCGGTGCATATTTCTCGTTCAGCGGCATGATCACATTCAAGAACTGGAACCGGACCGACCGGCTGACTGCCTGTCCGCCCGACCGCCTGCTGTTCGAGACCGACGCCCCGTATCTGGCGCCCGTGCCGCACCGCGGCCGGCGCAACGAACCGGGCTTTGTCCGCGATGTTGCCGAGCGCGCGGCCAGGCTGCGGGGCGATCCTCCCGACGAGTTGGCGCGACGCACCACCGATAACGCCCGGCGCTGTTTCGGCGCGCGGCTCGAGTCATCGTTGTGACGAGCGCGGTCAAGCAGGTCCCCTCCGATATCGCGATCGCGCAGGCGGCCAGGCTCCGGCCCATCCGCGACGTCGCCGCCGAGCTGGGGTTGGCCGACGACGAGCTGGAGCTCTACGGCAAGTACAAGGCGAAGGTCTCGCTGGCCGCGCTCGCGTCGCGCCCGGCCAAGGGCCGGCTGGTGCTCGTGACCGGCATCAACCCCACGCCCGCCGGCGAAGGGAAGTCGACGGTCACCGTCGGCGTGACGCAGGCGCTCCGCAAGCTTGGAAAGAACGCGATCCTCGCCATCCGCGAGCCGTCGCTCGGGCCGGTCTTCGGCGTGAAGGGCGGCGCGGCCGGCGGCGGCTACGCGCAGGTCGTGCCCATGGAGGACATCAATCTCCATTTCACCGGCGACTTCCACGCGATCGCCAGCGCGCACAACCTCCTGTCGGCGATGCTGGACGCCCATCTCCATCACGGCAACGCGCTCGGGCTCGACGTGCGGCGCATCACCTGGCCCCGCACCATCGACATGAACGACCGCGCGCTGCGCAACATCATCGTGGGGCTCGGCGGCCTGAACGGCGGGCCGATGCGCGAGGAGCGCTTCGTGATCATTCCGGGATCGGAAATCATGGCGATCCTCGCGCTCGCGACCGGGGTCCAGGATCTCGAGGAGCGGATCGCGCGCATCATCGTCGGCCTCCGCCCCGATAAGACCGCGGGGCGCGCGAGCGACCTCAAGACCCAGGGTGCGATGACGCTGCTGCTGAAGGACGCGATCAATCCGAACCTGGTGCAGACGCTCGAGGGCGGCCCGGCGCTCGTGCACTGCGGACCGTTCGGAAACATCGCGCACGGCTGTAACTCGGTCGTCGCGACCAAGCTCGGCCTCGCGCTGTCGGATATCGTGCTGACGGAAGCGGGATTCGGCGCCGATCTGGGCGCGGAGAAGTTCTTCGACATCAAGTGCCGGTTTGCAGGACTCAAGCCCGAAGCGGCCATCATCGTGGCCACGGTGCGGGCGCTGAAGATGCATGGCGGCAAGAAGAAGGATCAGCTCGCAACGGCTGACCCCGCTGCGGTGCAGCGGGGATCCGAAAATCTCCGCCGCCACATCCGCAACGTGAAGAAGTTCGGCGTCCCGGCGCTGGTGGCGCTGAACCGCTTTCTCACCGACACCGAGGAGGAAGTCGAAGCGGTGCGCGCGGTAGGCGTGGCGGAGGGTGTCGAGGTCGTGCGGTGCGACGTCTGGGAAAAGGGCGGGGAAGGCGGCGTCGAAGTGGCGGAGTCGCTGATGGCGCTGCTGAAGTCGAGCAAAGGGGGGGCCTCGTTCAAACCGCTGTACGACGAGCGCCGGCCGATTCGCGAAAAGATCGAAACGATTGCGCGCGAGATCTACGGCGCGGGGGGTGTGGGGTTTGCCCCCGCGGCCGAGCGCCAGCTCGAGCTCCTGCCCAAGCTCGGGCTCGGCGAAACGCCCGTGTGCATGGCGAAGACGCAGTACTCTTTCTCCGACGACGCGTCCCAGCTCGGCGCGCCCAGCGGGTTCACGCTGCATGTGCGCGACATCCTCCCGTCGGCCGGTGCCGGATTCGTCGTGGCGCTCGCCGGCGACATCATGACGATGCCCGGCCTCGGCAAGACCCCTGCGGCTGAGCGCATTCGCCTTCATCCGGACGGCACCATCGAGGGACTCTTCTAATGCACAGAGCAAGCGGACTGGGCGTCGTCGCGACCGACGCAGCGCCCAAGGCGATCGGGCCCTACAGTCAGGCCATCACCATGGACGGTCTGGTCTTCACCGCGGGTCAGGTTGCGCTCGATCCGCAGAGCGGCGAGTTGGTGGGCCGCACGACGGCCGAACAAACTGAGCAGGTCTTCGCGAATCTAAAGGCCGTGCTCGCGGCAGCGGGAACAGCGCTCGGCAATGTGGTGAAGACGACGGTGTACCTGGCCGATATGGCGGACTTCGGGCAAATGAATGAGGTATACGCGAAGCATTTCGGCTCGCACAAGCCTGCCCGCTCGACGGTGCAGGCGGCGGGTCTGCCGAAAGGCGCGCGCGTCGAGATCGACGTCATCGCGGTGAAGCAATAGGGTCCCGGGGAGCGGATTGGGTCTGGTGGCCTGACCAGTCTTCAAAACTGTTTGGGCCCCGAATGGGGCTCGGTAGGTTCGATTCCTACACGCTCCCGCCACCCTGTTGACTTTTGTCCTTGCGGCGCACCATTCTAGGCAAGTTTCCGATCGGAGGACCGATGGCGGCTACGGGGCAATGGGCACGTGTACGTCCGGATGAACAGTCGCGCCTCCGTCGCGGCGCTTGGTACCGCGTGGTGCGTTTGACCCCGCACGATGCCGTGCTCGATGTGAACGGGACCTTGATGCCAGTCCCGCGTCCATCGCTCGAGATCATGCCGACGCCCCCAACCCGGTGGACTGTCGTACCGCGTCCGCCCCACGCTGCCCGCCTCCCGATGTCCTGGGGGCCTCGCTATGCCGTCTGCCCCAACTGCCGCACGCGTGCACGTCTCGAGGACCGCACCGCGAGTATGCGCTGCCCAAAATGCAATGGGTATTTCGATATCGGCTGGGACAATTCCTAGGTTTGTGATGTCCGTCGTGCGCCACTTTTAACAGACAGTTGTATATTGTGCCCGCGCCCATCCCAGACTCCCTCACCAGGAGCCTTGATGGCCATTCTGTTCGCGCGTCTGCAGGCCGATGTCCCCATGAAGCTCCGCCGCGGCGCTTGGTATCGCGTTATTGAGCTCGATGACCTCCAGGCGGTGATCGACGTCAATCACCGCAAGGTCGGAGTATTGCGCGCCTGGCTCGAGATCAAGCAGCGGCCACCGCAGTACTGGAGCATCGTGACCGCGCCGGAAGAAGTGCATCGCAAGACTCCTCCTCATCTTCGGGGCACGTACGCTGTCTGTCCCAATTGTCGCGGGCGCGCGGCGCTGCCGAAGAAGATTCCCCGCGCTCTCGAATGCGCACGCTGCCGACAGGAATTCGAAATCAATTTGGGTGAAGGAAACGGCACCAAAGCCTGAGTGACCGATGTCACTTGGGCCTCGGTCAATCAGCATAGACGCACCTAATCGTGTTTCAGCACTGTAGTCGACCCTTTGACGCCCGAGGTTCTTAACGATGGTGTGGGCTCGCCTTCAAGCCGATTTGAACTGCAACCTGCGCCGCGGCGCCTGGTACCGGCTCATCAAGGCCGATAACCTGGCTGCCCTGGTTGATGTGAGAGGTAAGCCAGTCCCCGTCATGCGCGCGCTCCTGCAAGTGTCGCGCACGCCACCCCGTAAATGGACGGTTGTCCCGCGGCCGCGAAACGCGCCACGCGCACCCGGTGGTGGGGCTCACTACGCCGTCTGTCCGGCTTGTCGTGAGCGTGTGTCGCTGCAGGGTCGGCCGAGCCGGATGCTGTGTGTACGGTGCTCGGTCGAATACGCGGTGGACTGGGACGAGCGCTACCTCGCCTAAGTCGTTCCCGAGCCGGCTGATCTCAACTCGCCCGCCCCCTCAAAGGGCGGGCGAGTTGTATCTTGTTGCCGCGTGCTCCAGGCTCATCTCATCATCAATCCAGCTGCTGGTCGAGGCGCGGCACGCCGGGCGGAAAACACGGTGGTGCGGGCGTTTCGGTCGCAGGGGTGGGCCGTCGAGATCGGGCGGACCGAGCAACCGGGGCACGGGGTGGACCTCGCCGCGGATGCGGTCAGCCGGGGCGCCCGTCATGTCGTGGCGGTCGGCGGCGACGGCACGGTCCACGAAGTCGCCAACGGATTGCTCAACGCTGACACGGATGCGGCGCTGGGGGTCGTGCCGATCGGCTCGGGGAACGACTTCGCCAAGCTGGTGGGCGTGTATCGCTACGACCCCGTCCGTGCCGTGGCCCGCATCGTGACGGCGCGATCGCAGCGCTTCGACGCTGGACGCGTGCTGAACGAGTGGTTCGTGAACAGCGTGGGTTTCGGTTTCGGCCCTGCGGTCGTTCAGAGGCGAAACCGCATGCAGCACCTTTCGGGCTTCCTGTCGTATCTCGTGCCGGTGCTGCAGACCTTCTTCAGGTTCGAGCCGATGCTGTTTGATGTCGCCACGCCCGGCTTTCGCGAGCGGGGGTACATGATGATGGTCGAAGTGTGCAACGGCACGACGGCGGGTGGAAGTTACCGGTTCGCGCCGGATGCCGACCCCGCGGACGGTAAAATGGACGTTTGTCTGATCCGCCGCGTGTCGCTGCCGCGATTCCTGTTGGCAATCCCGCGGGTGATCAGAGGGACGCACGGAACGATGCGCGAGGTGGCGATCATCAAGACGGCTAAGGTCACGATTCGCTCGCCCGATCAGCCGATGATCGTGCACGTGGACGGCGAGCTGCGCGAGCCGGGAGTGCGGGAGTGCACGGTGACACTCGAGCGAGGGAAACTGAACGTGCTGGTGGCGCGATGAAGCGGACGGTTGGACGGTTGGACGGTTGGACGGTGATTGCCGTCGTGTGCTTACTGTCCAACAGTCCAACCGTCCAACTGTCCGGTCAGGATACCACCGTTGCGCGCGACACCGGCCACATGGTCCTTCCGCGCGACACGATGCACTTCGGCGTCCGCCCCATGGGCGCGTTCTGGCGCTCCTTCCTTATTCCTGGCTGGGGTCAGGCCGTCACCGGCCGGCATGTGACCGGCGCGACGTTCGTCGCCTGGGAGGGCGTGACGGCCATGATGACGCTGAAGGCGCAGCAGGAAGCGAATTATCTCAAGAAGATCCATTCGACCAGCGTCGATCTGAAACGCCAGGAAGTCCAGGACTGGCTCATTCTCTGGATCTTCAATCATCTGTTCGCCGGCGCCGAAGCGTATGTCTCCGCGCACCTGCAGGATTTTCCGACCGATCTCAGCGTCCAGGCGTTCCCCAACGGCATCGGCGTGACCGTTCCCATGCCGCGGATCGCGCAATGAACAGCGCGCCGCTCGGCGTGTTCGATTCCGGGATTGGGGGCCTCACGGTCGCGCGCGCCCTGTTCGAGCGTTTGCCGCACGAATCGGTGATCTACTTCGGCGATACGGCGCGGGTCCCGTATGGCCCCAAGTCGCCCGACACGGTGCGCCGCTACAGCGCCGAGATCCTGACGTATCTGCTCCGGCGCGGCGTCAAGGCGGTGGTGGTGGCGTGCAATACGAGCACAGCGCACGCGCTCGGCGCCTTGCAGCAGCAATCATCCGTGCCGGTCGTCGGCGTAATAGAGCCGGGCGCACGCGCGGCCGTTGCGGCGACGCGCAGCGGCTCGATTGGCGTGATCGGCACCGCCGGTACCGTTGCGAGCGGTGCCTACGAGCGCGCCATCAAGGCGTTGCGCCCGGCGGCGCGCGTGCACAGCCGGCCCTGCCCGTTGTTCGTGCCGCTCGTCGAAGAGGGCTGGTTCGAGCATGCCGCCGCTGAGCTCATCGCGCGCGAGTACCTCGAGCCGCTGCGGCGCGCCAATGTCGATGTGCTGGTCCTGGGCTGTACGCATTATCCGCTGCTCAAGCCGCTGCTCGCACGCGTAATGGGACCGGATGTGAAGCTCGTGGATTCGGCGGAGGAGACGGCAACCGTCGTCGCGGGGGAGCTCGAGCGACTCGATCTACTCGCGAACGGCGGCAGTCACGACCATCGATTCGTGGTTTCGGACGACGAACCGCATTTTCGGAAAGTCGGCGCGCTGTTCCTCGGCGAGAAGCTCAAGCAGGTCGAAGTTGTTCCGTTGTGAATTGCTTGAGCTCCACCCCGCTTGCCGTGATCTCGGCATACCGGCCACCGTCGAGGAAGGCCCCGGGATTCAGAAACGCCCGGCCGTCGGGAAGGCGGTCGAGCATCGGCCGGTGCGTGTGAGCCATGATGACGAGACGCACGTCGGGGTGCTGGTCGAGGAAATCGGCTGCCCAGCGGCGCTGTGCCGCGGCGGCTCGCTCCAGCACCGCTTTATCCTTTGTGTTGTCGGCCAGGTGGCGCGAGAAGAGATCGGCGATCCAGAAGCCGATCGTGGGATGCAACAGGCGAAATATTGCGACGGTGAGAGGGTGCCGTGTGAAACGATGCATCAGCGCCCCGGTCCAGTGCTGCTCCGTCAGCCCGTCTCCATGGACGATGTAGGTGCGCCGACCGCCGAGATCGAGCTCGGCTTCGCCGCCGAAGAACTCGATGCCCAGATCATCGCTGAAGAATGTGCCGCCCCAGCGGTCATGATTGCCTCCCACGAAGGTGATGGGAATGCCGCGGGCCCGTACCTCCTGCAGCTTTGCGACGGTGGCAAAGTGTTTACGGGGTATGACGCTTTGGTACTCGAACCAGAAGTCGAACAGATCTCCCGTGAGCACGAGGTGGTCGCCGATCTGCGGCACTGCTTCGAGGAAGGCGTGAAACGCGGTCCGGACGCTCGGGGGGACCTGACCGAGGTGGGCGTCCGCCACAACGAGGACGCGTGAAATCGGGATGGGCACGGACCAAGCTTAGAAAGCTGGAACCAGTGCCGCAAGCCAATTAGAGTTCTTCACGATGAATCGATCAAAGTTGGTTGCCCTGGCCGGATTGGCCGTCGTCACCGCAGCCGCGGCGGGCTTCGGTGTGTCGAAGATGCTGGTGGGACCGACCGGGGGTGCCGGTGCTGATTGCCGTGACCTCGGCGGGGACGCGCGCACGAATTGCTACACCCAGCTGCTGTCGAGTCGCCTCGCAACCAACGGTGTCCGCGGTGCGGTTGCGATGCTCGACGCGCTCGCGGCCGCCGACCGCGATATCGCCGAACATGCCCATGAGTACGCGCACGGGTTAGGAATCGAGGCGTACGGCCGCTCGACCGATATCGTCGGGACGTTCGACGCCTGCGGCGATGGGTTCTCGTCCGGTTGTCGCCACGGCGTGATCCAGGCCTACTTCGAATCGCGCGACCGTGTTACGAAATCCGAGGTCGAAGCGCTCTGCCGTCCCTTCAAGGGCGCGACCGCGAGTCGCTGGGTGCTGTTCCAGTGCGTGCACGGCATGGGGCATGGCCTCACGATGTTCCATGGCCATGACCTGCCGCGCGCGCTCACCGATTGCGATCTGCTGTCCGATGGGTGGGATCGCGAGTCGTGTTATGGCGGCGCGTTCATGGAGAACGTGATCAACGCAACCACGCCACATCACCCGGCGAGCAAGCTCGCGGCACACGGGTCCCATCACGAGAGCGCCGCTCCGTTCAAGGCCATCGAGCCCAAGGATCCCCTCTACCCCTGTTCGATCATGGCCGAGCGCTTCCTGCACGCCTGTTACCAGATGCAGACATCCGTCATGTTGAACCTGAACCATGGTGACATCGGCGACGCCGCGAAATCCTGCGCGCGCGCGCCCGGAGCGATGCGCGCCGTCTGCTTCCAGAGCCTGGGGCGCGATGCCACGTCGTACACCAACCGCGATCCCAAGAAGACCGCCGACCTGTGTCACAAGGCGCGCGAGCAGGATCGCGCCGCATGTTATTTCGGCGCTGCCAAGGCCCTCGTCGATTGGACCGCAACCACGGACGTTGCGCTCGAGTTCTGCCGCGTCGTCCGAGACGAACCTGGCGGACCGACGTGCTATCGGGCATTGGGTGAGGAAGTTGCCACGCTGCTCGCCGGCATACCGGAGCGTGAGGAGCAATGCTCGCGCGCGCAGCATCCCACGGCGGTGGCCGCGTGTCGCCACGGAGCCGGCCTCCGCGATCCGTAGTCTGACGCCGCCCGTTATTTGACTTTTTCACGCGGGCTTCGCATTGTCCGCGAAACGATGAAGGCTCCTGCCACAACTGATCGCCTGCGTCATGTCGGCGCGGTGCGTCCGTCGTCCACCGACGGCCGTAATCCGGGTATGCCGCTCGATCTCGACGTCATTCGCACGCTGCGCGTGAACCGCAGTGCGGTCGAGCGCCGGGCGGCCACGATTCCCACGCGACGCACAGTAAAGAAGGAATGGCAGGCGGCGTGGCTGCTCCGCGCCATCACTTGCATGGACCTCACGACGCTGCAGGGCGACGACACACCGGGGAATGTGATTCGGCTGTGTGCAAAGGCCCGCCGGCCCCTTCGACCCGACCTCGTCGAGTCACTCGGCGCAGCTCACCTCGACATCCGAGTCGGCGCCGTGTGTGTCTACCATGCGCTCGTGCCGACGGCGGTGACGGCGCTCGACGGCTCGGGAATTCCGGTGGCAGCAGTATCGACGGGCTTTCCCGCCGGTCTGAATCCCTTCGCGCAGCGACTCGAGGAAGTCCAGGCCTCCGTCGCGGCCGGCGCGCAGGAAATCGACATCGTGATCACTCGGGCGCACGTCCTCACCGGCGACTGGCCGGCCTTGTACGCCGAGGTGCGCGCCTTCCGTGACGCGTGCGGCCGCGCGCACATGAAAGCGATCCTCGGGACGGGCGAGCTCGCCACACTGACGAACGTGGCGCGCGCCAGCATGGTCGCGATGATGGCGGGTGCTGACTTCATCAAGACCTCTACCGGCAAGGAACCGGTGAATGCCGTCCTGCCGGTCGGCGTGGTCATGGCCCGCATGATCCGCGATTACGAGCTGCGCACGGGCGCAGCCGTTGGATTCAAGCCGGCAGGCGGGATTCGCTCCGCCAGACAGGCGCTCGACTGGATGATTCTGATGAAAGAAGAGCTCGGCGATCGCTGGTTGAAGCCGGCGCTGTTCAGGATGGGGGCCAGCGCCTTGCTGACCGATATCGAGCGGCAGCTGGAGCACTTCGTGACCGGCCGCTACGCCGCGGCGCACCGCCATCCGATGGTCTGATGACGACCGTTGCCAAGATCTTCGAGACGATGGAGTACGGCCCGGCGCCCGAGAGCGACGCGCCCGCGCTGGAGTGGATCAAGCGCCACGACAACGGCCGGTTCGGCCATTTCCTCGACGGCCGGTGGGTCACGCCGCCCGACGGCGCTCACTTCGAGACGATCAATCCTGCTACGAAAGCCGTCCTCGCGCGCGTCGCGCAGGGCAGCAAAGCCGACGTCGACGCGGCGGTGGCGGCGGCCAATGGCGCGGCGCCGGGGTGGGCGGGGCTCCCCGGACACGCCCGCGCGCGCTACCTGTACGCGATCGCGCGCGAAGTCCAGCGCAACTCGCGGCTGCTCGCGGTGCTCGAGAGTCTGGATAACGGCAAACCGATCCGCGAAACCCGCGATCTCGATATACCGCTCGTCGCGCGGCATTTCTATCACCACGCAGGTTGGGCGCAGCTGCGGGATACGGAGTTCCCCGGCTACGCGCCCATCGGCGTCGTGGGCCAGATCATTCCGTGGAACTTCCCGCTTTTGATGGTGGCGTGGAAAGTCGCGCCCGCTCTCGCGGCGGGGAACACGGTGATCCTGAAACCTGCGGAGTTCACACCGTTGACGGCACTGTGCTTTGCCGAAATCGCCCAGGCCGCCGGGCTGCCGGCGGGGGTGTTCAATGTCGTCACCGGCGACGGCACGACCGGCAAGGCCCTCGTCGAGCATCCGGACGTGCAGAAGATCGCTTTCACAGGCTCTACGGAGGTCGGTCGCATCATTCGGAAGGCCACGGCGGGCACCGGCAAGAAGCTGACACTCGAGCTGGGCGGCAAAAGCCCGTTCATCGTTTTCGAGGACGCCGATCTCGACAGCGTGGTGGAGGGCGTGGTCGACGCGATCTGGTTCAATCAGGGCCAGGTCTGCTGCGCCGGCTCACGCTTGCTCGTTCAGGAAGGCATTGCGGATCGGCTGACTCAGAAGCTGCGCGCGCGCATGGAAAAGCTGCGTGTCGGATCGCCGCTCGACAAAGCGGTGGACATGGGGGCCATCGTTGCGCCCGTGCAGCTCGAGCGCATCCGCGGGTTGGTGGAGCGGGGCGTCGAAGAGGGCGCGAAGATGTGGCAGCCATCCTGGGCATGCCCGACCGAGGGATACTTCTACCCGCCCACGCTGTTTACCGATGTCTCGCCGGCAGCCACCATTGCCCAGGTCGAAATCTTCGGGCCGGTGCTGGTGAGCATGACGTTCCGCACGCCGAAGGAAGCCGTCGACCTGGCCAACAACACGCCCTACGGTCTTGCCGCGAGTGTCTGGACCGAGAACATCAATCTTGCCCTCGATGTCGCTCCGAAACTCAAGGCTGGGGTTGTCTGGATAAACTCGACCAACCTATTCGACGCCGCGTCGGGGTTCGGTGGGTATCGTGAGTCCGGCTTTGGAAGAGAAGGTGGAAGGGAAGGGATGTATGAGTATTTGAAACCGGCCTGGGAAGCGGGCCTGGGGCCTGGGGCCTCCGGCATGACTCATCGAGCTCCGGCCACCGACGCCAGTGTCCCCCAGGCCCCAGGCCCAAGGCCCCAGGCCCCAAGCCCCAGGCCCCAGGCCCTGCCTCCGATCGACCGCACTTACAAACTCTTTATCGGTGGGAAGCAAGCACGACCTGACCAGGGATACAGCCGCAAGATTCTCGGCCCCGACGGTCGCGTGCTGGGCGACGTCGCCGAAGGCAATCGCAAGGACATCCGCAACGCCGTCGAAGCGGCGCACGCAGCGGCCGGCTGGGGTCGAGGCAGCGGGCACATGCGCGCGCAGATCCTCTATTTCATCGCTGAGAACCTGGCGACTCGGACCGAAGAATTCTCTGCACGAGTGGGCCACGAAGAAGTCGAGGCGAGCATCGCCCGGCTGTTTACATACGCCGCCTGGGCGGACAAGTGGGATGGCGCCGTCCATCATACGCCGATCCGCGGCGTCACGCTCGCCATGAATGAGCCGGTCGGTGTGCTGGGGATCGCAGCGCCGGATGACGTTCCGCTGCTCGGATTCGTCTCGCTCGTTGCGCCGGCGATCGCGGTGGGCAACACGGTGATCGTCGTGCCCTCCGAGCCGCAGCCGCTCGCGGCAACCGAGTTCTATACGGTGCTCGAGACGTCCGATGTCCCCGACGGCGTGATCAACGTTGTCACCGGTGGGAAGGACGCGTTGGCGAAAGTCCTCGCCGAACACGACGATGTGGACGGGGTGTGGTACTTCGGCAATCCCGCTGGCGTGAAAGCGGTGGAGCTGGCGTCCGCCGCGAACATGAAGCGGACCTGGGCGACCGCGCGCCCGCGCGACTGGCGCGACCCGCGCCAGGGAGAAGGCCGCGAGTTCCTGCGCCGCGCGTCGGAAGTCAAGAACATCTGGATCCCGTACGGCGAGTAGTTCCCCAACCCCCAGGCCCCGGGCCCCAGCCCCCGTAATCAGCGCGGTCCTCCACCGCGTGAATTACTCGGAAACAGACCAGATGGGCTTCGTGTACCACGCGAACTATCTCATCTGGATGGACATGGCGCGCACCGAGCACATGCGCGAACGGGGCATGTCCTACAAGGAGCTCGAGGATCAAGGTACCTACCTGACGGTGACGGACGTTCACATTCGCTACCGCCAGGCCGCGCGCTATGATGATATGATTCGAGTCCGCTGCTGGGTGCGGGACCTGGCCTCACGGCGAGTGGTATTCGGGTATGCCGTGGAACGGGCGCAGACGGGCGACTTGCTGGCGACCGCGGAAACATCACTGATCGCGTTGAACCCACAGCAGACGTTATCGCACATTCCGGAGCACGTGTGTGAGCTGCTCGAACCCACGGCGGATCCCGTTCGTCTCTAGCGTCGTTCCTTTCCTCTTTCTTATGGCGTTCGGGTCGGTCGGTCCGGCCTACATGGCCGCCCAACAGCCGCGGGCGCCTGACGAAGCCACCATCACCCTGCTGGCCTCCGTGCTCGCCGCCGCCGACGCCCGCCGCTTTGATGCGGTCGTGCTGCGGGAGGGGCTCGGTCATCCCAGCCCCGGCGTGCGTCGCCAGGCGGCGCTCGCCGCCGGACGGATCGGCGATCCCAACGCGGTCGATGTGCTGCTCCCGGTGCTCAGCGACTCGGTCGCCGGTGTGCGGGCGGCTGCGGCATTCGCTCTCGGTCTTCTCAAGGACACGCGGGCGATTTCCCCATTACTGCAGCTCGTGCGAGCCGTCGCGGCGAACGAGATTGGCGCTCCACAGCTCGAAGCGGTGACCGCGATCAGCAAGATCGGCGGAGACGAAGGGGTGCGCGCCCTCGCCGAGATCATCGCGACCGGCTCTCCCGCGTCGGCGTCGCGCGTCGTCGATCAGGCGCTCCTCGAGGCGTGGCGGCTCGGCAGTCGCGCTCCGGTGCCCGACCTCGTTCGGTTCTCGGACGCCACCGACGGAGCGATGCGCTCGCACGCGCTTTACTCGCTCGCCCGCGTGCGAGCACCTGGCGGCGCCGCCCCGCTGATCCGCGCCCTCGCCGACCGTGAGCTGTCGGTCCGCACCGTTGCGGCTCGGGGGATCAGCCAGGCGCTCGTGGACAGCGCGAAGCTCGACGCCCGCAACGCGATCGATGCGCTACGGCCGCTGCTCGCTGACCCCGATGCGCGTCTGCGGATCAACGCGCTGCGTGCGCTCGCGTCCTTTCGGGATTCCACGCTGGCCGCCGCCGTCACGCCGCTGGTCGCCGACCGCGACATCGGCGTCGCCGTTCAGGCGGAGACGACACTTGGCGTGCTGCGAGGCTCGGTGGCCGTCGCGGCACTGCGCGAGCGGCTCACGAGCAGCGTGTTCGCGATTCGGCGCCAGGCGATGATTGCGCTGGGACAGGCGGACAGCGCAGCGGGCGTTACCGCTGCGGCCACGATTGCCAACGACGCCGACTGGCGGTGGCGCAGCGTGGCTGCGGAAGCGTTCGGCGCAGCACGCGCGCGCGACCGGCTCGAGGGCCAGCTCGCTGATCCCGACGGACGTGTCGTCGCGCAAGCACTGCAGGTGCTGCAACGCGTCGTGCCGGCCACCTCCGATTCGTCCCTGTCGCAGCGAGCGCGTGGGCTGCTGCCGCACGCCGATCCGGCGGTCCGCAGCGTGGCTGCCGAACTGCTCGGCCGGCATCCGAACGTCGAGGATGTGGAACCCCTGGTCGGCGCCTACCGCCGCGCCGAGGGGGACCCGTTCAATGACGCCCGCCTGTCGGCGGTTGCGGCGATGGGCGCGATCGCCGCCTCCTCCGCGAGTGGTCGGTTGCGTGTCGCGACCAGGTTCGTCTCGGCGGTGCCCCGGCCGGACGACTACCTCGTCAGGCGCCTCGCGGCCGATACCCTTCCCGATACGCGGGACACCTGGGGGCCGGTCGCGCCGATCGTGACCGGCCGCGACGCGGCCGACTATCGGGACATTGCGCGGCGCTGGTTGACCCCCGCACTGGGGGGTAACAATCCTCACATTTTCCTAGAGACGGACCGCGGTATCTTGGAGATCGAGCTGCTCCCGGCCGAGGCTCCGGTCACGGTCGCGGCATTCCTCAATCTCGTCGAGCGGCGCTACTTCGATGGCACACGCTGGCATCGCGTAGTTCCGAACTTCGTGATACAGGACGGCGATCCCCGGGGTGACGGGTGGGGTGGCCCGGGGTTTGTGTTGCGAGACGAGATCAATCCGGTGCGCTACGAGGTCGGTGCAGTCGGCCTGGCATTGTCCGGTCCCGACACTGGCGGCAGCCAGTTCTTCATCACTCACTCGGCGCAGCCTCATCTGGATGGAACGTATACGATCTTTGGCAGAGTAGTCGCCGGTATTCCGACGCTCGGGGCGATCGGCCAGGGTGACCGCATCAGGAGCATTCATAGGTGATCGAGAAGGGCCTCTCCTGTCTCGTGGCGCTGTTCGTGCTGTGCGCTGCTACCGCGCCGGCGCAGTACGGCTACTTCGGACAAAACAAGATCCAGTACCGTCACTTTGACTGGCGCGTCCTGCGGGGAGAGCACGTCGATCTCTATTACTATCCTGAAGAAGAGGAGCTTGGCCGAGTCGCGCTGGCGTACGCCGAAGAGAGTTACGACTCGCTCGAGCGACGCTTCAATCACGCCGTCGTTCGCCGCATCCCGCTGATCGTCTATGCATCGCACACCGATTTCGAACAGACCAACATCCTGCCGTTCATTCCTCCGGAAGGGCTGCTCGGCGTTACGGAGTTCTTGAAGCGACGCGTCGCGTTGCCATTCCGGGGCAGCTATGCCGAGTTCCGGCACACTCTGCGCCATGAGTTGGTGCACGTTTTTCAGCTCAGCCTTTCAGGACAGACCTCCAGTCGATATCCGCGTTTCCGGCAGGTTGGCATGCCGTTGTGGTGGACCGAAGGACTGGCAGAGTTCTTCTCAGAGGGCGAAGACAGCCGCGACGAGATGATCCTCCGGGACATGACGGTTTCTGGCAGGCTGCCGTCGCTGCCGGATCTCGCGTATGCGTATGGCGGACTGGTTTATCCGGTGGGCGGCAGTATTCAGCGGTTCCTGGCGGAACGCTACGGTGAGTGGCGGATTCTCGAGCTCTATGGCGACATCTGGAAGTACGGGAGTTTCGACGCCGCCCTGCTCGGCGTGTACGGGCGGCCGATCGGGCAACTGTCCGAGGAATGGCACTACTGGATGCGGCAGCGCTACTACCCGGCCGTCGCGACCCAGCCGCCGCTCGCCATAACCGCGGACCGCCTCACCGAGCTCGCGATCAAACCGACCGCCTATCGGCTCCCGGGCGATTCCATCCCGTCCTTCCTGTTTTTCTCGCCGGCCCGTGGGTACACCACGATCTACGCGCAGAGCCTCAGGGGACGCAGCAAGCGCGCGGTCGTGGAAGGGGAGCGCAGCGAGCAATTCGAGTCGTTCCACTTCTTCGAGTCTCGCATCGACGTCCGTGAAGGCGTCGCCGCCTTCAGCAGCAAGTACGCCGAGCGCGACGCGCTGTTTTTGTGGGACCTGAGACGGTCCCGGGTGGTGGGCCGCTATCAGTTCCCGGAGCTCGTGTCGATTCTGTCGCCCGCCTGGGCGCCGGATGGCCGCAGCGTCATTTTCAGCGGCCTCTCCGTTTCCGGGTACTCCGATCTCTACCGGTTGTGGCTCGCTGATGGCCCGCCATCCGACTCGACCGCGGTAGCCGGCCGCCTGGAACGACTCACATCCGACCGATACGAGGACGTCGATCCAACGATAAGTCCTGACGGTCAGACCGTCGTCTTCGCCTCCGACCGGACGGCATTCGGGCGCGGGGGCGCGCGCAACCTCTTTGCCCTCGATCTGGTCACGGACGAGATCCGGTATCTGACCTACGGGAACTGGCGCGACGAAACGCCGCGCTGGGGCCCTCCCATGCACTCCCCCGAGGACGACAGCACGGCCGCGCGGATCTATTTCTCGAGCGACCGCGATGGCACGTCGCAGATCTACTCGATCGATCTCACGGGCACCGGCATGCAGGAGACCCAGACCATCAACGGAGCGTTCGATCCGCAATGGGTGCCGGGGGAGCATGGCGGTCTGCTGTTCGGTGGTTTCGCCGACCTGAGCTTCAACATCTACGTGGCATCACCGCTCACGGACATGGCGGGTACCTTCATGTTGCCGGCGAGCGACAGTCTGTTGCCGGCGTCGTGGACCTGGGGCGAGCTGTCCCATCCGCAATACGCGCGCGCTGATGGGACCGCGTACGAACGCAAGTTCAGCCTCGACTTCGCGGCGGGCGACGCCATGATCGCGCCGGGGCTCGGCGGTGCGCAGGGTGCCGTCTTCATGTTCAGCGACCTGCTGTCGGATCACCTGCTGTTCCTGACGATCTCCTCGTTCCAGGGCGCCGACTGGGGCAGCTTACTCGACAATGTCAATGGGACGGCGTTCTACCTGAATCAATCACGCCGCATCAATTGGGGCGTCGGAGCGTTTCGCCAGCGCGGCCTCTTCTACGAGGGCGACTACAACACGCTGTATCAGGAAACGTCCTACGGCGCCTTCGCGCAGATCCGATATCCGTTCAACCGGTTTCGCCGCATCGTGGGCGAGTACCGCATCGAGCATTCCGACCGCTTTGACCTCTTCGCCGATCAGATCACCGAGCCGCGCCGGGTCGGTTGGCTCGCGTCCAACTACCTGTCGTACGTCAAAGACAACACGCTCTGGCTGCCGACCGGTCCCATCGATGGTGAGCGTTACAATCTGACCGGCGGGCTCGTCAACGACTTGAGTAATGGACGGTTCGACTCGTGGATGGCGTCGGCCGACATCCGCAAGTACATGCGGACGTCCTTGCAAACCGGGTTGGCGGTGCGGGTGCAGGGATACATGTCCGGCGGTGAGCGGCCGCGGAGCGTGAATATCGGCGGGTCCTGGGGGCTGCGGGGCTATCCGAACTACGGGTACATCGCCGGGACCCGCGCCTGGTTGTTCAACGCCGAGTATCGGTTTCCCATTCTCGACTTTCTCACGATCGGCTTCCCCTTCGGCGCCGCGCGCTTTCCAGGCGTGCAGGGCGCGCTGTTCCTTGACTACGGACGCGCGTGGACCAAGACCACGACGCAACGTCCCGTGCTCGGCTCGGCCGGCCTGGGCCTGCGCATGCCGCTCGGACCACCGCTCGTCTTGCGTCTCGATCTCGGCTACCGGCTGGGGCTGTCGGAGCTCGACCGATACCGGCTGCCGAACAGCGCGGACCGTCGCCGCTTCGTGGACTTCTTCTTTGGCTTCAACTATTGACCGGGCGGCGCGCCCTTTCCTACATTGGCGCCTGCGCGCTGCTCGCCGCGTGTCCGGGACCGCGCAGGCCGGCGCCGCTCGTTCCCATGGCGCTCGCACCGGCCGATCGAGACAGCGCGGCGCTCTGGGCTCGCAGCACGCCGCCGCACACGCCGACCGCGATCCGTTTTCGGTGGCGGTATCAGGACGAGCGCGTGAAGTACGCGGGGCGGGGCACGGCGCGGATCGCGCCACCGGATTCACTGCGGTTCGACTACGTGGGACCGTTGGGCTGGGGCAGCGGCGCGGCGGTGGTGATCGGAGACTCGGTTGCCTGGGCGGATCCGGAAAAGAATTTCCGCTCGCTGGTTCCCGCCATTCCGATGCTGTGGGCGTCATTCGCGATGGCGCGGCCGCCCGCCGGCGACGCGGCGGTGTTCGGGACGCGTCTCGTGGACTCGACGAGTCAGCGCCGGCGTACCATCTGGCGTTTCGCGCAGATCGAGGATACGCTCGACTACGTGGTGACGGACAGCGCGGGCCGCGTCTTGCGGCTGGAAGCGGAATGGCGGCGACGAGGGGAAACGGTGGCGCGCAGCCGTTCCCAGCTCGACCCGCAGGGGAGTGGACACGCCGCGGACGCACGCGTGGATTTCCCGGAGGCCCCGGCCAGACTTGAGCTCACCGTGGTGGCGGTGGATACGGCGGCGGTCATTCCGCCGGCTCTGTGGCGCAGTCGTCGTTAGCGCCTGGAGCCTGGGCCTGGTCGGCTGCCCCTACGGATTCCAGGGCGGCACGCTCCCCAACGTCAAAACCGTCGCGATCCTTCCATTCGAAAACGACACCTCTGAGCCGGCGCTGACGCAGGAGGTGAGCGATGCGGTTCGTCAGGCGCTCGAGGGGCGCCTCGGACTCCGTATCGCCACCGAACAGGCGGCCGATGCGCTCGTCCGCGGCCGCGTCGTGCGATACGACCCCGATGTACCGCTTGCGATTCTGCCGGGCGTGGGCACGACCACGGTCCCCAAACGTAAAGTGCAGCTCGTTGTCGACGTCGAAATCGTGAATCAGCGGGACGGCACGATCGTGTGGAAAGGGCAGGGGCTCTCGGTCGACGGAGAGTACGCTCCACCAGCCGACAAAGAAGGGCGCAAGATCGCGATCGATAAGCTCGTGACGCAAATCGTGGACGGAGCGCAATCGCAGTGGTGAGCGCCCACTGGGGCGAGCGAGGTGCCAGCTCGCGCGGCTGCCTCGTCTCGCTCTTGATCTTCGTTGCGGTGCTCTATTACGGCGTCAACATCGGTGAAGTCTTTTTCCGCTATTACCGTCTGATCGATGAAATGCAGACTGAAGCGCGTCTCGCCGCAGGCCTGGATGACGGCACGATCCGGCGCCGCATCCAGGCTGCGGTCGAGGAGATCGGACTGCCCGATTCAGCCGGCGGACGCCAGCTTCGGGTGCTCCGCATGGCCTCGCCGCGTCAGATGGTGATCGAGACGCACTACAGCGAGGCGGTGACGCTGCCCTTCTTCAATCACAGCTTCTCCTTCCACCCCAGAGTCACGCAGCCGCTCTGAACACCGCCACGAAGATCCGCACGCCCGAGGCCGCAGCGACCTGGCGACGGACACAGGGAACGGTCGTCTTTACGAACGGCGTCTTCGATCTGCTCCACACGGGGCATGTCACGCTGCTCGAGGCGGCGCGCGCTGAAGGGGACGCCCTGGTCGTGGGCGTGAATCGCGACGCGTCCGCCCGGCGGCTCGGAAAGGGACCGGATCGCCCGGTCGTGCCCGAGGCGGAGCGCGCGCGGGTGATCGCGGCGCTCGCCGCCGTCGATTGTGTCGTGCTCTTCGACGAGGACACGCCGCTCGAGCTGATTCAGCGCCTGCGACCCGACGTGCTGGTCAAGGGGGCCGACTACGCGCTCGATGCAATCGTGGGAGCGAAAGAGGTCGAAGGGTGGGGTGGTCGCGTGGTGCGCGTGCCGTTCGTGAAGGACAAATCCACCACGAAACTACTTCAACACCTTCGTGGCGGCGGATGAAACTGTTCGTCGGCACGCGCAGCGCCGGCAAGACCCGGGAAATCCGCGAGCTGTTTGCCGGGCTCCCGTTCGAGCTGGCATTTCCCGCGGAGCGGTTGCTGGAACGTTTGCCGGAGGAAGCGGATCTGGAGCGGAGCACGAGCTATTCCGAGAACGCCGTCGCCAAGGCGCGCTACTTCGCCACGCGAGCGGGGTTGCCGACGGTGGCCGACGATTCGGGGATTGAAGTCGAGGCACTCGGCGGAGCTCCCGGCCCGCGCTCGGCCCGTTGGTCGCTCGAAGGCACAGACGCAGCCAATAACGCGCTTCTCCTGGAACAGCTCGCGGGCATCCCGGACCAGCGGCGCGTGGCTCGCTACCGCTGCATCGTGGCGTTCGTGTCCGCGCCGAGCGCCGGTCCGGAAATCGTCGAAGCCACGTGTGATGGGTTTATTCTGCAGGGGCCGCGCGGCACGGCCGGTTTCGGTTACGACCCGCTGTTCTATTCACCGGAGCTGCACATGTCGTTCGGTGAGGCGCCGGCCGCCTCGAAACATCGGGTGTCTCACCGCGGCCGCGCCTTCCGGGCGTTGATCGAAGTCCTGCTACGCCGTTCTACGTAGTTTTCTTACGTTTCTTGCGACGTTACTTTTAGACGCTTGCAGATTAGACGCTGTCGATTTGACGTCTGTTTTCGACGTTGTACTGAGAGTTCGGGGCGTGGCGCAGTCCGGTAGCGCGCCTGGTTTGGGACCAGGAGGTCGCGGGTTCGAATCCCGCCGCCCCGATTGTTGGAGGTTTCTGCACCCTTCGGTTTTGAGAATGATTGGCGCATGCGCGCCCGTAGCTCAGGTGGATAGAGCAGCAGCCTTCTAAGCTGTTGGTCGGAGGTTCGAATCCTCCCGGGCGCATTGCTGCTTTCCCGACTCGAGGAGAAGTCTCGATGCGTCTCGTCGTCGCGTTAGTGTCGGGTGCGATGGCCGCACCACTCGCGTCGCAAACACCACGCATCGAAGACAACAGCTTCCTCGTCGAGGAGGCCTACAATCAAGAGCGCGGCGTCGTACAGCACATCACCACGTGGCAGCGATCGCTGCGTTCGGAAGCGTGGGATTTCTCGTTCACCCAAGAATGGCCCTTCCTCACGCAGGCGCACCAGCTGAGTTACACGCTGCTCCTGGGCAGCACGCGAGCCGGCACCGAGTTCGGCGGGATCGGCCTCAATTATCGGTATCAACTGCTTCCGACGGCTGCCCGCGTCACGATCGCCCCGCGTATCTCCGCACTCCTTCCCGCGCGGCGTGAGCATGTCGGCGCGCAGCTCGCTGTGCCAGTCAGTATCAAACTCGCCGACGCGCTGGTGGGCCACTGGAATGGCGGCGTCACGCGGACCACGCGGGTCACGACGTTGTACAACGTCGGTGGCAGTCTCGTATGGCTCGCTCGGCCCACCTTCAACGTGCTGTGCGAGCTCGCGTGGGCCGAGGAGGATGGGGCGAGCGCGCTCTTGTTGAACCCGGGCATCCGGTGGGCGCACAGTTTCTCGAGCGGCCTTCAGATCGTTCCGGGGATGGCGTTTACCTACGGCCTCGGGCCGTCCACCGGGGTGCGCGCCGGCTTCCTTTATCTCAGTTTCGAGCACCCGTTCGGAGGCGGATCGGAGCAGGAGTAAGCCAGCGCGCGCGGGCCCGTATCTTCAAGTAATTCACCCCCTTGACTCACCTCTGCACCGCGGCTAGCATTCGCGTCTCCCTACGAGTTTTTTTTGTAGGGGCTCTTTGAGAATTGATGATCGAGTGTGTGGAGTGCGGCCCCGATTGAGCGAATGTGCTGTCAGAAGCGCATCGCGAGGGGTTTCATTCTGACTTTGATTCGGACGACAAGACTGTTCAGTCGTTCGTAAGAGCTGCTCGAATTCTTCAATCATTGGAGAGTTTGATCCTGGCTCAGGACGAACGCTGGCGGCGTGCCTAACACATGTAAGTCGAACGGGGCTCGGGGGGCAACTCTCGAGTTCAGTGGCAGACGGGTGCGTAACACGTGAGAAACTTGTCCATCGGTGGGGGATAGCCGGCCCAACGGCCGGTTAATACCGCGTACGATCGTTTAGGGGCATCCCTGAATGATGAAAGCATCGCAAGATGCGCCGGCGGAGAGTCTCGCGACCTATCAGCTAGTTGGCGGGGTAACGGCCCACCAAGGCGACGACGGGTAGCTGGTCTGAGAGGATGGCCAGCCACATTGGGACTGAGACACGGCCCAGACTCCTACGGGAGGCAGCAGTGGGGAATCTTGCGCAATGGCCGCAAGGCTGACGCAGCGACGCCGCGTGTGGGATGACGGCCTTCGGGTTGTAAACCACTGTCGGGAGGAACGAATAC
>JBIOXD010000033.1:0-2255 GCA_044869265.1 Gemmatimonadales bacterium
ATCGGCGGCCAGGCGGTCGAAGCAATCGCCCGCCAGCCCGAAGCGTCCGCCGACATCCGCGGTGCCATGATCCTGACCGCGGCGCTCGTCGAAGGCGCGACGCTCGCAGCGCTCGTGTTCGCGCTGCTGTTCAAGCTGGCGTAATGCTCGCGCTGCTGGTCGTGCTCCAGGAGCACGCCGCGCCCGCCGCGCCCGCCGCGCAGGCGGGTCATGAGGCCGGCGGGGGTGGTCCGTTCGACATCAACCCCGGGCTCATCATCTGGACGTTGGTCGTCTTCGGAATCCTGCTGGTGCTGCTGTGGCGCCTGGCGTTCCCCGCCATCGTGCGATCAGTCGAGGAGCGCGAGCGCCGCATCCAGAAGCAGCTCGAGGACGCCGAGAAGGCCAACGCCGAGGCACAGCGGTTGCTCGAGGAGCACAAGAAGCAGATCGCGTCCGCGCGCAATGAAGCGCAGGACATTCTGGCCAAGGCAAAGACCGTCTCGCAGAAGGAGCGGGAAGCTTTGCTCCAGAAGGCGCGCGAGGAGTACGACGCCCTACTGGGGCGGGCTCGCAAGGATATCGATGCCGAGAAGGAGAAGGCGATTCAGGCATTGCGGCGCGAAGCGGTGGAGCTGTCCATCGCCGCCGCGTCGCGCGTGATCGAGTCGAACCTCGATAACGAGGCTAACCGCCGACTGGTCACGGAGTTCCTCGAAACCCTGGCGAAGGAACAGAAGCGGTGAAGAGCGTCACCGTGGCGCGCAACTACGCCGAGGCGCTGTTTGCCGCCGGCGATGAATTCGGCGAGCTGCTGGATGGCGTCGCCGGAGCGATTCAGGCGGACGAGCGCATCGCGACGGTGCTCGATTCGCCGCGCGTGTCCAAGGCTGCCAAGACCCGGATCCTGGAGCGCGCGCTCCAGGGCGAGGCGCCGCGCGAGTTCGTCCGGTTCCTGCAAGCCGTGGTACGGCGCGGCCGCCAGGGCCTCCTGGGCGAGATAGCGCAGGAGTACCAGGTCCAGTTAGATGAGAAGCTCAATCGCGTGCATGCCGGCGTGACGCTGGCGGACGAGCCCGATAGCCGCATGCAGAAACAGGTGGTCGATCGGCTCGCCCAAGCGCTGGGCCGGGAAGTGCGCGCATATTTCCGGGCCGATCCTCGGATCCTCGGCGGGGTAGTCGTACGGGTCGGCGATCGCGTCTACGATGGCTCAGTGCGCAGGCGACTCACTGCATTGCAGCGGAGAATGCTCACGGGAGAGTGATCATGAAAACGATTCTCGTCGCAAGCTTTGCCGTTCTTGCCGTCCCTGCCGTCCTTGACAAACCCCCCGTCATCAAAGAATGGCCCGTGCCATGGGCGGACACCCGCCCGCGCGACCCCTACGTCGATCCGACGACGGGACGCATCTGGTTCTGCGGCCAGGCGGGCAACTACCTCGCCTACCTGGAACCCGGCACCGGAGAGTTCAAGCGGTTCGAGTTCCCGAACGGCGAAAGAGTCGGCCCCCACAACCTGATCGTCGATAAGAAGGGGATCGTGTGGTACGCGGGCAATCTCGCGGGGCACATCGGCAGCCTCGATGCGAAGAGCGGCACGTGGAAGCGGTATCCAATGCCCGACTCGACGGTGAAGGACCCGCACACACTCGTGTTCGACCAGAAGGGCGACATCTGGTTCACGGCCCAAGGCGGTAATGCGATCGGGAAACTGACCGTGTCGACGGGCAAAGTGCAGCTCGTGAAGGTGACGGGCGAGCGCTCGCGGCCGTACGGGATCAAGATCGATTCCAAGGGACGGCCGTGGGTCGTGTTGTTCGGCACGAACAAACTCGCGACGGTCGATCCGGCGACGATGCAGCTGCGCGAGATTCCGCTGCCCCGAGCTGAGGCTCGACCGCGGCGGCTGGAGATCACGTCGGACGACAGGATCTACTACGGCGATTACGCGGCCGGCTTCCTGGGGCGCTACGATCCCGCGACAAACAAATTCGATGAGTGGGCACTCCCGGGTGGCGCGCAGTCGCGGCCGTATGCGACGGCAGTCGACGCCGAGGATCGGGTGTGGGTGGTCGAGACGTCACGGCCCAACCGGTTCGTTGCGTTCGACACGAAGACGCTGAAGTTCTCGGAGCCGACACCGGTGCCGAGCGGTGGCGGGACGGTGCGGCACATGTATTACGACGCGGCGAGCAAGTCCATTTGGTTCGGCACGGACGCGAATACCGTCGGCCAGGCGGTCGTGCCGGCGCGCGAGCCACCCTCGGCGACGCC
>JBIOXD010000034.1:0-18768 GCA_044869265.1 Gemmatimonadales bacterium
TCGTGGTCGACGCGCTCGACCGCGATGGCCGGCCCTTTCGGACTGAAGCGACCGGCTACAAGGCCCGCGCGATACAACACGAAATCGATCATCTGGACGGGATTCTCTTTCTCGATCACCTGAGCGCTGTGAAACGGGCCCTGCTGCTGTCCAAATGGAAAAAGTCGCGCAAGGGCGCCAAGGGCTACCTCAAGGAGGTCACGCCGGAGCCGGCAGGCGAGCTGTAAGTGCGCGTAGTGTTCTTCGGCACTCCGGAATTCGCGGTCCCGTCGCTCCGCGCCCTCGTAGGCGAAGGCTTCGACGTCGTGGCGGTCGTCACCCAACCCGATGCCCCGCAGGGACGCTCGGGATCCAAGCTCGTCCCTCCGCCCGTCAAGGTCGCCGCGGACGCCGAGGATCTCACCCTGTTCCAGCCCGACAAGCCGACGGACGGCGCGTTTCTCGTTCGGCTTCGCGATCTGCGGCCCGATATCGGTGTCGTCGTCGCGTACGGCCATATCCTCAAGCCCGAGCTGCTCGAGCTACCGGCGCGCGGCATGGTCAACGTCCATCCCTCGCTGCTGCCTGGTCTGCGCGGGGCCGCACCCGTCGAGTGGGCGATCATTCGTGGCCACGAGACAACCGGCGTCACGATCATCCAGCTCGACGCCGGCATGGATTCCGGTCCGATTCTGCACCAGATCCCACACCGGATTCCGCCGGACTGCAGCGCCGGAGAGCTGAGCGCCCACCTGGCGGAGCTCGGGGCCCAGGCCCTCGTCGAGACGCTCGCGCTGCTGGAGCGGACCGACCCTCCACCGCAACCGGTGCCGCAAAACGAAGAGCGGGCAACCTACGCGCCGAAGCTGACGCGAGAGATCGCTCGTATCGACTGGACCAAGGACGCGCGCACGATCAGCTGCCTGATTCGCGGGCTCGACCCGAGGCCCGGCGCCTGGACGGAACTCGACGGCGTCGAGGTGAAGCTGTTCAATCCCAAAGTGCACGAGCCGCCGTTTCCGCGAACGGGCGCGCGCGGTGAGGTCCTCTCGACCGACGGCACGCTCGTCATCGCCACCGGACTGTTCAAGGACACAGCGGGCGGGGCGGTCGAAGTCTTCGAGGTGCAACCGGCGGGCAAAGCCCGCATGACGACCGACGACTGGCTGCGCGGCGCGCGGCTCAAACCGGGTCAGCGCTTCACGTGAGTACATCACTGCCGCGGCTGCACGCCATCACCGATGAGCGCATCGCCCGGCGGTCAGATCTCGATGACATCGCACGGGACCTCGCCAACGCCGGTGGGTCGGACTTGGCATTCCACGCGCGCGGCCGGCAGCTCAGCGGCCGGGAGCATTACGACCTCGCCGTCCGGCTGTCCGTCGGTCAGACCGTCCGGCTGTTTGTGAACGACCGCCTCGACATTGCGCTCGCCGTTCCCGCGGCGGGCGTGCAGCTCGGCCGCGGCAGCCTTTCGGTGAGCGCCGCGCGCGCGTTAAACCCACGGTGGTGGATTGGTAAGTCCGTCCATGATCTGGCCGAGGCGGAAGCCGCAAGAATCGAGGGGGCCGACTATCTTGTTGTAGGGCCCGTTTATGCGACCGCGTCGCACCCCGGTCGCCGGCCGCTGGGGCTCAAGCGGCTGGAGGCAATCGCGGTCGCGATGGGCGATCTACCTGTGATTGCGATCGGCGGAATCACCGCCGATCGGGTACGGATAATTCGGAAGGCGGGAGCATACGGGATCGCGGCGATCCGCGCGCTCTGGGATGCGGGCGATGCCGCCGAGGCCGTGAGGCTCATGCGTGAGGAGCTGGTTGGGTGAACCGATCGATTGCTGTCGTCATCAACGGAGAGCGAAAACAGGTAGCGGCGGGAGCGACGTTGCTCGCGTTGCTTGCCGAGCTCGAGCTCGATCCGCGCGCGGTCGTGGTGGAGCACAACCGCCGGATCGTGCGGCGAGCGGGGCTCGGCGACGTGACCGTGCAGGATGGAGATGCGATCGAGCTGGTTCACTTCGTGGGTGGGGGCTGAGAGCCTATGACGACGGCAGTTGAGACAATTCGAGACGAACCGCTCACGATCGGAGGCCGCACGTTCCAGTCGCGGCTCATGGTCGGAACGGGCAAGTATCCCGATATGGACACGATGGTGCGCGCGATCGAGGCCTCCGGTGCCGAGGTCGTCACCGTCGCGGTGCGGCGCGTCAATCTCGATCGCTCCAAAGAGAACAGTGTCCTCCATTATCTCGATCCGAAGCACGTGTTCCTGCTTGCAAACACGGCCGGCTGCTACACCGCGGAAGATGCGATCCGATACGCGCGACTCGCGCGGGAAGCGGGCTTCAACGACTTCGTCAAGCTCGAGGTGATCGGGGACGAGGAAACGCTGTTGCCCGACGTGCAGGGCCTGCTCGAAGCCGCCAAGGTTCTGGTGCAGGAAGGATTCAAAGTCCTGGCGTACACGAACGAGGATCTCGTGACGGCGCTGCGTCTCGAGGATGCCGGTTGCGCGGCGGTGATGCCGCTCGCGTCGCCGATCGGCAGCGGCCTCGGCCTGCTCAATCCGTTCAGCGTGAGAACCATCAAGCGGCGGCTGCGCGTGCCGGTGATCGTGGATGCCGGCGTCGGAACGGCCTCGGACACGTGCCTGACGATGGAACAGGGCGTGGACGGCATCTTGATGAACACCGCGATCGCGGCCGCCCAGGATCCCGTTGCGATGGCGCACGCGATGCGCCTGGCGACGATCGCGGGGCGCGCGGCGTTCCTGGCGGGGCGGATGCCGCGGCGTGAAGTGGCGATGCCGTCTTCCCCAACCAAGGGGATGCTGGATTAAGGCAGCAACTGCCGCCCGTCGCGCGGCCCTCGAGATTCTCCGCGATGTTCGCGCCGGAGCGCCGTTCGATGCCGCGCGCGACCGTCATCTCGCCGGCCTTGCCGAGCGTGATCGCCGCCTCGCCTATGAGCTGTCCGCCGGTGTTCTCCGCCAACAGCGCGAGTTGGACGACGCGCTCGATCTCGGCCAGGCCGATCCGCGGCTGCATGACGTGCTTCGGCTCGGGGCGTATCAACTGCGGCACCTAACGAGAGTACCGCCGCACGCGGCGGTGTCCACGTCGGTGGAGCTGGCAAGGGAGACCGTCGGCGAGAAGGTCACCGGCTACGTGAATCGCGAGCTGCGGCGCCTGTCAGGTAGTGCACCCAGGGAACAACAAGCGGAAACCCATCCCGCATGGCTGGTCGCGCGCTGGAAGGAGCAGTTTGGTCCGGAGGAAACCACGAGACTTCTGGCCTGGAACGATCAGCGACCGGCCCTCGTCGTGCAGCCCGCTCGTTGGACGCTCGAGCAGCTTGAACAAGCATTTACTCAGGCCGGTGTGTCGACCAAACGGGCACCCTTCGACGCAGGCCTCGAGATTCCAGGCGCCAAGCCCAAGGACCTTCCTGGATTCCGCGAGGGTGCTTTCATTGTCCAGGATCCCGCGCATGCGCTCGTGGCACGTTACGCGGACATTCCTCCCGGTGCCTTGGTGTACGACGCCTGCGCAGCACCGGGTGGAAAGGCCGTGGCCCTCGAGGCCGCTGGGGCGCGGGTGCTGGCCGGTGACGCTCACCACGACCGGATGGGTCGACTGGCGGACACGACCCGGCGGGCGGGAGTGGCGATTCACACCGTTGCCGCCAATCTTGAGGCGGCGCCGCTGCGACCCGGCAGCGTGGATGCCGTCCTGGTCGACGCACCGTGTAGCGCCACCGGGACGATTCGACGGCATCCCGACGCGCGATGGAGATTGCGTCCGGGGGTATTCCAACGCCTGGCTGAGCGCCAGACGCGTTTGCTGGACGCGGCCGCGCCGTTGGTGCGACCAGGGGGGGGGCTACTGATCTACGCGACCTGCTCGATTGAGTCGGAGGAGAATGAATCGGTCGTGGAGCGGTTTCTGATGCAGCATCCGGAATACATGCGAACGCCGCGCTCTCAGCTGGGCCCCTTCTCGCAGCTGCTGACTCCCGACGGGGCCTTTCGGTCGTACCCGCAGCGACACGGCATCGACGGGGCCTATGCGGCGCGAATGATCCGAGCGTCCTGATGCGCGTGCGCCGACATTTCCCCGCCCTGGAGGAGCTCAAGCTCGATCGTCGATGGCTGCGCTGGGTGGCCATCGGGCTGGGCGTCACGCTCGCCGGGTACCTGACCGCCTACTTCGTCCTTTTCCCCGCCCCGTTTCTCCCCGGCCATCAGGCGGTCCCGCGGGTGCTCGGCCTCACCCTCGCCGAGGCACAAACCGAGATTCAGAAGGTTAAGCTACAGATCACAGATGGTGGCGCGGAGCCGCACCCGACGGCTCCCCAGGGCGTGATCATCTGGCAGGACCCGCCTCCCGGTCTCATCGCCCCGGAAGGAACGAAAGTGACCCTGGTGTCGAGCGTCGGGCCGCCCAAGATTCCGGTCCCGGATGTTGCGGGCCTCGAGGCGACGCTGGCGCGATCACTCGTGAACGCGACCGGTCTCACCGTGAGCCAGGTAGAATCGGTCCAGGCCGCGTCTCCCACGGGGCTGGCGATGCTGACGCGGCCGCCGGCCGGCACGGCGCTCGCACCGTCCGCGGGCGTCATTCTCGTCGTGAGTCGCGGTGCCCCGACGATTTCGATCCCGGACCTGCTGGGCATGGCTTCCGCCGACGCGCGCACGCGCCTCGAGACGGAAGGACTGCAGCTCGGCACCGTGACGCGACGCCGCACGAGCGATGGGACGCCGGGTACCGTCGTGGCGCAGCGCCCGGCCGCCGGAACGCTGGCGGCACCCGGGACCGTCGTGGACATTGTCGTGGCGCGGAGCCCGCAATGAACAACGGGGGGGGCATCCGCATCGCGCCCAGTGTGTTGTCCGCGGATCTCGCGCGTCTCAAAGAGCAAGTCGAGCAGGTGCTCGATGCGGGCGCAGACTGGCTGCACGTGGACGTGATGGACGGCCGCTTCGTCCCGAACCTCACGTTCGGCGCGAACATGATCGAAACGCTGCGCAAGCTGACGGACAAGCCCGTCGACGTGCACCTGATGGTCGTGGAGCCCGAGCACCACATCGAGTCGTTCGCGGCGGCGGGCGCATCGGTATTCACGTTTCATCCCGAGGCCACGATTCACGTGCAACGGCAGCTGGACGCGGTGAGGAAGCAGGGGATGCTGGCGGGGCTCGCGCTGAATCCCGCGACGCCGCTCGCGCATGCCGAGGAAGTGATCCGCGATCTCGATCTCCTATTGATCATGACCGTGAATCCGGGGTTCGCTGCGCAGAGTTATCTGCCCGGATCCAACGATAAGATCCAGCGCGCCCACGCACTACGCACCACGCACCACGCACGCTTTTTCTTAGAGGTCGACGGCGGCATTTCACGGCAGACGATCGCGGCCGCACATCAGGCCGGCGCCGATACGTTCGTCGCCGGAAACGCGGTGTTCGGCAGCGTGGACCCCGGTCGCGAGGTGCAGGAGCTGCGGCGGCGCTGCATGGTGACGGTATGACGAACCGCCAGCAGTGGACGCTCATTTCGGGTGTCGTGATGACCGCTGCGTTTGGTGTCGCGCTCGCCGCGAAGCTGCGCACGCAAATTGATCTGATCGACATCGGCTCGAAGGCACCCCGATTCCAAGTCACGGATCTACGGGCTAACAAGCCCGTGACGCTCGAGAGCTACCGAGGCAAGGTCGTGCTGGTCAACATTTGGGCGACGTGGTGCCCGCCGTGTCGCGCCGAGATGCCGTCGATGGAGCGACTCTACAAGAAGCTCGCGGGGACCGATTTCCGAATCGCCGCTGTCAGCGTGGATGGCGATGCCTTTTATATCGACAAGGACAACAACGCGCCCGCCCAAGTACTGGCGTTTGCGAATGACTTGGGGCTCACCTTTGACATTCTCCACGATCCGAGTGGGCAAATCAGAAGGGCCTACCAGATCTATGCCGTACCGGAGAGCTACGTGGTAGACCGGGAAGGCATCATCATCAAGCGCGTCATTGGCGCCGCCGACTGGGATGCGCCGGTCAACGAACACCTGATCCTCCGCCTCCTCGATGCCGCGCGCTAGTCTGTTCCAGGTCATCACCCGCAGCTGGCCGATCAAGGCGGCGGCGCTGTTTCTTTCCCTGATGCTGTACGTCGCGGTGCAGCTGCAGCAGCCCGTGACGGCGAATTTCGACGTTACGCTCAACGTACAGCTGCCGCCGGGGCGCGCCCTGGTTCAGAAACCTCCCAAGGTCTACGCGCAGATTTCCGGCAAAGGCACGCAGATCCTGAAGCTTCGATCGCTCGCGGGCGATATCACGCGTCGTGTTCCCGACACCCTGACCGCTACCACATGGGCGATCCACCTCTCTCCCTCCGACGTCGAGCTCGAGCTGCCGAAGGGAGCCGACGTGCGGGTCATGGAGATTCGGCCGAGCGAGATCACGCTGGCGCTCGACAGTGTCGCACGAAAAGACGTGCGCATTGTGTCGCTCGTGACCGTGACCCTGGACTCCTTGCAATTGCTGCAGGGCGGGCTTTCGATGACGCCCAACATGGCGCGGCTGGTCGGCTCGGGGACAAGCCTGGCCGCGATCGAGTCGGTGACGACGGTGCCCATGGAAATCGCCAGCGTTTCGGGGACGTTCAGCCGCACCGTGCCGATCGATACGATGCCGCTCGGCATCGTGCGGATCGCGCCCAAACAGGTGACCGTCACCGGCGAGCTGACCGTCATCGCGGAGCGCTCGTTTGCCGGCGTTCCGGTGGAGACCGGTGCCGGTGCGATCACGAATTACATCGTCACGCCGGCGCGCGTGTCGGTATCCGTGCGGGGGCCCGAGGCGCGCGTGCAGACGCTGACGCGCGATTCGGTGCGCGTCGTCGCGCATATCACGGGGGGGGGCACGCGCGGCGCCGGCGGCGGGGGGGTCAGCGTGGCGAAGATTACCGTCATCGGGCCGCCCGGCATCACCGCGCGGGCCATCCCCGACTCCGTCACCCTGCGGCGTCGCACCACAACCCGCCGTGGGTGACGTCGTCCTCGGCATCGAAACATCCTGCGACGAGACGTCGGCCGCCGTCCTGGTGAAGGGCGAGATCGCCAGCCTCATCATCCTGTCACAGGACGTGCATAAGGTCTTCGGCGGCGTCGTGCCGGAGCTCGCCAGCCGGGCACATCTCACCGCGCTCCCCGCCGTGGTGGATCGCGCGATCGCGGAAGCGGGCGTTGCGTTGTCCGCGGTGGATGCGGTGGCCGTGACCTCCGGACCGGGCCTCGCCGGGGCGCTGCTCGTGGGTGTCGTGTACGGCAAGTCGCTCGCCTTTGCCGGTGAGCGCGCGCTCATCGGAGTCCATCATATGGAGGGCCACTTGTTCGCCCCGACGTTGGAGGATCGCGATCTCGCGCCGCCCTTCGTCGCACTCCTGGTATCGGGCGGCCACACGCTGCTGCTCGATGTTCCCGCATGGGGTCGCTACCGCCTGCTCGGCGAAACGCGCGACGATGCCGCGGGTGAGGCGTTCGACAAGGTTGCGACGCTGCTCGGCCTCGGCTATCCCGGCGGGCCGGCGATCGAGCGGCTCGCCCAGGAAGGCGATCCGGGCCGGTTCCCCTTTCCGCGTCCGATGCTCGCCGAAGGATTCGAGTTCTCGTTCTCCGGTCTCAAGACGGCCGTGCTGCACGCGGTACGCGCCTCGGACAACCTGGATCGCGATCGCGCGCACCTCGCCCGCGGCTTTCAGGACGCGGTGCTGGAGGTGCTGGTCACGAAGCTCGCCCGCGCGATCGATGAAACGGGGTACAAGACCGCGGTGTTGGGCGGAGGCGTGGCATGTAGCCGGGCACTGAGCGGCCTAGCAGCTCAGCGGCTTCGCGGTCTCGCGCGGGTCGCCGTTGCCAGCCCGCGTCTCAATGCCGACAATGCTGCGATGATCGCGCGTGCCGGCTGGCACCGCCTGGGTCTGGGCGAGCGCAGCGACTGGACACTCGACGCCCGCGCCGACCTGCCGCTTCCGGGGCTCGAAGTGAGCGAACCCACGCACCACGCACCACGCACAACGGACGCATCATGACCGTCTATCCCTTCTCGCTCGATCTCGGGCCACTCCAGCTCACGGGCTACGGCCTGATGATGATGGTCGCCTTTCTCATGGCCGGATGGGCGATCCAGCTCGACCTGCGCCGGCGCGGGCTCAATGAGGACTACGCGGCCGATATCATCATCGCCGGCGTGATCGGCGGTTTGGTGGGCGCGAAGCTGTGGTACGTCGTGCTGACCGGCGAATCGGACGCGCTGTTTCGCCGCGGCGGCTTCGTATGGTATGGCGGCTTCCTCGGGGCCGTGGCCGCGATTCTCCTCAACGGCTGGCGCAGGCGGGTGCCGGGCCGCTTCACCGCGGAGTTCTGCGCCGCTCCCCTTGCGCTGGGCTACGCGATCGGACGCGTGGGCTGTTTCCTGGTGAACGACGACTACGGCGTTCCTTCCAACCTCCCGTGGGCGATGAAGTTCCCGGACGGCCTGCCGCCGACCACCGTCGCCAATCTCCAGTCGACTGGCGTGCAGTTTCCCCCGGGGACGGACCCAATGCAGGTCGTGGCGGTCCATCCCACGCAGTTGTACGAGACGGCCGTCATGTTTCTCGTGTTCCTGTGGCTGTGGCGGCGACGCGCGCATGGCCACGGCGTGGGCTGGCTGTGGGGGTGTTACCTGGTTTTCGCGGGAGCGGAGCGATTCCTAGTCGAATTCGTACGAGCCAAAGACGACCGGCTGGTGGATCCGTTCACCTTGGCGCAGGTGACCAGCATCCTGATCATCGTTGTTGGAGGATTGCTCATGTACTGGTGGCGGGCCCCCGCCCCCGGCGGCCCTGAGGCCGTACCCCAATCCCTACGACTGAATGAGCCCGCTGTCCGCGCGTGAGGGTTTGGGCCGCATGGCCCAGACAACAGCGACGAGCGCCAGGACCAACAGCACGCCCTGCAGCGCCAACGACTCGAGGGTTGGGTAGATCCCGAACACCGGCAAACGGGGCGCCTTCTCTACCACCGTCAGTGAAATGACCTGCGCGCTCTGCAGCTCCGCAATGCCCTTGCCCGCAAAGACGAACGCCATGTAGTACAGCATGATGCCCGTAACGGCAAAGAACGGCTTCATCGGGACCCGCAATCCCAGCTCGTTGATCGCCAGATAGACGAGCAGCAACGCGACCGCGCCCACGCCCATGCCGGCAACAACTGAAAAGCTGGTACCGCTCGGACCGGCGGACGTGAAGAGCGCCTTGTAGAAAAGGATCGTCTCGAAGCCCTCGCGGTAGACGGCGAGGAACGCGACCGAACCGAGCGCCACGGCGGAGCCCGACGAGAGTGCGGTCTCCAGCTTGCCCTTCATGAACGCTGTCCATCTCGCCGCAGCGATCTTCGACAGCAGCCAGTAGCTCACGTAGAAGAGCACGCCGGCAGCGAGCAACATCGTGGCGCCTTCGAGGATCTCCCGCTGGCCGGGCGTGATTCTGAACAGCAGTTCGACCAGAGCCCACGTCACCAGGCTCGCTCCAATCGCGGCCCAGGCGCCCCGCGCGACGTCACGACGCCGTTCTGGCGCTCCGGCCTTGGTGAGGAACGTCATCAGGGCCGCAATGATGAGAATCGCTTCGAAACCCTCGCGCAACATGAGGAAGAACGAGGTGACGAACAGGCTCATGCCCGAAGGCCGATCCGCCACGACGCGTTCCGCGCGCTCGAGGCTCTCGAGCAGGCGTCCGCGGATCGCGTGACGCTCCGCTTGATCGGCTTTGACGGCCCGTGTCCGCAGCCAGGCGAACGCGGCTTCCAGCTCGCTCGCCAGGCCCGGGTTCTTGGCTCGCACGGCCGTCTCCACCTGCTCGAACGTCATGTAGGCATCGACCGCAACCTGCTCGGAGCGGAGCGACAGCGCGGAATCGATCTGTCGTCGTGCGGCGGCGAACGTGGCTGCCGTGGCCGATCCGCCGTACTGCAGCACCGCGACGTAGGCTGTCACGGCCCAGCGATCTTCGGCCGAGAGGTCGCCCGCGAACTCCGGCATGGCGGTGCCGGGCGTGCCGATCGAGATGCGCCGATAGATCTCGACGAGCGGCATTCCGCTCATCTGTGCAGGGTCGGCGAGATTCGCGGGTGGCGGACCTTCGAGCGTCCTGGCCTTGGGTCCATCCCCGCCCCCGCTTTCTCCGTGGCAAGCGGCACAACGCTCGCGATAGACGACGGCGCCGCGCGGGAGTGAAGGCGGATTGGTTGGCAGCGGCTCGAGCGCATCGGAGCCGCCCACGGCGCGTGTCACACGCGCGACCAGGCTATCGGCGATGCTCCGCACCGAATCGGGCGGAGCAAGCTGCTCGAGCAACGTCGTGATGTGAGTGATGGTGCGCTGGGCTTCTGCGCGGACCGACAAGGGGAGTCCCGGCACATCGAACTGCGCCTGCTGTATGAAGAGCTTCGCCTCCTCGACTTCCTCGGGCTGCGTGATCTGCCCTCCGGCCGGCATCACGCCCAAGGCGTACTCCTTGGCAGCGAGCGCCGCGGCAGCTACCAGGCGCCGCGCCGACCCCAAAGAGTCAGCCGCCTGCCCCGCGAGTGACTGAGCAAGGCAGGCGGTGACCACGAAAGACGTCGTCAGAAACCGCACGGGCACAATAGTAGAGTGATTTTGTCGGGAATTCAATCTGTTGATAGCACTGCAATTGCGACGGCGGCCTCGTGCGTGTGCGACAGCGACAGGAGCACTTTCCTGACCCGTAACTCCGTCGCGCGGCTCGCTGCCAGACCGCTCAGTTTGACGTCGGGGCGACCGTCGGGCGCCCGGGTGACTTCGATGTCCCGCCAGCCGATGCCCCGCGCTGCATCGCTCCCCTGCAATGCTTTGTAGACCGCCTCCTTGGCCGCGAGCCGGACCGCCACGTGCTCGGCCGGGTCGGGACGGGAGCGGCAGTACTCGGCTTCAGCCGGCGTGAGCAACCGATCAAATACGTGCGCGCCCTTGTCGGCGAGCATCGCCCGCGCGCGCGCGACTTCGACCAGGTCGACGCCCACGCCGACCGTACTCACGGCGCGGATCGAGCGACGAAGAGCCGGCGTCGATAACGTTGCCCATCCACATCCACGACCACGACATATCCACCATTGACCACGCGCCGCGTTCCTCCGTCCACGGTCAGGTCCCAGACGTATTCGTTACTCGGCGCGTTCACCCTGGCCTCGAACAGACGCTCGCCGGTGAAGGTGAACACCGATATGCGGGCACTGCCAACGGTAGTAGGCCACGAGATCACGACCTGATTGCTCCGGACCGGGTTCTCGGATACTTCGGCAGCGCCTGAGACGGCCAGCTGCGCGAATGCCATCGTCGCGTCGGAGGCAAAGCCAATCGCGTCAAGCCACCAGGTGAATTGATTCGAGATGAAGCGAACCCGCGCGCCCGAGCGGCCGGCGGCCTGGGGCAGGTCGACGCGCAGCGGATACCAGTTGGGGCCATCGCCGACGATCATCGCCACGTCACTCCACGTGCGCCCCGAGTCGCCCGAGAACTGAATGACGCCATTTTGCTCGGGTGTAAACGTCGAGCCGTAGTGTTTGGTCCAGAGCTGCAGCCATATCGCGGTGCGGCCCTGCAGATTGGTTAGCGGCGACGTCAACGTGTCGACGCGGCCGCCCGCGAACCACGAGTAGCTGCCCGCCTGACGCACGGTATCTCGCCCCCACCCGTCCTCGTGCCAGCCGGCGTCGAGCGGTTCCGCGCCGCCGAGGGACAGGAGCTCCGCCATGACGTTTGATCCTTCCGCATGCAGCGCACGCACGATGTCGAGATGGAGATCGGTGCGCCAGTCGGTCCGCAGCACGCCGCGTCGCAACGAATCTGTCTGCGCGCTCCGGTGGACGACCGCCCCGGTCGCGGTCCGCAGCGTCAGCGACAGCGGGCGCGGCGCGCCGGCATCGAGATTCAGCCACGCGTCCGGCCAGAGCGAGGTGAACCGCGGGGCACCGGGCACGAGTCCGGAGGCGCCCGGCGCGCGCGCCAGATCGCCGGATGCATCGATCAGCGAGCGCACGAACGGGAGGTTGTCGCGGAAGACTTGCTCCACCATCGCACTGTCATCGGGGAATTCGAAGCCATAATACAGTCCCTGCACGCAGCAACCGCTGGTGACCTCCGTCGTGAATGCGATCGTCCCGTGAGTCCGGTAGGCCCAGTCCGTATACTCGCCATTCGTCGCATAGAGATTCCAGCCGGGGCCGGGATGGTAATGATCCCGCGGCGAGCCGGGCACGTGATCGGTCACCGCGGGAACGAGATCGGTGCCGGCTAACGCCGCGTAGCGAGCCAAGTCCGGCGGCAACTCCCCCGCGCGAAAGCCCCAGGGATGGAGGACTAGGCCGCCGTAGCTGTGGTATGACACCGCGACCACCGGTGGATGGGCGGCATGAAATGCCACGACCGCCTGCGTCTCCGGCTCGGAGGCGGCACCGGATCCGCGGTAGGTCTCTGCGTACTCAAAGGAGCTCGAGCCGAGCTCGTCTAGGCCCCAAAACCCTGGATAATTTCTGTTGGGATCGACGCCGTAACTGCCCCCGGCGTTGGGACGGCGGTTCTTCCTCCAGTAGCGCTCGTGCGTGAAGCTGTATTGGTATCCATCAGGGTTCTGAACCGGCAGCACCCACACGTCACGCGCCGCGAGAGAGGCTCCGCCAGAGTCGGCAAGCCAGCGGATCAGCTTCATCGCAACGGCTGTCGAGATCCATTCCCGCGCGTGATGCGTGGCCATGAACAGCACGTTCGGCCGTGCCGGGTCATCGGCGGCCGCACCGATCTTTGCGACGAGCATCGGTCGCCCCTCGTACGACGCGCCCACCGAGTCCAGCTGAATCCTCGTGTCTGCCGCGGCCCAGGCGTTCAGCGTCGCGCGGATACCGCTGACCGGCTTGTCGAATGAGTGAAAGTTTCGAAAGGTGTCTTCCGCCACCCTCGTCGGCACGCGGGCGAGGGCGGGGACCGCAGGGCGGTAACCGCGTTGCGTCAGCCGGGCCTCCGATTCCGCAGAGACGACGATCATCGCGCGTAACTCGCCCGCGATGCGCCGGACGTCGGCGACCTCAAAGCCCAGGCGCGCGAGCGAATCCAGGCCCGATCTCCCGGCGATCGGGACTTCGACGACCCGCATCTGCGCGGTGGCGCGCGACGCGGCAACGCACAGAAACAGAAGAGCTAGAAGCCGAGGCGCGCTGCGAGCCATGCAGGGGCCGGCACGTAGCCGCCGAGAACCAAACCGAGCCACAGGAGCACTGCGGCGAGGGGAAGCCAGAGCACGAAAACGGGCCAGAGTCGTGGGCGCCACCCCGCGACCGCGGCGATGTCCCCCATCCAACGGCCTCGTTCCTGGTCGACTGCGATCTCGAGCGCGAGCCATGCCGCCTCGAGACGGCGCGCGACGGTGCGCAGCGTTTCTTGCCAAGCGGCGTGCGACTCCTTTTCGAGCACCGAGGCCTGCGCGACCCGCCGCGCGGCGGCATCGAGCTCGTCCAAGGCGGCGACGAACGCGCCGCCCCCTGTTCCCAAGCGCGCGACGATCGCGCGTTTCTCAGCGTTCGTCAGCAGGTGGCGCCGCAGTCGGCGCCCCGGCATCCGCACGCTCTGCGCGGTGGCTGCGAATGCTGCGTCCAGTGCCTCGGCGACCCGGCTCGCCGCGCGCCGCACCGCATGGTCCCAAGCGGCCGCCCACGCCCGGCGCCCTGTGGTCTCGAGCACCGAGTCGCGGGCCTCGGCTGCCCGCCCCTCACCGCCGAGCTCGAGGACGCGTGTTGCGAGCTCTTCGCGGATGTCGTCGAGAGGTACCCACGGCACCTCCTGGCGGCGGGGAACGATGATGCGCCCGAGCGAGGGGGCGAGCTCGGGCACGCGCAGCGGCATGAGGAGTTTCATCGGGCCAGCCGTGCCGTCTTCCCCGTTCGCTCCTCGTACGCTTGCTTGAAATACGGGAGCGACTCCGCCAGGAACATGTCGCGCGGCAAACCTGTCGCTGCGATCGCGCGCTCGATCTCGTCCGGTGAGCCTTCGACCTCCAGCAACACATCCATCGCGGGATACCACTCCAACCGCAGAGTCGCATCTCCGAGACGGTATTGCTCGACCGCCCGGTCGATGCGGAGCACGATCTTATAACCAAGACGCCGCAGCACGACGAGCGCAGCCTTGGGATCGTCGACGCGCGTCTCCCACTCCTCCCGGTGCCGATACCCATCCTTCTTGCCCACGGGTCCCTTCCAGCCCAGCACACCCCATTCCTTTGAATGATCGAGCGGATGGTAGACGCGCAGGCGCACGACTTCGTCCCGCTTCTCGAGGCGTTCCTTGCGATCGAATCGCCGATCCATCATGGCGCCGCGATACGTGAGCTCCGCGCCCGCGGCCAGCAGGACGCGTCGTAGCGCGTCGGGGTCGTCGATGCGCGCCTTTAGCTCGAGCTCGTTACGGACGACGCTCACGAGAAGAGGGCCTCGAGTACTGTCTGGGTATCGCCGAGGTCGGCGAACACATGGGTGGCGCCGGCGGCCCGCAGCGCGTGCACGTCGTAATAGCCGGTCGCGACCGCGACCGAGCGCGCGCCCATCGGTTTGCAGCACGCGACATCATCCGGTGTGTCGCCGACGACCACCAGATCCGCGCCGGTGAAGGACCGTCCGGTGCGCTCGGCGGCGCGCCGCGCCGCGACAGCGGGTAAGTCAGGACGATGGTGAGAGTCGGAGCCGAAGGCGCCAACAGCGAAGCGCGCGAAATCGAGGCCAGCCGAGCGCAGCTTGAGTGCGGCGCCGCGCTCCACGTTCCCCGTCAGCAGGCCGACCAGAGCGCGGCCCTTCGCTTCGTGCGGCTCGAGTGCGACCAGCAGTTCCCTGATTCCGGGATAGACTCTGGTCGCCTGGGTCGGTTTCTCGAGCTCGGTCGTCAGCAATTCGACATAGCGGCGACAAACCGCGGTCACTCGGGTCTCCGAGCGCGCGTCGGGATGCCCGGCCAGCTCCATCAGCTCGCGGACGATCTGCGGATCGGTCTTGCCGTCGAACCGATACCCTTCGATCGGGCCGGCCGTGCCCATTTCATCGAGCAGGGCCTGGTGAATGGCCCGCCGTCCCGCCCCTGCGGTCCAAAGGAGAGTGCCGTCGAGGTCGAAGAGGATGAGACGCATGGGACAAACTTAATGCCTAGGGCCTGGGGCCTAGGGCCTAGGGCTGTTGCGCACCTCGTCAATGCGTCTCACCCCAACCAAGCTCTCTCTCATCCGCACCATGCGAGGTTCGTCACCAAACAGGCGGTCACTTCCCACGCCACCGCGCGACAGCGCCGCGTGTACAATCGTGCCCGCGCCCGCCCACAGCGCCACATGCGAGACCCGGCCGCGTTCCGCAAAGAAGAGCAAATCGCCGGCCTCGTAGCCCTTGCCATCCGCCGACATCGGAATCTCTCGACCCTGCCCGAATTGCTGATCGCTGTCGCGCGGGAGCGCAATGCCGCGCGCCCCGTACACCGCCTGCACGAGGCCGGAGCAATCGATGCCCCACTCGGTGCGCCCGCCCCAGAGATAGGGCGCGCCGGCGAACCATCTCTGTGCCAGCTCCGGGAGCGCGAGGTGACGGGCCTCCACACGCAGCTCCTGCTCCCGTCGCACGCTGCCGGCGGCCACGGCGCCGCGTTGTCCATCGGCAAGCTCCACGACGCCGCGGCGCAGCGCGACTCGGCCGCCGGTCGGCAGTCTGCGGCGTCCATCCGGTGTCACGATATCGGCGCTGAGCGCGCGCGCCGTAGCGCGTTCTTGCCAGTCCTCCGACCAGCCCCGGGGACCCGTTGCCAAGTAACCCGCGTGGACCCACGCGATGTACCCATCGGGCGCTCGGACGCGCAGCCACTCTTCACGGCTCTCGAGGACATCGAGCGGCTCGCCATGCAGCGCTTCGCTCACGCGCGGCGTGGAGACTCGCGGCTCACCCTGCAGCGGCGCCACCGCGGCCGTCACGATCGCGGCCGGAGCCGCCACCTCGTTCGGCAACAACACCACCTTTTCGACCAACCCGGTCTCGAGCGCGAGCTTGCGCAGGGCATCGCGCGCGTCGCGACTCGTGGTGGTGCCGTCGATCATCTTGGGCAGCAACGAGACGTCGAACACGCCCAGACGCCCATCCGGGACCCACTTGCGACGAATATCGTCGACCGCGCGGTCGACCTTATCCACGGCGCACGGACCGTTCGACCGCTTCCGGGACCACCAGGCCCGCGATCGCGTCGACCTGGAGCGCCGACTTCGCCTTCACCGTCGCCGTGCTGACTGCGAAAATCACGTCCCCATCGAACAGCGTTCCGTACGGTGTGATACGCCGCGCGAGCGCATCGCTGCCGGACTGAGCGAGTGCTTGCAGCTGGACGCGATCGAGGTCGGCGTTCGTCGCGATCACGGCGAGCGTGGTATTGCGGTTCAGCCGTTCCGGATCGCCAAGGGGCGCGCCTCCGTCGGCGAGATAGCGCAGGCTGTCGACGAACTTGCCATCGGGGCCGCGCCCCGCCGCGATCAGTTCGTTGCGCGCGTTCCGAATGTCGCCCACGGCGTTGACCACGACCAGCGCAGACACAATGACATCGCCAAACTGCGCGGCCCAGGAACCCAGCCCGGCGGGCATCATCTTCTCGAGTCCCGCTGCCTTGCCGCATGTGGCGCCGCGCCCCACACCAACAATTCCTTCGTCGTAATCGGCGCGCGCGTTGTCGCATGCCCGGTAGGCGTCATCGGCACTCGGCCAGCCGAGCGGCTTGCCCGCGTTGCCGAGATCGAAGATCACCGCCGATGGAACGATCGGGATCGTTCCCTTGTCGCCGACCGGGAGGCCGCGGCCACGCTCGCGTAGCCATCGCATGACACCGTCCGCCGCACCCAGGCCGAGCGCCGACCCGCCCGTAAACAGAATCGCGTCGATGCGCTCGACGAGATGTCGCGGGTCCAGGACGTCGAGCTCGCGCGTACCAGTCGCGCGGCCGCGCACGCACACCGCCGCGCGCATGCCGGTTTCGGGCCCGAGGATGACGGTGCATCCGGTGCCGTGCGCTTCGACCGTCACGTGCCCGACGGTGATGCCGGGAACTGCGCAGAGATTCGTGCGTGTGCTCATTGACGCGCCAAGATAACGTCAGCAACGTTGACGGCCATGACCGCCACACCTGCCGCGGCTCCATCTCCCTCTGGCACGACGGTCCTGGTCGTGGATGATGAAGAAGGTATTCGCCAGGCCCTCGGACGTTTCCTCTCGCGTCTCGGCTATCAGGTCCGCGCGGCGGCGAACGGGGCCGAAGCGCTCGAGCACGTCGCTGCCGACCACCCGCAGGCGATGTTGTGCGACATCCGCATGCCTGGAACGAGCGGCGTCGAGCTGTTGCCCAAGGTCCTGGCACGGGATCCGGACATCGCGGTGGTGATGCTCACGGCCATCGACGAGCCGCGGACCGCGATCGAGTGCCTCAAGCTTGGCGCGTTCGACTATCTCATCAAGCCCGTCGATCTCGAGGAGCTCGAGCTGGCGTTGCAGCACGCCCTGCGCAAGCGACAGCTGGAAGTCGATCGTCGGGAGCTGGAGCAGTGGCTCGCCCGCGAAGTCGCCGTGCGTACCCGCGATCTCGAAGAGCGCACGGCCGCGATCGAGAACATCGCGCTCGACGCGCTGGCGGCGGCCCGCGACTGGCACGGCACGGACGCGGCGTTGACCAAACTGGCGGATGAATTGGGCGCGACGCGCGAGGACCTGGCGGCCGAGGTACAGCGACGACGGGGCTAGGCTTTGTTGGACTGGGCTTTCTGTTCGCAGGCCTTGCAGCGCGTGACGCCGCGGAATGTACAAATGAGGCAGATGAAGGTGCCACAGTCGGCACACGGATAACCCTCGGAGGCGCGCTCCTCGTTCCCGCAGGACCGGCATACCATCCCGTCGTGCTCTTTCAGTTTCGGCTTTTCCATGCGTGCAATCTATGCGGTCTTCAGAGATTCAGGCTATACGCCTTGATCTTGTTGATCAGTGTGGCGCGCGAGATGCCCAGCTCCTGCGCCGCGTGGGTGCGGTTCCCGCCATGATGCCGCAGCGTCCGCTCGATGTGCTGGCGCTCGATCTCTGACAACGACTGGGCCTGGTAGCGCCGGTCGATCGGAGCACGCGGGCGGGTATCGGGCTGTTCCAGGAGCGCGCGGAGGCGCGAGTTTTCCCGCGTCAGTCGCACCTTCTCCGTCACGCGCGCGATCGCGGCCTCGAGGTGCCGCAGGTCCACCGGTTTGGTCAAGACATTCTCGGCGCCCAGCTGCATCGCCTGGACCGCCGCGGCGTCGTCACCCGGGTCGGTCAACAGAATGACCGCCGCACGCTGTCCGTGCAGCCGCCCGAGCGTCGCGATCCCTTCCCTTCCATTCCGGCCGGGGTCTGCATCGGCCAGCTGCAGATCGAGCAGCACGACGTCGGGCCGCTCGCGACGATAGGTCTCGATCGCATCTTGACCCGTCGTAGCACGCCAGACGAAATAGCCCGCACGCTCCAGGTGCTCCGCGATCGCAGCCAGTGCGCTCGTGTCGTCGTCAACGACCAGTATTGTGTCAGCCATGTTTCGCCTCGAATCCGGAGCCGACCAAGACCGACAGCGCGCCCGGCAGGAGCCGGACCTCGAACGGCGTCGTCCCCGTCACCTCACCATCGAGCTGGACCGGACGTGGCTGCCCGTCGGCGAGCTCCACGCG
>JBIOXD010000035.1:0-77216 GCA_044869265.1 Gemmatimonadales bacterium
CGATCGCGAGAAACGCGCCGAGCGCGAAGGGCCAGAGAATATTGGCCTGTGGCTTGGTCAGCAGCGCCAGGCTGATCCCGGTGATGTACGCGCTCGAGATATTCGCCACACGGCCCCGGAGCCACCACGACAGGAACACCTCGGCAGCTACGCACACTCCGAGCGTCGTCACGAGCCGCTGGTAGCCGCCGAGGATGCTGTACTGCGCCTCGCCAGCCACGAGCACGAGGGTAATGAGGAAGACGATCAGGTACTTGGGATCGATCGCGATCGCCCCCCAACTCCGGGCGCGCGCCTGGGCCGGAGCGAGGGTCACTGCGGTTCCGTAATCACATGCAACTGGTCAGTCTTGAGTCCTGTCAGGACCTGTTCCTTTCCGGACGGCCACCGAATAGTCACGCGGTCGACGGAGTTTCTCCCGAGGCCAAAATGCAGCCGCCGATCGTTCTGGCTGCAGAATCCGCTGCCGCCATCCACGACCTGTCGCTGGCGCACGTTCCCGAACTCCACTGTGACCTCGGCGCCGATAGCGCTGCGATTGCTCCGCGTGCCTATGAGCTTGAGGCCCACCCAACGGTTCCCCCTCTCCCGAAGGGAGAGGGGGTCAGGGGGTGAGGCCCGGAGAGAGAGAGGGCCAGGGGGTGAGGGCCGGTACAGCAGCGCCCTGCCCTTCTGGTTCGCGATGATCACGTCCAGCGAGCCCGTATTGAACAAGTCGGCCATCGCCACCGCGCGCCCATCCAGTCGATCGGTCACGCCCGCCTGCTCGGCGACATCGATGAAACCGGCCTGGCCGCGATTCAGCAACACGCGCGAGCGCTCGAAGCCGGACAGACTGGCGGAGCCGATCGGCGGCCAGTTCTTCGCGTCCTCGAAGATGTTGCCCTGCGCGCCGGCGATCTTCGACATGGCATACCAGTAATCCCGCCCGCTGTCGGCCGAGATGAAGCCGTTGGCCACGATCAGATCGAGCAGACCGTCATTGTTCAGGTCGCCGAATTGTGCGCCCCATGCCCATCCTGCGTCCGCCACGACGCCGGTGGCCACTTCGTCGAACCGGCTCAGCTCCTTCAGGAAATTGACGCGGAGGTTGTTGCCCTGAAACAGAAAGCCGCGCTCGGAGATGTTCGTGACAAAGACATCGTGACGGCCACGATTGTAGACGTCGCCCAACGCTACGGCCATGCCGCTCTTGGAGTCATCCTCGAGGCCGGCGCGCGCCAATTCGAAGCGCTTTCCTTCCTTATTCAGGTACAACTCTTCGGGCCCATAATCGTTCGCCAGATAGAGATCGGGCCAACCGTCGTCGTTGAAATCGGCCGAGGCGGCGGCGAGCGTCCAGCGCGTGCTGCCCACTCCCATCGAGTCCGTGACATCCGCAAAGCGCCCGCTGCCGAGGTTCCTGAACAGCAGATTCTTGCCGCCGTTGGTCGCGAACTCCCAGCTGTGCTGCATGATGCGCGTGGTGCGCAGGTTCCAGAAATCGATGTCGGAGCGGAAGTATCCCGTGACGTACAGATCGAGCAAGCCGTCGCGGTCGAAGTCGAGCCACACGGCGCCGTTCGAGTTCATCCAGCGCTTGAGGCCCGCGTGCGCCGTCACATCGGTAAACGTGCCGTTGCCGTTGTTCTTGAAGAGCTGCTGGTAGCCCCACTTGGAGACGAACAGATCTTCGCTGCCGTCGTTGTCGTAGTCCCCCCACACCGCGCCCATCGACACGCCTTCTCCAGCCCGGTTGACCGCCCCGACACCCGCATGCGCTGAATGGTCGTGAAATGTGCCTTCGTGTGTGTTCAGGTAGAGCGCGTTGTTCGCCCCGAAGCGCGACGATGTGAAATAGAGGTCTGGCCAGCCGTCATTGTTGAAGTCTGAGACGGAGACGCACGCGCCCAGCGCGGCTATGTGCGGGGCGACGTGCTCGACTTTCGCGTCGAGCGTGGGAGCCTGGTGCACGAAGTCGATCCCGCTCGCGTGCGCGTCCTCGCTGAGGACGATCGTGGCGGCCGTGCCATCCGCGCGTCCCGCCGCGCCGGCGTTCAGGATGACGACGGACGCCAGCGCGGCGATGAACGCCACGACCACGCTGACCCGGCGCCATGAAGGTTTGAGCATCGCGCTAAGAATACCCGGGACCGCAATAGGGCGTTAGCTTCTCAGCCCCATGATTCGACATTTCACGCGATCGACTGGAAGGCTTGCGCCACTCGTTGCCTTCGTGTTGGGCTGCGGCAAAGGCGCGGAGTCGACCACTCGGCCGCTGTTCAAGCTGTTGTCGTCCAGCGAGACCGGCATCACGTTCGCGAACACGATCCCCACCAGCGATTCGGTCAACGTTCTGACGAACGTGTACCTCTACAACGGCGGGGGGGTGGGCGTCGGCGACATCGACAATGACGGCCTGCCCGACATCTTCTTCACCGGCAACATGGTCTCCAGTCGCCTGTATCTCAACCGCGGCAACATGCGGTTCGAAGACATCACGCAATCGGCCGGCGTCACGACGAGCCGCTGGGCGAGCGGCGTGAGTCTCGTGGACATCAATAGCGACGGCTTTCTCGACATCTACCTCTCGATGTCGGGGCCACCGTGGGCGACGCCGGAAGACACGCGCAACCTGCTGTTCATCAACAACCGTAACCGGACGTTCACCGAATCGGCCAAGGCGTACGGCATCGACGATCCCGGGTTCACGGCGCACGCCGTCTTCCTCGATTACGACGGCGACCGCGATCTCGATCTCTTTCTGCTCGGCAACTCGCCCCAGGATTTCGCGCGCAGCCAACTGGAACTGCACCCCGCCGGCATCCGCCGGCAGACCTCCGCCGGCCAAGACCGGCTCTATCGCAACAATGGGAATGCGACGTTCACCGATGTATCGCGTGAGGCGGGGATCTCCGCGGAGGCCCAATTCGGGCTCGGCGTTGTGGTGAACGATTTCAACCGCGACGGCTGGCCCGACCTGTACCTCTCCAATGACGACCTCGCCGACGACGTGCTGTATATCAACAATCGAAACGGCACGTTCACCGACAAGTCGCACACTTGGCTCAAGCATACCAGCTTCGCCGGGATGGGCATCGATGCGGCCGATTTCGACAATGACGGTTGGCCGGACGTCATGCAGACCGACATGATGCCGGACGACCTACCCACCCGCAAACGCATGAGCGGGGCGGTCTCCCGCAGCGATCAAATGGAGCGCAGGCGGCGCGGCTACCTGCAGGCATACACCCAGAACACGTTGCAGCTGAGTAACGGTGTGACGAGTACGGGCGATCTGGTCTTCAGCGAGATCGCGCGCATGGCGGGAGTGGCGTACACGCACTGGAGTTGGGCCGCGCTGTTCGCCGATTGCGATAACGACGGCTTCAAGGACCTGCTCGTGACCAGCGGCTATCCGAAGGCGGTCACCGATTTCGACTACCAGACCAAGATGTTCAAGCTGCTCCAGACGGAAGCCGACCCCGAGAAAATCAGTCCACAGCGGCTCAAGATCCTCCAGGACCTGCCTAGTTATCGCGTGTCGAACTACATATTCCGCAACAACGGCGACTTGACGTTCACGAAGACGACTCGCGCTTGGGGGCTCGATCAGCCGGGATTCTCCTACGGTGCGGCCTTCGCGGACCTGGATACCAACGGCACGCTCGACCTGGTCGTGAGCCACATCGACGCTCCCGCATCAGTCTATCAGAACGTCGGGCCGGTCGGGGGGGTCGGGGGGGGGGACGCCCGGCATTACATCGACGTCGAGCTTCGCGGCGACGTTCCGAATACGCACGGCATCGGCGCAACGCTCATGCTGGTCGCGGGAGGTGAGCATCAGTACATCTATCATACGCCCTATCACGGCTACCTCTCGTCGATGGACCACCGCGCGCACTTTGGTCTGGGGACCGCGGCGCGCGTCGATAGTCTCGTGATCACCTGGCCCGACGGCCGCTTGCAAACATTCACCGATCTGACTGTCGACACCGTCATCATCGCCAAGCAGGCCGACGCGACGCGCCCGAGCCCAAGCCGGGAGGCGCGACTCGCTCGACCCTTCGCCCCTGCGGAGGCTCCGTTGTTTGCACAACGGGATCTCGGATTCGTTGATTTTTCGATTCAGTCGCTCCTGCCGGAACAGGTGTCCAAGCTGGGCCCTCCGCTCGCGGTGGGTGACGCGAACGGCGATGGCCTGGACGATCTGTTCGTCGGCGGTGTCCCCGGTACGCCGGGCAAGCTATTCGTGCAGCATCCCGATGGACGATTGACCGAGTCGTCGCAGGAGCAGCCGTGGGCGCGCGACCGCGGATACCAGGACTGGGGCGCGGTCTTCTTTGATGCCAACGGGGATGGCCGACTCGACTTGTACGTCGCAAGCGGTGGCTATCACTTCTCGCCGATCTCGGCCTTTCTCCAGGACCGGCTGTACATCAACCGAGGCGGTGGCCGATTCCAGCGCGACTCGGCGGCATTGCCGCAGATGCTGACTGCCACGGCCGCCGTGGCGGCCGGCGACTTCAATGGTGACGGGAAGACCGACCTGTTCGTGGGCGGGCGGCTGACGCCGCGCAATTATCCGTATCCCACCCGGAGCTATATCCTGCGCAATGACGGTGGACGCTTCACGGACGTCACCGAACACGTGGCCCCAGAGCTGGTCACGCCCGGGGGGGGGGGCATGATCACCGCCGCCCTCTGGATTGACTTCGATGGCGATGGGCAGCTGGATCTCGTAACGGCGGGCGACTGGATGCCGTTGCAGTTCTTCAAGAAGGAAGGCCAGCACTTGCGCAACGTCACCGAGTCGATGGGGATCGGTCCCACGCGCGGACGGTGGTTGAGTCTGGCAAGCGGCGATTTCAACCGTGATGGGCATCCGGATCTGGTCGCCGGAAACCTCGGCCAGAATCACACGTACCGGACATCCCGCGAAAGCCGGTTTGGGATCTATGCCGGCGATTACACCGGCGTTCGCCGCACCGATATCATCCTCACCACGGAGCTCGACGGAACAGAGTATCCCTGGTATGGCCTGGCGATGCTCGGCAAACCGGTGTACACGATTGGAGTGCGTTTCCCCAATCACGCCGCCTTCTCGCACGCTTCCATCCGCGACATCCTGAGCGCGTCGCAGATTGCGGGCTCGCTGCACTACCAGGCTGACACGTTCGCGAGCCTGTACCTACAGCGTACCGGACAGGGGACTTTCACCGCGACGCCGCTGCCGTCAGCCGCGCAGATCGCGCCAGTGCGAGGAATCGTCGTGACCGACGTGGATCGGGATGGCTATCTCGACCTGCTCGTCGCCGGGAATCTCTACGACACCGAGCCCAACACGGCGCCTGCCGATGCCGGCAACGGGTTGTGGCTGCGTGGTGATGGCGGCGGTCACTTCACGGCGGTTTCGCCGCGCGAGAGTGGGTTCCTCACCCCAGGGAATGTGACCGGCCTCAGCGCAATGAAAACGCCGACAGGGACCGCCGTGCTCGTAGCGAGTCACGGCGATTCCCTGTCGGCGTATGTTGTCCGGCGGCGCTAAGCGCCGCTGTTCAGCTACCAGCCGGGGTTCTGCACCAGCCTGTCTTGCCCTCCGACACGGCTCAAATCGATCTGGGCGGCCGGAATCGGGTATAGATCGAACTTCGGCGTCGCGTAGGGCACTTGTACGGCCTTGTACCCCCGCCGCACCGGAAGCCCTTCCCGGGCCAGGTAGTCCGCCATCGTCTGCGCAGCCACCGCACCACCGTAGCGGCGCAAATCAAACAGGCGCTGGCCTTCCATCGCCAGTTCCAGCCGACGTTCGAGTTGGACGGCCAGCCTCGCCTGCGCCTGACTGGCAAACGGCACCGTGTATTGCCCAACCCTGTACGTCGCCCAGGTGATCGACGCATCGTTGATCGGTACGGCGATGCGCGTGTCCCCCGCACACTGGGGATACCGCGTTACGAGCGCGGTTGCCGCCGCTGCATTACTGGGAAGCCCACACCCCTGAGCCATCACGCCCGCACGCGCGCGGACGAGGTTGATGTTGACCTGCGCGCCTGCCAGGTCATTGGTCTCGACCTGCGCCTCGGCGAGCATCAACAACAGATCCGCATAGCGGAACAGGTGCATGTGGACCGCATTCGTCTGCTCCGGCTGCCAACCCACATGGTTCTGCGCGGGGCTCGCCTGCTCATGGACGTTCTTTTTGGGACTGTAGGGGCCGCCGTAGCTCAATGACCGGATCCACAGTGAACTGTGGAGACCCCAATCCTTGAAGGGCACGTCATCGCGGCCGATCGTCCAGTCCATCCGCGGATCGACGACGTCGGCGACCGATGCCGACCACTCCGCGTCTCTACTGTTCCACGTGGCGACGGGCTGGGTGAAGGCCAATGGCAGGCCGGTTACGGCATCGGTGGCGTAGACGTTTGCCAGGTTTTGGGACGGCTGGTGGAACCCGCAGCAGCCGAAGGGGCTGCCCGAGTGCGGGAAATTCAACCGTTCGCCCCAGTTCGAGTTCTGCCCGTTCGGCTCACCTTCGTTGGCCGATGCCATGAAAGCGAAGATCGTCTCCGGCCCGTTGGCGAACGCGGGGAAACCCGTCCACACATGATCGAAGCTCGTCTCCAGGTCGTACGGCCCGTTCGTCTTCACATCCTGGAGCACAGTGACGGCAGCCGCGTACTGATGCAGGTACATGAGCACGCGCCCCTTGTACGCCTTGGCCGTCCAGGATGACACCCGTCCTGCCTGGCCTCCGCGCGGAGCGTCCGGGAGCTTCGCGATCGCCGCATCGAGGTCGGCAATAATCAGGTTTCCGACTGCATCGATACCGAGATCATTTGGCTTCCGAAAGTCGACGTCGTCCTCGAAGTAGTACGGAACATTGCCCCATACGCGCCACGCCTCGAAATGGTAGTGCGCGCGGAGGAAGAGGGCCTCACCCTCAATCGACGAGGCGGCCTCCGCCGTCAGCTCTCCGGGCTTCTGGGCGAGGATCTGCGCCAGCAGGCGCAGCGTCGCGTTGGCGCGCACCACGCCTTCGTATGCGACCTGCCATTTGACGTTGAGATAGTCCATCGCCTGGTCGTTATCCCAGTTATACAGCTCCAGCTCCGTAGCTTGGGGCTGGTCGAAATCCTCGGACCCCTTGTAGGCGTCGTCGCTGGTGATACTCGACAGCGCCCAGTTGCTGGCCGCACATCCCCAGTTGTCGCTGGTTGCATTGTTGCAGTCCAGCATCCGGTAGGTGGCGATCAGCGACCCTTCGACGCCGTCGCGGTTCGCCAGCGCGTCCTGATCCAGCGTGCCCTGGGCCTTGGTGTCGAGGAAGTCCTTACAGGCGTACGTGATCGCGCCGATGAGGGCGAGCATCGTCGTCGTGAGCACCAGTCTCGATCTTAGCAATGTTTTCATGTCGACCCCTAGAAAGTGGTGCTGATGCCGACGGTGATGGTTCTGTTGGTCGGGTACGTCCCCACGTCCACATTGCGGTACTGGTCCCGAACGTCGCCCGCGGCGCCGGTGAAATCGCGCGCCGGCAGCGACGGATCGAGTCCCGGATATCCCGTGATCGTGAACAGGTTTTCGCCCTGGAGATACACACGGGCAGACGGCAACCAGCTGAACAGATTGGCGGGAACTTGCCACCCCACCTGCAGCATCTTCAGCCGGAAGTATGATCCGTCCTCGATGAAGTAGCTGCTGATATCGCCGCTCGTGTTGTCATTCTGATTCAGCCGCGGGTACTTGGCGCTGGGATTGCCCGGGTTCGTGCATGCCTCATCGCCCGTGATGCAGAAGGAATCCGTGAGGCGGTCCTTCAAGACGTTCGTCGAGAAGTCGCGGAACACATAGAAGTCCTTCTGCGCATCGTAAATCTCGGCGCCCAACGAGGCAAAGAAGGTCGCGCTGAAGTCCCAGGCCCCCGCGCGGAGACCGAGGTCCAACCCGCCCGTGAAGTCGGGATGCGGGCTGCCGATGAACGTCCGGTCGGAGGTGTTGACGACGCCGTCACCGTTTACGTCGACGAACTTGATGCGGCCCACCTCGGCCCCGTCCTGACAGGGCGGCGTCGTGCACGTCCCGCCTGCGTTGGTCCTATGATCGGCCGCTTCGGTTGCGGTGAGGAAGTAACCGTTCGCCACCTTGCCGTAGAACGCGCCAACCGGCCCGCCGACCTGGTTGAAGACGGGATTGCCGATGCGGGTAACCTGCGGACCGCCCGGGCCGACGAACCCGTCGAGGTCGCCTGCGATCCGGACAATCTCGTTCTTGTTGTGCGCCCCGTTGAGGGCGACGCTCCAGACCTTATTGGAACCCACCGTCCCGCTGTAGGAGATGGCGAATTCGTAACCGCTGTTTTTCATCGCTCCGACGTTCTGGATCGCCGGGTCCGCCTGACCGGCGGCAGCCGGTGGCTGGGGATTGAACAGCAGATCGTCCGTCGTGCGGCTATAGACGTCGATGCTGACGTTTGCCCGGCCCTGGAGAAACTCGAAGTCAGCGCCCACGTTCGTGGACGTGTTGGTTTCCCATTTCATGTCCTGATTGCCGAGGGCGGTCTGCCGGTATCCCGCGACGATCGTGTTCCCCGACCCCGCGATGTCGTAGTAGGTGTCGCCCCGATCGCCGCCGAACCGCGCGAAGATCCGCCCACCTGAGACTTGCTCGTTCCCGGTCTGGCCCCATCCGAAGCGCAGCATCACGTTGCTGAAGAAGCCGTCTTGCGGGAAGAATGACTCCTGTGAAGCGCGCCAGCCCACGTTGAAGGCCGGGAACGTTCCCCACTGATTGGCCTTCGGAAATTTCGACGAGCCGTCGCGGCGCAGCGTGAAGCTGGCATAGTACCGGCTCTTGTAGTTGTAGTCCGCCTTCCCGAAGAACGAGAGCAGCCGGTCGAGCGTCCCGGTGCTGAACACGTTCTTCGAGGCCGCCGAACCGAGCGCATCGTCGATATAGCGACTGGCCGGGTCCTCGTTGAGGAGGTCGGCCATGGTGCCCTGCATGAACTTGCTGTTCTGGGAAACCGCTTCCTGCCCGAGCAAGACCGACACGTTGTGTTGCGCGGTAGCCTTGGTGTACGTCAGCGTGTTCGTCCACGTCAACGACGTACTCCGGGTCGCGTTCTGCGTGATCGAGTTGATCGTTGTTGGCTCGGAGTTCTCGAAGAACGTGGGGTTGAAGCCGTTGAACGATCCCTGAGCCAGGTTGAACGAAAACCGCGTGCGGAACGCCAGGGAGCGCGCCAGGTCGACCGTGGCATACGCGTTGCCCAGGGCCCGGTCCCAGATATTGCGGTCGTCTTTGTGCGCGGCCGCGAACTTCAGCGGGTTGCTGTTATTCCCGAGCCCCACCGCTTTGCCGGAGGCGTAGTTACCGGCGATGTCATAGATCGGCACGACGGGCTGCATGAGGATGTTCTTGCCGAGGATGCCATCCTCGCCCGCGTTTCCACCGGCGCCGTCGTCGTGGCCGCCGTAGCCATACTCGCGGGAGAACGAGACGTTCTCGCCGACCGTCACTTTCCCCAGCTGGAAGGCGGTGTTGACCCGCAACGTCCCCCGCTGGAACTGGCTGTAGGCCGCCGTGCCGTTGGTTTTCAGGTAGCCAAACGACACGTTGTAGGAGTTGTCCGCGCCGCCACCCGACATACCCAGATTCGCCTCGCTGAACGACGCCGGGCTGAACACCGCCTTCCACCAGTTCGTGCCCTGGCTGGCCGGCATGATCAGGAGGTTCGGGTACGCGTACAACGTATCATGGACTCGCACCGGCTGGCCCCACGAGTTGACCGAGTCGATGGCCGACGGATCGACGTAGGTGTACTGGCCCACCTGGGGATTCAGCGTGTCGCCGTAGATCGCGCGCACGTCCGTTGGGATCTGACGGCCGGCGTTCTGATAACTGCGCTTGATCACGTTGTAATACTGAATCGCGTCCAACATCACGAGATCGTCGTAGCCCTTCGTGGGCGACAAGACACCGGTGCGGACATCGAGCCGAGCGGACCGCCCGCCGGCGCGTCCCTTTTTCGTCTCGATGATGACGACGCCGTTGCTGGCGCGCGAGCCGTAGATGGAGGAGGCGGACGCATCCTTCAGGACCTGCATCTCGCCGATGTCGTTCGGATTCAGAAAGTTCACGTACGAGTCCTGCAACGGCGTGCCGTCGACGACGTAGAGCGGATCGTTGTTCTGGAACGAGGTCACGCCGCGAATCCGCACCGTGCTGCGGCCTCCCGGCGAGCCGCTGTTGTTCACCGTCACGCCCGGCACTGAGTGGTCGAGACGCTGCAGGACGCTGGGCGACGTTTGCCGGGTGGTACTTTCGAGATTCACCGACGAGATCGCGGCCGTGATGTCGGACCGGCGCTGGGTGCTATAGCCGGTCACCACGACCTCCTGCAGCATCGTGGGCGCCTGTTCGAGCGTCACATCGAGGGTGCTCTGCCCGCTGACCGGCGACTCTTTGCCGCGATAGCCGATCTGCGCAAACGTCAGCACCGCATCCGCCGGAGCAACCAGCGAAAACTGTCCTTGCTGGTTCGTCACCGTTTGGGTCTGGGTGCCCTTCACCCGCACGGTGACGCCCCAGAGTTTTTCACCGGTGGTCGCGGATGTGACGGTGCCCGACACCTGTTGCCCCTGGCTCAGCGCCGTCCCGCTGATGGCCACGAGGAAAAGGAACGTGATCCCTAGTGCACGGTAGACCTTTTGCATTGAACCCTCCGGCTCAGCCCTCAATCGACGGGCCGGCGCATGGACTTGAGGCCTTCTCTGGCGATCAGGTCACGATACGTAAGGAGCACCACGTTGCGGGCCTTGAGGGCTGCGCTGAATCGTGGTGACGTCAACGCCGTCAACTCCCCCTGACGGTTCTTGCTCATGTCGGGCAACGGCTGATTGGTGTTCATGTCCAGCAACGCACCCAGCTCTGCATCATCGATGCCCACGTGCGTGACGATGAGGTTCAGACCCGGCTTCAGCCGGTCGATCATCGCTACCAACGTATCCAGCTTCACCGCCGGCGCCGCGAAATAATGCGGCGAGTCCTCGATCTCTCCGAAATACTCCGACATCCCAAACCCGTACTCCTGCGCCAGCCGCTCCGTCAGCGTGCGCCACTCGGGATACTTCGTCACCGTGCCCATGTGGTAATCGACGTAGTCGATCTTCACACCGGACCGCAGCGCGCGATCGATCTGCGCGCGCAGCTCTTTCTCCACTTCCTCGAGTTTGGGATTGCGCTGGTGCACCGCATCCGAGGAGGAAAAGAAAAAGCCGTTCTCATCAACCAGCGATGGAACGGCGGCACTGCCGGCGACGGGTCCCCACCGGTAATTCTTCCACTCCGAATTGAGCGCGAGATGGATGCCGACGGAGACGTTGGGATACTGCTTCAGAATCTCCACAGCTTCCTGATACCATGGACAGACGAACAGCACCGACACCGACACCGGTATCCCGGTGCGGACGAGCTGCTGCATCGCCATGTTGACGGAGTGACTCATGCCGATGTCGTCGGTCCGAATGATCAACGACACGGCGGTGGGAGCAGCGGGGGCCTTCGAGGACATAGCACTTTGAGCAGACACGACCGCCGGCGAGCTGGCGAGCAACATCCAGCCGGCGATGCCTAGCGGTCGCACTGCATCCATAGGTGGCGGCCCTCGGTTGCGAACCGTTTGCGTGCTGCTTCGAAGCCAAACATGTTCTTGCAAAGTGGAACGACAAGACCCCCGTTCAGGGTCACCTGATCAGGCTACATCACTACGGTGTCGGCTGTCCTGGCGCTTGCGTGCGTTGCCTCGTTTTGGGAGCGAGCGAAACTCCGCGAAGACGCGGACCAACAGTTGCTCGCGACTCTGCACCCGCAGTTTTCTATAGATGCGCCACAGATATGTGTGAACGGTGTGGTGGGACAAACCGAGGCGCTCTGCCGTTCGTTTTTCCGAATCACCGTCGAAGACGGCGCGGACGATGCCGCATTCGCGCGGCGAGAGGCCGAGACAGGCCGACAGCGACCGCCACTCAGGCGGGGCGAAGACTCCCTGACCGGTCATTCGGTTCCAATATGTGGCGCGTTCCGCTCCCAGCGCCAGACCAGTCCGTCGTCAGGATCGACGACGGCACCGACGTGCACGAAGCCGCATTTCCGTAAGACGTGCGTCGACGCATTTGCTTCGGGGAGGGTGTGCGCCCGCAGGAGCCGGACGCGAGGATCGCCGGCGGCGTATCGCACCAGCGCGCCAGCCGCTTCGGTCGCAAAACCCTGCCCTTGCCGGGCCGGGACCACGCCGTAGGCGATCTCGACCATGCCGGCGGCGTCGGGCGGCCCCTTGAACCCCGCGCTGCCGATGACGATCCGGGTGCTTGCCTCGACTATGAAGAAGCCGTGCCGCCAGGGGTCAGCCGGCCCGCCGGCGGCAGCGCGAAGGCCGACCAACCATTCCGGAGACACATCGCCGCTGACATAAAACCCCCGCAAACCATCCGCGACAGGGAGCCCTACCAGACTCGCGAAGTCCTCCGGGCGCTCAATCAGCGCCAGCAGATGGGCGGGGGTGCAGGCGACAAGCCGCAGCCGCGCCGTCTCAAGTGGCGTCGTAACCCGCGTACTCTCCGGTCTGGAGCACATTCCCCTTGTATTGCTGGTCGTCATGGATGCCGACCTTGGAGGTGTAATAGCCGAACACCGTCCACCACTTGAGGTCCTTGAAGAACCGTTCGACGGGGGTTTTCGGATCTTCCTCGGCAGCGGCCATCCGCGTGAGCACCGCGACCCGCTGTTCCGGCGTCGCGGCGAGGAAGGCTTTGCGATGCATCTCGCGCGACAGCGCGTTCACCGCATTCAGTCCGGAGCGCCAGCGCGCTTTTACGTCGGATTCGAGCGATTCGGCGAGCCGCCCGTCGATATAGGTCGCTACGCCGGCGGCGCGCGCGCCGCCCGACTGCTCGTCGGCCGGAATGATCAGCTCGGTCAGCTCATCGAGCAGCGCGAACTCGGCCGGTGTGAAAAATCTGGGGCCTGGGGCTTGGGGCCTAGGGCCTGGGAACGGCAGTGGCAGAGCCGCGGCTGCCGCAGCCGCTTTGAGCAGGTCGCGCCGAGAGATCGTCATAGGTTCCCCTGCTTAAATTCGCCCGCCAGGTATTCGCATGAGCGCCAGGCCAGCGCCATGATCGTCCAGGTCGGATTCTGACACGACGCGCTCACGTGACTCGAGCCGTCCACGACGAACAGATTCTTCACGTCGTGCGACTGCTGGAATTGATTCAGCACCGAGGTCCGAGGATCGGTGCCCATCCGCGCGGTGCCGAGCTCGTGAATCGACCACCCCTCGGTGAGCATGGTCTTGTCGATACCGATGACCTCGATCCCGGCGGCCTCGAACATCTCCTTCGCGGTCGTGGCCATGTCCTCGCACATCTTCTTTTCGTTGTCGCTGAACTGATAATGGAAGCGCAATACCGGAATGCCCCAGGCGTCTTTCAGCTGGGGATCGAGATCGACGTAGTTCTCGTATCGGGCGAGTACCTCGCCAAAGCCGCCCATCCCAATGAACGCGCCGGCGTAATCGCGCACCCGCTTCTTGAAGGCGGCACCGAACCCGGGCGCGCTGCCCCCGGACGGAAACATCGAGTGCCCACTGCCGCCTTCGAACCCGTACCCGCGGATGAAGGCGCCTTGTTTGTCGCGGAGATTGCGAAAGCGTGGGATGTAGAAACCGCCTGGACGCCCGTCGTCGAGTGTATGGGGTTTGCCGACCTGCTCCTTGACGAGCCCGGTCGCGCCCGGGCCCATGACATGCTCGCAGAAGTTGTGGCCGACGTGCCCACTCGAATTTCCGATGCCGTTGGGATGTTGCCGGGACTTCGACAACAACAAGAGCCTCGCGCTTTCCAGCGTCGATGCCGCCACGATGACGACGCGCGCTTTCGCTTCGTACGTCTTGCGATTCTGTGCGTCGACGAACGAAACACCCCGTGCCTTGCCCGTGTTCGGATCGACGAGCAGCTCGTGCGCGACCGCATTGGTCCGCAGCGTCAGATTGCCCGTGTCCATCGCCGGAAAAATGAGCCCCGTCGGTGAGTCGAACGCCGCGTGGATGTCGCAGCCGCCGGGACGCCGGCCGCAGGCACCGCGCCCGAAGCACTTGCTGCGGTATTTGTTCTTCACGCCGTCAGTCGTCACGCCGGCCCGATACGGCGTGACCACTCGACCCATTCCCTTGAGCGAGTTGCGAAGCTTGACCTCCGCGAACGTGAGCTTGTTGGGTCGCTGGAACAGGCTATCGGGGAGATACGGCAAGTTTTCTTTATGGCCGGAGATGCCTAACAGCAAATCGACCTTGTCGTAGTAGGGTTCGAGATCGGCGTACGAAATCGGCCAATCGTCGCCGTAACCGTCGTGACTCTTGGCCTTGAAATCGTAGTCCGAGAGCCGCAACGCCAGCCGGCCCCAGATATTCGTCTTCCCACCGAGCACACGCGCGCGCACCCACGCGTATTTGGTCCCGGTGTATGGGTGTTGCTTTTCGTCCACCAGAATGTTCTTGACGTAGTCGCCGCCGTCCCAGCCCCCGACGTAGGAATAGACGTGCTTGTACGTCGAGCCCCGTGCATAGGGGGGCTGGCGAATGTTGTACTCGTTGAAGCCGAGCCCCATGGAGCCGGGAGGAAGACGGCCGCGCCGGGGATGGTCGTACGGCCACTCCATCGACCGCAGCTCCTGGTCGATGTTCAGGCGCTTGCCGGCTTCGAGCAGCAGCACCTGCATGCCCTGCGATGCCAGGACGTAGGCAGCCATGCCGCCGGCCGCGCCCGACCCCACCACAACTGCGTCGTAGGTGCGGGAGAGATCGACGTCTTTTTCTTGTTGGGGTGCGATCTTTACGACGAGAGTCATCGAATCGTCCTCTTGTTAGACGTAACATGCACCCCGAAAACAGAAGACGCACCACTCAGGCGTCTTGGCGCCTTAGCGTCTCCTGGATTCGGGGTTCTGTTCGAAACTCACGAACGCAACGCGCCGGCTATCCGGCGACCACGACGGCACATTGATCGTTCCCTGCCCCCCGAAGAATGCCGGCGTGAGATCGCGCACCGAGCGATCGCGAAGATCCATCAGGCGCAGCTTCACCTGCCTGCCGAAGGGATGGTCCTGCCCCTGGTCCTCGAGATACGAGAGCAACACGATCCAGCGACCGTCGGGCGAGGGATGAGGGAACCAATTGGAGTACTCATCCCGCGTCAGCTGCTCGGCGCCGCCGTCGTCGGGACGCATGCGCCAGATCTGCATTCGGCCGCTGCAAAAGGAGTTGTAATAGATAAAGGCCCCATCCGGCGAGTAGTCGGGGCCGTCATCGAGTCCCCGGCACGTGGTGAGGCGCTTTTCCTCCCCTCCAGTGACGGGAATCGTGTAGATGTCGAACTCATTGTCGGGCCCCCGCCGTCCCACGTACGCGAGTGTCTTGCCGTCGGGAGACCATCCGTGCCAGAAGCTGGGCGATCTCGTCGTGATTTGTTTTGGCGTTCCGCCGCTGATGGGCACGAGGTAGATGCTCGACGTGAGCCAATCCTCGGTCGGCTCATGACTCACGACCAGCCATTTTCCATCCGGCGAGATGCCGTGATCGTTGTTCATGCGCGGGGTGACGAACTCGATCGGCAGCAGTTCGAGACGCGTCGTTGCAATGTCGAGTCGATACAGGCGACCATCACTGTTCAACAGAAAGAAGCGCCCATCGGGTGACCAATTGGGCGCTTCGAAATGTCGAGTCTCGCGGTACACCGTGTCGATCCGGCCGGAGGACACGTCGACCGTCTGCAGGAAACTCGTGATGACGGTGTCCTGTACGAGCAGATGGGCCACGAGCAGCAGCATGACAAGTAACTTGCACCCCGAATACAGAAGACGCTAAGACGCCAAGACGCCTAAGTGGTATTCAGCGGTTAGGCTGATCGCTGTTCCCCACTCAGGCGTCTTAGCGTCTTGGCGTCTTCTAGAAACGGGGTGCTATCCGTCTGTCAGAACTCGAGTCCGCGCAGGTACTGGTAATTCGCCCGCGCGGCGCCGAGCTCGTCCGCAGGGCTTTCGTCCTCGACGTAGCACGGCTTCTGCTCGAGGTTCGGCACGGCCGCCAGGAAACGCTTGAAGTCGAAAATCCCCGTGCCGAGCCTGGTGTCGCTCGAGCGGTCGGCGACGACATCTTTCAGATGGAAGCTCCAAAAGCGATCCGGATACTTCTGGATGTACTGCATCGGATCGCCCCCGCCAATCAGCATGTTGCCGACATCGAGCTGCAGGCGTGTCACGGATGGATCGAGCCGCTCGATGAAGACGTCGAGCGGCACTCTTCCTTCGACCGGCTTTTGGTGATTGGGCTCGTTGTGGAACCCGAGCCAGATGCCGGCTTTCCGCGCAACCGCGCCGGCGGCGTTGAAGCGATCCGCCCATTGACGCCAATTATCCAGCGTCTTCGTCGTCCACTCGCCGAAATCGGGGACGAAGAGGTACTCGTGACCCAGGAGCTTGGCGATCTCGAGGCTCCGCTCCCAGCCGACGAAGATCGGTTCAACAGACATGTGGCACGAGGGCGCTCGCAGTCCCTCGTTCTTGAGCGTCGTGGCGACCTGCTGCGGCGTGCGCCCGAAGAGATTGAAGGACCAGAGCAATTCAACGTCGGTGTACCCAATCGCCCGGATCGCCGCGAGGGCTTTGTCGGGATCCTTGGCCATTTCCCGACGCACCGCGTACGTCTCGAGGCCGATGCGATCGAGTCTCTTGGTTCTCGCAAGCCGCGGCATCGCCGCGACCGCACCCAGGGTGACAACAAAGTCGCGTCGTTTCATGGCGCGATAATCTAGGGTCTTTACGGACGCCGGTTAGTCCCGGGTGCTTGCTCGCGTTGAACCGCGGCCCGAATCGCGGCCGCGAAGGCGGCCATATCTCCCTTGAGTAATCCGCGCCAGCCCGCGGGGGAGCGCGCGAGCGAGAACACGTCCAGCGTCGTGACCGGGGTGCCTTCGAGCGTGATCTGCATGCGATAGACCACGTGGGCCGTATCGGGCCCTTCGTTGACCTGGCCGAGAATCTGCACCTTCGCGGTACGGAACGCGTCTGCCAATTCGGGCGATCTGGCGGTGACTCGCAACAGGGATTCGAACATCGCGGTGTCGGACAGCGCCTTGGCTTCGGCCGCGCTCGACACGCCGAGCAGCTCCCGGCGGATCGGATCGGCGTTCGGCGCTTCAATCAAAACCGAAAAGAACTCACGCAGCTCACGCAGCGCCGCGGGGTGCATCAACGCCGAGACCGCCTTCCAGTCGTTCGCCCGCATCGCGTCGATGAATCGCATCGTGACTTGCTGGGCCGATTCGGTGTCGGCAGCGCTGCGCGAAGGGGAAGCTGCGACTCCCTGCAGCAGGTACAGCGGGGCGAGGAGAGTCAGGAGAGTCATTTCTTGCGCAGCTCGATCTCGGAAACAATGAACCCAAACGCGGGCCAGCCGCCGGACCCCACCGAGCGCTCGAACCACTTGCGCGCGGTCGCGCTGTCACCGCGCACCAGATACCAGTTGCCGATGCCATAGCTCAGCGTCGCGATCTGAATGTCGCTCGTGTCGGCGGGCGTGAACATCGAGTCCGGAGAGACCTCGCCGCGATACAGCCGCAGGCGCTGCGTGTACGCATTGCCACCGGGCGGCGTATCGGGACGCCGATCGAGCACCGCTTGGGCATCGGCACCGCGGCCGGCGCGCGACAACGCCATCCACAGCCAATCGGTCGCACCCGAACGCTCGGCCGAATCCGGCGCGAGCGGGAGCGCGCGTGTGAACGCAGCCATGGCGCCGGAGAAATCGCGCCTGGCGAACCGCACGATGCCGAGATGATACCAGATGCCGTAAATCGTGCTGTCGAGTTGTGCGCCGCGCTGGAGATCGCTCAGCGCACGATCGAACTCGCGCACCGACAGGTAGCGATGCCCACGCCAGCGGTAGAGCAGCGGATTGTTCGGCGCGATCTGCAGCCCGCGGCTGAACGTCGCGATTGCTTCCCGAAATTGTCGGACACCCGATTGCGCGACGCCGAGCTGGATGATCCGCTCGACGTTGCGGGGATCGCGCGCCAGTGCGCTCTCGGCTCTGGCAATCGCGCCCGTATCACGTTGGGCGCGGTACTCAACGCCCGCTGGAGAGCGGTATTCGACGGCTTGGAGGAGCGCGAGGGGTGTGAGGAGACTTAGGAGAGTTGGCATGCTGGTCATATTGCAGGCCGTGCGGCCGGACGGCCAGACGGCCGGACGGCCCGACGGCCCGACGGCCCGACGGCCCCCCGGCCGTTCAGCGCACGTTGATGTCGCGTTGAAACAGAGGGAATACGTTACTCCCATGAACTCGTACGAGCGCCTTGAGGCGTGGCAAGCCGCTCACCAGCTCGTGCTGTTGATCTACGGTGTCACACGATCATTCCCTGTCGAAGAGCGATACGGCTTATCGTCTCAACTTCGCCGCCCGCGTTTGCGATTCCCGCGAATGTCGCGGAAGGCTCTGCGAAAAAGGGCCCGCGCGAGTTTGCTCGTTATTTGGACATAGCTGTGGGCTCAATGGCGGAACTGACCTATTCCCTTCGCCTCGTCCGCGACCTCCAACTCATTTCTCAGGCGTCGTGGGGCGAGTTGGAAAAGGCACGAGAACGAGCAAGTCGCCTCACGTGGCGCCTCTATAAGGCCATTCGGCAGGCATCGAAGCGGCAGGCCTAGGATGTTCGGCCGTCCGACCTCACAGCCGCACCTGCATCGACAGGACAACTCCCAGATTGTGTTGTGTGCTCGCGGGGCGGTCGACCGTGTAGAAGGTCGGCCCAGGATTGGGATAGCAGAGCATCTGGCCGTTTTGCATCGCGCAATAGCTGCGCACCGTCTCCGCCGGCAGAAATGCCACCGCGTCCTCCACCGTCCCGACCGCGGCGAACCGCCCGGATAGTGGATAGCGAATGACCACCCCGACGTCGACGAATGGCGCGTTGCGGAGATCGTCATCGTCAACGGCCTCGGGAAAAGTGCCGCGCACAACCGTCCCGCCGCCCAATCGGACCAGGTATTGCAGTTTCTTCGGCTCGGGATCGCTGAACACATCATGGAACGCGTGCTGCCACGTGAGGCCGACGAGGCTTCGGGCATACTTTCCGAAGTCGTTCCCCAGTGTTCGATTGACACTCTGGCGCGAGTACTCGACCACGACCGCATTCTGCCCACCCAGTTCCCAACCCGCGGTCGCGCGCAACGCCAACGTGACGACGAACGGGTCATTGGGGGCGAGGGTGCCCACCCCGAGCTCGACGAATGGACGACCCGCTTGTGCCGCGGCCGATGGCGCCACAACAAGGAAGAGAGCGAGCGCTCCGATTGTCCTAACCAATCACGGAATCCAAATCAGTCCAGCAACAAACTGATCGCTGACGGGGTCCTTCGAGGTGTGCGTGCCCTTCAGTGAGCCATGCTGCCACCCAGCGACAAGACTCCAACCCCGGCGCCTGCCGCCGCCTGCAAGATGCTGAGTCAAGTGCAGGCCGAAGCTGAGCATGCCCGGATAGACGCCGTGCGAGCCGACCCCCAACGATTTGCTGAGACGCACAGCCACGCCAACATCCGTGTTGTGCGTGCCGACGGGCGTCACAGTGAATAGGCGTGCGCGCTCTTCGAGGAAGAGCCAACCGACCACCTCGTCGTAGTCGGGCATGTACTGCCGAGCGCCGCCGACGCACGTCGCGAAGCGGTTACTCGATTGCATGAGCACACACGCCTCGTAACTGCTTCCGCCGCGCGGATTGGGTCCGGCGACTGAGTCGAGTCCCAGCCCGCTGTGAGCGCCTCCAGCGAACATCAGCCCAACCATCACGCCGCCATCTTGCTCCTTGCGCACCCGCTCCGTCTCGGCGACGTCACGATACACGCGCAGAGTAGCGATCCCCGCGGAGCTCCGATCCACCAGGCTCACCGCGTGTAATCCCGACTCGTACGGATAGATCTGAAAACGCGGCGGCGCCTTTCCGTCTTCGACCGGCACGAGGAACGCCTCGCGGCCGCCTCGTACCGGCTTTACGAGCGGCGTTCCTGACCCCACAAGTTCAGCCCAGTAGATCGTTTCCTTCTCGAGCTCGAGCGTGGAGGTCCGTGCCGAATCAAGACCAAAATGCAGCTCGGCGATGAGGAGGCGATTAACTGTCTGAGAACACACCAGCGGCGCACTGGAGAGCTGTACAGCGAGGACAGCGATGACGGCCAACGCGGTCTTCATCGAGGATGTCGGTCGGAGGCTGTACCAGAACGGTACACTTGCAAAGCGGAAAGTTCCAACGCGGACGGACAGGGAGGGATTCGAACCCTCGATGCCCTTGCGGGCATACCGGTTTTCGAGACCGGCGGTTTCAACCGCTCACCCACCTGTCCAACGTTACAGCGACTCAACTTAGCGGCGTCGATGCCGCTGGGGTACCCTCCAATGTTTGCCATTGTTTGCCGTTGCCGAAGCGACGAGCGACAGCCTTCTCCAAATCGGCGTTGTTGCGGACCAGGTATCGCTCGAACACTGAATCGGTGTTCCAGCCGCACAGCAGCTTCACGTCGGCCCTATCCACCCCCGCCTCGATGAAGTCACGCGCCGCCGTACGTCGCAGGTCGTGGATGATGCGGTCCACGCCAGCCCGCTTCGTCGCACCCTTCCATACTTTCTGCAGTGACTGCTCGTGACACCGGCCTTTGCCCTTCGGACCGTGAAACACGAACAGGTCGCCCGCGACACGATCGCTCCAGCACTTCTCCAACACGGCTTTTAGATCGAGTGCGACACCGAACGGGAACAGCCGCCCCTTCTTCCCCTTCGTGTGGCGCTCCGACAGATGAATGCCCTGTCGCTCCCAATCGACACGATCCCACGTCAGGTCTAGAGCTTCACCCTCACGCCATCCAGTGATACGCAGGAATGTGATAATGCGCCGCGCATACTCGGGCAGATCATTCAGCACCAGGGCGAGATCGCCGTCCTCGAAGAATCCCTCGCGAGCGTTGTGAATCTTCGGTAACTCGAACGTCGGCGCGGTCGCGATCAGCTTCTTCTTGATCGCAAGGTTAAAGCCGGCGCGCAGAGCTGACAGTTCATTCTTCACGGTCTGCAACGCCGCACCCTCTCCGAGCCGGTGTCTCCTATAATCGTCGAGACGCAGCTCAGTGACAGCGGTGACCGGCGTGAGAGCCGGCCAGAACTTCTCCAGATGCTTCCACAGTTGCTGCGTGCGGTCCAGCGATCGCAGCCCCTCCAACTCGTACTTCGACTCGTGCAGGTACCGCAGGCCGCCTACGAGCTTCTTCTTGCCCTCCGCATCCTCGGTGTATTCGGCGAGGAACACGCGATCAGGCCGTGCAATGACCCTGCCGGCCTCTCGATCACCGATGCGCTGGCGGATCATCCGCTGCGCTTCAGCCTTGCTGGTGGTGCCGCTCGATTCCCGATGACGCTGGCCGTTCACCGAATAGTCCAGCCACCAAATCTCTGTAGACTTCCCGCGTACGATCGGGCGATACACTCTCCCTTGTCCTCGCATCGAGCCTCCTTCGTTGGGGTTCAACCGCGACTACATATAGTTAGAAGATAGGCACATTTTGCCTATGTTGCTAGGGACGGCAAAATGTGCCTATCTTGAATCTTCGATGCCTATGACCGCTCGACAGTTACGCACGACCCTCCGCAAGATCGGCCTCAGCCAGCTCGAAGCCGCCCGACAGCTCGGGATCGCCCCTCGCACGATGAGATACTGGGTTGCTGGTGAGCGCCGCATCCCCGAAACAGCCGCAATGGTGCTGCGCATGTGGCTCAAGTCCGGTCCGCCAGCTAGGAAGTAGACTCGCCAGCGTTGAGTTTGCCATTAATGCTCCTCAACTCCTCAGCCGATGCATCACCATGTCCGCCGCGACGGCGGGAATGTTCACGGGCGAGTTGAGGTTCAGCCCGCTGTGCTGAGTCTGTGTGAGCGGCTGCGCGAGCCCAATCGCGACGGCCAGTCGGGTGAGTGCGTCACCGATTGGTTCAATGGTGAAGCCTACGTCGGCAGTCGCTGCGTCATACGCCGCAAGGGCGGCGTCCAGGTCCTCCATCGCCAGCTCGATCTCCGTCTTTTCGTCCTCTTGACCCACGCCAGCAGCAGGAAGGGTGGACGCTGCCCCGCCCAAAAGTTTTGCCATTAGGAGCGGGTCTTCCTCTTGACCGTCCGGCCTGAGAAGTGCCGCTAGGTTTGTGAGGGCGGTGATGTTCTCAGCGAGCTGCTGGCGTAGCGTCTGACCTACCGCCTGGCATTCTTCCATTCCTTTGAGGGTCTGGCGAGCTGCTTGAATCAGCTCCGCCGCAGCCATCGGATCTCCCGTCTTCTCTTGGGTGTCGTCGCGCATCTTGATGACTTGCACGGGGCGCGGGCGTGACTGGCGCACTAGTCTCTCAACGTGGGGCAGGACAATTCTCTTTGAGCGGCACCGCTCGAACGCCTCCAGGACTTCGGGGCGCACTAACTGCGCGGCAGGATCTGCGCCATACAGCACGCTGCTGACTTCGAGCAATTCGGCAAACTCACAAACCCACTTCAGATCTCCACCGAATCGTTCTACCTCTGCGGGTAACGGTGGTCGCGTGCGTTCGGTGAGCGGGTCCCAACGGACGCTGCAATCACTCAGACCGCCGCTGTCATAGAGTACACGGATCTCTTGCGCAAATTTGGTCGGTGCATAACGCACGTAGATCGCGAGTGCGCGGCCAAAGTCGAACGACTCGATTCCAATGTCCACGACAGAGCCAAGTGGCGCCTCGTTCAGTTTGTAGGACCAGCTACCGATGTCGTGGTTGCAGATCCAACGAGGTCGCCTTAGGAAGCGGTCCCAATTCCAGGCGCTGGCCCGTATGATGCCGCCGTCAGTCGCCAGCATTTCACTGCTCGCGACGAATTTGTGATCGAAAGGCTCGCCATTCGGAGCCGTCCTGACCGTAACATCTGGCGCACGCAGGCGTCATCCGAGTCAACGTTTCAAAGACGATCATGACCGGACTGGGGCCGAGTCGTTCGGCGTTTATGTCGCCGATGAATGCACCCACCGCGTCGTCGGAGAGGAAGTTCACGACACCAGCGCCGAATCGGACACCAATGGTGTTGTCATCAGCAACACCGTGAGCGGCACGCCAGGCAGCGACGCGGGCTTTCATCGACCCTTCAGCGAACACATACAGTACCGGCCCCCGCTGCACTTTCCGTCCCTGCCACGGCATGCCGGCGGCGATATGCATCGACCAATCGAGCAGTAGAAAACTCTTGCCGGCTCCCCAACGTCCCACCAGCTCGATCAGTCCCCCGAGTGGCAAGAAGGCATCGATCGCCCACGCAGGATCAGGGAGTGACAGGATCTCGCGATCGGAGAAGCAGGATAGACCAGTACCACGTGACGTTGGGAGCTTTGCAGCCGCATCGGCCATCTTCGCCCGCAACACGTCCAGCGGGGTGCTTGCGTCGGATGCCAATTCGACGAGCTGATGTGCGTGGGCAAGGACCGCCCGCTGCTCCGCGTACTCGCAGATCTTCCGGGCGTAGGTCTCCGCGTGGCCGGCAGTCGGAACGGTATCGATGAGCGTCGCGATGTATTCCATACCGCCCGCCCGATCGAGATCCCCGCGCTGCAACAGCTCGTCCCGCACCGTGACCGGATCGACGGTATCACCACGACTCACGAGTGCCTGCATCGCCTGAAGGAGTACCCGATGCCGTTCGCTGTAGAAGACATCGGCGTCGCGAATGATCCCGGTTGCCTTCGTCACAGCAGTGGCATCGAGCAAGCAGGCACCGAGCAATGCCTGCTCGGTCTCATTGCTCCAGAGCAACTTCTGACCGTTCTGGCGACCAGCGAGCCGTGTTTCGACACGACCCTGTACGTTGGTCATACCGCCGTCCTGTTGTTGCAGGGCAGTCGTCGTCACGGCTGTTCCCGCGCCTGACGCGCTGCAAGGAGGTCAAGAACCTTGGGAGGACGGCTCCCCATTCTTGTCAGCTCGTACAGCCGGCTTGCTGCATCATCAAACTGGGTGATAATGCCCTTCAGTTGTTCAGCCAAATCGATCAGACGGAGCGTCGCCTTATCGACTTCACGACGAGCAGAGTCCAGCTCGGTTACGTCGCGCGACTGTATCGCGTTCACGGGGTGTTCTTCTTCATGGAAGCCTTGAAGCGTTCCAACATCTTGTTACGGCAACGCTCGATACTCGGCCGAAGGAAGGGATGGGGATGGATGCCTGTGGAACGAGAACCAAGTTCCAAGCTGGCCGCGTACGGAGCCGATTCACCACCGACAGAAATTCGGCGGACACTTTCGCTCGGCGTCAGGACGACGGCACTTTCGCGGAGCGCGCCAGATACGAGGTGTGGTGCGAGACCGGGAGCAGCAGGATGGTCGGGATGACCCGGATGGCCCAAAGTCTCCCGAACGGCTTCGACTCCGACCTGGGCAGCTTCATCGAGCGCCTTGCGTGCGTTCTCCTCGATCGCCGTTAGAGTCTTCTTAAGACTCTCGCGAACTGATAGACCGCTCCGACTGCGGAAAGTGCCGGTGCCGCTCATCGCGTCCTCCCCCTCACTTGCTGCTCGATCCAGGTGTGAACGTCCGCCTCCCGATAGCGGACACACTTCCGCGACCCCAACCGAAGGCACGGAATCGGGAGTCGTCGTGCCTGTGCCGGCGAGCACTTCAGCCACGCGGCCAACTCATCGGTCGTGAGGATTGTGTCTCGCGATTCCGCAGAAGCTGGAGCGCGACCGCCGCTGTGACGTGTCACGATGCCTGCCTTCGCTCCGTTACCGTGCGACCGCTTCAGCTTCGCGTTCACGGCGCAGACGTTCGACATCCCGCTCGTCGCAGTACCACCGTCCAGCCTCACGCCAGCCCTTCAGTCGGCCAGTTGTGATGTCGTCCAGTAGCCGCCGATAGGTCTTGCCCAGTCGAAGGGCTGCGTCCATCGCCGGCATCGGCTTTCGGGTCATCTTCACCTCCGTTGGTCCTTCCATTGGGGGATGCACACACATGGGATTGTGCTATTTTTCTTGGCGGGTGCCAGACTTTTGGGGGAGGTGGGGCGGGATGCCAGAGAACGGCCGTAAAGAGCACCGGCGTACCAAGTACGGCCAAGGCAACCCGCTCGTGCCCGTCGCTGGCGACCGTGTGCGCGCCTTGCTGCGTGCCTTGGATTTGAGCAATCGCGAGGCAGCACGGCGCGTAGCGGTGCACGCACAAACACTCGACAACATCACGTCCGAACCCCAGCACCAACGGCAAGCGCGAAGGTCGCTCATTGACGCCCTCGGGCGATTGCCGGAGGAGCAGGACCTACCACGAGTGCCCGGGGCTTGGCTGACGGGTGAGGCGAAGGCCCTCATTCAGGGCAGCGAGCGGCCGCCCGGTTACGAGCTGGAGCTGTACTGGCTGACTATGGAGTTTACCGGCATGATGCGCGGCCTTCTACACCTGCGTGGCGCTGCGCACGGGCGCGGAATGGCTGCCTTGGCGGGAATCACGAGCCCAGAAGCGTGGCGGGCGTGGCTCCTGCCCGGTGCACCTGGGTTGAGTGCTGGTGATGCGGAGCGCACCGCACGCCACCTCGCGCAGGCGTTTCGAGTCATCCTCGCGCCGCTGCGCGTAGGAAAGAGCCGCTTGAACCGCCGAGCGATGAGGGCGCTTGCCGTTCTTGGAGCAAGCCAAGTGATCACCTCGTAGAGGGTGGCCCTCGCGCATGCACATCACCAGCTTCCAAATCGAGAACTACAAGAGCTTCCGTCAGACGCCAGAAATCACCCTCACGCCCGGCTTCAACGTGATCGTCGGGCAGAACAACGTCGGGAAGACGGCACTCGTAGAGGCTCTCAGCCTGCGGTTCGGGCACCATCCGCACCGTAGTCTCAAAACGATCCCGACCCCGGGGTTTCCCGCCCCTGGATTCTCTGTTGCGAACCTACAGCTCGCGCTCTCTCGTCAGGAACTGTGGCAATCTCTGCGCCGCCTGGGTGACGTGTGGGTGCCGACGCCAATGGCGACCGGTACTCAGGCAGCTCAGAGTTTCGCTGAAGCCGTCAGGGACGCCAACATGATTGCTACTACTTGGAACAACGGTAACCTGGCATCCGCACGGTTTCTCGCGTTACCAGAAACCCCGGGGGCCGAGCGATGCGCTCTGTTGCGCCTCGTAGGGTCCGATTCCGTGCAGGCGGCGCAGGACGGCCTGTCTGGAGTTAATCCCGAGGTCCGCTTCGACTGGCGGCTCGCTGAATCCCTCAAGGCTGGCCACGTGTACGCGTTTGATGCAGAGCGCCTCCACATTGGGGCCTGCCCCTCGGGAACCTCGGTGACCCTGAAGCCTGATGCGTCCAACCTGCCCGAGGTGCTCGAAAACCTTCAAGGCCGGAATCCGCCTCGTTTCGAGCGGTTGACCCGATACGTCCACGAGATCTTTCCAGTCGTGCAAGACGTAAGTGTCCGGCCGCGGGACGGGGGGCAGGTTGAGATCATACTCTGGACGATCGATCCGGTGCACGAGCGTGCGGACTTGGCGATTCCACTCGCAGAGAGCGGGACCGGCATCGCTCAGGTCCTCGCCATGCTCTACGTGACTGTCGCAACGGACAGTCGGCAGGCCGTCATCATCGACGAGCCACAGAGCTTCCTACATCCTGGCGCTGTTCGTAAACTCATGCAAATCCTAAAGCAGCACCCGCAGCACCAGTTCATCATTACAACGCACTCGCCGACAGCGATCACGGCTGCTGACCCGGAGACCTTGCTACGCCTGCGAATCGAGGATGGGGAGACGATCATCGATCGACTTGATGTCGCCGAGGCGCGAGACCTTCGCATTGTGCTCGCGGATGTTGGTGCCCGCCTCTCAGATGTGTTCGGTGCAGATGCGATCTTGTGGGTCGAGGGTCCCACTGAGGAGCTGTGTTTTCCAAGAATAGTCCAGCGGCTGACAGCCCAGCCCTTGCTCGGCACTGCCATCGTCGGTGTGATGCACACGGCGGACTTCGATGCACGTCGCTCCGAAGCGACGGTCCAGCTCTACCGTCGGCTGAGCGAGGGGCGGGGCCTCCTGCCGCCCGCCGTTGGCTTCGTTTTCGACCGTGAAGGTCGCACTGACCGAGATCGCGAGGACCTGGAACGCCACGGCAACGTGTCTTTCCTGCCGCGCCGCATGTACGAGAACTATCTGCTTCATTCAGCCGCGATCGCGGCCGTTGCGTCAACTATTGAAGGTTTCCGCGACACGCCGCTCACCGAAGCGGAAGTCGCCGCGTGGTTCGACGCCCACCGCTGGGACGGGAGATATTTCGATCCGCCGCCGGCCGAGCAGACGACCGCCGCGTGGCTGACTGGTGTTCGCGGCGACAAGGTGCTCGGCGATCTCTTCAGTCAGCTTTCGGAGACGCGTGTGCGATACGACAAGGTGCGCCATGGTGTGGCGCTCACTGAGTGGCTGTTGGAGCATTCGCCGGAGAGCTTGCGGGAAGTGGCTCAACTACTTGAGCGGGCCTTGGCCGGTCGGAGCACCTAATGCGCAGCGACGTGCGCCAGCGACAGAACCAGTGTCTAGAATGTTGGTAGGTCGAGCAGGTTCCACACGAGCCATCCGAGTGCGGCACCGGTCAACGACACCGCATTGTTCAGGAGGAATAGTTGAAACGTGCGGCGCGCTCGGACCTCGGGAAGCCCCACTCGGTAGTCGGCAATTCCCTTGAACACGAACCACACCGCGATAAACTCAGGATAGCCCGCCACAAGCGCGCCGAGAAAAAGGATGCGCTCTACGACACCGAGATACGCGCCGAGGTCAACATTGGCTTGGAGCCTGGCGACAAGTTACCGTGCTCGCATTGGTGGAATCGTGTATAGGAATGTGGCCGATCCGATCGTCGTGGGCGGCCGCCCGGCACTAACCCTGTGGCGCAGCGATGATACGGGGGACCTTGCCATTAGCCTGGAGTTGCGTGAGCAGAACCGTCGGCACATCGCATCTGTTGCCCACAATCGGATCGACCTTCATGCATCAAGCGACTTTCTTATCATCTCAGGGCTTGAGCGCTCGGCACTGGTGGAGATTCGGAATGGACGCGTGTGGTGTGATATCCGAGTGGTCCGAAACAATGCTGATTATGAATTGGACGTCTCTTGCATCCTTTTTTCAGAGTCAGGCTATCCCCTGTTTCTCCACCCGGATCGAAGCAAGTTCGGCAAGGCGAATGACAACCGGCCGCCCAATATCAGTCGCCTGACCCTATCAACAGATCAGGGTAGTCAGGGAGGCGCAATCGCCATCGGTTCAGGTGCGATCTACCTTCTGGAGCTTGCGATTGAGAACTTCCGCACCGGCGTGATGATCACCCCACCGCAGACCCATGCCCCTGACTGAGCCAGAAGTCCGGGTACTCTCGACGCTCGTTGAGGAAGGCGAGACGTTCTGGAGCGAACAGCGCCTACTGCTGCCTCGTGTTCTCTATCACTACACCTCCGCTGATGGGCTCATCGGGATTCTGACCAGCCAGAGCCTCTGGTTGACCGATCTCCGCTATATGAACGACCTGTCGGAGTTGCAGTATGCACGCGGGGTCGTCGGCGACAGGCTTCAGCGCAGAGCGGAAATGTCGGATCTGTCGTCACTTCGAAAGGAGTTCATCAAGCGAGCCACGGCCACATTTGATCCCTTCAAGGTTGGCTACTCAGTATTTGCCGCGTGTTTCTGCGAAGCAGGGAATCTCCTGAGTCAATGGAGAGCGTACCGTGGGCGCGGCGGTGGGTACGCGATCGGCTTTGACTTCTTCCATACTCTCCGCCTGCTGAGTCGGCCCTGCGTGATGCGAAAAGTCATCTACGATGAAGATGAACAGCGCCGAATCATCGATACCAACATCGACGCCTTCTTGACAGTGCTCGCAAAAGAGGAGTCAGCGCGCCCGGTCGACGAGGTTACAAACACCTTCCTGCCGGAGCTGTGTCGCACGTTCGCGACGGTGATGGGCCAGTGCTTATTTGCTTTCAAGCACCCCGACTTCCGAGAAGAGCGCGAGTGGCGTCTTGTCCACTTCGCCCACGTGGAACCAGTGCTCAACCGCGGGGGCGATCTTCCGAGCGTCCGAAACTTTGAAGGGAACGTGATTCCGTATTTCACGGTCAGCATGGAGCAAGCCATTCGGGCATCCAGAGACGACACTCTGGGTGTCCCGTTTCCGATTGTAGAACTTGCCATCGGTCCGACAATCAATGCTGAACTAAACCAGCAGTCTGTCAGGACACTGCTGCTCGGACTCAATCCGGACATTGAACCGCGCATCATACCATCCGCGATCCCGCTACGTTGGCTCTAGTTCTAGCCCGGGCGCGGTGTCAGTCCCGGTATGACCGATTGTCGATCTTGACGAACATTAGCGAGCGCTGATTCAGCGTTACGCGAGGTTGCGGTGCTCGTCGTACGCCTTCAGTAGATCACGGCCCTGCTCATACTCGATCGCCAGCTCCTCCGCCTGTTCCGGGTCCCATTCCTCTTCTTCGCGAAGCCACTGCGCCACATCTTCGGCGGTCATGTTGGACCGTTCCATGTGAGCTGCGATGACAAATGCTCGCCACCGCTGTGCATCAGTTGGGTGCGACGATCCTGTGGCCTTGTTCGCCCCACCGGAGAATGCACGCAGTTTCTGCGCTGTCTCCTTCGACAACCACTCATCAAGTCCCACCTGGTCCCCCGTTAGCTCTACGTGAACACCCAATCCCTTCGTCGAAGGGATGATGAGCTGGTTGTAGAAATCCATCACCACTGCATTGCACTCATCTTTGTGCATGTGCCCGATTTCTCTTGGAACGATATTCCAGATCCACAGCCTATCCTCGCCACGGAGTCCGAACCACACGTCCGCCGCACGATGCTTAGCTGTCGCGTTACAGACATAGCAATGACTCGCATCTTCCCTGCTGCTGGAAACGCTCATCTTTGCGACGCCCTCTTCACGATCGAGGTCCCTAGTCCACTCGCCAGTCGCCCGTTGGTCGACGTTGGCCAGGACGTGTAGCAATGTGGGTTTCGTTCCCGTGATTGTGAGCAACTGATGTTCCTTCATTGACAGCACCTCACGCGACTGAAAAAATGTTTGCCATAATGTTTGCCGTTCGGTTCGCGAAAGTGCGCTCAGTTCGCACGTATTCGCTCAGTGCCCACGCACAAAACGGGGCGCCCGCATGGAGCGCCCCGGTTTTCGAGACCGGCGGTTTCAACCGCTCACCCACCTGTCCTAGCTGCAGACGCACAGACGCAGAAGGCGCAACATACGCCGCAGGACTACCTAGGCGGACAGGGTGGGATTCGAACCCACGTAACGGTTGCCCGCTAACACGCTTTCCAAGCGTGCGCCTTCAGCCACTCGGCCACCTGTCCGAACTAATCAGACGACATGACGATAGGACGACAAGAGAACCTGAGTTGAGAGAGCCACGTCTCGTCGTCGTATCGTCTTATCGTCTAGGAGTCCACAAGGTAATCGGTCCTGCTCCCTCATTGAAGGCGCAGCTTGCCGCGATCGACCTTCCCGAGATGCGTTCGGGGAAGCACATCGAGAAACTTGACGGTGCGCGGGGCCTTGTAGGCTTCGAGCCGCTTGCGCGCGAATTCCTGCAGCTCCTCCTCGAGCCCGGGTCGTTGCTCCTTGGCCACGACGAACGCGTGCGGCTTGGTCAGCCCGTTCGCGTCCTCGATGCCGACGACCGCGACTTCTCGCACCAGCGGGTGCTGCAGGAGGCAGCCTTCCACTTCCTGCGGGGCAAGCCAGCGGCCGCCCACCTTCAACAAGTCATCGGCTCGACCGCAGTAGGTGAAATAGCCGTCGCGATCGCGGCGGACGAGATCGCCCGAGACGTACCACTCGCCGCGAAAGGCGCTTTGCGTCTTGTCCATCTGCTGCCAGTAGCCAATCGCCCGAGATCCCCCGCGCACCCACAGCATCCCGACTTCGCCGTCGGGCAGATCGTGCCCCAGATCGTCCCGAACCCGCACATCGAATCCGGGCACGACGGTGCCGAGCGTACCCGGCTTCACTGAGCCCGGCTGGTTCGAAATGAAGATGTGCCACATCTCGGCAGTTCCCAAACCGTCGAGCAGCTCGACCTCGAACGTCTTCGTCCATCGTTCGTACAGCTCGACGGGGAGCGCTTCGCCGGCCGAGGTGGCGAGCCGCAGTGAGGAAAAATCCTGCCGTGGCGCATCGGGGTGGGAGACCATCTGATTCACCATGGTCGGCACATTAATCAGAACCGTAGGTTGGAATTTCTTGATCTTCGCGAAGATGGTCTCGGCCGTGCTTTTCTCTGGAAACAACGCCGTCGCGGCCCCAACCGAAAACGGAAAGAACAGATTCGATCCCGTGGCGTAGCCGAAGAAGAGCTTCGGAACGGCGAGCGTGATATCGCGCTGGGTCATGTGGAGCACCCGCTGTCCGTAGCACACGGTCGTATTGGCGAACGACGCGTGGCTCTGCACCACTGCTTTCGGTTGTCCGGTCGTGCCTCCCGAGAACAGCCAGATTGCCGCATCGTCTTTGTGACTCGGGAACGTCTCGAGCGCCGCGGGGGCGCCTTCGAGGGCCCGCGTCGTGGCGGCTTCGCCGACGACGATGATCTCCTTGAGGTGCGCGCCGGCGGCCCCGCGCGCGGCCTGAAAGACGGTGGCGCCATGCCGATGGACGACGGCCACGACGGCGCGCGTGTAGCTGCAGAAGTACTCGATCGCGTCGAGCCCGAGCTGTGGGTTGACCATCACCACCACCGCGCCAACTTTGAGTGTGCCGAACAGCGCCGCGACAAACTCCGGCCCGTCAGGGAGCGCGATGATCACGCGCTGCTCCGGCTCGACTCCGGCGCTTTGCAGCAGAGACCCAAACCGGTTCGCAAGCGCCTGCACCTCACGGTACGTATAGGCACCCTGGTCCGTGAGCAGCGCCGGACGGTCGCCCTTGCCTTCCCGGACCCGTGCGTCGAGCAACCAATCAGCGAGATTTAGAGTCATGTCTCCTCATCGTATCGTCGACCTTGGCGTCTTGGCGCTTTGGCGTCTTGGATTCTGATGCCGGTTCATGAGCTCGCGCAACTGACGTGGGAGGAAGTGCGTGACCTGGACCGCGGGCGCACGCTGGTCGTGCTGCCCGTGGGGGCGATCGAGGCGCATGGTCCCCACTTGCCGCTCGATAGTGACGTCGTGATTGCCACCGCAATGGCGCGCGCCGGGGCGAAACGACTTGCCGCTCGCGGCCACGTCGTCCTCATCCTCCCGGCGTTGGCCTACACGGCGGCCCGATTCGGCGCCGACTTCAACGGCACGTTATCGATCTCGGGGGTCACCGTCACCGCCGTGATCGTCGATCTGGCGCGCAGCCTTTCCGACCAGGCGTTTCGGCTGCTCGCTATTGCCAACGCGCATCTCGATCCGGAACACCTCACGGCGCTCAACGAGGCGGTGAAGCTGGGACGCGTCGACCGCCTCGTGCCCATCATTTTTCCCGATCTCACCCGCAAACCCTGGGGCTCGCGCCTGGGTGCCGAGTTCAGAAGTGGCGCCTGCCACGCCGGGCAATTCGAAAGCTCGATCGTGCTCAGCGAGCAGCCCGAGCGAGTGCGTGAGGATGTGCGACGCTCGCTCGAGCCAAACCCCACGTCATTATCCGAGGCGATCAAGGCCGGCAAGCGCACCTTCGTCGAGGCCGGCGGGGCGCGTGCCTACTTCGGTGATCCCGCCGCCGCGAGCGCCGAAGAGGGACGCCGCACGATCGAGCTGCTGGGCGAAATTCTCGAAGAAGCGGTGCTCGCCGAAATCGGAAGCGAGCTGTGAGGCTTTCCGGCTCTGTCGCGGTCGTCACCGGCGGCGGCCAGGGGATTGGAGCCGCGGTGGCGAAAGCGTTGTCGAGAGAGGGCGCGACCGTGATAGTAGCGGCACGCACGAAAGAGCGGATTGAAGCGATAGTGACGGCGGTCGATGGCGGGCGAGGGCGGGCGTCGGCGGGCGAAGGCGGTCGAGGGCGGGCGAAGGCGGTGGTGTGCGATGTGACGGACCCAGCCAGTATCCAAGCGCTCGCAAAAGCGGCCGGTCCCGCCGATATCCTCGTGAACAATGCCGGGGTCGCACACAGCGCTCCACTGCTCAAGATCACACTCGAGGATTGGAATCGCGTGCTGGCCGTGAACGCTACGGGTACCTTCCTGTGTACCCAGGCGTTCGTCGGTGGAATGCTCGAGCGCAGGCGCGGGGCGATCGTCAACGTCGCGTCCATCGCGGGACTCGGCGGGGCGCGGTACATCGCCGCCTACGCCGCAGCCAAGCACGCAGTGATCGGGTTCACGCGCAGCGTCGCCGCAGAGTTCGAGGGCACGGGCGTCGTCTGCAATGCCGTGTGTCCGGGGTATGTCGATACCGAGATGACACAGGAATCGATCGCGCGCGTGTCGGCCAAAACTGGAAAAGCACCAGAGGCGGCGCTTGCGGCAATGCTTACGGCGTCCGGACAGACTCGACTGATCTCGGCAGAGGAAGTCGCGCGAGCGGTGCTCAAGTTTTGCGCTTTGAGCGGCGAAAGACCTAACGGGGTTGCAGAGCGGGTGTTCTAACCCCGGGCGGCAGCCCTGGGTTACTAACGTGTTGAGCGAGACAACATGACCTTTGAGATCATCAACCCCGAAGCATTCGGCGCCCGCCCCAGCGGCTGGAATCACGGCATGCTCGCCGAAAAGGGCGGCCGGATTCTCTTCGTCGCGGGGCAGATCGTGCCGGTGGGCGACTTCGTGAGCCAATGGGACGGCGCGCTCGGCCGCGTGCTGGAGGTCGTACGCGCGGCGGGCGGCAAGCCGGAGGACATCGGCCGCATGGTCGTCTATACCACCGATCGGCTGTCGTATCTCGCCAATCTCACGCCGCTCGGCGAAGTCCATCGCAAACATATGGGCAAGTTCTACTGCGCGATGGCCGTCGTCGAAGTGAAGTCGCTGATGGACTCGAAAGCGCTGGTCGAAATCGAAGCGGTGGCGGTGCTATGAGTATTCGGTCATCTGTCGTCGGTTATCAGGTCGACGATAAGACATCGGTCGCAACGATTACACTCAACCGGCCCGAGAAGCTCAATGCCCTGACGTTCGCCGTCTACACGGAGCTGCGTGACATGTTCATGGCTCTCGATACGGAGCCTGGCGTGCGCGCGATCGTCATCACCGGCGCGGGGCGCGCGTTCTGTTCGGGCGGCGATGTCGAGGACATCATCGGCGCGCTCCTGGGCCGCGACCTCAAGACGCTGCATGAGTTCACGCAACTCACCTGTGATCTGATTTTGGCGATGCGCCGCTGCCGCCGCCCGATCGTTGGCGCGCTGAACGGCACGGCGGCCGGCGCGGGCGCCGTAATCGCGGCGGCCTGCGACCTCCGTATCGCGGCTGAGTCGGCGAAGATTGCCTTCCTCTTTACGCGGGTGGGTCTCTCCGGGGCGGACATGGGTGCGGCATGGCTCCTGCCGCGCATCGTCGGCTATGGACACGCGACCGAGCTGCTGCTCATGGGCGACTTCATCGACGCCAAGCGCGCGTTCGAAATCGGCCTCTACAATCGCGTGGTGCCGCAAGCTCAGCTGCCCGCTGAGGCTCGCGCGGTCGCGGAAAAGCTCGCACGCGGGCCGAGCGCAGCGCTCGACGTGACCAAGCAGGCGCTCGAAGTGGAAGCGACATTGGGCTTCGAAGCCGCGCTCGCGTATGAAGCCGAGGTTCAGGCAAAGTTGATGCAGGGCGAAAACTTCCGCGAAGCGCACGCCGCATTTCGGGCCAAGCGTGAGCCCAAATTCACGTGATGAGTGATACCGCTCCGATCCGCGCCTTCCTCGACGACAAGCACCTCGCGCTCGCCGAGGAGGTGTCGAGGTTCGCGACCCGCCTGCTGGCGCCGCTCGCAGAGCCGGCGGATGACGCGGCGGCGCGTCATCAGGCCCGCGATCTCCTCGGCATGCTCGGTGCCGCCGGCTGGTTCGAGCCGATCCGGGATCAGGACTGGCGCGCCTGTTGCCTGATTCGCGAAGCCCTCGGCGCGACGTCGCCGCTCGCCGATGCCGTCTTCGCGCTCCAAGCGCTTGGCATCGTGCCGATGCTGCTCTCGAGCAACGACGCGATGCCCAAGAAGTGGCTCGAGCCGGCGATTCAGGGCCGCGCGATGGCGTCGTTCGCCATGACGGAGCCGGATGCCGGCTCCGATGTCGCGTCTCTCGGCACCAAGGCCGAGCGGGACGGCGACGCGTATGTGCTCTCCGGCACGAAGACGTTTATTTCGAACGCCGGAATCGCCGACTTTTATACCGTGTTCGCGACCACAGATGGGGCGAAACGTGACAAGGGCATCGCGTGCTTCGTCGTGCCCGCCGATACGCCGGGGCTGCGGTTCGTGAAGCCGCTCGTGCTCTCGGCACCCCATCCCCTCGGCGAGATTGCGTTTCAGAAAGCCCGGATCTCCGGGGAATGCCGCCTGGATAAGGAAGGAGAAGGTTTCAAGCTCGGCCTGGCGACCCTCGACCGCGTGCGGGCGACGGTGGGCGCGGCCGCGTGCGGCATGGCGGCGCGCGCGCTGAGCGAAGCGCTCGCCCACGCGAAATCGCGGCAGCAGTTCGGCAGGCCCATTGCCGATTTCCAGCTCATTCAGGAAAAGCTCGCCCGCATGGCCACCGAGCTGACGGCGGCGCGCCTCCTCGTGTATCGCGCGGCGTGGGAAAAGGACAAAGGCGCCCCACGGGTCACGCTCGAGGCGGCGATGGCGAAGTCGTTTGCGACGGAAGCGGCGCAGCGGATCGTGGACGATGCGGTCCAGATCCTCGGCGGCCGCGGCGTGCTCGCCGACAATCCCGTCGATCGCTTGTATCGCTCGGTGCGGGCGCTGCGGATCTACGAAGGGACGACGGAGATCCAGCACCTCATCATCGCGGGGCAGCTCGTCAAGTGAGGATCGTCGCGATCGGCGGCGGGCCGGCGGCGCTGTACTTCGGCATACTCATGAAGGAGGCCGACCCCGCGCACGAGATCACGATCCTCGAACGCAACCGGTTGGACGACACGTTCGGCTTCGGCGTCGTCTTTTCCGATGCGACACAGAACAATCTCGCCGCCGCCGACGCCGAGACCTACAACGCCATCGCGCGCGAATTCTTCCACTGGGACGATATCAGCATTCACCAGCGTCCCGGCTTCGTCATTCGGTCGGGAGGCCATGGGTTCAGCGGCGTTTCGCGCCGCACGCTGCTCGCGAAGCTGGGCCAGCGCTGTAAGCAGCTCGGTGTGTGCGTCGAAGTTGGGACCGACGTGAAGGACCCGGAGATTTACCGGGACGCTGACTTGTTGATCGGCGCCGATGGTTTCAACAGCACGGTGCGCGCCAAGTACGCCGAGCACTTTCAGCCAAGCATGGACGAGCGACCCAATCGCTTCGTGTGGCTGGGGACGACGCGGCCCTTCCCCGCCTTCACCTTCTACTTCAAGCGCGACAAGCATGGGCTGTGGCGGGTGCATGCATATCAGTACGAGGAGGGCCACTCGACGTTCATCGTCGAGGCCACCGAACAGACCTGGCGCAGCGCCGGGATGGATCGCGCCAGTGAAGGCGACACCGTCGCGTTCTGCGAGGCGCTGTTCGAGAAGGAGCTCGACGGCCATCGGCTGCTCAAGAATCGCTCGCTGTGGCGCAACTTCGTCACGGTCAAGAACACCAGTTGGTCGTTCGAGAACGTCGTGCTGCTGGGGGACGCCGCGCACACCGCGCACTTCTCAGTCGGCTCGGGTACCAAGCTGGCGATCGAGGACGCGATCTCGTTGGCGAGTGCGTTGCAACGCGAGCGTGACGTGCCTGCAGCGCTCGCGGCATACGAAACCGAGCGCCGCCCCGCGGTCGAGAGCCTCCAGCGAGCGGCGCAGGTGAGCCTGCAGTGGTTCGAGGATACCGAGCGCTACATGAACCTCGACCCGCTGCAGTTTGCATTTAACCTGCTAACCCGCAGCCTTCGCATAACGCATGACAATCTGAAAGTCCGCGACCCGCAATTCGTCGAGACCGTCGATCGCTGGTACGCGGAGCAAGCCGAGAAGCAGTCTCACGTACCACGCACCACGCTCCACACAACTGAGGGACCACGCACCACGCACCACGCACCTCCCCCCATGTTCACGCCATTCAAGCTGCGGGAGATGGTCGTGGGCAACCGTGTGGTGGTAAGTCCCATGTGCCAATACAGCTCCGAGGACGGCATGCCGAACGAGTGGCATCTCGTGCACATCGGCAGTCGCGCGGTTGGTGGCGCCGGGCTGGTGTTCGTCGAAATGACCGATGTCTCCGCCGAGGGGCGGATTTCGCCGGGCTGCGCGGGGATGTACAAGCTTGAACATGCAACGGCGTGGAAAAGAATCGTCGAATTTGTACGTCGAAATTCGTCGTCGAAAATTGCCGTACAGCTTGGCCACGCTGGTCGAAAAGCGTCCACGCGGCGGATGTGGGAAGGAATGGATGAGCCGCTTCCATCCGACAATTGGCCCATCATTTCCGCGTCCCCCCTGCCCTACTTCCCGCACTCGCAGGTGCCGAAAGAGATGACGCGCGCGGACATGGATCAGGTGAAGGCGGACTTCGTTCGCTCGGCTGAGTTGTCCGAAGAGGCCGGCTTCGACCTACTCGAGCTGCATTTCGCGCACGGCTACCTGCTGGCGAGCTTCATCTCTCCGCTGACGAACAAGCGCACGGATCAATACGGCGGCTCGCTCGAGAACCGGATGCGGTTTCCGCTCGAAGTGTTCGACGCCGTCCGGAAGGTCTGGCCGGCGCACAAGCCGATGTCGGTGCGCATCTCGGCGGTGGACTGGCATCCCGCCGGGATGCAGCCGGCCGATGCCGTCGAAGTCGCCAGGCTCCTCAAGGCACACGACTGTGACATCACGGACGTCTCGGCGGGCCAGACGATCGCTGATGCGAAGCCCCAGTATGGCCGCCAATTTCAGACGCCGTTCGCCGACCGCATACGCCATGAGGTCGGGATCGCGACGATGGCCGTGGGCAACATCTCGTCCTATCAGGACGTGAATACGATCCTCGCAGCCGGACGTGCGGATCTATGCGTTCTCGCGCGAGCGCATTTGTGGGATCCCTATTGGACCCGCCATGCGGCATATGAGCAAGGCTACACGCTTCCCTGGCCGGATGCTTACGCGACGCTCAACAAGTACAAACCGAGGCCCACATGAAACGTGCGTGGTGTGTGGTGCGTGGCGCGTGGCGCGTGGTGTCAATCCGAAGCTACTGAGGAGCCATGACAGTCACGTACGCAAGTTACCTGCAGCTCGACAAGCTGCTCGCGCTTCAGCAACCGCGCGCAGGGCAGCTGGAACACGATGAAACGCTGTTCGTCATCATTCATCAAGTGTACGAGCTGTGGTTCAAGGAAGTGCTGCACGAGCTGGACTATTTGCAGCGGATGCTGCGTGGCAACGACACGCCGCTGGCCGCGGCGACGCTCAAGCGCATTCTCACGATCCTGAAAACGCTGGTCGCGCAGATCGACGTGCTCGAGACCATGACGCCACTGAACTTTCTCGCGTTCCGCGACCGGCTCGAGTCGGGGAGCGGGTTTCAGTCACACCAGTTTCGCGCGATCGAATTCGCGCTCGGCAAGAAGGCACGCCCGTCGTTCGAGCGCTATCCGGCCGGCAGCGCGCATCGCCGCATCGTCGAAGAACGCTTTACCCAACCCACGTTGTGGGACGCTTTCCTTCATTATCTCAATGCCAACGGCTACAAGGTGCCGCAGGACCAGCTGCGCCGGGATGTGACGCTGCCGCTCCAGCCGTCGCCTGAGGTACAGAAGCTTTTGATCGACGTGTACCGCACGAACCCCACGGTGGCGTCGATCGCGGAGCGGCTGGTGGATTTGGATGAAGGTTTTATGGAATGGCGATACCGGCACGTGAAGATGGTGCAGCGGACGATCGGGACGAAGGCTGGGACAGGAGGCTCGGCCGGAGCTGAGTATCTGCTCAAGACGCTCAACCAACCGGCATTCCCTGATCTTTGGGCCATTCGTTCAGAACTGTGACGATGCTAACAGCAGGTCCTTCGCGACGCTGCGGGTCGCTCAGGATGACATGCGTGCTGCGGCTCTTTGAAAAAAAATGTTCCTTAAGGATGGTAAAGGCGTGATCAATCCTGAAGAACTGGCGAAGCATTACACAAGATTCAGGGTTACCGAACGGATTCTTTTGACCGGCCACTCTCATCAAGCGTGGCCGGATGTCGCATTTGACGCCCAGCAGCAGGCATGGCTCGATACGGCCGAACACGTCGATGACGTGTGGGATCTCGCGTTTCAGAAGGCCAACGAGGTACGCCGCGGCTTTGCGCGGCTGCTCGACGACACGCCGGAGCGGATCGCGCTTGCGCAGAACACTCATGAACTGGTCGTGCGGTTCCTGTCCGCGCTGCCGCTCCGCAAGCGTCCGCAACTGGTCACGACCGATGGGGAGTTCCACACGATTCGGCGGCAGCTCGATCGGTTAGCCGAAGAGGGGATCGAGGTCATCAAAGTGCCGGCGATGCCTGTGTCCTCGCTGGCCGAGCGCATCGCGGTGACCGTGGACGATCGCACTGCCGCGATTCTCGTATCGGCTGTTCTGTATGCGACCGCGCAGATCGTCCCGAATCTCCGAGCGGTCCAGGAAGCCGCTGAGCGGGTGGGGGCCGAGCTGCTGGTGGACGCCTATCACGCGCTCAACGTCGTGCCATTCTCCTTAATAGAAGAAGGATTGCAGCGAGCCTATGTCACGGGCGGTGGCTACAAATACTGCCAGCTGGGCCCCGGCAATGCGTTTCTGCGATTTCCGGAAAGTTCTGAGTTACGACCCGTCGTTACAGGGTGGTTCAGCGAATTCACCGATCTCAGCAACGCACCGAAGGACGGCCGCGTCGCGTACGGCCCTGGCCCGGCACGATTTGCCGGCGCGACTTATGACTTCACGAGTCACTATCGCGCGGCAGCCGTGTTCAAGTTCTTCGAAGAGCAGAAGCTCACGCCGCAGAAGCTGCGCGAGCTCAGCCAGCATCAGATCGCGATCCTCTCAGATGGAACGAAAAACGATGCGATCGGGGGGTTCCTGACGGTGCCGGTAACGCGGCCCGCCAAGATGCAGAAGGCCCTGCGCAAGAAGAACATTTGGACGGACTATCGGGGGGACGTGCTGCGACTCGGACCGGCACCGTATGTCACCGACGATCAACTGCATGCCGCCACCACAGCACTCGCTGCGGCGCGCTCAAAGGATGACTGATTAGGAATCCTCGTTTCGTTTCGCCTCTCTGACAATCGTGGACACGAGTGCATCAATTCCCTCTGATGTCGTTGGGAATCTCTGAACCTCTTGCGGCTGAACCCACCCCCCCTCCGGATGACGTTCCATTACCTCAAGCGTGATTTGGTTGTCACTCGACTCTACAGCCCAGAGGCGAGCTTCGCGCTCGAAGGCTTTGCTGGCCTACGATCTCGCGCATGATCCATCGGAGAAGACGAACGTGGCCGATCAGAATGCTCAGGTGGTGGCGGAGCTCAACCAACGCGTCGAAGCGTTGTCCCGCGAAGCGGTCGCACCGCTGATTTTTGGGGAGCGCTCCCTGCCATCAAAACGCAATTGTTCGGCAGCGTGATTCTACCTGCGGATGTTAAAGCGGTGGCGGAGGAACCCTAACTCTAAAGATCTCACTGACATCAAATACCAATGGCTCCGGCAACCCCCTCGGATGCCACCGCACCTTGTCGTACTCCGCAATCCCGCGACGGCCGTCGGCGGAAGAGATCTCGCAACAGCGGTCCGCGGGATCGACGATCCACACTTCCCTGACGCCCACGCGCAGGTACGCCTCGAGCTTGTAATCGCGATCATAGTGCTTGGACGATGGGCTCAGGACTTCCACGGCCAGCCACCAGCCCTTCATTTCGGTCCATTTCGTGCCGGGCACGAATGATGACGGAAACACCAAAAGATCCGGTTCGAGGTGAAGCGTGGGTGCGATCTCGATCTCACCTGGACTTACGACGTACGCCGGCCCATCGACGCCCAGATAGTTCGTTAAGGCATACATCAACCGTGAGATGACGATCTGAGGTGATCGGACGCGGGCGCGGGCGTCACGAGCAGCATGCCCTCGACCAGCTCGTAGCGATTCCCGTCGTCCGGGAATGCCCGCACCATGTCCACCGTGTACTTGGGAAGCGGAATCGGCATTGCCATAATGTGCCGCCTCGGCAGGGGTCGCAGCAATCCGGCATCCGCCAAGACTGCGCGACAGCGCGGCGCGAGAACTAACCGTTTACACGCGGCGCGCGGCGAAAAACTCCCTGATCAACTCCGCGCACTTCTCTGCTTCCACCCCACTCGTCACTTCCACACGATGATTCAACCGCGGATGCCGCACCAAATCGCCTAACGACCCGCACATCCCCGCTTTCTCGTCGTACGCACCAAAAATCAGCTTCCCGACTTTGGCCAGCACAATCGCGCCGGCGCACTGCGCGCACGGCTCGATCGTGACGTACAGCGTACAATCGGTCAGCCGGTCGGTATCGAGAGCGTCGAGCGCCCGCTCGATCGCGAGCATCTCGGCATGCAACGTGGGGTTCCGGCGGGCGACGGTTTCATTATGCGCCTCGGCGACGATCTCATCGCCACGCATGACGACCGCCCCAATCGGAACTTCATCTTTGCTGGCAGCCAAACGGGCCTGTTCGAGCGCCGCGTCCATCCCCGCGTCACGCACGACGCACCACGCACGACGCACCACGCACGGTAGTTATTACGCACGACGCACGGGTGTTCAGGCGCGCACCGCCTCCCGTGCCTTCTCAAACGTCATGGAATTTCCGTCCTTCGCCCGATCGACACGGATCCGGTCCCCTTCCGTGTACTCACCCTCGAGCACCGCCACAGCGAGCGGATTCTGTAACAGCCGCTGAATCGCCCGCTTGAGCGGCCGGGCGCCGTACACCGGATCGTAACCTTCGGCCACGAGCAGCTGCTTGGCCGCCGCGGTGACCTCGATCGTGATCTTGCGATCGCCGAGCAACCGCTCGACCCGCTTGATCTGGATGTCGACGATCTTCCCGATATCCTCGTGCGACAGCGGCCGGAAGATGATGATGTCGTCCACCCGGTTCAGGAACTCCGGCTTGAACGACTGCCGCAGCAGCTCCATCACCTTCGTCTCGGACTGCTCCCACGCGACGTTCCCGGTCCCCGCCTCGATGAGATATTGCGAGCCGAGGTTCGACGTCATGATCAGCACGGCGTTGCGGAAATCGACCGTCCGACCCTGTGAGTCCGTCAAACGCCCATCATCGAGAATCTGGAGCAGCACGTTGAATACGTCGGGATGCGCTTTCTCGAGTTCGTCGAACAGCACGACCGAGTACGGCCGGCGTCGCACCGCTTCGGTAAGCTGGCCGCCCTCCTCGTACCCGACATAGCCCGGCGGCGCGCCGATCATCCGCGCGACCGCATGTTTCTCCATGTACTCCGACATGTCGAGCCGCACGAGCGCGCGCTCGTCGTCGAACAGGAATTCCGCGAGCGCGCGGGCCGTCTCGGTCTTCCCGACGCCAGTGGGCCCGAGAAAGATGAACGAGCCGGTGGGGCGATTCGGATCTTGCAGCCCCGCACGGGCACGCCGCACCGCGTTTGCCACCGCCGCCAGCGCCTCGCGCTGCCCGATCACTCGACGGCCCAGCTCGTCTTCCAGCTTGAGCAGCCGCGCCTTCTCCGACTCCAGCATCTTGGTGACGGGGATGCCGGTCCACTTCGAGACGATCTCCGCGATGTCCTCCGCGTCAACTTCTTCCTTTAGGTACTTGTCTTTCTTCTGAATCTCGGCCAACCGCTTCTCGAGCTGCGCGATCTCCTTCTCGGTCGCGGGAAGGCGTCCGTAACTGATCTCGGCGGCCTTCTGGAGATCGCCGCGACGCGTGGCCTGCTCCGCCTCCATGCGCAGCTGCTCGAGCTCCGCCTTCTTCGCCTGGATCTTCTGGATCGCATCCTTCTCAGCCGTCCATTGCGCCTTCATCGCGTTCGACCGCTCGCGCAGCTCGGCGATTTCCTGCTGGATCTTTTCGCGCCGCTCCTTGGAGGCTTTGTCCTTCTCCTTGGCCAGCGCGGCCAGCTCGATCTCGAGCTGCGTCACCTTCCGCTCGACCTCATCGATCTCCTGCGGCAGCGAGTCGATCGCGATGCGGAGCCGAGCTGCCGCCTCGTCGATCAAGTCGATCGCCTTGTCGGGCAGGAAGCGGTCGGTGATATACCGATGGGACAGGGTCGCAGCGGCGACAAGAGCGTTATCGGTTATCCGTATTCCGTGATGAACTTCGTATTTCTCCTTAAGCCCGCGCAGGATCGCAATCGTGTCCTCCACATTGGGCTCGCCTACGTACACGGGTTGGAAGCGCCGTTCGAGCGCGGCGTCTTTCTCGACGTGCTTGCGGTACTCATCGAGCGTCGTCGCACCGACGACGTGCAGCTCCCCGCGCGCGAGCGCCGGCTTCAGCATGTTCGACGCATCGACGGCACCCTCGGCACCACCTGCGCCGACCAGCGTGTGCAGCTCGTCGATGAACACGATGTAGCGGCCTTCGGTTGTCGTGATCTCCTTGAGGACAGACTTGAGCCGCTCCTCGAATTCGCCGCGGTACTTCGTGCCGGCGACGAGCGCGCCGATGTCGAGCGCGACAAGGTGCTTGTTCTTGAGCGAGTCGGGCACGTCGCCATTGACGATGCGCTGCGCCAGTCCCTCGACGATCGCCGTCTTGCCCACACCGGGCTCGCCGATCAGCACGGGATTGTTCTTGGTGCGCCGCGACAGCACCTGCATCACGCGGCGAATCTCTTCGTCACGGCCGATGACCGGGTCGAGCTTGTTTTTGCGGGCAATTTCGGTGAGATCGCGAGTGAAGCGCTGCAGCGCCTGGTATTTGCTCTCGGGCTCTTGATCGGTCACCCGATGCGCGCCACGCACACCCTCGAGCGCCGCAAGCAACTGGTTGCGATCGACGCCATTCGCCGAGAGCAGTTGGCGGGCAGTCGTCCCTTTCTCCTCGGCGAGCGCGAGCAGCAAGTGCTCCGTAGAGACGTAGGCATCGCCGAGCTTCTTTGCTTCTTCGTCGGCGCGATCCAGAACGCGCGACAACTCGCGCGAGAGCGTCGCATCTGCCCCACCCGACTGCTTGGGGAAGCGACCGATCTCCCTCTCGGTCTCGGCGTGCAGTTGCGTGACATTGAGCCCGGCTTTTTGGAGCAGCGGAACGACGATGCCTTCGTCTTGCTGCAGAAGGGCGTAAAACAGATGGGCGTCGTTGACGACCGGATTGCCTTTGGAGCGAGCGAGAGCCGCGGCCTGCTGCAGGGCCTCAGCGGCCTTTATCGTCAGTCTATCTGGTTGGATCATGGCGAACCTTAGGGCAACGGACGTGCCCGAAAAATATGCCAAAAGGACAGCACGGGCGGTCGAGAGCGGACGAGGGCGAGCGAAGGCGGTGAAAAGCAAGGGCGGCTCGGGTTAGTCCCGTGACCGCCCTCGACTGCCCTAGACTGCCTTCGACCGCCTACTTCATCACAATCATCTTCTTCGTAAATCGTTTCCCGTCAACAACCAGCTGATAGATGTAGACGCCCGAAGCCGCTTCCTTGTCCGTCCTCAGCACTTTGCCGTCCCAGTACGCATTGAACGTGCAGCCAGTGCTCGGCGTGGCGCATGTCAATTCGAGATCGTTGAGATCTTCGCCCGTGCCTTGCAGGATGGGCGTCGCCACGTGTTGCGCCAGCACGTTGTAAATCTTGAGCGTGACTTTGGGCCGGTGGCCGTTCGCGAACAACTCACCGTTCAAGGTGAACGGAATGGTGGTCGCCGGGTTGAAGGGATTCGGGTAATTCTGCTTCAACTCCACCTGTGGTGGAGGAGATGCCTGTCCCAGGACCCCGTCTACACCTGCAACTACGCTCAGCCCTCCGACGAGCAATGCCCAGACGTACAGCTTCATCCCCGACTCCTCTGCGAACGTAAAGATGCGTTAGACCGCTCTCCTTGTTTGGTACGGGCGCGTGGTGACTTACTTCCTATACAACGTTAGGGAGCGCGCTTCCACCCTGTCAAGAACGCAGCACCCGGGTATCCCCCTTACGGCTCGTAATACCCCGCCGGTCAGCCCACTCCAACAGCGGGATCAAGTACTTGCGAGTCAGGCCAAGCCGGTCCCGAAATTGCGCCGGCGTGGCCGAGCCGAGCTCCCGCAACGTTTCCTCGACGGCCCGCCGGAAGTCCTCCAGGGCCTGCTTGACGGCATAGCGCTCCTGGTCGACCCGCTCGACAGCGCCCTCGCGCGCCAAATGCGCCAGCAAGGCCGGGACGGAGGGGTCCGCCAGTTCCCGCTCCAACTCCGATACCGTCGGGAGCTGCCAGCGTGCATCAGCCAGGCGTTGCGCGATGCGTCCACCGGCATCACCTGCACGGCTGCGCATCGCCGCCTGCCAACCGGGCTTCCGGACGACCGCGCCGCTCTCCGCAAGCTCAAATGCCTGCTTTTTCACCCCGAAGTCAATAATCACATCGTGCACCGCGGCTGGCGCGTTGACACTCGCGCGCAGCGCCTGGAGGGAAAGCCCCGCGTCGAGGGGGTGCGCGTCGTGGTATTCGGCGACGGCGTTCGCGACGCGGTCGACTTCCGCCGCGATCGCGCGGCGTGCCACGAGCAGATCGACCATTTGCAGCACACCCTTCCCCGTCGCCTCGATCGTCGGTGCGACTTCGCCCGGCCGAATGCCGAGGCGGACGGGAATATCGGTCACACGCACGCCCCCGAGGCCTGCCTCTTCGACGAAACGACCGAGTCGCTCGGCGGGCGGTTGACCCAGGCGGAAGCCGCGCTCGGAGACACGGGGCCGTTTGGGTGGGAACGGGTCAAGCACGATCCCCCCACCGATCGTGGTGACGGGCGAGAAGCTGCGGATCACAAAGTGGTCTCCGCCGCGCGCGACGAGCGGCTTTTCGAGCAACAGCCGGGCGAGGCCCGTTTGGCCGGGAGTGATTGCCGGCACCTGCGCGACGCGACCCAGAACCTCGGCCGTCCCCAGATGCACCCGAATTCGCGTTCGAACTGCGAGGGGCTTCCTGACGGCTGGAAGAACGTGGAGCGAGACGTCGAGGGTAGTCGTGGGAGCCCACCCGGCACCCGTGACGGCGACGTCACCGCGTTCGAGCTGCTCGCGCGCCGCACCCACCAGGGCGAGCGCTGTGCGGCGGCCGGGGCCGGCGGCCTGCGTCTCCTGCCCATGGACTTCGATCGACCGCACGCGCGCGTCCCGATCCAGCGGCAAGAGCCGCACGCTCGCTCCCACAGCGACGGTCCCGCTCCACGTCGAGCCTGTTACGACGGTCCCCGCGCCGGCTAGCGCAAACACACGATCGATCGGGAGTCGGAAATGATCGTCCGTACGCCGCTCGGGAAGACCGTCCACAATCTCTGCCAACGACTGTCTCAGAACGTCCAACCCCGCTCCGGTAACCGCGGAGACGGCGATTGGCGAGGTCCATGCAACGCTGCTCTTCGCCAGCCGGCCAGCGACCTCGGTCCGCACCAAGCCGAGCCATTCTGCATCGGCCAGGTCACTCTTGGTGAGCACCGGAATTCCGCGGCGCACCCCGAGCAGCTCGAGAATGGCCAAGTGCTCCTCGGTCTGCGGCATGATGCCTTCATCGGTCGCGATCACGAGCAACGCGATATCGATTCCTGTCGCGCCCGCGAGCATGTTCTTGACGAAGCCTTCGTGTCCAGGGACGTCTACGACGCTCGCCTGAACGCCGCCGGGAAGATCGATGGGTGCGAAGCCGAGATCGATCGTGATCCCGCGCCGCTTTTCCTCTTCCCATCGGTCGGTATCGACGCCGGTCAGCGCCTTGACGAGGGCAGTCTTGCCGTGGTCGATGTGGCCGGCGGTACCGATTACGAAGCGACCCACGCGCCCCGTTCCCAGATGTCGATAGCGCTCGCTTTGGGCTCCTGCCCGTTGCGCGCCGACTCGTCGAGATGATGACGGATGAAGCGTGCCACCAACCGCCGATGCGCGGCGGCGTGCGCGGCGTCCAGCGTGGGGAGCTCTGCGCCGACGTCATTCAGTGCCAGGAGATCGCGGTAGGCCTGCTGCGGGAGTTTGGTAGGCGGTTGCAGACCGGCGCAGCCGGGGCACAACACGCCGCCCTCGGCAATGCTGAAGGCGACCGTTCCCGAGTCAGGAGGTGCATTGCCATCGCGGGCGCAGCCGTCGAGCTGCGGCGCGAACCCGAGCACACCCACAACCAACCACAGCCACCGCACTGCCACCGCGTCAGCCCGGCCCGCCGGTGCCGTAGCGAGAGCATCGAGTCCCTGGATGAAGGCATCGTAGGCGGCGGGCAGCGGCGCGGGTGGCGCCATCTTCAGGATCACTTCCGCCAGCGCAGTCGCCCCGGCGAACCGACCGACGTCCGACGCCAGACCGCGGCGCAGCTGAGTGACATCGAATGCGGCGAGCGTCTGCAGCTCGCGCGTGTCCTTGTGATAGAGCTGCGCGACGCCTTCGCTCAGCGTTTCGAGCGCCGCACCGAACGGACTGCGCGGCCGCAACACGCCTTTGGCGATGGCACTCTGCACACCATAATCGCGCGTCGCCAGGCGGACGATTTTGGACGTCTCGCTGTACGGATACGTGCGCAGGACGATCGCCGGTGTAGAGACAAGGCTCACGTCAGGAGAATATCACGGCCCCGGATGGAGCACGATGAACTTGACGTCGTCCTTGGAAACTGCGCGGAGCCAGGCGATGAGCGCGTCGATGTCCTCAGGAGGCGCCGTTCCCTTGGCACCCAGCATTTGGCGGGTGACGCGCAGGTCGCGGCCATCCTGTACGTACTCGGCGGTATAACTGCCGAACTTGCTCTTCTCCGAGATGCCGACCGGAAGCTCGGCCCTCCATCCCGGCGGGAGGGTCATCCGCAGCTCGGAAAAGATCTCGATGGGTCCGATGATGTCGCCTATATCGATCGGGTAGCGGCGCGGCTTGCGGCGCTCGAGCGACGACACCAGGCCAAGCGATGCGTAGTTGGGTAGCGCGTCCGGCAACGTGAAGATCCGCGTGTTTCCCGAGCCGGACAGCACGGGCGCATCCCGCACGGTCACCGCGAGGGCGGGCTTTGCCTGGAGATCGCGACCATCGAAGAGCGAGAGACTGTCGCCGGAGGCGCCCGCAAAAACTCCGTTTGCCAGCGCCTGGGTCAGCCGGCTCAGCTCGTCTTTGCTGAAGACGCGTGCGTAGGCGCTGCGCATGTCGTATTGGAGTGAGCCCGTCTTCGTCTCGAGGTAACGGCCGCTGAAGCGTCCTTCCGTGTCGAGATCGCCCTGGATACGGGTGTCCGACCGGTTGGCGGTTGCTGGGCGCTCCGGCAGCGTCACGCTCTCAAAGCTGCCGTCGTCATGTACGACGAGCGCGAACGAGCCTTCTTCCGCCGGCGGCAGCTCGCCGTATGGTGTGAGCTCGGACGTCAAATCGAGATAGAGCCGTCCTCCGTTCGCTGCCGGCCGATCGACTGCGGCAATCATGTGATCAAACTGTTCCATCGATGGCAAAGTCGAGTCTGCGCTGCCACGCGAGCTGAGCAGAACCGGATATGCGTTGAGGCCCATGCGGCGTGCGAGGGCTATGAAGATCGTCGCCTTGTCTTTGCAGTCGCCGTAACGGGTCTCGAGCACTTCGGACGGCAGGCGTGGCAAGTACCCACCAATGCCGAGAGACAACGAGACGTAGCGGAAATCCTGCGACACCCAACGATGCACCGCGCGCAGCGAGTCCTCGAGACCGCGCGCGTCCTTCACGAGCTCGGCGAGCTGCGCGGCGAGCGCCGGATTCACGGCGTAGCGACCGGACGACAAGCCGGCGTACCACTTCGCCAACTGTGCCCACGTGATCGGTGCCACGACATCGATATGGACCGAGAGCGTGTTGGGTGAGGCGGCAAACGGCTCACCTTCCACTTTCTGCACGTCCTTGGTCGCCCAGGTGTACACATGCCTGCCCCGTGCCTGCACCTCGTCGCGCTTGAACCGAACGTTGTGCTCCTGAATCCGGGGTGTGACCGCAGCGGGAACGTCGACCATCAGGCGCGAGCGGCGCGTGAGCAGTCCGGTCGTCACACGCCAACCGCTGTACCAGTCACCGGGGACGAGCGGTTTGACGCGCTCAACAGAGTAGCTCCAGTCGACGAGCGTCCCCGGAGCGACGCCACTTAGCGTCACGCGTCGCACTTTTTGATCGGAATAGACGGGGGCGTCGAACGCGACGGGCGCGAGCGACTCCTGTTCATGTGCCGGCTGAGCACTGACGACCTCGCCGGTGGGCTTGAGGACGCGAACCCAGTTCACCGTCAAGCGCTCGGAGCCGCTCGAGTAGGAGAAGCTCTGCTCGCCCCAGGCTTCCGCGCCGTCCTGGTTGAGAATCTGAATGACTTGCCGGTATGTGCGGCTGCCGCGTCCGTCCGATTCGAAGCGAAGCACTCCGTCATCCAACAGATAGATGTAGTCGTCGTCGGGATAGTCGGCGGGGTTTACCGCGAGCCGGTAGATCGTGTCATTGCGGACGGACGGATCTCCAGCCGGCGTTATCCGTGGAGCCTGGGCACGAACAGATTGCGAACTGACGGCAAGAAGTACCGCGACTGCAAGACGACGCATCGAGAAGCCTCCTCGTTTGAGCGAAAGCTAGAGGATTTCGCTGAGGAGTTCTACGCCATCGACGACTCGTGGACCCGAGCGGCTGAAATAGGCCGATGCGTCGAGGCAGTGCACTTTGGCCCCGAAACTCTGCAGGAGCGCGTCATGCCGCTGCGCCGCGAGGCGTGCCGCTGAGTGATCGAATCCGCAGGGGATGACGAGGACCACGTCGGGCTCGAGCGCCCGCAGCTCGTCCCATTCCACGCGATATGACCGCTGGTGCGCGGTTCCAGCCACCAGGTCGCCGCCTGCCGCGTCGATCAGCTCCGGCACCCAATGGCCCGGCACGTACGGTGGGTCCAGCCATTCGAGCGCGAGGACGCGCGGCCGGGGCCGACCCGCAACACGCGCTCGCACGGCGTCGATGCGGCGTTGCATGTCGGCAACGAGACGCTCGGCCTGTTCGGCGACGCCTGTGGCGCAGCCAACGGCGCGAATGCTGTGGAAAATGGCGGCGAGGTCATGGGCATCCAGCCTGAGGATCTCAGTTCCCACTCTGAAGAGTGGGCCCAACACGGCGCTGCGCTTCAAGCGCAGTGGTTCACTGGGCCCACTCTTTAGAGTGGGAACAATCGAAGGGCGAACGCGTGCACCCTCTAAGGCGTCTAAGATCTGCCTCTCCGGCACAGCGCAGACATCACAGATGCCCTGCGTCAGAATCAGATCGGGCTCGAGCGCGGCCAGTCGCTCGACGTCGATCTCGTACACGCTGCCGTGATCGCGGAGCGCCGCGCGCACCGCCGCGTCGACTTCGCCGCTCGAGAGGCCGTCGAGGTTCGTACGCGGCCTCGAGAGTCTCGGTAGACTCGAGACGCTCGGCGGATAGTCGCAGCTGTGAGAGATGCCGACGAGTTGTTCTTCCAGGCCGAGCGCGCAGACGATCTCGGTCGCGCTGGGCAGCAAGGACACGATTCGTTTCACAGCTCCACCGCGACTTTTCCTCCCAGCAGGAGCGTGCGACCGCGTGGCTTGTATCCTGCGACCTCCTCCGATTGATCATCGAACAGATTCTCGATCCGCCCCGATAACACGACCCGGCCGACGTCGTACTCAGCGGCGCAATTGACACGCGTGTACGGGTCAAGGGTTACGCGTTGCTGCCCCGGGGGCCGGCTGAAGTCGAGGTCGTCGCGATTGCCCACCCATCGGCCGCCCAGGGTGACGTGCGCACTGCCCAGGATGGCTGTCAATTCTGGCGTGACGGTATGCTCCGGCCGGCGAATCAGGGATTTTCCGGGAACGAAGGGACGATCAGGGTTGGACGACGCCGATTGCTCGACGCGTGTCTTGAGGTAGGTGTAGCGCACCGAGAGCGCCACCGCGCGCGAGACGTTCGCAACGAGTGCCGCCTCGACACCGTCCGCGAAAGCCCCAGCAATGTTGAAGAAGTTCGGCTGCCCGACAGGCGGCGCCGGGTCGAATTCAATCAGATCACGAAACCGCTGGTCGAAATATGTGACCGTGACCGATCCGCGATTTCCTGCAAGCGATTGCTCGATTCCCACTTCCCAACTGTTCGAGCGCTCGGGATCGAGATAGGGGTTTCCCGTCACGGGTCCACGCGCACTGTTCTCGAAAAACGTCGGTTCCTTGAAGCCGGTCCCGACCGCTGCGCGCAATCGCGTTCGCTCGAGCACACGATACGCGAGCCCCCCACGGTACGTCACGTGCGCATCGAATTGCGAGTTGTCATCGAGTCGTGCCCCAACGGTGAGCACCGCTGGACCTGCGGTGATCACGCCCTCGGTGAAGTAGCCCGCATTGTGCCGCTCAACGTTGGTGCCCACCGAGAAATTTCCGCCCGACGAGATAAAGTCGAACGTGCCGCGTTGACGCTGGTCCTCGAACTCCAGGCCGCCGATCACGCTGATCGTAGCACGCGGTCGCCACTCGAGCACTGCGCTCGCCGATGCTCGGCGCACATAATCATGACTTCGTGCCGTACCGTCCTGACTCGGTGAGTCCGGCTCGTCGTTGTAGTAGAGCTGTGCTTCCTTTGCGGCGCCGAGAATCCGAAGCTCGAATGCTCCGATGACCCGCTGCGCGCTCAGACTGAGCGCTGGTCCCCGCTCAGCCGTGCGCTGATTCGAGTCCACCGGTGCGCCCACCCCGTCCGTCGGGAAGTGGTACAGGCCGTCGCCGTAGCGATACGTGAGGTTTACCGCCGTCTGCGCATCGGGCGTGAGCTTCACCGCCGCGCTGAGGATGCTATTGCGGTAATCGTTGTTGTAGGGATACAACCCGCTCGAGGCGAAGCGGGAAATCCGGGCTGAGTAAGTCAGCTTGCCCGTTCCCCCAGTCGCGTCGAGTGCGCCATCCGTCGAACCATATGTGCCCGCGCGCAGCTCTCCACCCAGTCGTGTACGAGCCGCGGCACCGGTCTTCGTGAAGATCTGAATCACTCCGGTCATTGCATCGGAACCGTACAGCACGCTGGCCGGCCCGCGCACGATCTCGATCCGATCGACGTTGTCGGTCGTGAGGTGCGCCAGGTCGATGGCTCCGCCGGGCTGGTTGAGTGGCACCCCGTCGAGCATCACCTTGGTGTAGTCGCTCTCACCGCCCCGCATGAAGAGCGAGGTTTGCCCGCCGAAGCTCCCCGTCTCGACGAGCGACGCTCCGGGCACGAGCCGCAGCGCGTCGGCGACCGTCCGAATGCCTTGGGTGGCGAGATCGGCGCCGCGCAGCAGAGTCACGGCCGCTGGGACCTTGTCCAGGGTCATCGGCACTCGGGTCGCCGTCACGACGACGGGTTTCAGAACGACCGTGTCCTGGGGCTGCTGCACGGCAAGCCCGAGCGCGAGTAACGCGAGATTCATGGGCGGGATTCCTTCGCCTGGCGGAGTGGAACCATGTGTGGCCGGCCTTCAACGGTCTGCAGCGCGACGGGCCAGCCGAAAACGCCTTCGACGGTCTGGCGGGTGAGCACGCCCTCCGGAGCACCGGACGCAACGACGGTGCCTTCACTGAGTAGCAGCAACGAATCAGCAAAGCGCGCGGCGAGGTTGAGATCGTGCGTGATCATGAGTACGCCGAGCTGCTGAGCGTCCACGAGCCCGCGCACCAGCTCGAACAACGCCATCTCGTGCCGCAGATCGAGCGAGACACCCGGTTCGTCCAGCACCAGGAGACGTGGTTCCTGCGCGAGCGCGCGCGCCACGCGGACGCGCTGATACTCACCGCCCGACAGGGTCCACACCCACCGATCGGCGAGATCGGTGGCGTCGCAGGCGGCGAGGGCGCGGTCCACCGCGGCATGATCCTCCGGGCGCTCGCGGCCCCACAGCGAGAGAAAGGGGTAACGCCCGAGCAGCACCGTCTCGCGCACGCGTTGCGGAAAGAGATTGTCCTCCCGCTGTGGGACTACGCCGATGACGCGCGCCAGCTCGCGCCGTGGCCATTCGTGAGCAGGTCGATCGCCGATCGTTGCCGACCCCGATAGTGGCCGCAACGCTCCCAATGCAATCCGCACGAGTGTCGTTTTTCCGCTGCCATTGGGTCCGAGGATCGCGTGAAACTCGCCCGGCTGCACGACGAGGGACACGTCCTGCAGCACATCGCGTTGTGCCCCGGGATACCGATAGCGCACCCCACGCACGACGCACGACGCTCCACGCGCGCCCGTCATGCGATGCTCCAGCGACGCAGCAACACCGCGAAGACCGGCACGCCGATGAGCGCGGTCACGACACCGACCGGCAGTTCGCGTGGCGCGACGACAGTGCGGGCCAGCGTGTCCGCGATCGCGAGCAGCGCGCCTCCGCCGACAAAGGCAGCCGGCAACAGCGCGCGATGCCGGTGGCCCCACGTCAGCCGCGCGATGTGGGGAACGACGAGGCCGACAAAGCCGATGACACCCGAGACCGCGACCGCCGCTGCTGTCAGGAGGGATGCCGCGAGATACACGCGTCGCTTCACGGCTTCGACGTCAGCGCCGAGGTAGCCGGCGGGTTCTTCGCCGAGCGCCAGGAGATCGAGAGGCCGTGACGCCGCGAGCAGGACGGCGAGCGGGACCGGCGCGTACAGCGCGACCACGAGGACCGCGTCCCACGACGCGCCGGACAGGCCACCCCACAGCCACAGGAATGCGTTGCGCAGCTCGACCGCGTCGGCGAGCGCGACGATGGCTGTCGTGATCGCCGCCGCGAACGCACCCACTGCCACCCCACCGAGGAGGAGGATGCGGGGATCGAGCGCCGCGCCGCCGATCAGACCAAGGCGGTAGACCAACCCCAACGCCACCAGAGCGCCCACAAAGGCGGCGATCGGCAGTGCCCACGGGCCCGACAGATGCAAGGCGATGGCGAGCACCGCACCCAGGCCAGCCCCGCCGGAGAGGCCCAGCAGGAAGGGATCGGCCAACGGATTGCGAACGAGTGCCTGCAATCCCGCGCCGGCGACACCCAGCGATCCACCGACGAGGAACGCCAGCACAGCGCGTGGGGCACGCAGGTTCCAGACGATCTCCGAACGGAGCAGCTCTCCGAGCGGCACCGCGGCGGGACCCAGGACGACGCTCGCAACCAGCGCGAGGATCGCGAGGAGGCATAGCAGGGCCCACTTCATCGGCTGGATCCCGTGGGTAGGGGCGCAGCATGCTGCGCCCCTGCCCCATGCTGACCCAACAGTGCTCGCAGCTCTTTCACGGCCTGCCCCGACCGTGGCCCCGGCCGCCCGAAGAGCGAACCGGGCAGCAACAAGAAGCGGCCTTCCCGCACCGCGCGTACGGCGCGCCACTCCCGCCGCTTGGCGAACGCCGGCGTTACTGCCGAATCGGAGAGAACCGCGATCCAGTCCGGGTCGCGCGCCGCGATCGTTTCGAGCGAAACCTGCGACGACGGCGCCGTGATGTCGTGGAACACATTGCGAGCGCCCGCGAGGGTGGCGAGCTGATCGAGATAGCTGCCGCGGCCGATGATGATCGGCGGGTTGTCCCAGACGACGAACGCCAGGGAGGCGGTCGAGGGCGGGCGAGGGCGGGCGAGGGCGGGCGAGGTCAGACTGTCCATCGCCGAAGCGAGCGAGTCGGCGCGCTGCTCGAGGCCCGTGAGGCGACCGAGCGTTCGGGCCGCCGGGCTAAGATCCTCCAGTCGGTTCATGTCGAGCAGCACGGTACGGATACCGAGCCCTTCGAGCTGCTGACTCGCGGTCACATTGGGACCCGAGTTGTAGAGCACCACGAGATCGGGCTTGCGCGCAGCGACCGCTTCGATGTTCGGCGGCATGCCGTCGCCTACACTGGCCACGGCGAGCGCTGCCGGCGGATAGTCACACCAGGTCGTGCGGCCGACGAGACGATCGCCAGCGCCGATGTCGAACAGGATCTCGGTGAACGAGGGGAGCAACGAAACGATACGATGGGCGGATGGGCGGTCGGGCCGATGGGCCGTTTGCCCGCAACCGCCAACAAAGAAGACAGCGATGAGAAGCCTTCGCAGCACCATCCCTCCCGCGAGGGAATTGACTGGTGGCGCGAACGAAGACGTCTCCTGACTTCGGGCGGATCGCGGGGCCTTCCCGGAAAATCCCAGTGGCTTCGCCGCGATGTACGGGCGCAGCATGCTGCGCCCCTACGAAATTCATGCCCGTTACAGTGGCGGGGCCGCGCCGGATTCGCACCGGCTTCCGTAATCCCCGTTCGCGAACTTATGACTTGGTCAGTCTAGGATGACAATTGTGGGACCGCAAGTGCCCTGGATCAGAAGCGTGAGCGGTGCGCCGTGCGCAGTGCGCAGGACTGCATTCCGGCGTACGGCTCACGGCGTACTGCGCACGCCTTTTCTCCTCAAGGCCCACACCAATGCAACCACCATCCCGGCTGCCAGGACAGCAATGATGTAGGGAAGAACGGTCTGCGCCCGAAATCCCGTGGACGGCAGTTGAATCTCTACGCGATCGTCCGGCATCAGCGGACCGGCGCGATACGCCGCGTAATGCCGTTGTTCCAGCGCCTGCACGCCGAGGGCTTCGATGCGCGGCGCGGTAACAATCGCGGCGGTGTCCTCGAGCAACAGATTCAGATTCTCTGTGACCTGGTCGATCGGAATGACGAGGGTCCGTACACCAGCCCGAAGCGTGTAGGCGTAGCTGAGCTGTTTGACCGCACCCGGAGGGATCGGGCCGAGGATGATGACACTGTCATGACGAAACCTCATCGCCTCGGGCGAGATGTCACCTTGGCCGCCGCGCTCCTGTCCGACCCCTTCGGGAATTCGGCCGGCCCACGTCGGGAAGAGCGTGTCCTTCGTAATCCGCGTGGTGGCCCCGGTATTCTTGAGCTCCAAGATTTCAAGCACCTCTCGGGTCCCTTCGGTCCCCGCACCCGCGATCGTGGCCAGCCGGCGCTCGAGCCGGATGGGCGGCGCATTAGCAGTGGTGGGAAACGCGAAGATGTCCTCGACGTGCGCCACGGCACGATCCGTGAGGCTGAGCGCGGGCGAGAAGTATGCGAGGCTGTCGAACCAGGCGCTGACGAGATAAATGCCGGTGGAATCGATGTCCGCTCTGCGAAGCTCGAAGCGGTACCGGCCTCTGGCGTCGGTCCGCGTCGAATCGACGGGGCCGCCGCTCGTCCGCGTGATCCGGTGCAGCACGACAGTGATGTTCGCGAGGGGGACGGTATCGCGCCCGCCCCGTAGGACGCGCCCGCTCACGCCCACCCGCGGTCCCTCACTCGCTTGTCCCGCGAGGGAGGAGGTGCCGAGCGCTCCGAGACTGATCAGGAGCAGGCTACGGCGTAAACTTTCCGAAATCTTCAGGGTCGAGGTTTTGGAGGTATGACTTCAGGGTATCGGCATCGAGCTGTGCGCCACCGGGGCCCGTGCCGCCCGGTTGAATCGACGTGTCGCTGGTATCGACGGAGGTCAGCTCGAGCAACGTGTCGCTCGTGAAGATCGGTGACTTGAGGCGTAACGCGAGCGCGATCGAATCGGACGGCCGCGCATCGATCTGAATCACCGTGTCGCCGCGGTAGATGTGCAGCTCGGCGAAATAGGTGTTGTCCTTCACCTGCGTGATGATCACCTTGCGCAGCTCGGCGCCCAAGCCGACGATCACCTGCTTGAGGAGATCGTGAGTCAGGGGGCGCGAGAATTTCACGCCGGCGAGCTCCATGGCGATGGCGCTCGCTTCGGCAGGCCCGATCCAGATCGGCAGCACCCGCTGTCCTTCGTTCTCTTGCAGAATCACGACCGGCGTGTTCGTCGTGCGATCCAGCCCGAGGTGAGCTACCCGCACCTGCACCATTGCTCCCCCCGGGGCAGACACTCAGGTCCCCATATCCCACGACGCGAGGTACTTGCGCTGTGCAGGTGTGAGCGTATCGATCGCGACGCCCATGGATTGCAACTTGAGCCGCGCGATTTCCTGATCGAGCTCGGCGGGGATGCGATGCACGTCGCGGCCAAGCTTCTTGGAGTTGTTCACGACGAACTCCGCCGCTAGCGCTTGATTGGCAAACGACATGTCCATCACGCTCGCGGGATGGCCCTCCGCTGCGGCGAGGTTGATGAGCCGGCCCTCGCCCAGCACGAACAGCTTCTTGCCGCCGAGCTGCCATTCGTCGACGAACTCGCGCACGGCGACGGGTCCTTTGGCCACCTGCTTCAACCCCCCGAGGTCGATTTCCACGTTGAAGTGCCCCGAGTTCGCCACGACGGCGCCGTCTTTCATGGCGCGCATGTGCTCAACGCGAATGACCTCCACATTACCCGTCAGCGTCACGAACAAGTCCCCGATCGGGGCCGCCTCTTCCATCCGCACGACCCGGTAGCCGTCCATTTGCGCTTCGAGCGCCTTCATCGGGTCGATCTCGGTGACGAGGACGTTGGCACCCGCGCCCCGCGCCCGCATCGCAAAACCGCGGCCGCACCACCCATACCCCGCGACGACCACCGTGCTCCCCGCAATGAGAAGATTCGTGGCGCGGACAATCCCGTCGAGCGTCGATTGTCCGGTCCCGTAGCGATTGTCGAACAGGTGCTTGGTTTGCGCATCGTTTACCGCGATCACCGGGAACTGCAGCACGCCGTCCTTCGCCATCGCTTTCAAACGAATGACACCGGTCGTGGTCTCTTCAGTTGAGCCGATCACACTCGAGACGACGGCCTTTCGGTCGGCCGCCGAGAGGGTCTCGACCCATTTGCGCACCGGAGGCGCCAAATCGTCGAGACGGTTCAGCGCGATCATGTGCAGCGCGCCAACCAGATCCGCGCCGTCATCCATCGTGATGTCGGGGCGGTGCGCGAGCGCCGCGCGGATGTGCTCGTAGTAGGTCATGTGATCTTCGCCTTTGATCGCGAAGACTTTGATGCCGTGATCGCGTACGAGGTGCGCCGCAACGTCGTCCTGCGTCGACAGCGGGTTCGAGGCGCACAGCGCCACATCCGCCCCGCCGGCCTGGAGAGTCACTGCCAGGTTCGCCGTCTCGGTGGTGACGTGGAGACAGGCGGCAACACGCTTGCCCGAAAGCGGCTTTTCACGCGCAAACCGGTCCCGGATTTGACGCAGGACCGGCATGAACCGCTCGGCCCATTCAGTCCGCCGCCGCCCTTCGTCGGCGAGCTGAATGTCCTTGATATCGTTGGACGCTTTGGCGCGTGTAGCCGTCTCAGACATTGGCCTTCCGGGATGTTTGGGTTGCCCGGTCGGCGGCGACCTTCAGCTCTTCCACCCGATCGACATGCTCCCAGGTGAACAGCTCCACATCGCGCTCGCCCACCCGACGCTTTTCGGGCGAGCGGCCGAAGTGACCATACGCAGCCGTGGGACGATAAATGGGATTGCGCAGATTGAGTGCCTGAATGATGCCGGCAGGCGTCAGATCGAACACTTCGCGGACCGCCTTTTCGAGCGCTTCCTGCGGCACGGTGCCCGTATTGAACGAATCGACCATCACGGAAACCGGCTCTGCCACACCGATGGCGTAGGCGACCTGAACCTCACACCGCTTCGCGAGCCCGGCGGCGACGATGTTCTTGGCGACCCAGCGCATGGCGTACGTCGCGGAGCGGTCGACCTTGGACGGATCCTTGCCGCTGAACGCCCCGCCGCCGTGCCGAGCCATGCCGCCGTAGGAATCCACGATGATCTTGCGTCCGGTGAGACCGGCATCACCCTGCGGGCCGCCGACCACGAACCGGCCAGTCGGGTTGATCAACACGTCTTTGCCCGCCACATCGAATCCCGCCTCGTGGACGACCGGCCGGACCACGTGCGCCAGGATCCCCGCCCGCAGCTCTTTCTCATCGATCATGTCTGAGTGCTGGGCGGAGACGACGATCTTGTCGATGCCGACGGGCTTCGCGCCCTCGTACAGCACGCTGACCTGGGTCTTGCCATCCGGACGCAGCCAGGGCAGCTCACCACTCTTGCGCACGATCGCCAACCTTTCGGCGAGCCGATGCGCCAGGACGATCGGCAGGGGCATGAGCGATGGCGTCTCATCCGTCGCGTAGCCGAACATCATCCCCTGATCCCCCGCCCCGCCCTTGTCAACTCCCAACGCGATGTCCGCGGACTGGCGATCAATCGTCGTCAGGACCGCGCAGGTCTGCGCATCGAAGCCGAAGTTCGCGTCGGTGTACCCGATCGACGTGATCGTGCCCCGCACGATGTCCGGAATGTGGACGTAGGTGGAGGTCGTGATTTCACCCGCGATGACGGCGACGCCGGTGGTAACGAGCGTTTCGCAGGCGACACGGGCCGCCGGGTCGTTGGCCAGAATAGCGTCCAGGACCGCGTCGGATATCTGATCCGCGATCTTGTCCGGATGGCCTTCCGTAACCGACTCGGAAGTGAATACGTGACGATGAGTTGGCATGTTTTGGGCCTCTAGAGTCTCAAACTACCGGACCGCCTTCCCGCGGGCAACCGCGCGTCCGGATCGAGCAGTGTCAAATCCACAGCTTCAGCAAGTGCAAAACGCAAGGTGTCCAGCGCCAACTCGGCGGAGCGCGCCGCGAGCGCCGCGTCTGCCGCAGCCCGCGCTTGCGACGTCGTCACCTGACGAATGAGCCATTTGATGAACGGCAATGCCGGGGGAGCGACGGACAGCGTTTCGTACCCCAATCCCAGCAGCAGGAACGCCGAGAGCGGCTCCGACGCCATCTCACCGCACACGCTTGCCGGTTTCCCGGCCGCGCGGGCGGCCTCCGCGACCTGTTTGAGCAGTCGCAGGACGCTGGGGTCATGCGGAGTGAATCGATCGGCCAGCAGCGCATTGCCGCGGTCCACCACGAGCGTGTATTGCGTGAGGTCGTTCGTTCCGACGCTGAGAAAGTCGCTGATCTCGACGAATCGATCGGCCATCACGGCGGCGGCGGGCGTCTCGACCATGACGCCCAACGGCACATTTTTGGCCGCCGCGATCCCGGCGCTCTCGAGTCGCGCTGCCTCTTCGCCAATCATCTCGCGCGTGCGCTCCACCTCATCCAACCGGGTCACCAGTGGAATCATCATGTGCAGATTGGCAGTGACCGCCGCGCGCAGCACCGCGCGGATCTGGGTGCGGAACATCGCCGGCTGGTCCAGGCAAACGCGAATCGCCCGCCAGCCGAGGAACGGGTTGGCTTCAGCCGGGCCGCGAAACGCCGCTGGGAACTTGTCGCCGCCGAGATCGTAGGTCCGGATGACGACCGGGTGGCCGGCGAAGGCTTCGCCAACCCGTTGGAAGTACTCGGCCTGTTGGTCCTCGGACGGCAGCTCGCTGTGTCCCGTGATCAGAAATTCGGTGCGCAGCAGACCCACACCCTCGGCGCCGTGCACCTTCGCGGCCGCGACCTCGTCCGGAAGATCGACGTTGCCGCGCAACGCGATACGGACACCGTCCACGGTGACGGAAGGCTGCGCGACCGCTTCCTCCATGCGCGTTGCCAATTCGCGACGGCTCGTGTCACGGCGTTCGGCTTCCTCGACCTCCTCGGCGGTCGGGTCGAGCAAGACGGTGCCCTGCGTCCCGTCGAGGATCGCCTTCGTGCCGGCGGGAATGCGCGCGACGGCGCCACGCAGGCCGAAAATCGCGGGGATCCCCAGCGAATGCGCGAGGATCGCGGCATGGGAGGTGCGGGTTCCCTCTTCGCTGATCAGCCCGACGACGTGCTCGCGATCGAGCTGCACAGTCAGGCCCGGTGACAATTCGCGGGCCACGAGGATCGACGGCTCGGAGATCGACTCCCAAACATCCGCGCCGCCATGGTGCATGAGATGCTGAATCACTCGAATCGCGACGCCCGTCAGGTCGGCGAGCCGCTCTTTGAGCAGCGGATTGCCCGCCGCGGTCCAGAGGTCGCGCACCTCGAGCGTCTTGAACTCGAAGGCCTTCTCGGCGGTCAAGTGGTTCTCGCGTATCAGCTCCGCGACGCCGCCGATGAAGTCCTTGTCTTCGAGAATCAGCATCTGCGCGTCGAAAATGCGGGCCTCGTCCACGCCGGCGCGGTCCTCGGCCCGGGCGCGGAGGTCGACCAGTTGTCTCCGCACGTCCTTGAGTGCCGCGCGCAGCCGCCGGACTTCCTTTTCGACCTGCGTGCGCGGCACGACGCGGTGCGGCACCTCGGGCAGGGCCCAGCGCACCGTGACCGTGGGGCCCATGGCGATGCCCGGCGACACACCGATCCCCTTGAGCAGGCGCTCGGCGGCGGGTGTCACGTTTGTCCCTTGGAGTCTGGCTTCAGGTGCATCTCGTGGAACCCGGCGGCAACCAGCTCGAGCAGTGCCGCCATCGCTTGCTCGGCGTCCTCCCCGTCGGTCCTGATGAGGATGCAGGATCCGCATTCCGCAGCGAGGGTCATCATGCCGAGGATGCTCTTGCCGTTCACGACGGCGTCGTCCTTGCGTACCTGTACGCTCGACTTGAAGCGGCTCGCGATCTTGACGAACTCCGCCCCCGGCCGGACGTGCATGCCGAGGGGGTTGACGATCCGCGCCTCACGCTCGATCACGGCCATATCCATCCAGCGATGAGGGCTACGGCGCCAAATCCGAGCGCGAGACGCAATCCATTCAGGCGGTCGCCGCGCAGCCGCAACATCAGGAACGCAACCACGGCGACCGCGGCCAGCGCGAGACGGGTCCAGGAGTCGAACGGCCCCGCGAGGTATTGGGCCGTGATCGGCAGGGCGAATCCGACGGCCAGCGCCATCGCGGAGCCCAGCACGGTCGTGGCTTTCTGCAGGACCGGATGGTGCAGTGCGATGCTGACGCGGGTGCCGTGCGTCCAACCCGCTTTCAGGGCCCACCACCGAAGGGCCACGTGTCCGATGTTGTAGACGACCAGAAATGCCGCGACCGCAATCCAGCCGCCACCCAGCGCGACGGTCACCATCGCGAGCGCGGATAAAAACGGCAGCCAGCCGGCCCAGACCAACCGGTCTCCCACGGACCCGAGCGGTCCGCAGAGTGTCTCCCGCAGCCGTTCGATCTGGTCCGGCGACGCACCTTCGTGCTCCGCGCGCGCGGCGGCGCCGACGGCAAGGCCGATGAGATAGGGATGCGCGTTGAAGAAATGCGCGCCGCGCGCGACGGCCGGACCGTATTGCCCGTCTGCCAAGTCGCGCAACAGCGGCTCTTCGGCAACGCCAACGCCCACGCCGAGCAGGCGCTCGTAGTTGTACGAGCCCTGCACCGCGAAGAGCCGCAGCAACGCGCGCACGAGCGAGAGGTTCACCGAAGCCATGCGACCATCAACAGCCCGCCGCCCAGTCCCGCGGCGAACCACATGAGGTTCGGGCCCCGACCCACGAGCCGCAGCGTGCCCGCGGCGCCGGCGGCGATCGCTGCCCCGATCGTGGCAACCGCGAGCAACGACGCCCCCTGCTCCGTCAATGCGAACCCGAGCAGCGGACGCGCGAGCCACGCAAGCAGCAGACCGAACGACGTCACGGTGGCCGCGCGCACGGCATCCCGCAGCAGCCCTCCCGCGTGGACCCGAAGCAGTGCCCGGGGATCCCCCGACTCGAGTGCCGCGGCGGCATTGTGCACGATCCGCGAGTTCACGCGTCGGAGCACGTTGATCGTGACTCCGCCAACCAGCGCGGTGACGAGCCCGACGAGCACGCCGAGGCCAAGGCCGAGCACGCCGGTCGAGGCATGGGCTGTGGCGACCGCGGCGATGGTGGCGGGGCCGTACTCGGGATAGCGCACGGCGCCGACCGGCAGGATGTCGTACTGGAGCAGCTCGAATACCACGCCGAGCTGTAGCCCGGTCGGGATATCGCCAAGAATCGCGCCGGCCACCGTACCGGCCACGATCGGGCGCGCGATCATCATCTGGGGCAGGCTGACGAGATCCACGCCGACCAGGGTGCCCCAGACGAGGAGCGGGAGCAGATCAGCCAGAGTCATGTGAACTCGCCGACCGGCACGGCGCGCGCGGTTGGGACATCCTGAGCCGTGACCTCGACGCCACGAGCGGAGAGCGCGCGCAGCTTTCGCGCCTCGTCCTCGGAGAGATAGACGAACCGTAATCGCTCGGTGCGCCCGGTCCGGTGATGGACGCCGCCGACGTTGAACCGGCGGACCTGGGGCGCGCGCTCCACCAGCGCGACAGCCGTGTCGATATCGCCGACCAACAAGATTCCAACGCGCGAGTCCGCCTCCCAGGCCGACAACTCGTGCGCGGCCTCGTCGACCGAGGCGAACCGGACCTCGATCGACGGAGGCACGCCCATGCGATAGAGGTCCTGCTCCCAGTCGCTGCTGCGCACCTCGTCATCGACCAGGACGATGAATGTGACGTTGAGCGGCTGGCCCCAGCCCACCACGACCTGTCCGTGAATGAGGCGATCGTCGATGCGATAGAGCGCCAGGGTCATGCGGCGGTCACTCGAATCGCCTTGCTACCGGCGTCCAAGGCCCGGCGAGCCGCTTCGTCCGGCGTGACGTCACGGTGAAACACGAAATCGAGCAGCATGGCCAGGTTTACCCCCGTGACCACGGCAATATCGGCATGCTGTTTGGCGTAGCGCGCCGAGCTGGTGAAACAGGAGCCGCCCGGCAGATCGACGAACAGGACGGCGGGCCCGCGCCCTACCGCGTCGCTGAGCCGCTGCGCCAGCGCCTCGGTGCCGCAGCCCTCGTTCGACACGGGCGTCAGCGCGCCTTCGATGCCGGTGATGGCCGCGACGGCCGCGACCAGCGCCTGGGCCACGGCGGCATGCGAGACGATGATGCCGCGGAGGTCACTCATAATCTTCCTCCAGGTACTGCTGCAGCTGCCCCTTCTCCCGCATCCGGCGAATCAAGCGCTCGTTGAACGCGTTCGCCGAGTCCACGCCGCTGTAGCGCAGCAGATGGGTCATCGCCACGACCTCGCAAATCACCGTCAGGTTCTTGCCGGGATTCAGCGGCACCGTCACGAGCGGCAGCGGCACGTCGAGCAGATCAGTCTGCTGCTGATCCAGACCCGTCCGATCGTACTCGCGCGTGTTGTCCCAGTCCTCGAGCTGCACGACCACCTCGATGCGCTTCTGCTGGCGCACCGAGCGGATGCCGAAGAGCGCGTTGATGTCGATGAGCCCGACGCCGCGGATCTCCATGTAATGCCGGGAGATCTCGTGGCCGCGGCCGATCAGCACATCGTTCCCGCGCCGGGTGATGTGCACGACGTCGTCGGCGACGAGGCGGTGGCCGCGCTCAACCAGGTCGAGCACGCACTCGCTCTTGCCGATGCCGGACCGGCCGCGAAACAGGAGCCCGACCCCGAACACGTCGGCCAGCGACCCGTGGACCGTCGTCCGCTGCGCGAACGCGTCATCGAGAAACGGCTTCAGCCGCCGGTAGAACTCGGCCGTCTTGAGCCGCGTGCGAATGACCGGGATGCCGCGCTCGCGGGCAAGCGGCACGAGATCATCGGGCGGCTCCTGCCCCTTGGTGATGACGATGCAGGGCAACTCATACGAGAGGAAGGTCTCGATCGCCTTGCGGCGTGACGCGGGGTCTTGTGCCGCGAGAAACGTGATCTCGGTCTCGCCGAGAATGTGAATGCGATCGGTGCCGACAAATCGCGCCGTGTAACCCGCGAGCACGAGCCCGGGGCTGGACGCTTCCGGCGACCGCACCTCGCGCTGCAACCCGACTTCTCCCGTGAGCAGCTCGAGCTGCAACGGGTCACCCTTCTTCGCGAGGAGCTCTCCGACTCTGATCACGTCGCCTCGGGAGTCTTGGAGCGACGCGCGCGACGCGGACGCGACGTTTCTTTTTCATCGAGCAGCTGGCGCTTGACGCGCGCGATCGCGTGATCCAGCGCTGAGCGCAGATCGGCCGCGGACGACTTCGCCACGTGCAGGCGACCCCGGGGCGTGTGAACTTCAATCTCCACTTCCGCTTCGCCGTGATCCTCACTGAAGGTCACCTGCGCATGGTGCGGGCGCCGCGCGAGCTTGGCCACCTTCTCGACAAGCTCGCGCGCGTGCGCGCGCAGCTCGTCGTCGATCTCGGTATGACGGGCGGTGATGGTCACACGCATGCCCTCATTCTCCTTTGTGTTCGGCAATAGTCCGGTGCAGATGTTCGAGGGTCCCCCGCGCGGCGGAGTCCCATGACAGTCCTTCCGCAAACGTGCGCGCTGCGCGGCCCAGACGTTCCACGAGTGATGGATCGGACGCCAGCGCCAGCATTCGATCTGACAAGGCCTTCCAATCTCCATGCGGCACGAGGTAACCCGTTTCTCCGTCCCGCACCGACTCACGCAGACCCGGACTGTCCGATGCGAGCGCGGGTGTTCCGCACGCGGCGGCTTCGACGTTACTGATCCCCCATCCTTCCTTGGGACTGGGAAACACCAACGCCCAAGCCCGTCGCAACAGCAGTCGTTTCTCATCCTCCGGAACAAAACCGTGGAACCGCACAGCGTCATCGATTTTCAGGCTTCGCGCGGTGCGCTCCAGTCTGGGTCGATCGTCTCCCTGCCCGCAAACATCGAGCGAGACGTCGGAGCGTACTTGACGGGCTGCCCAGAGCGCCCGGAGAGCGAACTCCACTCCTTTATAATGCTTCAAACGGCCCAGATACAAGAACGTGGGGCGTGCGGCGCGCGGCGTCGCCGGCTCGGGTCGATACAGCTGGGCATCCACGCCGGGATGAATCACGGCGATGCGCTCGGCAGGAACGCCACGTCGCACGAGGTCATCCCGCGTGCTCTCGGAAATCGCATGGAACGCCGCCGAGCGATACACCCACGGAATCGGCAGCTCGGCTACCCAAACGACCGTCGCCACCGGCGCGCTGGCCTCGGCAAATGCGGTAGTCCCAAACAGGTGCGGCACGATGGCCACGAACGGCAGGCGCGTCAGCATCGGTAGAAAGAGCGGGACCTTGTTGATGTCCTCCACCACCACGTCGAAGTGTCGCTCGCGGAGCGCGCGCCGCACCGCTCCGCGGCCGCGCAGCGCGAAACTATGCCGCCCCCCGATGCGCCGCACGCGAATCTCGTCCACGACCTCCTGCGGCGCTGCGCCCGGCCAGCCACTCGTGATGAGCTGGACTTCGTGCCCCCACCCGGCAATTCTGCCGAACAATTCGTGAAGATGGACCTCCGCGCCGCCGGCCTGTGGATTGCGCCGGTCGTTCCAGTTGACCAGCAGAATCCTCACAGCGCGCCGGTCTCACGCGCCACGGCATCCAAGACGCCGTTGATGAACGCCGGCGCACGGGCGCCCGCGAACCAGTGCGCGAGCTTCACGGCTTCGTCGATGACGACCCGCGAGGGCGTCGCTGCTTCGTCCAGCTCGGCGAGCGCGAGGCGGAGAATGTTGCGCTCCACGACCCCCACGCGCTCGAGCCGCCAGTGCTCGGCCGCTTCCTTGATCCTGCGGTCGAACTCGGGACGGCCGGCGATGGCTTTCGCCGCGAGGTCCGCTCCGCGATCATAACCGCGCGGCGCGGGGCCGTAGATGATCGCTACGCGCGCGATGACGGCTTCGATGGAGGGTTCACCGGAGAGCTCCCAGGCGTAGAGCAGCTGGAGGGCTCGGGCGCGCGCCTTAGTCTCGGGGCGCTGCACCGAGCTTCTCCAGCGCGTCCGCGGTCTCGAGGGCCGCCTGCACCGCCTCAGCCCCTTTCCCGACGCGCGCCAACGCCTGCGTCTCGGTCTCCGTGGTCAGCACCCCGAACCCGACGGCGATGCGATGGGCCAGCGCCACATTGCCCAGGCCGCGCGCCGCCTCGCCCGCGACGTACTCGAAATGCGGCGTCTCGCCGCGAATCACGCAGCCGAGCGCTACGATAGCGTCATAGCGCGCGCTCGCGGCCGCCGCTTCCGCGACGACGGGAAGCTCGAACGCGCCGGGGACCCAAGTCACATCGACATTGCTGTCGGCGATGCCGCCCTGCCGCAGCGCCTTGCGCGCGGCCTCGAGCAGCTTGTTCGTGATCGATCCGTGAAAGCGACTCACGACGATGGCCACGCGCCGCTGGCGGGTGGACGTGCGCGCGGCCGGCGGTGGACGGTGTGGCACGCTCAGTGAGTGAGAAAGTGGCCGAGCTTGTCCCGCTTGACGTCGAGATAGGCCCGATTCTCGTCGGACGGCGCCGGCACGATCGGCAGCCGTTCGACGATCTCGAGCCCGTATCCCTCCAGACCCACCAGCTTCATCGGGTTGTTGGTCAGCACCCGGATCGACGAGAGCCCCAGATCGAGCAGAATCTGCGCGCCGATTCCGTAGTTCCGGAGATCGGGCTTGAAGCCGAGCTTTTCGTTGGCTTCGACGGTGTCGTGCCCCTCGTCCTGGAGCTCGTACGCCTTGAGCTTGTTGAGAAGCCCGATGCCCCGCCCTTCCTGGTCGAGATACACGACGACGCCGGCGCCTTCCTGCGCGATCATGCGCATCGCGCTGTGCAGCTGCCAGCCGCAGTCGCACCGCGCCGAGCCGAACACGTCGCCGGTGAGACATTTGGAGTGCATGCGGACCAGAATGCGCTGCTTGCCGGCGACGTCGCCGTAGACCAGCGCGATGTGCTCGGCGTCATCCACGTCGTTGCGGTACCCGACGATGCGGAATTCACCGAACGGCGTCGGCAACCGCGCCTGGGCCACCCCGTGCACGAGGCGCTCGTGCTTGAGGCGGTACGCCACGAGCTGCGCCACGGTGATGAACGTCAACTGGTGCTGTCTGGCGAACCGCTCGAGGTCGGGGCGGCGCGCCATCGAGCCGTCGGGATTGAGGATCTCGCAGATCACGCCGGCCGGATACAGCCCCGCGAGCCGGGCGAGATCGATGCTCGCCTCGGTCTGCCCGACGCGCTGGAGCACGCCACCGGGACGCGCGCGCAGCGGAAAGACGTGTCCGGGGCGGCGCAGATCGCTCGGGACCGTGGAGGGATCGATCGCCACGCGGATGGTGGCCGCGCGGTCGGCGGCGGAGATCCCCGTGGTCACGCCGAAGCGCGCCGCGGCGTCGATGCTGACCGTGAAGGCGGTCTCGTGCGATTCGCTGTTATGCTCGGTCATCTGGGGGAGACCGAGCGCGTCGCACCGCTCCGGGGTGAGCGGCATGCAGATCAGGCCACGGGCATGCGTCGCCATGAAGTTGATCATCGCAGGGCTCACCTTTTCGGCCGCCCCGATCAGATCACCCTCGTTTTCGCGACGCTCGTCATCTGCGACGATGACGAGCTTGCCCGCGCGAATATCGGCGATTGCCTGCTCTACCGCACTGAACGACATAGCTGCCTCACGTACTTTCCGAGAACGTCCGCTTCAACATGCACGCGGTCACCGCTGACCAACCGGCCCAGCGTCGTATGCTCGCGCGTGAAGGGCACCAACGACACCTGGACGGCGCCCGCCGTCGGCAACGCGTTCACCGTCAGGCTCACGCCGTCAATCGTAATCGACCCGTGTAATACGGTCGTTTCTGCGACCTCACCGGGCACCCGAATATCGACCAGCCACGCATTCTCATTCGACGCTGTCTCATTGAACGTCGTTCGTTCGACGACTCCAATGCCGTCAACATGCCCCTGGACGAAATGCCCGCCCAATCGATCACCGGCCCTGAGCGCGCGTTCCAGATTCACGACCCTGCCTTTACGCCATTCACCGATCAGGGTACGACCTAGGGTCGTCGCCACGGCGTGGACAGTAAACCCACCCTTCACGACACGCTCGACGGTGAGACACGCGCCGTTCACTGCAATACTTTCGCCCGTCTTGATGCCTTTGTATGGCGCGCCAATCAGCAGTTCAACGCCTTCATCTTTGACGCCGTTCCGTTCGACGCCATCGTTTAGACGTCTCTTTATTACGCCAGTCGCATCAACTAAGCCGGTAAACATAATTGCCTGTCCAGGACCAATAATGTATCAGAGCCGAGAGCACGTCGCTCCACGACGGTCCAACGCGGCGCTTCGGTCAGCGCAAAGGCTGGAACGCCGGGGAAAGCGGGCACTGCGCCTTCGCCCAGCCACACAGGCGCCTGTACCCAGTACAGCCGATCGACGAGCCCCTCGACGAGCAATTTGGCCCCAAGCGCGCCACCCCCTTCACACAACAACGACTGGATTCCCGCGAGCCGCAGCTGTGCGAACCCTTGCGCCACCGTGTCCGGCCGGAAGACGCGCACGCCATTGGCTTCCAGCACCGAAACGTTCGCCGCGGGTGCCTGGGGGGAGGCGACGACCCAGGTCGGTATTTCGCGCGCCGTTTGCACGAGCGAGACACCGAGGTTGAGCATCGCCCGCCGGTCGAACACGACGCGGACGGGCGGCCGGCGCGGCGTCACGCCGCCGCGGGCCGTCAGCTGCGGATTATCAGTGAGCGCGGTGGTGCCGCCGACCGCGATGGCGTCGAACCCCGCGCGCAGCCAGTGGACATGCTCGCGCGCCTCGGGCCCCGAGATCCACCGCGAGCTGCCGCCGGCGTCCGCGATGCGCCCATCGATCGACGTCGCGAGCTTGAGGGCGACGAAGGGGCGGTCCGTTTGCAGGCGGGTCGAGAGGAAGGCCGCGTTCTGTCCCGCGGCCTCTTCGGCGAGCAGACCGATGTGTGTCTCGATGCTGGCCCGTTTCAGCACTTCCGCGCCGCCACGCGCATCAAGATCGGGATCCCGCACTGCGGCTACCACGCGGCGCACGCCCGCGTCGCGGATCGCGTCGGTGCATGGTGGCGTCTTGCCGTGATGCGCGCAGGGTTCGAGGTTGACGACGAGCGTCGCGCCCCGCGCCTTGTCGCCTGCGCTGGTGAGCGCGTGGACCTCGGCGTGCGGGCCGCCGAACTCCGCATGGAATCCTTCCGCTACGACTTCGTCTCCGCGTAACAGCACCGCGCCGACCATTGGGTTGGGGGACACGTGGCCCCATCCCCGCCACGCCAGCTCGAGCGCGCGGCGCATGGCGACGGTTTCCCGCTCGCTATCTCTCTTCAAAGCGGACCGCGGTTGCTTGAGACGTGTCGCTGGCGGCGCGAATTTCGCCGATGAGCCACGCCTCCACGTGCGCCCGCTCCGCTGCGCGCATCGCGGCTTCCACGTCGTCGCGCGCAACGACGGCGATCATTCCGATGCCCAGATTGAACACGCGCCGCATCTCGTCGCGCGTGACCTGGCCGGCGCGCATCAGGACGCGAAACAGCGGCAGCCAGGGCCAGCTGCCCGCTTTGATCAGCGCTTCCGAGCCCGGGGGCAAGACCCGGCTCAGGTTCCCGGGAATCCCCCCGCCCGTGATGTGTGCGAGTGCATGGACGCGCGACAGCACCGGAGTCAGCGCCGCGGCGTAACTGCGGTGGACCGCAAGCAGCACTTGCGCCACGCTGCGGTCGGTCTCGGGAAACGGGTCATCGATGCGGAGTTTCATCCACTCGAAGACGATCTGGCGCGCGAGGGTGTACCCGTTGGTATGGAGACCCGTGGACGCATAGCCGATCAATTGATCGCCGGGTGTCACACGATCCCCATGAATCGCCTGATCCTCCTCGACCACACCGACGATCGAGCCGGCCAGGTCGTAGTGTCCCGGCGCATAGAGATCGGGAAGCTGCGCCGTTTCTCCGCCGGCGAGCGTCATGTCGTGCGCGCGGCAGGCGCGGGCGACCCCTTCGACGATCTGCGCGGCGGTCTCCGCGACCAGATTGCCCGTCGCGATGTAATCGAGAAAGGCGAGCGGCCTCGCCCCATGCACCAGGATGTCGTTGACGGAGTGATTGACGAGATCCTCACCGACCGTGTCGTGCACATTGGCGGCAGCGGCCACGAGGACCTTCGTCCCCACACCGTCCGTCGACATCACGAGCAGGGGCTGCTTGAAATCCTCCGGGACGCGCACCATGCCACCGAAGCCCCCGACCTTGCCCCGCGCGAGCGACGTGCGTGTGGTGCGGACGAGCTCGGCGATACGGCGTTTCGCCTCCTCAGCCGTATCGAGGCTCACCCCGGCATCGGCATAGCGGTCCTGCGTCGGGGAGCTCACGTCTCCTCCCCGTCCAACGAAAAATGAACGAGGTCGCGGAATGCCTTCACCCGTCCCCGCACCTCCTGGAGCGTCACCGTTTCCAGGCGTTGCACGCCGAATGCTTCGACGGCGAGTGATCCCATGGCGGACCCGTACACCATGGCGCGCCGCAGGTTGGAGAACGCGAGGTCGCTGGTGCGAGCGACGTGCGCCATGAAGCCGCCGGCGAACGCGTCGCCGGCGCCCGTCGGATCAAATACCTGTTGGAGTGGATAGGCCGGCACTTTGAAGATGGTCTCGGGATCGACGAGCAGCGCTCCGTGATCGCCCTGTTTGATCACCACCATCTTGGGGCCCCGGCCGAGAATCCAGTGCGCCGCGCGGTAGATGTTCCAGTCGCCCGAGAGCTCCCGGGCTTCCGAATCGTTCACCATCAGAATGTCGATGTGGCGAAGCAGCTCGAGCAGGAGGTCCTTCTTCCCCTGGATCCAGTAGTTCATGGTGTCGCAGGCGACGAGCGTGGGCTCTTTCACCTGGTCGAGGACGCTGAGCTGCAGCTCGGGATCGATGTTGCCGAGGAAGACGTACTTCGCATGCCGGAATTTCTCGGGAATGCGCGGCCGGAACTCGGCGAACACCCCGAGCCGGGTTTCAAGCGTCTCACGGCTGTTGAGATCGTAGGAATAGCGCGCCTTCCAGCGGAACGATTCCCCCTTTTGGCGCTCGACGCCGGCCAGATCGACGCCGCGCTTCGCAAGCGCGGTGAGATGCGACTCAGGGAAATCGCTGCCGACGACCCCGACGACCTGGACGGGGTGCAACACGGCGCCCGCCATCGCGAAGAACACTGCGGCACCGCCGAGGGTGTCGGCGGTCTCGCCGAACGGCGTGATCACGGAGTCGAGCGCAATGGAGCCGACAACCAGCAGACCCACGCTACATCCGTTCCGGGGCGCGAATCCCCAAAAGAGTGAGACCGTTCGCCAGCACCTGCCGCACCGCACGCGCCAGCACCAGGCGCGCCGCTTCCTCCGGCTCGCCGAGCACGCGGTACTTGTGATACCACGCGTGCGCGATCCGGGCCAGCCCCTCGAGATAGCCCGTGATCCGGTGCGGTTCGTATGCCGCCGCGGCTCGTCGCACGACGTCCGGAAATTCCGCGAGCTCCTTGATCAGCTCGAGCTCTTCGGGTTGCGTCAGCACGGAGAGATCCACTCCGTCCGCGCGCACGCTGTCCGGCTCGCGGGCTGCGACGCGGAAGATGCCCGCCATTCGCGCGTGCGCCATCTGAACGTAGAACACGGGGTTCTCATCCGTCTGACTTTTGGCCAGATCGACGTCGAACACGAACTGCGAGTCCCCCCGCTTCATGAGGAAGAAGTACCGGGCCGCGTCTACCCCCGTTTCTTCGAACAGATCACGGAGCGAGACGAATTCCCCGCTCCGTTTCGAGAACCGAACCTCTTCCCCACCGCGCATCACCCGCACGAGCTGCACGATTTCCACGTGCAGGAAGTCGTCGGGGTACCCGAGCGCCTCCAGCGCCGCACGCATGCGCGGGATGTAGCCGTGGTGGTCTGCGCCCCAGACATCGATCGCCCGCACAAAGCCGCGCTCGTGCTTGTCGCGATGATAGGCGATGTCGGGGACGAGATACGTGTAGGTCCCGTCGCTCTTCCGCAGCACGCGGTCTTTGTCGTCACCGAGATCGCTGGTCCGCAGCCACAGGGCGCCGTCGGCTGTGAATGTGTGCCCCTTGGCGGCCAGCTCGGCCAGCGTCGCGTCTATCAGGCCTCGCTCGTAGACCGCGGTCTCGCTCGAGACCACATCGAAGCGTACGCCGAACTCGGCGAGGTCGGCATCCTGCTCAGCACGCTGCGAGCGCACGCCGATGTCGCGGGAGCGACGGATGCCCTCGGCCTCCGGTAGATCGGCAAAGTTTTTGCCCTGCGTCTTCAGGATCTGCTGAGCCAGCTCGGTCAGGTACTCGCCGTGGTAGCCGCCCTCCGGGATCGTGGCGTCGCGGCCGGTCGCCTGTTGCACGCGCGCCCACAGCGAGCGCGCCATCTTGTCGATCTGGGTGCCGGCATCGTTGACGTAGAACTCACGCGTGACCTGGCAGCCCGTCCACTCGAGCAGCGCTGCGATCCCGTCGCCGAGCGCGGCGCCGCGTCCATGGCCGACGTGCAACGGGCCGGTGGGATTCGCGGAGACGAATTCGACATTCACTTTCCGTTTCTGGCCGACAGCGCTCCGGCCGTAATCCTGGCCCGCCGCGATAATCGCGGGCAGCACCCCCACGACTTGCTCGCCTGCGAGAAAGAAATTGATGAATCCCGGACCTGCGACCTCGGTTTTTTTCACGAGGCCTGACGGCAGCTCGAGGTTAGCGACGAGGCGTTCCGCCACCGCACGGGGCTTCTCGCCGAGCGTCTTGGCGAGCGTCAGCGCCAGATTGGTGGCGAGATCGCCGTGTGTCGGATCACGGGGACGCTCGAGCCCCACGTCCACGTTGGACGCGCCAAGTCGAGACGCCGCCTGAATCAGCGCCGCGCGGATCGTCTCCGGAGCCTTCACTTGTCCGAGCTGGAGTCTTTCTTCTTCGCCGCGGCCGGGGCGGACGCCGTCTTGTCGGACTTCTCCGTCTTCTCCGTCTTCTCGACCTTCTCCGACGGCTCCGGCTTCGTTTTGTAGTCGGTGTGATAAAAGCCGGAGCCCTTGAAGACTATGCCCGCGCCACCCGAGATCTGCCGCTCCGCGCGCTTGCCGCAGACAGGGCATTTCGCGTGGCGTTGGCTGATGATGCGGGAGAACGTTCTTTCAAACACGTGGCCTTTCGGGCACTTGTATTCGTAGGTCGGCATCTAGCCTTGCTTGGCCCCGCCTTTTCGGACGAACTGGAGCGCTCCCGACGGACAGCGCATCACCTGCGCGGCAACCACATCAGGCGGCTGCAGCTCCGGCCGAATCCAGCGCTTCCGCTTGATATCGAACACATCCGGCAGGCCCATGACGCAGACCCCCGAGTGCATGCATACGTCGGGGTCGAACGTCACCGTGATTTCATCGGCTTCATAGGTTTGGCGTCGTCTTGCCACGGGATTCGCCTCAGTGACGTTTGAAATACTGCACGGCGCGCTCGTGCTTCTCGGCAGCCGCGCGGCTCGAGAACGTGCCCAGGTTGCGGCGTTTACCCGTACGCGGATCCTTCTTTCTCGAGTACAGACGGTATTCGCCGGACGGCAGTTTACGAATCATGCCTAGAAGATGAACGCTACCCCGGTGAGGACCCCGGCCGCAAGAAAGGACTTGAGGTACACCGCCCGCGCCTGTCGTCTGGCACGCGCGCGCTCCTCGTCGTCCCGGATCGTCTCAGCGCCCGAATCCATGTCGCGCTGACCGCGCGCAGCCAGTCGCACTCATGTTCGGTCGCGCGCCTGAAAGTATCCCAAAGCGGCGAGGAACAGCGGCACAAAAAGCGCCAATCGGCAGAGAGGTGGTGCCGCACTGGCGATCAGCAATAGTGCGGCGATGAGGCTGAATCCACCTGCCGCCAGGCCGAAGCGCAGTCGCCGCCTGCGCTCACGCGGTCCGATGTTGGCGACGCGCGGCACGCTCAGGGCGTTTGCGTGAACCCCGCCGAGCGGGGCTTCATGGAGGAGGAACGTTTAATCGAGAAGAAACCCCGAATGACCGCGGCGACGGCGACAGCATCGAACAACACGCTGAGAACGGTGAAATCACCCAGAAACACGGAGCTCCCTCGCAGCAAACCAATCGCGATTATTAGCGCGCCCAACCCGACGTACCACACGGCAGCTCCTGGTCGACCGACCTCCAATCTATCCCTCCTCACTCCCAGGGCCAGAAAAGCCTCATGCGGTATGGATCGTCCTTCTCCAGAGTTACGCGGGAGAGAGACACGACGGTGAAGTAACTATCGCGCGAGCCGCAGTTCGGCCCACGCAACCTGACGCGCCTCGATGACTTTGCGCACTTGCTTCTCGCGGTCTGTCAGCGGCGCGCCGCCAGTTTTGACCTCGAGGAAGACCACCCGTTGTACCGCCCCTGCAGACAAGCCATCGAACACCACGAGATCGACGGGGCTGCCCAGGAATCGAACGTCCTTCGGGTTGAAGCCGAAGTCCGGGAGATAGGGCACCAGCTGCTCCTGCACTTTTCCCATGGTCACTGCCAGACTGCGTTGGACCGCATTCTCGCGGATCGCGGCGGTGTAGCGCAGCTTCCAGATCACGAAGTACAGCCCCGCCACCACCATCCCGATCACGATGCCGAGCACAAGCTCGAACCGACCTGACGTCACGCTCACCTCCGGGAGATGGCTCGAATCCGGCGCGCGGCGTATTGCTCAGGGCGCACGCATTTCATGAACCAGGACGCGGGACGGACGGCCATCGGGGTCGGGCCGGCCCGCGTCTTCCCGCACCAGCAGAAATCCCGCGCTCAATGCCACCTTCTGGCTCGGCAGATTCCGCGCGTTGACGTGAATCTCGACGCCCGAGAGCGACATATGCTTCAGGGCGGCCCGCGCGACGGCCTGGACAGCCTCCGTCGCATAGCCCCGGCCCGCCGCTGATGTGCGAATCCAGTAGCCGATTTCGCGCCGGCTGGTGTCGGCGAGCCGGGCATGGAGTCCGACCGCGCCGATAAACTCATCGCTCTTGTTGTCCCAGAGGAACAGGCCGAAATCTTGGCCCGCGCGAAACGCGTCACGCGCCCGGGTGAGATGCTCGCGGGTCTCGTCGACCGACGGCACGTGGTCGGCCCAGGGCAGCCACGGCGTGAGCTCCGCGAAAGAGTCTCGGATCGCCGAGTTGATCGTCTCGGCTGCAGCGGGATCGGGACCGCGCAGCGTCAACCTTGCTGTGTGCAGCGGGATGGGAAACGATGGACGTTGGACCGCTGGAACGTGGGACCGTTTGTGGCTCACGATCGCCGCTGCGAAATCACGCGATCACGGTCCAACCGTCCAACGGTCCAACCGTCCACCGGTCCCACGCCTCAGAATTCCAGTTGGCTCAGATACTTATAGCTCACCGTTATGTCCTCGAACGGCTGCGGCGGCTGATCGTGCTCGACGAAGAAGTGCTTGATCCCGGCCTGGTCTCTCTTGGCGAAGATGCGCTTCCAATCGATGCTTCCCTGCCCGACATCGGTCTGCTTGTGGTCCGGGGCCCCGGCGGAATCCTTCACGTGCACCAGCGGCACGCGGCCCGGCCAACGCGAGAAGTAGCTGAGTGGATCCTGACCGCCCTTGGTGATCCAATACAGATCGATTTCGAGCTGGACGAGTTTGGGATCGGTGTTTTGGAGGAGCGTATCGAACGGAATCTTGTTTTCCACCTTCTGGAACTCGAAGTCGTGGTTGTGATAAGCGAACTGCATGCCCGCATCCTTTGTCATCTGCGCCGCCTGGTTGAAGACCGCGGCCACCTTCTTCCAGTCGTCGAGCGTCTTGCGCTTGTCTTCCATGATCCAGGGCACGACGACGTACTGATGACCGACCGCTTTGGCGGTATCGATCGCTTTCTTCCATCCCTCGATGTCCATCAGCATGATGTGCGTGGACGGCGCGGAGAGTCCATTGCGATCGAGGATGGCGCGGACATCGGCGGGGGCCCGATCGAAGTAGCCCGCAAATTCGACTTCCTTGTAACCGATCTGGGCGATTCGAGCGAGCGTGCCTTCGAAATCGGCTTTCATCTGATCGCGCACCGTGTACAGCTGAATACCGATCTTATCAATGCGTGCGCCGTGCGCCGTACGCCGTGCGCCGGACTACCCGACGCGAGTTCTTGGAGATTATGGCTGGTGTTGGTGTTTCGATGGCCTGTTCCGGCGCACCGCGCACGGCGCACGGCGCACGCATTGATAAGATCGGTATTCAGCTGTACACGGTGCGCGATCAGATGA
>JBIOXD010000036.1:0-4704 GCA_044869265.1 Gemmatimonadales bacterium
CCAAAGAGCAGGAACAGCTGCTCGAACGACAGCATCATCGCCTCACGCGTCACGATTCCGTTCAGAAAACCGATCGCCTTGGTCTGCGCTACAGCGGGAAGATCACCGCGTGCGACCAACGCCTGCGTGATCGCTGCGATTCGCTCGCGCGTCGCCTCGGCATAGGGCGTGACGTTCGCTGCGAGATCGGCCCGATGGATCGCGGTGAAACGCTGGAGCAGCGTCGCCGACAGCGCGATGCCGATGCTGCCGCCGAGCTGGCGCATCAGATTGAAGAGACCCGTGCCGTTGGGAATCTTCGACATGGGCAGGTCGGCGAGCGCCAGGTTGGTGAGTGGCACGAAGATCAGACCCAGGCCGATACCGCGGAAAATCAGCGGCCAGAAAAAGTCGTGGAATCCGCTCTGCGTCGTGAAATGCGCGTGCTGCCACATCGAAACCGCAAAGATCATCACACCGGCGGCGATCGAGAGGCGTCCGTCGATCTTCCCCTGCAATCGCCCCATGAATCCCATGGTGAAGGCGCTGGCGAGAGCACCTGGGAGAATCACGAGTCCGGTCTGGTTGGCGGTGAAGTGCTGAATGTTCTGCAGGTACACGGGCAACACGAACACCGTCGCGTAGAGACAGACGCCCAGGATCAGCCCGAACAACACGCCGACTGCGAGCTGCCGGCTCTTCAGGATGCGGAGATCGACGATCGGATGCGCGGCGCGGAGCTCGTGCCAGATGAACGCGATCAGCGCGGTGGCGCTCGCGATCCCGAGCAGCCGCACCTCCCCGGACGCGAACCAGTCGAGGCGCTCGCCACGCTCGAGCATCGTTTGCAGGCTGCCGATCCCCACCGCGAGGAGCGCGAGTCCTAGCCAGTCGACGCTCGAGATGCGCTCCTGGTGCTCCGAGTCGTTGATGAACGACAGCGTCAGCGCGAGCGCGAGCATCCCGAAAGGGATGTTGATGTAGAAGATCCAGGGCCAGCCGTACACGTCGGTGATCCATCCACCGACCGTGGGGCCGAGCGTCGGTCCGACCATCACCCCGACGCCGAAGATCGCCATCGCCGTGCCGTATTCCTCGCGCGGGAACTCCTCGTACAGGATCGCCTGCGAGGTCGAGAGCAGCGCACCTCCACCGAGTCCTTGCACGATGCGCCAGAAGACGAGCGACCCCAACGATCCCGCGTTGCCGCACATGAGCGACGCGAGCGTAAAGAGCGCGATTGATCCGGCGAAGTACCGCCGCCGCCCGAAATACGCCGAGAGCCACCCCGTGATGGGGAGGACGATCACGTTGGCGACGATATAACCGGTCGACACCCACGCGATCTGGTCCAGAGTGGCGCCCAGGTTCCCCATCATGTGCGGGATCGCCACGTTGACGATGCTCGTGTCGAGCAGCTCCAGCACCGACGCGAGCGACACCGTGACCGCGATGAGGTAGCGGTACCTATAGCGATCCGGTGCCGCCGGCAGTGCGATCGCGGTCATGCTATTTCGTCTTGATCGTCGCCACGACGCTCATACCGGGTCGCAACGGACGGTCGGTATTCGCGGCTCCCGCCAGCCGGATCCGGACCGGAACGCGCTGGACGACCTTGGTGAAGTTCCCGGTCGCATTATCAGGCGGCAGCAGCGAGAACTTCGCGCCGGTCGCCGGGGACACGCTCTCGACGTAGCCGCGGAAGCGGTCGCCCTTGTACGCATCCACGGTAATGTCCGCCGAATCGCCGGGCGTCACGTCGGCCATTTCGGTTTCCTTGAGATTTGCCGTGATCCAGACGTCGTCGAGCGGCACGACGGTCATGAGCGGCTGGCCCGGCTGCACGAGCTGTCCCAGCTCGACGGTTTTCTTCGAGACCACGCCGTTCGACGGCGCCATGACGCGCGTGTAGGAGAGTTGCAGCGCCGCCTGGTCCCGCGCCGCCCGTGCGGCCGCGACGCGGGCGTCCGCGCCGACGAGTGCCGCCTGGGCCGCCGCGAGCTGCGCCTGCGCCGCCGCTGCCGCCGCGCGGGCCGCGTCGAGCTGCTGCTGGCTGACGATGCTCTGGCTCGCGAGCGGCTCGATACGTGCGAGATCAGCGGTCGCCTTGCTCGCGTTCGCCTGCGCCTGCGCGACAGCCGCCTCCGCCTGACCCACCCGCGTGCGCGAGCTTACGGTTGCGAGAATAGCCGCGAGGTCGGCTTCGGTCTGGGCGAGCCGGGCGCGGAGATCGCGATCGTCGAGCACGACGAGGGTGTCGCCCGCCTTCACCTCGCCATTCTCTTCGACGCGCACCTGGGCGACATAGCCGCCCACCTTCGGAAGAATCGGCACGATGTGGCCGTCGACCTGCGCATTATCGGTCGAGACATGCGACCGGCCGAACCACCATCTGCGATCCGAGGATCAGCATACCAAGCAGAATGATGCTCATGATCGAAAAGACGAGCCTCCGCGAGCGCTTGGGGGGGGGCGACTTCGTTGCAGACGGCCGGGGCCGCACGTCGACCTTCCGTTCCGTTGCTGTCGGTTCCATCGTCGTAGCCATCGTACGTTCCTCTTAATGCAGGGTGTGCGCACTACCGACCGAGCGCGCCAACGCAATCTTTGCCAGCAGCCCGGCGAAACGCGCATCGATGTCCGCTTCCCGCGCGCGGACCAAAGATCCTTGAGCGTTGATCACTTCGATATTCCCCGCGACACCGGCCTCAAACCGCTGCCGGGCCTGCGACACCTCCTCCATCGCCAGCCGCACCCGTTCGCCCGAGATCATTTGCTGGGCGGCCGCCGACCGGACATCGAGCAGTGCACCGTCCACGTCGGCCGTCACTTGCTGGCGCAGATCCTTCGCGCGCACATCCGACTGCCGCGCGACGGCCTGTTGCTCGGCCTGGCGCCCTTCGCGACGCAGGCCGTCCAAAATCGGCCAGGACAACTGCACACTCAGCCCGCGCGTGCTGACCGCGTCCGACACCTGGTTTCCGCTGAGACCATAGTCCGCCGCCACTGCGAGGCGCGGCAGTCGTTCCGCCGAGATGGCCGAGGCTGCAGTACGCGCTGCGTTGCCGCGAGCCACTTCCGCGCCGAGGTCGGGCCGCATCTCGATCGCCGCCGCCACCGCGGCGTTGCGATCGGCGGGAACATCGGCGGCGCCGAGCGTCTCGTTCAATGTGTCGGCCAGTTCGATCGGCGTCGCCGGATCGATTCCAAGTGTCCGGGCGAGATCGATCTTCGCGCGCTCGAGCTGGCTCGACGCGAGAATCAGGCGTCCCGCCGATTCCGAGAGCTGAACCCTCGCGCGCGTCACGTCGATCGATGCGCTGACTCCCGCCTGCTGTTGCGCGATCGCAAGCCTGACGAGCTCGGCGGCCAGGCTGGAATCCGCTGTCCGTGCGCTGACCACCGCGTGGGCGCGCGACGCGCGGGCATACGCGATGGCCACGTTCTGCGCGCTCGTTTCCACGGTCGCTGAGCCTTCCGCTACTGCGGCGTTGACTTGGGCTTTGGCCGCGCTGACGCGTTTCAGGTTCGAGACGTCGAAGAGCGTCTGCTGTAGCTGCACTCGGCCATCGACGACATCGAAGGGACCGATGAGGTCTGGCACTCCCGGGAACGAGAAACCGACCGCCCTGGGGTTGACCGTGCGATTCGCCCAGGAGCCGCCCAACGAAACGTTGGGAAGCAGGCCGGATCGCGCCTGGGTCACACGCGCGCGCGATTCATCTGTCCGCAGTCCGGCGATCTCAACCGCGGGTGGCGCGTCTGCGGATGTCACCCGTCGTATCGCTTCCGCGAATGAGAGTCGGATCGTTGTCGACTCCTGCGCTGCCAAAGGGGCGGCGAGAAAAGCGGCGGCGAAAGAAGCGGCGGCAAAGACTCTACTGGTTCGAGATGCCATGGAGAAACAGGTCGATGTGAGTGTTGAGATAACTGGGAACGTCGAAGCCTTCGGGCATGCAGGCCGCAAACGCTCGGCGCGCGACAACGGCGTGCATCAGCGGCGCTACCGCGAGCTTCGTCGCGACGGCGAGATTGACTTTCCTGAATTCGCCCGCCTTGATGCCCCGCTCGAGCACGCCCGACATGAGGCGATGACCGCGGGTGACGACTTCCTGATAGTAGAATCGAGCCAGCCCGGGGAAGTTGCCCGCTTCGGCGATCATCAAGCGCGGAATGCTCGAGAGCTCGGTTTCGCCGACGACCCGCCAGTACTCGCGCACCAGGCGCTCGAACAGCTCGCGGGCGCTGCCGGTGAACGACTGTGCGATCGCCTCCCCTTTCGCGATGACCGGCACGATGGTCTGGCGAATCAGCGCCTTGAACAGCGCCTCCTTGTTCGCAAAGTAGAGATAGATCGTGCCCTTGGTGACGCCGGCTTTGCGCGCGACGTCCTCGAGTTTGGTGGCGGCAAACCCCCTATCGGCAAAGACTTCGAGCGCGGCCGTGATGATTTCCTCAGGACGGGCATCCTTGCGCCGGCGCCACCGGGGATGGGGGGGGCGGGAGGAACGGCGGGACCTGGAGCGCGTGCTAGCGGTTCGCATAGGGACAGAAGTTACTAACTGAACGGTCAGTTAGTAAAGTGAGTTTCGTATGCCCATTGCAAAGCGAACCCACAAGGGGCTGTTGACCCCGGGCTGCCGCCCGGGGTCAGCCATACTGTTTCCGCCGGTAATACAGAATGAGGCGCCCTTTGCGCTGGCTCCGAGAATGAATGTGCCGGGC
>JBIOXD010000037.1:0-17478 GCA_044869265.1 Gemmatimonadales bacterium
GGCGGGGGGGGCGGGGGGGGCGGCCGAGGGAAGGGTCCTGGCGGCGGCAGTTCCGGCGACGCGGGGTGGTTACGTGCCGCCACATTCGAGGATTTCAAACAGGCCGCCGAGCGCGACTTCTTATTGAGGAAGCTGCAGGAGCACGACTGGAACGTCTCGGAGACCGCGCGCACATTGCAAATGCCCCGCAGCAATCTGTACAAGAAGATCGAGCGATACGGGCTGGCCCGAGGGGAGGGGTAGTGGCTGACAAGGAGAGGGATCGGGACTGGGATCGCGAGATGCGCGAGGTGGACAAGCTGCTCGCGAAGCTGCCCGAGGCTGACCCGACGCTCGGTCGCGGGGTTCCTACGGCGCGGCCGTCGGGAGGGAGCCCCACAGCCCGCAGCACCGTGGCAGGTGGAACGCGCAGTGTGGCCGCCACGTGGGGCCGACTCGGTTTGGGACTGCTGCTGGGCGTGGGAATGTTGGTGTGGCCGTATTCGCACGTCTGCGGCGCAAAGCTACTCTTCTACGGCATTGGAGTGTTCACGCTCACGGTGTCAGGTGTCTGGAGCGCGTTTGCGTCGTGGAAGTACCGGCAGGGCTTTGCGCACCTGCTGTCTATCCTGCTCATCATTTGGGGGCTCGTCCTTGTGATGGGCGTCGTCCTCCCTCGCATCGGCTACGCCGGCCAAGAGGCCGTCTGGTTCTGTCCCGAACCTGCACCTAAGCCATGACCGAAACGTTCAAGAACTTCATCGCGGGCGAGTGGGTGGCGCCGTCAACAGGCGATTACTTCGAAAACCGCAACCCGGCCGATTGGAATGACGTCATCGGCCGCTTCCCCCGTTCCGGCCCGGACGATCTCACGCGCGCCGTTGCGTCGGCAAAGAAGGGCTTCGCAGCATGGTCGAAGACGCCGGCCCCAATCCGTGGCCAGGTGTTACAGCGTGTGGGCCAACTGCTGGTAGAGCGCAAGGACGTCATCGCGCGTGCCATGACACGCGAAATGGGGAAGGTTGTCGAGGAAACAAAGGGGGACGTGCAGGAAGGAATCGACACCGCTTTCTACGCCGCGACGGAGGGTCGGCGGCTGTTCGGTCGTGTAGTGCCGTCCGAGCTGCGCAACAAGTGGGCGATGAGCTATCGCCGCCCCATCGGCATCGCGGGCTTGATCACCCCGTTCAACTTCCCGCTCGCGATCCCGACGTGGAAGATGTTTCCCGCGCTGTTGTGCGGGAACGCGGTGATCTTCAAGCCGGCCGAGGACGTGCCGCACACGGCGCATTTACTCGTCGAGGTGTTGCTCGAAGCGGGACTCCCACCGGACGTTGTTCAGCTCATTCACGGGCAGGGATCGGTGGTCGGCCGCGCCCTCGTCGAGCATCCCGACGTCCCGGTGATCTCGTTCACGGGATCAACCGAGACCGGATCGTCGATCGGCGCGACGTGCGGAAAGATGCATAAGCGGCTGTCGCTCGAGATGGGCGGCAAGAACGCGATGATCGTGATGGACGATGCCGATCTCGATCTCGCGCTCGACGGTGTCTTGTGGGGCGCGTTCGGGACGACGGGGCAGCGTTGCACGGCCACGAGCCGCCTCATTCTTCAGGAAAAGATTCACGACAAGTTTGTCCAGATGCTGACCGACCGCGCGTCCAAGCTGCGGCTCGGCCCAGGCCTCGACGACAAGACAGAGGTCGGCCCGCTGATCCACGAGGACGCGCGCCAGAAGGTCGCGGAGTACGTCGATATCGCCAAGAAGGAAGGGGCGAGTGTGGCGCTGGGCGGCAAGATCCCGCAGGGGGACAAGCGCCTCGAGTGCGGCTGGTTCTATGAGCCGACGGTGATCACGGGCGTCAAGCCGGGAGTGCGCGTGGAGCAGGAAGAGATCTTCGGCCCTGTCCTCGCGGTCCTCAAGACCAAAGACTTGCCTGAAGCGATTCGGATCAACAATGGCGTGAAGTACGGGCTCTCCAGCTCACTCTACACGCGCGATGTCAACGGCGCGTTCAGGGCGATGACCGATCTCGACAACGGGATCACGTACGTCAACGCGCCGACGATCGGGGCCGAGGCCCATCTCCCCTTCGGCGGCGTGAAGCAGACCGGCAACGGACACCGCGAAGGGGGATGGGAAGTGTACGACTTCTACTCCGAGACGAAGACGATCTACGTCGACTTCTCGGGGCACCTGCAGCGGGCGCAGATCGATACGGAATTCAGCCCTGGACGAGAGCCTTAGCTGGCCCACTCAGGTCAATCATGTTTACGGAGTCGACCGAACTCTACGACCTCATCTACTCGACCTTCAAGAATTACAGAGACGAGACTGCCCAGATCGCCGCTCTGCTCCGGGACATCAATGCTTCCTATCGGACGGTGTTGGACGTAGGGTGCGGGACGGGCGAGCACGCCCGTCTCCTCGCCAGCCTTCATGGTTTCATGGTGGACGGACTCGATCTCAATCCCGACTTCCTTGGCATTGCTCGTGCGAAGCATCCCTCCGGACGATTCTACGAGGGCGACATGAGCGATTTCCGCCTTCCGGCTCGATATGACGTGATTCTTTGCCTGTTCAGCTCAATCGGGTACGTAAAGACGCTTGCTCGGGTGGAGCAAACTTTGCGCTGTTTTCGGGAGCACTTGGTGCCGCATGGCGTCGTGATCCTCGAGCCTTGGTTTCCTCCCGACAAAATGCGCATCGGCCCACACTCGGAACGCACCGGTGAGGGTGCGGGTGTTCGGGTCCGTCGGGTAGGCAGGACCGAGGTCGACGGACGTTTGTCTCGTCTTCGGTTCGACTACACCATTGAGTCAGCGGACGGTACACGGCACGCGACGGAGGTTCACGAGCTGGGTCTCTTCACTCTTGATGAGATGATCGCGGCCTTCACCGCGGCCGATCTTGTGGCTGAGTACCAGCCGGAGGGCCTCGCAGGTCGAGGGCTGTACATCGCGCGGATTGCTGCCCCCGTTCACTAGCCTCGCGCTTTCCTGACCAGCAGCGCTTTAAGAAGCACACACCACCCGTGACGTACATTCGCCTCGAGGATCCACACCGCCAGGGGACTATGCGTCGGTGATTGGGCTGCCTAACAGGCGCGCTGAAGCTGATGGCGCGTCGCTACTGCTCGCGGACGAGTTTCTCCAACCTTCCTTTGACGTCCTGGATTATCGGCTGTAGCTCCGGGTCGGCACTGCTCCACAGCTCGAGCAGTCTACTGTAATAGTCCGCTGCCTTCGTTCGGTCGCCGCGCGCCTCGTAGAGCTCGCCGAGACGCCGATAGATGAGCCAACGATACCCGGCGTCCCAACCCAGGCGAAACAGGTTTGGTGTGGACAGGAAGCGCTCGTAATAAGTGATCGCAGAGTCTGGGCGACCCGCGGCGTCATGAATCTCGCCGATTTCAAATAGCCGGCACATCGTGCAGCCAGGGCTCTTCTCGCGCCGGCGATGCAACAAGGTCAACGCGTCGTCGTAGCGTCGCTCCGCGGCCGCGATCGCCCCAGTCACCTCGTATTGGCCAAGCGTCGTGTCCGCCCGCTGCGTGTCGGTGCGCGCGGATTCGTAGCGGCGGAGATACTCGCGCGCGCGGGCGGGCACACCGGCTCGCGCGTAGAAATCCGCCAACGCCAGGTATGGCTGTTGCTCTCCGGGGGAACGTTCCGGCGGATACCGGCGAACGGCCTCGTCCATCAATTGGATTGCCCGGTCAGCGTCACCGTGTATCCACAACGCTTGGCGGGCTCGATCGCCTAGATCCAGAATCTCAGCGGGGGGCAACGTAGCCGCCCACGGCAATCCGGCCTGGCGTCCGAGCCGCCTCCCCTCGGCCGTCAGGCGCCGCGACGCCGCCCAGCGCCCCCGGAGCTGCGCCAGCGTGCCGAGCATGAACGCCGCTTGCGTCTGCACGTCCGGCTGGCGGGCGTCGCGCCGAACGGCCTCGGCCAACGCGGTTGCGGAATCGTATTCACCAGCGACAACTGCGAAATGCACCCGATTGAAGGCGACCGTGGGATTGGTGGGATGCGCGGCGGCAAACCGCTCCAGGGTCAGCCGGGCCGAGTCGGCCTGTCCCAGCTCATACTCGAGCGGGATGAGGTTGCTGAACGTCGTCGCGGGCGCCTGGCCCAAACGAATCGAGCGCCGGTACATCTCGACGGCTTCGGCGTTGCGCGCGGCACTGCGGTAGGCATTGGCGAGGTTGTTGAGCGCGATCCGGTCATCCGGGTACTTCTCGAGCAACGCTTGGTAGGCCGTCATCGATGCCAGGGAATCTTCCCTGACGTACGAGTGGTACGCCGCCTCGGCGAGGTAGCGTTCGCGCTCGGTCATCCGTTCCCGGAGCTCATACGCTCGCGTGAAAGCAGCCTTGCGGCGTTCCGCTTGCAGGCCCTGGTTGGTGAGAATGACGCCGAGCTTGCGATACGCCATGCCGAACGAGGAATCGCGCTCGATCGCCTGCTGGAGCAGGGACGTGGCGGTATTAAAGTCCCGTGCGTTGTTGGCGCGGTCGGCTTGGACGTAGAGCCGCAGCGCTTCCGTCGACCGTGTGGTGATCTGATCCAGCGGAGGATCCGCGCGAATGCTGCGCAGCGACTCGCCGATGCGCTCGCGCAGGCTCGCGGACAACTTGTCGACCGTGCGATACAGCTCGTCGGCATTGGCGGCATTCTCGCGCTCGGCCCACAACACGTCGCCCGTCGCCGCGACCACGAGCCGGGCCGAAAGTACCAGTCCGTTTCCGAGCGGCCGCAGCTCGCCCGCCAATACGGCTTTGAGTCCCTCGCGCGCCGCGATATCCCGGGCTATGTCGAACGACACATGGGTGTCCATCGGACGCCGCATCCGCGCCAGCACGTTCGCGACTTGGGGTGCTTCCAACAGTTTGACGGCTGGTGACTGAGCCAGATCGATCCGGAACAGTTCGGTAACGGTCTCGCCGAGCAAGGAGTCGGCCGAGAGGTTCTCGAAGTCCGCCACGACGATGCGCTCGCGCCGATCGAGCACGCCGCTGGCCAGCAGTGTGCCCATCGGACCGATTCCCAGCAGCCGCATCGCCATGTAACCAGCCGCCAAGAGTCCCAGACCCGCGAAGGCGAACACCCCGCCCCACACCGCCTTCCGCCAGGTGAAATGGCGCCGGACGCCGCCGGGCGTGGCGGCGAGCCCACCCATGGACCGCGCCAGTGCGCGTTGCCGCTCGTGGTGACCGGTGAGCAGCATGATCGGCAGGCCGACGGCGAGCAACGCAATGGCAGCGTGGAACACCCACGTCGGTAGTCCCACGAGCTGCACGACCGCGTAGACGACGCCCAACACCCCGGCGGCCGCAAGCCCGAACAGAAGGACCACGCGCCCAGGGTGCGCGCGCCGAATGGCCTCTTGCGTTCCCGAGGAGATGAGCGCTGCCTCGGTCGGCGGCATGCCGCCGGTGGGTGTCAGCAACGCATCGAAATGCGGCAGCAGTTCTTGCGCGCGCTGCCAGCGATCGGCAGCCTTTTTCTCGAGACAGCGCATGATCACCCCATTCAACGCTTCGGGCATCGTGGCGCGGTGCCTCATGGCGGGCTCAGGTACTTCGGTCACGTGCGCGGCGAGGAGGGCCTGGGGATTTGGTCCTCGAAACGGCAGGCGGCCACACAGCATCTCGTACGCCAGCACGCCCACGGAGTAGAGATCGGCCCGGTGATCCAGGTGCGGGTCGGCCGCCGCTTGCTCCGGCGCCATGTAGGCCGGCGTACCGAGCGCTACGCCCAGCGAGGTGAGTGAGCCGGTGCCCTGGGACTCGCTCACCGCCTTTGCCACGCCGAAGTCCGTGACGACGGCGTGTCCTTCGGACAGCAGCACGTTGTCCGGCTTGATGTCGCGGTGCACCACGCCCATGCGGTGGGCGTAGGCGAGCGCGTCCACGACCTCCCGCAGGACGCGGACTGCTTCGGGAATCGGCAGCTCGCCCTCGCGACTCAGCTTGGCACGCAGCGATTCGCCCGTGATGAGGGGCATCACGTAGTACAGGAGCTCGCCCGCTGCGCCGGCGCTGAGCAGCGGGACGATATGCGGATGTTGCAGCCGGGCGGCGAGCTGGATTTCGCGGCGGAAGCGGTCGACGTTGACGCTGGCCGCCATCTCCGGCGGTAGAACCTTGATCACGACTTTCCGGCCGAGCTGGGGATCATCGGCGACGAACACGCGCGACATCCCGCCTCCGCCGAGCTCTCGCTCGATGCGGAAGGTTTGGCCAACTGCTGCCTGAAGGCGAGATTGGAGGTCAGTCACCGGTTACACTCGAGAGCATCTCGGTGAACATACCGCACACGAGATGTTCGCGGAACGTTGGGGCGGCAGGACGATTGTGGAGGCCATCTGTTTGTGAAACGCTCGAGCGTTGCCGTAAGCTCAAACTCTGGCGACGTTACCGGTTGTTGAACCGTTGACAGACCGTGACCGTATTGCCGACACGGAGACTTCGTCATGATTGCTCTCGTCGCGGCCGTGCTCCTGACGGCACTCCAGCTGACTGGTCAAGCGATCACCATCGACAAGGACGACATTGCGGGTACCGTCACCGGCCCGAGCGGTCCGGAGGCGGGGGTCTGGGTAATCGCCGAAACGCGCGATCTCCCCACGCCGTTCGTCAGGATCGTAGTGACCGATGATCAAGGGCGTTACCTGTTGCCCGATCTTCCGAACGCGAGCTATGCCGTGTGGGTGCGCGGCTACGGACTCGTAGACTCGCCCAAGCGCCAGACGAAGCCAGGGACGACACTCAACTTGTCCGCGGTGCCCGCGCCCAATCTTCGGGCCGCGGCCGAGTACTATCCGGCCGCCTACTGGTTCTCCCTGATGTGTGTGCCGGACAAGAGTGAGTTCGCTACCCGCTCCGGTACGAACGGAGCCAGCGGGTCCCCCAGCGTCCGCAGCCAGGCCGAGTGGCTCCGCATTGTGAAGTCGGGCAACTGCATGGGGTGCCATGCGCTGGGCAACAAGGCCACGCGGGAGATTCCGGCCGCGCTGGGCCAGTTCGAGTCCTCAGTCGCCGCGTGGGACCGCCGGCTCAAGTCGGGACAGGCGGGCGGCATCATGAGCAACTCTCTGAACAACCTCGGGCGCGAGCGGGCGCTCGCCATGTTCGCAGACTGGACCGATCGCATTGCCGCCGGCGCGGTGCCGCCGACGCCGCCTCGCCCACAAGGCATTGAGCGGAACGTAGTCATCACCCTGTGGGACTGGGCGGACCCGAAGAGCTATCTCCACGATGTTGTATCGACCGATCGTCGACGGCCTACGGTCAACGCCAATGGGCCGCTGTATGGCGCGCTCGAGGCGAGCGCGGATTACCTGCCGGTGCTCGATCCGGCGCGTAACGTGGCGAGCCGGGTCCCGTTGACCGTCCGCGATCCGAGCACCGCGCCCGCGACGCCGCCCACGATGCCGCAGCCGTCGCCGTATTGGGGCGACGAGGTTCTGTGGACCAGCAAGAACAACGTGCACAACCCGATGTTGGACGAGCGCGGCCGGGTGTGGATCACGTCCACGGTGCGCCCGCCCGAAAACCCGGATTTCTGCAAGGCAGGCTCGGGCCATCCCTCTGCGCGGCTGTTTCCTCGCGACCGCGCCGGCCGCCATCTGGCCGTGTACGATCCGACGACGAAGCGACTGACGCACATCAGCACCTGCTTCAGCACCCACCATCTCATGTTCGCCGAGGATGCCGATAACACGCTGTGGACGAGTGGCGGCGGCCCTGTCGTGGGCTGGTTGAACACCCGTCTGTTCGATGAGACCGGCGACGAAGTACGCTCGCAGGGCTGGACCGCACTCATCATCGACGCCACCGGCAACGGGAAGCGCGATGCGTACGTAGAGCCGGATCAGCCCGTCGATCCAACCAAGGACAAGCGCATCAACAACGGCTTCTACGCGGTGGCTCCCGCTCCCGACGGGTCGGTGTGGGCGACGTCCCTCGGCTTCCCCGGCGCCCTCGTGCGCCTCACGCCGGGACCCAACCCTTCAGAGACGGCTCTTGCAGAAGTGTTCGAGCCGCCGCTCGACAGCACCGGCGTGCCGGTGCAGGGCTTTTCACCGCGCGGCGGCGACGTCGACCGCAACGGCGTCTACTGGGCCGCGATGGCGAGCGGGCACATGGCGAGCTTCGATCGGAAAAAGTGCAAGGGACCGCTCAACGGTCCGAAAGCGACGGGGCAGCACTGTCCCGAGGGGTGGACATTTTACGCGGAGCCGGCGCCGCAGCTCCAGGGCGTGACGGACGCCGGCAGCGCCGAAGCCAGCTATTACACGTGGGTCGACCAGTTCGACGCGCTCGGCCTCGGACAGAACGTTCCGATCAACACGGGTAACGGATCCGAAGGTCTGCTAGTTCTGAAAGACGGGAAGTGGGTCGTCCTTCGCGTCCCATATCCGTTGGGGTTCTACACCAAGTGGCTGGATGGACGAATCGACGATCCTCGCGGAGGGTGGAAGGGACGCGGCCTGTGGACGACGGTGAGCACGCGCGCGCCATTTCATATGGAGGGAGGGAAGGGCACGACGAGCAAGATCGTGCGCTTCCAGCTCCGCCCCGATCCGTTGGCGCGGTGAAGGGGGCGCGCACAGTTCCGGTTGACGTTTACCGCAGCACGCCGGCCAGCATCGCGATGGCGCCGACCGCCCCGACCCAGAACACGAAGGACCATTTGATCAGGTCGCCGATCCGCCGCTCGAGTCTCGTTTCCAGACGGGCCATCTCCTGGCGCGACTCGGCGAAGCCGACATTCATCTCCTGACGCAACTCGGCTAGATCGGCCTGCATCGTATGACGCAGGTCCGAGAGGTCGGCCTGGGTCGCGTGGCGCGCCTCCGTGAAGCGGGCGTCGAAGCGGGCGTCCACCCGTGAGAAGTTGAGGTCGTTCAACTCCCGCAGCTCGGCGCGCTGCGCATCCACCTGCTGCATCCAGTTCACCAGGTCCTCGGCGGCTTCGTCACCCAACGTTTGGTGGAGCTTGTGGGACAGCCGGGCCGTGATCGCCATGGACGGAACTCCGCTCTAGAGTACGGCCCAACCTAAAGGTATCGTCCGCGCGAACGGTCTGCAATTCTCTGCGAGCGTGGGCAGAAGAAACGCGGCCGCCACATGCAGCACAGGGTTAAAGTTGACCAATTTGGTCAAATCAGTTAGATTCGTGCGCCATGAAAAGGAAGAAAAAGAAGACTCGTAAGGTGCGCGAGGCCGTGAGCCTCTACGAGGCAAAGACCCATCTCTCCGAGCTGGTCGACCAGGCTGCGCGGGGGCGGGAGATCGTCATCTCCAAGTCCGGGAAGCCCAAGGCTCGGCTCGTGCCGTTCGCCTTGAAGCCAAGCCTGCGGGGGTACGGCGCGGGGAAGGGCAAGGTGTGGATCGCGCCCGACTTTGACGCGCCCCTGCCACCCGAGATCCTGCGCCTGTTTACCGGCGCCTCCGAGTGAGGTTACTGCTCGATACCAACGCGTTTTTGCGATGGCACGCCGGCAAGCTTCGGCCCCCGGCGCTTCGGACGATGCAGCGCGCCGAGCTCGTGGCGGTCAGCGCTATCACTGCCTGGGAGCTCGCAGTGAAGCGGGCAGTCGGGAAATTGAGAATGAATGAGGCCGTGGAAGACGTCGTTGCCCGGAACGATTTCTTCCCGTTGTCCGTGACCCTGCGACACGGTGACCTCGTACGCGATCTTCCGCTGCACCACAACGATCCCTTCGACCGGATGCTCATCGTCCAGGCCCTGGATCAGGGGCTCACGATCCTGACCGCCGACCGCGTGTTCGAGCTGTATCGGGTGCCGGTCGCGTGGGTATAGCCCGTCCCGCACCGCGTTATTCCGTACCGCGCGGCGCGGGCGTGGTACCCGGCTTGGCCCGGTCATCCGCCAGATTCGGAGCATGTCAGGCTCGGGCGGGCCACGACTCCCGATCCTCTCGCCGGGGCTGTATCTTCAATGTAGATACCCATCGGGAGGTGGCATGCGCGTCCGCGTCCAGAAGTGGGGCAACAGCCTCGCCATTCGGATTCCCAAGCCGTTCGCCGCCGAGGCCGGTGTCTCGGACGGCGGAGAAGTGGACCTCGCGGTCTCGCGTGGCCGGCTGGTCGTCGCCCCGCTTGCCGCCGCGCGGTATCGCTTGCGAGAGCTGCTGGCCGGCGTCACGGCGGCGAACCGGCACAACGAGGCGGACTTCGGCGGACGCGTCGGTCGTGAGATCTGGTAGTGGGGAAGCGTTACGTCCCGGGCCGCGGCGACGTGGTGTGGGTGTCGCTCGACCCCCAAGCGGGGCACGAGCAGGCCGGCCGGCGACCAGCGCTGGTCGTCTCGCCCCGCGCCTATAACGCGAAGGTGGGCCTGGCGATTCTCTGTCCCATCACGACGAAGGCCAAGGGTTACCCGTTCGAGGTCGCACTCCCGCCGGGGCTGGAGGCGTCGGGCGTTGTCTTGGCGGACCAGGTGAAGAGCCTGGACTGGCGGGCGCGGCGCGCGGGCCTCCTGGCCCGCGTTCCGCTGCAGACGGTCAAGGAGGTCCTCGGCAAGCTCGGCACCTTGCTGGCGGAAGGAGATGCCTGAACGACGCCCTCAGACCGGGCGTCGATCCATGGCTCTGCCATCATCCCTCCCTTGACGGCATCGGATCCGGAGAAGTAGACTCCCCGTACAACTGACGACCCGTGGTCATTTGCCGCGTATTGCCGCCACGTTAAACAAGGTGCTAAAAAGCGAATCGCCCGCGGCTACCCGTCGGGCGATGATTGTTTTCGGGACCATCGCTTTCGCCGCGGCACTCGCAGGCCGGAGGCAGCGATGAGCGCGCACAAAGTCACCGTCGCGACGTTAGCCCAGCTCAAATCCCGCAACGAAAAAGCGGTGTTCATCACCGCCTACGATTACCCGACGGCGACCTTCGCCGACCGGGCCGGCGTAGACATGATCCTGGTGGGTGACTCCGCGGCGATGACGATGCTGGGCCTGCCGAGCACGCTGCAAATCAGTCTCGACGAAATGCTGGTCTTCATTAGAGCAGTCACGCGCGCCGCGAAACGGGCGTTCGTGGTGGGTGACCTGCCGTTTCTCTCGTATCAGCCCTCTGATGAAACCGCGGTGCGCAGTGCCGGCGCGTTTATCGCAGCGGGCTGTGACGCGGTGAAGTGCGAAGGGGGGAATCGCGTAGCGCGCCGCGTCCGCGCCATGGTTGATGCCGGGATCGCCGTGATGGGCCACTTGGGTCTCACGCCGCAAAGCCTCGGCCAGCTCGGCGGCTACCGCGTGCAGGGCAAGTCGCTGGCCGCCGCCGAGCGGCTGCTGCGCGATGCTGAGGCCCTCGAGCGAGCCGGTGCGTTTGCAGTGCTGTTGGAAGCAGTGCCAGCAGAGACTGCGGCATTTGTCAGGGAAAGAGTGAATCTGTTGGTGTACGGGATCGGCGCGGGACCGGAAGTGGACGGACAGCTCGTCATCTCGCATGACCTGCTCGGCAACTTCGTGGGAGAGATTGCGCCGCGCTTCGTGAAGCGCTACGCGGAGGTGGGGGCGAACGTGGAGCGCGCGTTCGCCGAGTATGCGCGCGATGTGCGGGCGGGCGTCTTCCCCGGTCCGGAGCACTGCTATGAGATCGCCCCGGCGGACGCCGCGCTCATACGCGCGGCGCGCCAGAGGCGCACGCGGCCGTCTCCCTCGCCCCAAGCTGCGGTGACACCATGAGCGCGACGCTTGTCTCCCCGGTTGCCACCAATCCGCTGCGGCCGCGGCCCCAGAAGTGTCGCGCGTGCGGCGCCGAGCATGAGGCGGCACCGATCGCGATCTGCGAGCAGTGCCTCGGACCGCTCGATCCGGTGCTCGATCCGACGCGGACCCTTCCGTCGAAAGCGGAGATCGCGGCGCGGCCGAATTCGCTGTGGCGCTATCGCGAGTGGCTCCCGTTCGACGGCGAGCCCTCGCTCTCGCTCGATACCGGCGGCACGCCGCTCGTCGAGACGCCCAGGCTCGCCACGCGACTCGGCGTGGCGCGCGCCTGGGTGAAGAACGACGCGGTCTCGCATCCGTCACTGTCGTTCAAGGACCGCGTCGTCGCGACCGCGATCAACGCGGCCGCGGCGTTCGGGCTCGACACGATCGGGTGCGCCTCGACGGGCAACCTCGCGAACGCCGTCGCCGCGCAGGCCGCGCGCGCCGGTCTCAAGGCCTGGATTTTCATTCCCGAGGACCTCGAGCCCGCCAAGATCGTCGGGACCGCGGTGTACGGCGCGCGGTTAGTGCGCGTGCGGGGGCATTACGACGACGTCAATCGTCTGTGCGCGCAGGTGGCGGATCTGTTCGGCTGGGGGATCGTGAACGTCAACTTGCGTGGCTATTACGGCGAGGGATCGAAGACGCAAGCCTTCGAGATCGCCGAACAGCTGGGATGGCGCCTGCCCACCGCGGTGGTCGCCCCGATGGCGGGTGGGTCGTTGGTAACGAAGCTGCGCAAGGGATTCAAGGAATTCACCGCGGCGGGACTGGTGAGTGGCGCCGCGCCCCGGCTCTACGGTGCGCAGGCGGCAGGCTGCGCGCCGATTGTGCAGCTCGTGCGTGACAACGCCGAGGCCGTCACTCCGGTCGTACCGCAGACTATCGCGCGTTCGATCGCGATTGGAAATCCCGCCGACGGGTTGTTCGCCAAGCGCGCGATCCTCGAATCGGGCGGTTGGGCAGCGGCGGTGTCGGACGCGGACCTCGTTGCCGGGATACGGGTGTTGGCGGAGGAAACCGGGATCTTCACGGAGACGGCCGGGGGCGTCACCGTGGCGGCGGCGCTGGCGCTCGCAGCTGATGGCCGATTCTCGGCGGATGACGAAGTCGTGTTGTGTATTACGGGCAACGGTCTCAAGACCATCGATGCGGTCGGGCCGACACTCCCTGCGGCGCCCGTGATTGCGCCCCGCGTCGCCGAAGTGCGCGCACTGGTCAAAGGGGACGGGGGACGAGGGACGGGGGAAGGGGGCGGCACATGACCGCGCGCGTGCGTGTGCCGGCGAGCTCCAGCAATCTGGGCTCCGGCTTCGACTGCGTCGGCGTCACGATCGACCGCTGGCTGGTGGCCTCGGTGACTCTGGAAGGGACCGCAATTTCCATCCGTCGTCGTGGGAGACTGAGCGCGATCCGTGTCCGGGCGGATCAGGATCTGTTCACGCGCGGATTTCGCGCCGCGTGCGCCGCCGGTGGCGTGCCGACCGCGGGCGCGATCATTGAGGCCGACTCGAACATTCCTGTGGGGTGTGGGCTGGGGTCGTCGGCGGCGGCGATCGTTGCCGGCGCGTTGCTGGCCGATGCCGCGCTCGAGTTGGACCTGTCTCGGGCGCATATCCTCCAGATCGCCACGACGATCGAAGGTCATCCCGACAACGTCGCGCCGGCGATTCACGGCGGCGCGGTGTTGAGCGTTCACACGCATGCGGGATGGGTGTCCTCGTCGCTGCAGGTCGCGCCGGGAATCGAGCTGCTGATAGCCGTGCCGCCATTTCCGAACGACACGAAAGCCGCGCGGGCCGCGTTGCCACACACGCTGCCGCATTCCGATGCCGTGGTCGCGGCGAACCGCGCCGCCGCGCTGGTGCAGGGCCTCGCCACGGGCGACGGTGCGTTGCTGAGTGCCGCGCTCGACGACGTGCTGCACGTGCCGTTCCGGCGCGCGCAGGTCTATGGCTACGACGCGGTCGTCGCCGCCGCGAAATCGGCCGGCGCCTACGGCGCGACGCTGTCCGGCGCCGGTTCGGCGATTCTGGCGATCGCGCCGCGCGACCGGGCGCCCGACGTCGGCACCGCTTTGTTATGTGCCTGGCGGTCGCTGGGCGTTACGGCGGAGCTGATCCGCCGCCCGGAGTCCGTGTCTGGTGCCACCGTCACGTTGAGTCCCCAAACGATTCCTGTTGCTCTGGAGCAATTATGAGCGTCACACTGCAATTGCCGACCGTGCTGGCGAAACTCGCAGATGGCTGCCGAACCCTCGAGGTTCAGGGAACGACGTTGGGCGATGTGGTCGCTGACGTCGCGACACGTTTCCCCGGCTTGGCCCCACGCCTGCGCGATGCAGAGGGCAAACCCTATCCGTTCGTCACGTTCTACGTGAACGATGACGACGCGCGACTGCAGGGCGGATTCGCAGCTACGGTGCGCGACGGCGATGAGATCATCGTCGTGCCGGCGATCGCGGGAGGTTGAGATGGCTACGACTCTTGAGCAATCTGAGCTCGTTCGCTACAGCCGCCATCTGATTCTTCCAGACGTCGGCGTTCCGGGACAGGAGAAGCTCAAAGCCGCGCGCGTCCTGCTCATCGGCGCCGGCGGCCTCGGCTCCCCCGCCGCGCTCTATCTCGCGGCTGCGGGTGTCGGCACGCTCGGGCTCGTGGATTTCGACAACGTGGACGTCACGAACCTGCAGCGGCAGATCCTGCACGGCACGAAGGATGTCGGCCGGCCGAAGCTGTTGTCGGCGCGCGAGCGAATTGCCGACGTGAACCCGCATGTTCGACTCGAGACCTACGAAACGGCGCTCACGTCGAAGAACGCACTCGACATTCTCAGCGGCTACGACATCGTCGTGGACGGCACCGACAATTTCGCAACGCGGTATCTCGTGAACGACGCCTGTGTGCTGCTCGGCAAGCCAAACGTGTACGGCAGCATTTTCCGCTTCGAGGGCCAGGCGTCAGTCTTCGCCTTGCCCGATGGACCGTGCTATCGCTGCCTCTTTCCCGAGCCGCCGCCGCCGGGGCTTGTGCCGAGCTGCGCTGAGGGTGGCGTGCTGGGCGTGCTGCCGGGGTTGGTTGGGACAATTCAGGCGACGGAGGCGATCAAGCTGATTGTCGGCATAGGCGAGCCGCTCGCGGGTCGCCTGCTGCTCATCGACACGCTGGGAATGCAGTTCCGCACCGTCAACGTGCGGAAGGATCCCACGTGTCCGGCGTGCGGTACGCGCGAGATTCAGTCGCTGATCGATTACGAGCAGTTCTGCGGGGTCGGGGCCGCGGAGGCGGAGCCGCGTGCGGTGGGGGGATTCGTGGAGATCACGCCGCGCGAACTGCAGAATCGACTGTCGCGAGGCGAGGAGTTCGATCTGATCGATGTGCGCGAGCAATTCGAGTGGGACATCGGGAGGATTCCGCGGGCGCGGCTCGTGCCGCTGGCGACGTTGCCGGACGCGATCGACACGCTCGATCGCGACCGCGAGGTCGTCGTGTACTGCAAGGGGGGAAGCCGGAGCCGAGCGGCCGCGTCGCATCTCGCCGACGCAGGATTCCGCCGGGTCGCGAATCTGACGGGCGGAATCCTCCGGTGGCGAGACGACGTCGATCCCGAGCTGCTGCGCTATTGAAAAACGGGCGTGGGGGAGTGGGGAGTGGTTCAATCCGTACCGTCAGGTACCACTCCCCACTCCCTTTTTTTCGTCCGATTTTGATCCGCGCGGCGATAAAAAGGTGACGCGCGTCACTCTTCTCGCCATAGCATTCGGACATGGACGACATGCCGCACGAATCTGTTGTCGTCGTTCTCGCGACCCGCGGTGGAAATCTGCAAGGTGACGCGCTCGACACGTTGCCGGAGACGACCGTCACGTGGTTGCGGATCGAACGGGAGGGCCGCGTCGCGTGTCTCGCCGCCCGGGTCCGCCATTCGGACCCGGCGAACGAATTCCGAGTCAGAGTTCGGCAATGGTGTTCGGCTCGCGGATGGGGCGTTACTGTTGCGCCGTGCGGGCCGGCTTGCTAACATACGTCGCATGCATCACTTGGGAGCCCCAGACACTCGCAACGGCGCAGTAACCCCCCGGCTCCCGTCGACTCCTCCGTTCCCGCCTTTGCCCAAGCAGCGCTCCGCATTCGGCCGCTGGTTCGACAGTTGGATGCGCTCGCTCGGCATGGCGCTCGTTTTGTTTCTTATCATTCGCACGTTCCTTCTCGAAGCCTTTCAGATCCCCTCGGGCAGCATGGAGCGCACACTGCTCGCCGGGGACTTTCTGTTCGTGAATAAGGCCGTGTACGGAGCGCAGATCCCCGGCACCAACGCCCGGCTGCCCGGTTTCAACACGCCACAGCATGGTGACGTCATCGTCTTCGCGTATCCGAAGGATCCGACGCTGAGTTACGTGAAGCGCGTGATTGGTGTCTCTGGCGACGTGGTGGAGATGCGGCTCGGGCAGGTGTACGTCAACGGGGCCCCGCTCGAGGAACCATACGTTCAGCGTCTGGACCCTCTCCACGATGGGTTCGATCCCGAATTCAATTGGCAGCGCGAGTATCTGGTGCAACGGACCGAAGATCAGCGCCGCCGCTATCATCCCACGCGCGACACGTGGGGCCCGCTACGCGTTCCGATGGGAAAGTACTTCGTACTGGGCGACAACCGCGACAACTCGGCGGATTCCCGCTACTGGGGGTTTGTCGATGCCAGCGCGGTGAAGGGTCGCCCGCTCGTCGTCTACTTTAGCTACAACCGGGGTACGAGCGACGCATTACCTTGGCTGACCGACATTCGCTGGGGCCGGCTCGGTTCGCTGATTCATTAGTGGTAGCTTCCGCTTACACAGGAGTAGCCACCCAATGCAATTGAATACGGCGAAGCGCGCATCATTCGATGAGGGTTCTCTGGATCAGTATCTGCGGGAAATCAGCCAGTATCCGTTGATCACGCGAGAGGAAGAAGTCACCCTCGCGCAGCGAATCAAACAGAACGATCCTGAGGCGTTGGACAAGCTGGTGCGCTCCAACCTGCGGTTCGTCGTATCCGTCGCCAAGAAATACCAGAACCAGGGCGTCGCCCTGTCCGACCTGATCAACGAGGGCAACCTCGGTCTGATTCGGGCGGCGCACAAGTTCGACGAGACCAAGGGGATCAAGTTCATCTCCTACGCGGTGTGGTGGATCCGCCAGGCGATTCTCCAGGCGCTCGCCGAGCAGTCGCGCATCGTGCGCGTGCCGCTGAATCGCGCCGGCACCCTGCATCGCATCGGCAAGCGCTCGGCCACATTGCTTCAGGAGCTGGGGCGCGAGCCGACCGTCCAGGAGATTTCCGAAGGGATGGACATCTCGGAAGAGGAAGTCGCCAAAACGCTGTCGATTTCGCAGGCGCATCTCTCGCTCGACGCGCCGCTCACGCCCGGCGAAGACAACAAGCTGCTCGACTACCTGCCCGATACGACGAATCCCGGACCGGACGACGAGATCTTCGAGCACGCGCTGACCGAATCGATCGAGTCGGTGCTCGCGACGCTCAAAGAGCGCGAAGCCCGCATTCTGCGGCTGTATTTCGGGCTGGAGGGGCAGGAGCCGATGACGCTCGAGGAGATCGGCTCGCAGCTCGGAATCACACGGGAGCGGGTACGCCAACTTAAAGAGAAAGCCCTGGCTAGACTCCGGCACGTATCGAGAGCTCGTGCGCTAGAAAGCTTCCTGTCTTAAACGTGCGTGGTGCGTGGTCCGTGGGCCGCATTTCCACGCACCACGG
>JBIOXD010000038.1:0-70593 GCA_044869265.1 Gemmatimonadales bacterium
AGCCTGGACTCGTCGCCCGTGGCCGTGGCGACGGCGATGCGCACAAGGGCCAACGTCTGCGGATCGAGACTCATGGGTTCCCCGGGGCATGGCCCCGGGGCTCGCTACCCGGACCGGACGCAGCAGAGTTTACAACCACGCACCACGCACCACGCACCCTTTTCATCGCGCCAACCCCCCAGAAACACGCATCTCCCCCACCGTTTCACCGCGTGAGTTCGTGTTCGGCCGCTTCAGCCACTTCGCCGGCTGCGGCTTGAGGCCCAGCTCGGAGAGCACCGCCGCAATCGCCAGCGCCGAGGCGACGCTGTGGCCGTCCTCGACTTTCAAGGTCATACCCAGCGCTTCGCGCGTGAGCAGCGCGCTATAGACGCCCTCCGCTCCAACCTTGGCGACGACTCGCCCCGGGTGCGCGGTCTTGAGCTCCGTGCAGGCGCGACCCAGGCCGGCGACTAACTCGGGATGGTGCAGCATGGCATCGACAAGGCGTGCGCCGTGCGCCGTAAGCGGTGCGCCGGACGTCCCGCGCACGGCGTACGGCTCACGGCGCACGAGTCTCGCCCACGCCAACGCCATATTCCGCAACGGCAGCGCGAACGTGGCCACGCCGCAGCCATCCACCGCCACACCGAGCTCTTCCTTTCTCAGATCCGTCCAGTGAGCGACCGACTCGCGGCAGCGTTGCTGGACGGGATGGTCGAGGCGCGCATAAAACTCCGTCGGCCAGCCGTGATGTCTGGCCAGCGCCAGCATGCCGGTGTGCTTGCCGGAGCAGTTCGAGTGGATCGCGGTGAGCCGTACGCCCCGGGTCTCATAGTCCTTGGCGACTGCGTCCGACAGCGGCCGGTGCGGGCCGCACATGAGATCGCGCTCGGAGCACCCGACGCGCTGCAAGAAGTCCCGCACCAGGGCGACCTGTGCAGGCTCACTCGAATGCGACGCGCACGCCAACGCGAGATCCTGCCGCGTGAGCCCGAACCGTTCGACAACGCCGTCGTCCAGCAGGGGCATCGCCTGGAACGGTTTCGCGGCGGAACGCCAGAACGTGACGAGATCAGGATTGCCGGCCTGGGCAACGAGCTTGCCCGTGGCGTCGACGACCGCGACGTGGACCGTGTGGCGGGATTCGACGACGGACCCGCGGACGTTTTCGACATGCATGGGCGCCAAAGCTAACACGTGCCGAGGACCAGTCCGGGTGGGGTGCCCCGGGGCCACGCCCCGGGGTAATCAATACCCGTTGCCAACTCCCGTTTTGGTTGGGTTTGGTTTCCTCGCGGCGCGGCCGCGGGGAGACCCAGACCCAGCTAGTGATGATCTGGTTCGGTTGGTTTCCCCGCGGCACGGCCGCGGGGCTCACGACCCTAGTCAGTACCGATCGCAACCCCAATATTGGCCCCGCCCATGCGACGCTTTCTCTACGTCATCGGACTCGCGGTAGCCACGCCGCTCGCTGCGCAGGAAGCGAGCCCCTACGTCCCTGTTGGGCACTGGTCCATGCCCTACGTCGAGCACCTCTTCGCCGCAGGCCGTATGGCTGATCCCTCGCCGCTCAGTCGTCCGCTCAAAGTCGACGAGCTGCTGCGCGCGCTCGCTGCGGTGGACAGCGGCGTCGTCACCGGCAGCGAGTGGGCGGTCGTCCGCAAGATTCGCGCGGAGTTCACGCGGAAGATGCGCGGGCCGTCTGCGCGCATCGACATCGACGCGGGGGTTGCGGCGAGCTCGCACGCCCGGCGCGATCCGTTGCGTGAAGCGGGTGTCGGACATGCAACGTTCAACGGCGGCGCCGCGCTGACCCTTTATTTCGGGCCCGCCGTCGTCTTCACGCATCCCTACTTCGACACGCGCCTGAAATGGGATCCCGATTACTACGGCAAGAAAGACCGCGTCATCGCGGGACGCTTCGCCGAGGCGTACGTCAGTGCACAGTGGCGCTTCGCCGAGCTGTTCTTCGGCAGCCTCGATCGGAATTGGGGTCCGCGGTTCATGGAAGGTTTGGTGATCTCGCCGAGCCCCTACAGCTACGATCAGCTCGACTTCAAAGTCGGCACCGAAGGCATTTACCTCGAGGGAATCCTCACCCAGCTCGACGACCTGCCCGACACGACCGGAACTCCGAACAAGCGTCATTGGGTCGCGCACCGCCTCGTGATCCGTCCGCCGTGGAACACGACATTTGCGCTCTGGGAAGGAACGCTAACCGCCGGCCCAGATCGCCAGCTCGAGCCGTGGTTCGCCAACATCTTCACGCTCGGGCTCGTGCAGCAGTACGATCAGGGGTCAGTGGCGAACAGCTTGCTGGGTTTCGACGTCACCACGCGCATCAAGCGGACGCAGCTGTTCGCATCACTACTCATCGACGACATCCAGGTCGACAACTCGACCGCGACGGACCAGGAACCGCCTCAATACGGCTTCACAGTCGGCGCGCAGGGCGGCATCGGCCGCACGGGCTGGACTACCTTCTACACACAGATCGCGAATCTCACCTACCGCACGGACAATCCTGCCGAAACCGTCATGCGGCGCAACGTCGGGTTGGCCCGTAACTTTGCTGACTACGACCAGCTCACGCTGCGCAGCAGCATCATCGCGGGCCCGAGCGTGCTGCTGGAACCTGAAGTCACGGTGCTCCGCCAAGGACAGGGAGACTTCCGCCTGCCCTACCCCCCTGTCGCGCAGTGGGACTCGACGCCGACGATCTTCGCGCAGCCCGTCACGCGCACGGTGCGCCTCGCCATCGCCGGTCGCGCCGCGCATGGGCGATGGGTCATCTCGGGTAACGGCGGCGTGCACTTGATCAACAACGGACCGGAAAAGACGCGGTGGGTGGGGACTGTAGCCCTCCAGTGGCGGACGAAAAAAGAGGGGCGGATTCCTTGACAACTGCACGTCATATGATGACTCGTGACCGCGTCGAAGCACTCCTGCTGAAGATGGCACGGGCGAAGATCGTCGTTCTTGGCGACGCCATGCTCGACGTGTATCTCGTGGGCGACGCGGATCGTGTCTCGCCCGAGGCGCCCGTGCCCGTCGTGACGGTGCACGCGAGCCGGCACGCACTGGGCGGCGCGGCGAACGTGGCCGCGAACGTCGCGGCGATCGGCGCGGAGTGCCGGCTCGTAGCCGTGGTGGGCGCCGACCAGCGCGCGGCCGCGGTGCGTTCCGAGCTGGAAGACGTCAAGCTCAGCGCGGATTATCTCGTCAACGACGCGTCGCGGCCGACGACGTCGAAGACGCGCGTCGTCGCACGCGGCCAGCAGATGCTGCGTATCGACGAGGAGATCGAGCATCCCATCTCGGCGCGCGTCATGGAGCAGCTCGGCGCGGCGTTGGAGCGCGCCATGCGCGATGCCGACGCGCTGCTGATCGAGGATTACAACAAAGGGACGCTGATCCCGCAGGTGATCGAGCGCGGCCTCGGCATCGCCAAAAGGCGGGGCGTCCCGGTCGTGGTCGATCCCAAATTCAAGAATTTCTTCGCCTATCGGGGTGCCACAATTTTCAAGCCCAATCGCCGTGAATTGGAGCAAGCGATGGGTGCTACCCTGGACTTAGCCCATCCCGATGCACTCCCCGAAGCCCTCCATAAGCTCGCGGTGGACAACCTCCTGCTGACGCTGGGAGCGGAAGGGATGATGCTGATCACCAAGGACGGGGACGTAGTGCGCATTCCAACCATGGCGCGCGAGGTCTATGATGTGTCGGGCGCCGGCGACACCGTAACCGCGTGGGTGGGAACCGCGCTCGCGGCGGGCGCCGCGGTGGCCGAGGCGGCGCACATTGCGAACTTCGCCGCCGGTATCGAGGTCGGCAAAGCGGGCGTCGCTACCGTCTCACCCGCCGAGGTGCTCTCCCTGCATGAGGCTTACTACGACCAACTGGGCAAGTTGAGGCGCGAGGGATTGCTGTAGCCGACCCCAGACCCCGGGCTTGCGCCCGGGGTCGGAAAACCTTGAGGCCCCTCCCGCCAGATCTAGAGTTCGGTCGAGCTCCTCCCCTGATTGACCCCGGGCTTGGACCCCGGGCTTGCGCCCGGGGTCGGAAAACCTTGAGCCCCCCTCCCGCCATCTAGAGTTCGGTTGAGCCCCTCCCCTGATTCACCCCGGGCTTGCGCCCGGGGTCGGAAAACCTTGAGCAGAGGCTGTCGAGCTCCGGCGTTGACCTAGAGTTGTGTCGAGCTCCTTCTGTGTTGACCTAGAGTCAATAAACATGGTCATCCGCCGCGATCATTGATCATTGGCCGTTGATCATTGGCCGTGATCATTGGACATGGGCCCTCCAGGATTTGAACCTGGGACCTACGGATTATGAGTCCGCTGCTCTAACCGCTGAGCTAAGGGCCCGAAGGACGACCAAATGTCGGGGCGCGGGGGGCGGAGGGTCAAGGTGCTTTTGGCGCCGAGCTGCAAGATTCTGATTTGAGATCTGGAGTCCCATCCCCCTTTTTGACCCCGGGCTTGCGCCCGGGGTCAGAGCACCTTGTCGGCACATCGAGCATTTCAGATGTACGCGCACATCACTTGGCACACGTGGAATCGTGTGGAGTGCATTGACGCGCGCGCGGCGGCCGAAGTACGGGTCGCCGTGCTCACCGCCGGAAAGCGAACTGGCGTGCAACTGATCAAGGGTGAGGTGCTCGCGAATCACGTCCATCTGCTGGTGAGCTTCCGTCCCGATACTCGGGTAAGCGACTTCATGCGAATGGCGAAGGCGATTTCGGCGACGCGAGCGAATCGACGGGTGTTCGGAGCAGTGAAGTGGGCGCGGGGCTACTACGTGACGACCCTGCACAAGTCCGATCTGCCGCGAGTGCTGCGCTATATCGAGCGCCAGTTCGAGCGGCACCCCGATCTTGTGCCGCGGGATTCAAGATTTTCTGACCCCGGGCGCAAGCCCGGGGTCCAAGCCCGGGGTCAATCAGGGAACTGCCTCGACACAACTCTAGGTCAACCCAGAGGGGGCTCGTGAAGAAAAGCCGCAGAGTGGTGGTCAATCCGTTACAACCGATCGGCCGTCGGTCTCCGAGCCTTCTGTAAACTCCTCTTTTCCAAGCACATAAGCATCCGTTCGATGTGAGACGCCGGGTGCAGATTTTGCCTCCTCAAGCAGTGACGGCGCCCTTGAGAGGACACATGGAGAAGCGTCGGGACGGCATGAGGCCGTTCGTCGAACCTTCCCTCAAGAAAGAAACGTCCCTCGAGGACGTAGCACTGGCCCCCCCGGCGTCCGACGTTCCTGGCGTCGCCTCGGCGGCGGATGCCGCCATACGGATCCAGTGTGCCGACAATGCCGTCCGGGCCGTCCTTCAAGCGTGGGCAGACTCGCTGCGCTTAAGGACGCCCGTGGCGGTGGTGCTGGATATCGCGATCGGCACGGAGTACCCGGAATGCGAAGGGATGCTCTTTCGGCAGCCCGGTGTGGTGTTCTACACGGGGCATCGCGGCGCTGTGTGTGCGCGCTGGGAGACCGCGCGCGCTTCCGCAACGCTCGAGCCCGGAAGTATGACCGCGTCGATCACGCTGTCCTCCGCCGCGCTCGCGCGCCTGGATGAATGCGCAGGCGTCTTTCTCGGCGCGATCCTCGTCGTACTGTTGCGTCGGGTTGGATGGCATTATCTGCAGGGCGCGATCGCTCGCGGCCCCGAGGGACGCGGGTGGCTCATCGTAGACGAACCGGGTGTCGTCAAATCCGCGACCGCCCTCTTCCTGCGAGAAGGCCGGCGCGGCCGCGTGGTGGTGATGGGCGCCGGCACCCCGATTGTATCAGGTCCCGACGTCGACACGTGGTCCGAGGGTCTCATCGATCCGGACGTGATCGCTTTCGTATCCGTCGGCACGAACACGGCGACGCGGGCAGAGGCGCTGCCGTCGCGTGAAGCGCTGGCACTGCTGATCCGGTCGGCGGCAGGTGTCATGATCGAGCGTCCGTTGGCGCAGGGACATCTCGACTTATTGGGCCGATTGGCCCGTCAGGCGCGCAGCTTTCGCGTTCAGCTGGCTCCTGAGCTGTTCACAAGACTGGACGGTTTGCAGGAGCTAATCGCGTGAGTGCGTACTATCAGCGTCACCCGGGACTGCGACTCACGAGCGTCGAGGATGAGGGGATCGTGCTCCAGCTCGACACCCACAGCTATTACAGTGTGAACGAGACTGGACTCCTCATTCTCGAAGCTCTGCGCCAACCTCGGAGTGCCGATCAGCTGGTGGACGCGCTGCTCGAGCGCTACGTCGCAACACCGGAGTACGCACGCGAATGCATTCTGCGGTTCCTGGCCACCTGCCACGGCAGCCAGCTGGTGGTCCGGCTTGACGCGGCGTAGGGTATGCGGAGCAAGGAGAACCCCCACACAGTCGTGGCCGATCCGTTACACTCATCCGACAGCGGGCCGCTCAACCGCCGGTAAGTGACGTCTCCACAACAGTTATAGCGGATTCGCAGGACCCTAGAGGTGGGTGTGGATCTTGCTCGTCGACGAGGCCAAACCTGCTCCTTAGGGGACTCATGGACACGCTCAAGAAGCCGTTCGTCGCACCGTCACTCATCGTCGAAGCGTCTCTCGAAGACGTGACGCTTGTTTCGGGTGGCGGCCGTCGTGGCAAGAAACACGGTCACAACAACAACAACAACAACAACCACAACAACCATAACAACAACCATAACAACGGCCACCGAGGGTCCTAGTAGCCAGGCGGCAGCCCCCGCCATACGGATCCAGTGTGCCGATCATATTGTCCGGGCAAAGGTTCAAGCGTGGGCTGACGCTCTGAGCCTGAGTCCCTTGGTGCCGGTCATCCTCGACATTGCGATCGGCGAGCCAGCACAGGTTGCAGGAGATGGGGCAGTCTTTCGCCAGCCCGGCCTCGCAATCCACTATGGCGCTCCGGACCGGCCTGGTGTCGTGCGCGTGCAGTGGGAAGCGGCGCGCGCGCAGGCGACGCTCGAGCCTGGCAGTACCACCGCCCAGGTCACCCTGTCGCCCGCCGCGGTGCGCCGGCTCGACGAATGTACCCGGGTGTTCCTCAACGCCGTCCTCATCCTCGTGCTCCGGCGAGCGGGTTGGAATCATCTGCATGGCGGGATCGCGTTGGATCCGGACGGGCGCGGGTGGCTCATCGCCGGCGACCAGGGTGCCGGCAAGTCGACCACGACCGCCCTGCTCGCCACGCGGGGCTGGCGCGTCGGCAACGACGACATGGTCTTCGTGGGATGGGGCACTGAGGCTCGCGTGGCGGTTGCGGCCGCTCGCACGCCGATCGCGCTGCGCGAGTGTGTGACACCGCGGTTCCGGGCGCACGGTGTGCTCGCGCCGCAGCGAAAGAAGATCGTCTACTGGCCCGAGGAGCTCGGCAGTCGCTGGATCGACCGGATCGAGCCTGACATCATCGCGTTTGTCTCTGCCGGCCTCGACCGGACGACGCGTGCCGCGCCTCTTACGGCGCGCGAAGCCACAACCCGGCTGATCCGGTCATCAGCGTGGGTGATGTTGGAGCCGGCGCTGGCGCAGGGACATCTCGATTTGTTGGGACGGCTGGCGCGGCAGGCACGAAGCTTCCGCATCCGGCTCGCCGAGGACCTGTTTAACTATCCAGGCCGTTTGCAGGAGCTGACTGCATGACCACGTACTATCGCCAGCATCCAGGGTTGCGGCTGACGGGCGTCGAGGATGAAGGGATCGTGCTCCATCTCGATACGCGACGCTATTTCAGCGTTAATGAGACTGGACTCCTCATTCTCGACGCTCTGCGCAATCCCCAGAGCGCCGAGCAACTTGTGGGCGTGCTGCTCGAGCGCTACAACGTCACCGCTGAGTACGCCCGCGATTGTGTCGCGCAGTTCTTGACCAGCTGCCAGGACAGCGAGCTCGTCGTTCAGAACGACGCGGCCTGAGCATCGCTTGACCGTCGCCTGGCAGCTGCGTGCCGCAGCCGCGGCGCTGATCCTTCCCCCAGCGATTCGCCTGACGTCTTTCGCCAGGCTCATGACCTGGCTCACGCCCCGCCCGCCCCGCCCGCCCGGCTTGGCCCCCCGCAAGCGCGCCACAGCTGTAGCGCTCGACGACAAGGCCCTCGCTCGCTGGGTGTCGCGCATCCTGCACCGGCTCCCCGAGCCCTGGCACTTGAGCTGTCTGAACCGCTCCGTGGTGCTGTACCACCTGCTTCGTGCGGCGGGCCGCCCGGTCGAGTTATGCATCGGCGTCACTCGCGCCGGTGGAGGAGTGGGGAGCGTCACTCGCGTCGGTGGAGACGGGCCTCACATCACGGCGCACGCCTGGCTGGAGCTGGATGGCGCTCCATACCTCGAATCGGACACTCACTTCGTCACCCGCCTCCCGGTCGTCGCCCGCTTCCCCGATGCCCCCCGCCTGGCGCCGACGACCTGACGTGGACGGGGGGGGAGTCGCGCTGCTGCTCACAACGCTCCGCCTCGGCGGTGCGCGGCGTGAGAGTGCCGCGCTGCGGCAGGCCTGGGAGACTCGCGCAGACTATCCCGGCCTCGCCGGCCTGATCGACTTCGAAGGGTGCGCGTTGTGGTTGGCGCGGCGGCTGCGGCAAATCGGCGCGGACACAGCGCTCGCGTCCGCCCTCGGCCGGTTCGTTACTCGGTGCGCCCGCGATATCGCGGCCCGCAACCTGCTCGTGGATGCCGAGACGGAGACGATGTTGGGGTTCCTCACAGCTCGAGGCACCCCCTGCATTCTGCTCAAAGGAGCGGCGCGGCGCGCGCTCGCTCACCAACTGCCATTCGCCGATGCGCGCGCAACCATGGACCTAGACCTGCTGGTTCCGGGACCCGCCGCACCGGGGCTGTGGGACGATTTGCGGGCCCGCGGCTACGCGCTCGGATTCCCTGATCGAAACCCGCGCCCCAGGCACCACCACCTTCCAGCATTAGTGGGGCCGGGCGGTGTGTCCGTTGAGATTCACACCTCGGTGGCGCCCGGCATTCCGGCCGAGTTGACGTGGCAACGCCTCCGGTCCACGGCGACCACAATCGAGCGCCTCGGCGCCGAGACCCTGGTTCCGTCCACGACGGAGTTGTTGTGGGACGGCATGATGCACGCCGTCCGTTCCGGCGCTCGTGGCTTCCGCCTCCACCAACTGCTTGCCGCGAGCTGCATCGTCGCAACAGGTGGCGGCGCCGAATTGCGGGAGGTCCGCGATCGCCTGGCCCGCCCTTCCACCACCTCCCCGTCGCTCGCCGGCGCCTGGCTCGATGCGGCGACATGGCTCGGCGGGGCCGGCGACGACGACCCGCCCGCGATCCTGACACGCTCACTACAGTGGCGTCTGGCAGTCGCGCGCCGTCTTCCGGCGAGTCACCGAGTGTTGGGCGTCTGGGCGGATGAAGCGAGCCGGCTCGAGCTCGACCTCCCGCCGTCCCGGGGCGTTACGGGCGGGCTGCGCCCCTTGGGTGCAGCGCTCGTGCGCACTGCGTACCGCTGCTGGCGATTGGCGGGCGCGCGCGAGTCCTAGTCGTCCACCCGGCGCCAGACGTGTTCGAGCCGGACAATCCCCACACCCTCTGCCTCACCATGCGTCACGCCGAAGCGGGCCGCCCGCTTGAGCGTGAGCGCCGGCTCCTCCGCCAGCTTGTGCTCGTGCACGAGGACGTGCACGACATATAAGCCCCGGCTGAGCCCCAGCCGGCGGTAGCCGACTTCCAACGTGACGCTTTCTCCCGCGCGCGCGTTCACTTCGATGCCTTGACGGTTGGAGCGCGTACCGTGCAGCACGTGCCAGTCGCGCGCGATCTGCACGCCCACCGTGGCGCCGGTGACGTCACGAGTGGCGCGGGCGCGAATGCGCACCACTACGGCCGAGTCGACGGGAAACATCGGGGGATCGCCGCTGCCGGCGCCAACGAGTTGGACGTCTTCGATGACGAGCGGCGAGCGCATCGCGTCCCCTTCCACATGAGGGACGAGGCGACCGGCATCTGCGGCGTCGAGCGTCTGGTGGTAGCTGTCGAACGCCACCTCGGGGCGCGCACGGGTGACAATGCGTCCATCGTGCAGCACGATCGCGTCATCGCACAGCTGCTCGACCAGGTAGCGCTCGTGCGACACCAGCACCATCGTGACGCCGTCACGCTTGAACTGCAGAATCCGCTCGAGACAGCGGTCGCGAAACGCCGTATCGCCGACCGCAAACGCCTCGTCGATCAGCAGGATCTCCGGCTCGACGTGCGCGGCAATGGCGAACCCGAGTCGCAGGGTCATCCCCGCGGAATAGAACTTCACCGGCACATCGGCGAACGGCTCCAGCTCGGCGAAGGCGAGGATTTGCGGCAGCTTCGCGCGCACTTCGCGACGCCCGAAGCCGAGCAACGCGCCTTCGAGCGCCACGTTTTCGCGGCCGGTCAAATCGCCGTGAAACCCCGCCCCGAGGTACCCCAGGTAGGCGAGGCGCCCCCCTCCGCTGACGGCGATGGACCCACGAGTCGGCGGCATCATCCCGGCGATCACCTTGAGGAGCGTGGACTTCCCGGAGCCGTTCGCGCCGACGAGGCCGAGCGTCGTGCCCGGTGACACATCGAGCGAGACGTCCTGGAGCGCCCACAGGTCGTCGAGCCGGCCGCGACCTCTTCCCTCTTCGCCCTTCCCCCTTCCCCCTTTGTGCCACAGATCCACCGCCAGCTCGCGCAGGGTGCGCGGCCGCAGCCGAAAGCGTTTCCAGACGCCTGCGACCGTTAATACGTGAGCCACGGGACGCTACACCGTTTCGGCGAAGAGCGGCGCGGTGCGCCGGAACACGACCGTGCCCACGAGGACGGTCACGAGCGCCACGGCCACGGGATACAGCAGCGACGCCGGGTTGGGCACCGTGCCGTCGAGCAGCGCCGCTCGCGCGCTCTCGAACAGCACCACGAGAGGGTTGATGTCATACAGCCAACGATATCCGGGCGGGACAATCGTGCGGGCGTACGCGACCGGTGTCAGCAGCAACAGGACGCGGAGGACCACATCGACGAGCTGGCCGACGTCGCGGTAGAACACGTGCAGCGCGGCGCCGAGCAGGCCGAGTCCGATCACCAGGAGGGCGAGAATCGCGACGATCGGGACGAGCGAGACGGCCGCCCACCCTATCGTGCCTCCGCCGGCGAAGTAGAAGCCCGCCAGGACGACGGCGGCGAGCAGCGTGTCGATCGACGACGAGACGAGAGCAGCGAGGGGAATGGCAATCGCGGGCATGGGAGCGCTGGCGACGAGGCTGCCGTGCGCCGTGATGCTCCGCGTGGCACGCGAGACGCCGCCCGAGAAGAAGCTCCACAGCACAATGCCGCTGAATGCGAACACCGCATAGGGAGCGCCATTCGTGGGCACCTGCAGGAACTTGCCGAACACGAGCGCGAAGACGCCCAGCTCGAGCAGGGGTCGCCCGGCGATCCACAGCGCGCCGAAAAAGGTCTGCTTGTAGCGGGATCGAAAGTCCCGGAGCACCAGCTGAAGGACGAGATAACGGACGTCGATGCGCATGCGGGAAACATTCAATGTCCAATGATCGATGTCCAATGACCAATGTCCAATGATCAGTGATCAATGATCGTGGCTCGATCATTGATCATTGATCATTGATCATTGATCATTCGTCATTGATCATTGGTCATTGATCATTGATCATTGATCATTCGGCCTTCGCCCATCCTTCATTTAACACAGGGCCCCGCGCCCTTGTCATCCTGAGCGGAGCGCGCGGCACGCGCGCGTAGCGAAGGATCTGCTTCGGCCCTGACGAGGGCAGCTCGCCCGAACAGCAGATCCTTCGCGCCTGCGGCGCTCAGGATGACAGGCGCGGGTTCGCCTCGCTGAGAGAAAAGGCAAGGGAAGAGAAGCACTCGCGGGCGCAGCCCGCGCGTTGCCCACACGGCGCTCCTGATTATCTTTTCCGCGAGCGATCATTGATCATTGGACATTGATCATTCTCTAGCCCGGGTGGCTAGCTCAGCTGGTTAGAGCGCCGGTCTCACATACCGGAGGTCACAGGTTCGAGTCCTGTGCCGCCCACTTCTATTGAGGGATTGCGGATTGCGGATTTACAAGGAAGGGTCGTGACGAGCACGATACTCCCATTTACAATCCGCAATCGACAATCCGCAATCCGCAACTAAATGCGTCGAGTCCTAGTTCTTTCCCACACATACCTCCAGCCAGCACATAGGGGCAAGCTCCGCGCGCTCGCCGCTCGCGGTCTCGAGGTCACCGTCGCCATTCCGCAGCGCTGGCGCGAGCCGTGGTTCGGCCGGCCGATCGACGTGGCGTGGGAGCGGCAGGGCGGCCTCGAGGTCTTTCCGCTGCCGGCGCATGGCATGGGCACGAAAGGCGAGCTCGAGAAAGCGATCTACGGTCGGCGCGCGCTCAAGGCGCTGCTGCGCGACCGCCGCCCCGACCTGGTGCAGATAGAAGAAGAGCCCACCACCATCGCCGCACGCCAGGTATTCGGGGCCGCTCGACGCCTGTCGATCCCCGTCGTGCTGTTCACGCACCAAAACACCGAGCCGGAGCTCGGATGGTGGGAACGCTGGAAACAGCGGCGCATGCTGCGCAAGCTCGCCGGGCTGGTCGCGGGCAGCGATCTCGCAGGCACGCTGGCGCGGCGGGCGGCGCCCAATTTGCCGATCGCCGTGATCCCGCAGCTCGGCGCGCTCGCACCGCACGAGCCGCAACATGTGCCCCACGAAGGGCTCGCGATCGGATTCGTCGGGCGATTGGTGCCGCAGAAGGGACTCGATAGCTTGTTGCAGGCGCTGGCACTCATGCGCGGCTCCAAATGGCGGCTCTGGATCGTGGGGGACGGTCCCGAGCGCGAACGGCTCGAGGCACTCGCGACCGACCTGCGCCTCGCGGCCCGCGTCCGTTGGACCGGCGGACTGCCGGCCGATCACGTCGCCACGCTGTGGCCCGATCTCGACGTCCTGGTGCAGCCCTCGCGGGGGCAGGACGATTGGCGCGAAACCAATGGACACGTGCTCATCGAAGCGATGGCCAACGAAGTGGCCGTCCTGGGCACCGATAGCGGCGTGATCCCCGAGCTGATCGGCGACGCCGGGCTCGTCGTCCCGAACGGAGATGTGGCGGCGCTGGCGAGTGCGCTGGACAAGCTGAGCGATGTCAATGCGAGGAAGACGTTGGCAACGGCGGCACGAGCGAGAGCGCTGCGGCTGTATTCAGATGACGCGATCGCGGAACGGACGCTCGATTTCTGGAAACAGGTAGTCAAATAGCACCCCGTCGTCAGGAGACGCTAAGACGCCAAGACGCCTAAGTGGTGAACGGATCACAGCGCACAACACCGCCTTGTCTGCTTACTATTCCACTATGAACCGCTCAGGCGTCTTTGCGCCTTGGCGCCTTCTAAGTTCGGGGTTCTATTGCCCACCGTCTTGCTAGTTCCGGACCTTCCCCTCGAGCGCTGGGCCTCGATGGATCGCTATGCCCACCGTCTCCACGACTGGCTCGAAAGCGGCGAGTTTGGACTCAACGTCCGCCTCGCCGCGCACATCGGCGCATTGACCCGCGACTCGTCCGGCCGCCGCGGCTCCTCTGCTCAGAAGCGCCACAGTGGCGGGCAATCGTTCGCGCGTTGGTGGAGTCAGCCCGTCGATCCTTCGCGGGTCGTGTTGCCCGCCCCGCTCCATGGCCCGCAGCAGTGGGCGGCGCGCTACTACTTCTATCCCTGGCGGGTGAAGCGCGAGGCGAAGCGAGCCGATCTCGTCCACGTGCTGGATCACAGCTACGCGCACATGATCGAGAAGGCGGGGCGGCGGCCCGTCGTGGTCACGGTCCACGACCTGATGCCGGTCGTCGTGTTGCGCTCCCCCACCGATAACTGGCGGGAGGGTTGGCGCGAAGGAATGCGGGCGCGGGTGCTCCGGCAGGCGCTCAAGGCGCTGCGCCAGGCCGACGCCTATATCGTCGGCACGGAGTGGCTCAAGCGCGAGCTTGCCACGTGGCTGGGCAACGACAAGAACATTTATGTGGTCCCGTTCGGCGTGGATCGCGCGTTCTTCAGCGAGGCGGCGACGGCAGGGGCGCGGGAGCGGTGGCGCCAGAACTGGCGGATTCCCGAGGACGCGTTCGTGGTGCTGCATGTCGGCAGCACGGTCGATCGCAAGAATGTCCCGCTTGTGATTCAAACCGTGGCTCGGCTGCGCCAGCAAACGGACGCCTATCTGTTGCAGGTGGGGGGTCGGTTCAGCACCGAGCAGGACCAGTTGATCGATCGGCTCGACCTGCGGCGGTATGTGCGCAGTGTGGCAGCCGCTGACGAGACGACCCTGCGGCGAGCCTATCGGATGGCAGACGTCCTCCTGTTTCCTTCTTTATATGAGGGGTTTGGGTTTCCGGTGTTGGAGGCTTTTGCCTCCGGGTTGCCGGTCGTGACGTCGGGCGCCGGCGGGCTCAAGGAGGTGGGCGGCGATGCGGCGATTGTGGTCGAGGGGCGCGATCCGGCCGCCTACATGCAGGCGCTGGAGGGCCTTTCCGAGGATTCCGACGAGCGTGAGGAGTTGATCGAAAAGGGGTGGGCGCGGGCGCGGCAGTTCACGTGGCAGAAGACGGCCGCGATGACGGCCGAGGTGTACAAGCCGCTCTTCTGACTTACACGAGCAGCATCCGCATCGGGTGAAGGGTTCGGCGGAATGGATCGAACACCAAGCCCAGATTCTCGAGGGTCACGACACCCAACAAGGCCTCCGGATCGCCGGGCTCTCCGAGCACGACCGGTGAATGGGCATGTCCCTCGGGTACAAAGAACTCACATTCCGAGACCTGCCGGAGAATGGTGGTTCCATCTGCCAAGCTGAATCGCATCTCGCGCTCGGGGTCGACGCCGATCTTTTTCCAGACTGGCTCTGGAAGGAGCGAGTACATGGCGCCAGAGTCGATCAGAAAGCGCACGCGTTCCTCGCCCTTCGGTCCCCGAACCCTGCCTTCGACGTAGCTGATTCCCATACTCCGGTTGACTGTGAAGGAATGTTGGCGAAGGTAGGGGCTGGGGGTCAACCCGGTTTCAAAAAGGGAGGGTTCAGGTTGTCGCGCTCGCGCGCCGGCGTAATGTCGGCATCTCGGGTGAAGCGTGGAAACCCTTGCAGTTTGGCGGCGACGGCGGCGATCAACACGAACTGGACGTGGTGGCGTGCTAACGTGGTGAACAGGAGCTTGGGATCGAGGGGCGCCGTGGCCGGATCGCGCCCCTCGACCACGATCGCCGCATCGCCGCCCACCGAAAAGGGGTGGGCGCGGGCGCGTCAGTTCACAGGGCGACGCCTGGTTTACCCCGGGCTTCCGCCCGGGGTCAGACTGATGTAGAACGATGGAGGTTGCAATGAAACGGTTATCTCGTTCGGGACTCAGCCACGCAGAATCCAACGTGGGTGATTTCCGAGTACCGATTCAGATCGCGCGCGCGATGGGTGAGCCCTTCGAGTCACTGCAGGCGCTCGTGGATACCGGCTCGACATTCACGTGGATCCCTCGTGACGTGCTCGAGCGACTCGGCGTCAGACCTGAGCACGACTTACCCTTCGAGCTGGCCGACGGACGCCAGGCGCGCTACCCGGTGGCGTGGCTTCAGATCAGACTCGAAGGACGCGAGCAACCGACGATCGTCGTCTTTGCACCGGCGGGATCCGAGCCGATCCTCGGGGTGGTTACTCTAGAGCAGTATCTGCTAGCGGTGGACCCCATTCACCGTCGCTTGATCTCCGTGCCTGGGATAGCAAAACTCGTGGCTTAAACACGGAGGTTAGCCAAGCTGTCGACCTATCCGAGGATTTCGTCGGCCGTCAGGGCGACGTCCGGGAGGAGCAGCGGTCGCAGGATTTCGCCACAGCGGACGGTGACGATATCGCCGTAGGCATCGGGGCCCGGCCGCCGGAACACGCTGATGACCTCAGCGACGAGGTCCACCAGCCAGGCCTCGGGGATGCCGGCTCGGGCGTAGAGCGGGATCTTGGTGTCGCGGTAGTATACAAGCGAGGTGTCGGCGACCTCGATGACAAGCAAGGTATCGGCGGGGCCCGGGTCTTTCGCTCGGTAGCCGTCCTTGCGATAGCGGAGTAGGACGATGTCAGGTTGCGGCGCCTGGCGCTCGTTTAGAACGAGCGGGTTCTGCACGGCGAGGGTCGCTATCTGGCGACTTCCGAGAGGCGCGAACAGCGCGGTGAGCCGGTTGACGCAACTGGCGTGAGTCCGCCCAATGGGCGTCATCTCGACCACCTGGCCGTCGATGAGTTCGACCCGGTCGTCCTCCCGCAGGATGCCCAACTCCCCCAGCCGTCGGTAGGTCTCGACGGTGAAGGGGCCTCTGAGAACGGGCGGTGCCATGTGCACAATATGGACTCGGCGTTTTGGCCGAGTCAATTTCGGACTCCCCGTCGATCACCTTGTCATCATTCCAGCGCCGGCAGGACCGTCCAAACGCGAGGATTCAGCTTGGGCGTGCTCGCTTAAGCATCTCGCGCATCACTTCGACATCCTGGCGATCCTGCGGACGGTTTGCGGCTGCTTTGGAGCGAATGATGTCTTCGAGTCGCGCCGCGAGCAGCGGATGCCCGTAGAGCTCGAACCGAACGGCCTGGCGCGCCAGATCGTCGAATCCCTCGGTCCCGGACGGTTTGAACGCGAGGTCGAGCCGCCCCGCCTTCGTGATGAGATTCCAAACGTCGGCGCGGGCGAGCATCTGCGGGCTGCAGTCGAACGGCAAGCCTTCGGGGATTTGCTCGGTATAGATGCGCGCGTCGAGCTCGCGCAGCGCAGCAGCGAGGCGGTCGAGATTCGCGGGGTCCCGGGCCGGTGTGATGTCGGCATCCCGCGTATTCCGCGGGAATCCGTGCAGCGTGGCGCCAAGGGCACCGATCAGCACGAACTCCACCTTGTGCCGGGCGAGACTCGTAAATAAGAGCTTCAGATCGAGTGGCGCCGTCGCGCCCGGAACGCCGCCGCCGTCAGAAACACGACGCGCGCGATGCAGGAAGTCACTGACGTTCTCTACGCCCTGGAGGCGCTGCTCGGGTGTCATTCGCAGGATCCCTGGCACCTCGTACAGCATGGATCCCGCCGCGACGGCGAGTTCGGTCCGCGCGCTGATCTCGGCCCCGGCCGCAGCGAGCAGGCGCTCCAGGGTTTCCCAGGTAGGACTCGATTGCCCGCGCTCGATTCGCGCGATGACGGATTGGGCGGTGCCGGCCCGGCGCGCGAGGCCGCGCTGGCTGAGGCCGGCTCGTGTGCGGGCTTCGCGAAGGAGAGTGGCGGCGGAGGGCATGCGAGAATGATAGCTAATTAGCTATCGTGAGCAACGCCCAGTTTAACAACTTGACCTGCCGGGAGTTAGGGCCCATCTTAGCCCGCCTGCATTCGCGCCCTTGGAGAAAACGATGATAGAGCACGGAGCACGGAGCAAGGAGCAACGGGCGGCACGGGAGCGTACTGCTCCGTGCTCCCTGCTCCTTCTGGCTCTGATCGCGGCGCTCGCCGCGTCGCCGGCAGCCAGCGCCCAGCAACCCACCGCGAGTCAAGTCCAACAGGCCCTGCAGGCTCAGCCGGGACTTGCCGATCAAGTGCGCTCGCGTATCGCTCAGTCAGGCCTGACACCCGACCAGATTCGCTCGCGGCTGACGGCGAGCGGCTATCCGTCGACCTTGCTCGATCCCTACCTGAGCACCGGCGTGGTCCCCACTGGGACCGCCCCCACCGCACAGGAGCTGGCGGCGATTCAAGCGTTAGGCTTACCCGCGCTCGCCGAGCAGCAGCTGCTCCGCCCTGATACCGGCGTGGTACGCGTCGCGGCCGGCCCGCCAACTGACGTGTTCGGCGTGGATGTCTTCCGGCGCACCACGACGCAATTCCTGCCGCTCCTCTCGGGCCCCGTGCCGCCGGACTACCGCCTCGGCCCCGGCGACAATCTCGTGCTGATTCTTACGGGCGATGTCGAGCTGACTTATTCCCTGCCCATCACGCGCGAAGGGTTCGTGCTGATTCCGCAGGTTGGACAAGTCCATGTTGCCAACCTGACCCTCGACCAGCTGCGCGATGTCCTGTATACGCGGCTCGGACGTGTTTATTCCGGCGTACGGCGCACGGCGAACGCCACGACGCGCTTCGACGTCACAGTTGCGAACGTGCGCGCCAATCAAGTGTACGTCGTCGGTGAAGTGGCCCAGCCCGGGGCCTATCAGATCAGCTCGCTCGGCACGGTGTTCACGGCGCTGTATGCGGCCGGCGGGGTTACTGAGCTGGCCCGGCTGCGGGGCGTCGAGGTGCAGCGGGCCGGACGAACGATCGCGAGGCTCGATCTCTACGACTATCTGTTGCGCGGGGATACGCGCAGCGACATTCGGCTCGAGACCGGCGACGTCATTTTCGTGCCGCTACACGACGCACGTGTGCGTATTACCGGCGCGGTGATGCGTCCGGCCGTCTACGAGACGAAAGGGAGCGAAACGCTCTACGACATCATCCAGGCAGCGGGTGGGTTTCGCCCCGAGGCGGCACTCGAGCGGGTGAAAGTCGATCGTGTCTTGCCGGCGGGTGAGCGCGGCGCGCAGACAACCGCGCGCGTGACGATCGACGTGCCGCTCGCCAATGGTCTCGTGCCGCCATTTCGGCTCGAGGATGGCGACGTGGTACGCGTTGATGCGCTGACCGAGGCCAGCGAGCAGTACACCGTCGCGATCACGGGGATGGTGCAGCAGCCGGGAACTTATCCATGGCGCCCCGGGATGACGTTGCGGGAGCTGATGACCCTCGCGCGCGGACCAAAGGTGGGCGTGGATCTGCGTGAGGCCGAGATCGCGCGTCTGCCCGCGGACCGATCCAAGGGCCAACTGGCGACGACAGTGCGCGTCCCGCTCGATTCGACGTATCTGTTCGAGCGCGATTCCTCGGGCGACTACCTGGGTCCGCCGGGACTCAGCTTTCCGGCCCATGGGACCCCCGAGGTCACGCTCCAGGTGTACGACAACGTGCTGATATTCCGCCAGCCTGATTTCGAGCTGCAGCGCATGGTGACGATCACGGGCGAGGTGGTGTTTCCCGGAACGTATGCGTTGCGGTCCAAAGATGAGCGACTCTCTGACATCATTCAGCGAGCCGGGGGATTGACGCAGCGCGCGTATCCTGACGGTGTGCAGTTTTTCCGGCCAGTGGACAATCGCGGCAGGATCAACATCAATCTCCCCAAGGCCCTGAAGGATCAGCGCTCGCGCGACAACCTCGTCATGCAGCCAGGTGATTCGGTGCGGATTCCGGAATACCAGCCCAGTGTACGCGTCACGGGTGCGGTGAATTCGCCGGGGAGCGTGCTGTATCAAAAGGGGGCGCCGCTCGATTACTACGTGAGCGCTGGCGGGGGATTTGCCGAGCTCGCGCGGAAGGGGCAGGTCAGCGTTCGCTACGCCAACGGTGAAGTAAAGACGCGCAGGAAGTGGCTGTTCTTCTCCAGCAATCCGCAGCCAGGACCCGGTTCGGAGGTCCTTGTGCCGGCGAAGGACCCGAATGCCCCCCGTACCGACTGGGTCGCTCTCGGTGGTGCAATCGCGCAGATCCTGGCGAGTACGCTGGCGATTATTGCGATTGCGAAGCCGTGAGCCCACCGGGATCTCGTAAAGGAATAATCCTAGCTGGAGGTGCTGGGACGCGGCTACATCCTCTCACACAATCCGTCAGCAAACAGCTTCTCCCGGTCTACGACAAGCCGATGATTTACTACCCGCTCTCAACGCTGATGCTGGCGGGAATTCGGGACGTGCTGATCATTTCCACGCCCCACGACCTTCCTCGTTTTCAAGACCTGCTTGGAGATGGAACGAAGCTGGGCATGTGCTTTCACTATGCTGAGCAGCCGCGACCTGAGGGATTAGCGCAGGCTTTCATCATAGGTCGAGATTTCGTAGGCCGCGCCCCTTCGGCGCTCGTGCTGGGCGACAACATCTTCTATGGCGGAGGGCTCAGGCCGCTGCTCGAGGATGCAGCAGCCCGCCAGGCTGGTGCGACGGTTTTTACTTATCACGTGAAGGACCCAGAGCGCTATGGGGTAGTCGAGTTCGACGATCAACGGCGCGCTTTAAGTATCGAGGAAAAACCAAAGCGTCCGAAGTCTCCGTTCGCCATCACCGGTCTGTACTTCTACGACAACGAGGTACTCGATATCGCGGCTCAACTTCGTCCCTCGCCGCGGGGCGAACTCGAAATTACCGACGTCAACGCCGCCTATTTGAGAGCCGGACGACTCCACGTCTCATTGCTGAGTCGAGGCATCGCATGGCTCGATACTGGGAATCCAGACGCGCTGCTCCAGGCCGCCAACTACGTGGCGGCGCTCGAACAACGGCAAGGACTAAAGGTCGGCGCAATTGAAGAAGTCGCGTGGCGCATGGGGTTCATTGATGCCGCGCAGCTAGAACGGTTAGCGGCTCCGCTGAAGGAAAACCCGTACGCGCAGTACCTACGCGCGATCCTCACCGATGAGCCATGAAGACCATTCCGACTTCCCTTCCCGGTGTCCTCATCGTTGAGCCCAGCGTGTTTCCCGACACTCGTGGGTTTTTCTTCGAGAGTTACCACGCCGAGCGTTACGCTCAGGCGGGAATCGCGGCCGTATTTGTACAGGACAATCATTCGTGTTCGGTCAAGCACACGATCCGCGGCCTTCATTATCAACTTAGGAGACCACAAGGAAAACTTCTTCGAGCGATCCGCGGAACTGTTTTTGACGTCGCGGTCGACATCAGGCGAGGATCACCATCCTTCGGAAAGTGGGTGGGCGTCGAGCTCTCTGCGGACAACCGGCGTCAGCTTTTCGTTCCAGCTGGGTATGCACATGGCTTTTGCGTCACGTCTGACGGAGCAGAGTTGGAGTACAAGTGCACGGACTTCTACGTTGCGGATGATCAGCACGTTGTCCTCTGGAACGATCCCACGATAGGCATCGAATGGCCAGTTACCGCGCCGGTTCTCTCTGATGGTGATCGGAGGGCTCGGCCGCTGCAGGCGGATCGTGCCGATCTGCCAGCATTCGAAGGGGCGCTCGCGTGACGTTCACCCCATCCTGCGTCTTGGTCACGGGTGGCGCTGGCTTCATCGGCTCCAACGTCATTCGCTGGCTGCTCAGTCACCGACGCGACGTCCAGGTCATCAACCTGGACGCGCTCACCTACGCCGGGAATCTCGAGAGCCTCGAGGACGTCGCGCGCGCACACGGCCCGAAAGGTGATGGTCGCTACTCCTTCATTCATGGGGACGTCCGCAACGTCGAGCTGGTGCGAGAGGTGCTGCATAGCAGAGCTCCAGATTGTGTCATTCACATGGCCGCCGAGTCGCACGTCGATCGATCGATCATGGGTCCATCCGTGTTTGTCGATACGAACATCCGGGGGACGCTGACGCTACTCGAGGCGTGCCGGGGTGAGCTGGCCGCGGGCCTGCGAGCGCTGCGTTTCATTCAGGTCAGCACGGACGAGGTGTACGGCAGTCTGGGTCCGAACGATCCCGCCTTTACGGAGAGCACCCCACTCGCGCCCAACAGCCCCTACTCCGCGAGCAAGGCCGGCGCTGACCTCCTTGTGCGCTCGTACGTGGAGACGTTCGGATTCCCCGCGCTCATCACGCGCTGCTCGAACAACTACGGTCCGTATCAGTTCCCCGAGAAGTTGATACCGTTGATGATCACGCGGGCGCTGGCGGACCAGCCGTTGCCAGTGTACGGCGACGGGCTCAACGTGCGTGATTGGCTCCATGTCGAAGACCACGCAGCGGCGATCTGGGCAGTCGCGACCAATGGTCACCTGGGTGAGGTATACAACATCGGCGGTGGTGCGGAACTCACCAACATCGACGTGGTGCGGCAGTTGCTGCGTTGCGTTCGCAAGCCCGAGTCCCTGATCCAGCATGTGGAGGACCGAGCGGGTCACGACCGGCGGTATGCGATGAACAGCGACCGCATATGCCGCAAACTGGGCTGGCGGCCGATTCACCGGTTCGAGACGGGGCTGGCCGCGACGGTGGAATGGTATCTCTGTCATCGAACTTGGTGGGAGCGGGTGCTGAATGAGGCCTACCGCGCGAGCAACGCACTCTATCTCAAGAGTCTCTGATGCGCTCGTTGCTTCTTGGTGCGGGGGGGATGCTCGCGCACGACTTGGCGGCCACCGTTCCCCCAAGGATGACACTCGTCCCGTTCACCCGATCTGAGCTCGATATCACTGACGCCCGGGCGCTTGCTGCAGCAGTGGGCAGCGTCCGACCCGATGTCATTGTCAACGCCGCCGCGTACACTGCCGTCGATCGCGCCGAGGCGGAGCGCGATGTTGCGTTCCGTGTGAACGCTGAAGCCGTGGGAGAGCTGGGGCGGGTCGCTGAGTCTGTCGGGGCTCGAGTTATTCACTTCAGCACGGATTACGTTTTTGACGGTCTCGCGACCCAGCCGTACCGAGAGGACGCTCCAACTAGTCCCCTCAACGCGTACGGTGCCAGCAAACTCGCCGGCGAGAGGGCACTGAGGAATTCGGGCGTGCAGTACCTGGTTATCCGCACTCAATGGCTTTTTGGCGTACATGGTCGGTCCTTCCCCAAAACGATGTTCGAGCGAGCCAACGCCGGACTCGCGACCAGAGTAGTCGCCGACCAGACCGGTAGACCCACTTTTTCGCGCCACCTGGCCCGAGCCACTTGGCAGCTCATCGACCGCTGCGCCCTTGGCGTTGTCAACGTAACGAACGACGGAGAGGCGACGTGGTTTGACGTTGCCCTACATGTGTTCACCTCCCTGGGGCGGCCTGAACTGGTCACTCCTTGCACTACACACGATTATCCGACGCCAGCGCGACGCCCGCGATACACCGCCCTGGACACGGGACGTCTTGAGTCGTGGCTCGGAACACCGATGCCCACCTTTCGCACTGCGTTGGATGATTTCTTGAAAGACGTGACCCGATGACGATTCGACAGCCCGTGACCAGCGTGTGGCAGATCGTCGGCGCTCCTCCGACATCGGATCGCTGGCAGCGAGCGGTACGAAGCTTCTCGTTCTCAATGCCGTTTCACCGGAATTGACTGCGGCTTGCCGTTTGGTCAGTAGTTGGTGGAGCGCATTTCAAGACTGGGCGCACAAGATTCTTGACTCAAACTGAAGCAGGTCCGATCTTCGTGACCGGCGTGAGGGAGAGCTTTCGAGTGCAAACAGACAGCACCTCAAGACCGGATGAGGTGGGCCTTCTAAGGCTTGCCACCATAGGCCTTAAGCGTTGGCGCCTCCTACTTCTCGTGCCTTTCGTAGCGGCTTTGATCATGGCCATTGTCTCATTTTTCGTCCCGTCCAAGTTCACGGCCACAAGCACATTCGTGCCGGAAATCCGGGGCCAAACAAGGATGCCAACCGGGCTGGGGAGTCTAGCCGGATTAGCGAGCCAGTTCGGTGTTTCTGTCGGCGCGGATCCCTCCCAGTCACCTCGGTTTTACGCCAAGGTTGCGGAGAGTCGGGAGATTCTGGAGAGAATCCTCCTCACGAGATTCCTGAGACCATCGGCAAACGGTTCCGCAGATTCAGCCACGCTGTTGGTACTATTCGGCGTCAAGGGGCGTGATCGCTCGGACAGTTTGTATCGAGGTCTTAAGAAACTCAGACGACAACTATCGGTGTCGGTGGATAACCAGACGAACGTTGTCACTATCAGTGTCGAAACTTCCGACGGACAACTAGCGGCATCGGTTACGAACAAACTCGTTGCTCAGCTGAACGAGTTCAACTCTCAAGTTCGTCGCTCTCAAGCGCGGGAGCGCCGCATATTCGTTGAGAATCGCGTGACTGAAGGCGAGAAGGAACTGAGACATGCAGAACAGGCGTTGAAGACATTCTATGAGCGCAATCGCTCGTGGCAACAATCTCCGCAGCTAGTCTACGAAGAAGGACGAATGCGTCGTGAGGTGGAGATCCGTCAGGAAGTTTATGTCACACTTCAGCGAGAGTACGAGACTGCTCGTATCGAGGAGGTTAACGACGTCCCCTTGATCACCGTTATTGATGCTGCTGTTCGTCCTGCAGTCCGATCTTGGCCGAAGCGCGCCTTCCTCGTGATCCTGACGGGCGCATTAGCTGCAATTGCATCGTTTCTATGGGTCGCCGCAAGCGAGTATCTGGAGCGCGTTCGCGAGGAAGACCAGACCGAGTACGGGCGTTTCAGCACGGCGCTAAATACTGCGCGGGGTCAAGCACGTCAGCTCTTCGGAAAGCGTTCCTGAGCGACGCTGCCCAGCCGCGTCTCATCTCAGGTATCCCCAAGAACACCCTCTGGAATCTTCTTGGGCTCACCGTCCCAATACCCATAGCCCTGATCGCGATACCAGTTCTGGTCAACGGCCTCGGCAGGGACCGCTTCGGAGTCCTTACACTGGCCTGGGCGCTAATCGGTTACTTCGGCCTTTTCGACTTTGGATTGGGACGTGCGCTGACGAAGGCGGTAGCGGAGCGGTTAGCAACCTCCACCTCGGAGGATGTAAGGGCACTGGTCTGGACTGGTCTCTATTTGGTCACCGGATTGGGTATTGTGGCCGCAGCGGGGGTAGTCCTATTCACCCCAATACTTGTGACTTCCATCTTGAAGGTGCCTGAGGGCCTCGTCGAAGAATCAACGAAAGCGTTCTGGGCGTTGGGACTCTCCATACCGTTTGTTACAGGCTACATCGGAATTCGGGGCACGCTCGAAGCATGGCACCGCTTCGACCTTACGAATGCCGTGCGGATTCCTCTCGGCTCCCTTACGCTCTTGGCTCCAGTCGGGGTTTTGCCCTTTTCCCGGAGTCTGGGCGTGGTAGTTGCAGCGATCGCGTTGGTTCGTGTGTTGGCATTCATCGCGCAACTCATTCTTGCCGTGAGGGCACTTCCGGAACTCATGGGTTCATTCAGACCCCGACTAATCGAGGCGAAGCCGCTTCTCCGTTTTGGAAGCTGGATGACGGTTTCTAACGTCTTAAGTCCGCTCATGGTAGTGCTCGACAGGTTTCTCATCGGCGCACTCATTTCGCTGACGGCCGTCGCGTACTACGCTACGCCGTACGAGGCAGTCACAAAGCTGCTGGTCCTCCCTGCGGCACTCGTCGGGGTGCTATTTCCAACATTCTCAGCGATAACGTCCGATACACAGCGGGCTGGGTTGCGCCTGTATAACGCCAGCATCAAGGCACTCACGATAACACTGTTTCCGCTCTGCCTCTTGGTGGTTATACTCGCGCGCGAAATCCTGGGACTCTGGCTGGGCCCAGATTTCGCATCCCGAAGCAGTCTAGTACTTCAACTCCTAACGGTCGGCGTGTTCATCAATGGACTTGCAGCCGTCCCCTTTGCTCTAATACAGGGAACGGGACGACCAGATATCACGGCGCGCGTTCATCTGGTAGAGCTCCCCGTTTACTTAGCGGCGCTGTGGCTTCTCCTCCATGAGTGGGGGATAACGGGAGCGGCAATAGCCTGGACCAGCCGCACGGCCATAGACGCCGTGGTACTCTTCGTGATTGTGCGCCGCTCCTATAAGACTCAAGACGCATCCCCTGATCGATTTATCGGACTTCTGGTGGCGGCCTTACTCACCACCCTCGCGATTCCGGCGTCATTTTCCTGGCTTCTAAGGTCCCTACTCGCCGTTGTTGCACTAGCTGTCTTTTTTCGTTACGCGATTACCAGCGTTTTAGCAGACAATGAGCGCATGATCGTAGCTGGATGGATTAAGTGTCTCAGAAGAGTCGAGTCACGATGACCGGATCGGGATCAGCGGCTCAGCGGGTTCGCTCGACAGTCACACCCTTGCCGTCTCTCACAGGTCGTTATCGCCATACTGCAACCATTCTCGTACTTGCAGCCGGAATGCCGATACGGTTCAAGATCGGGTTTGCGTTGTTCGGCTCATTTACGCTTTTGGACATTGTACTCGTGGCGGCCACCCTTAGGCTGCTGTTCGGAACACTCTTGTCTCACGGTAAGGTACAAGTGGGAGACCGGCGAGTGACCGCATTGCTCGCCATTCCGTTTCTGGTCTGCATTGGATCCGTTCTTTGGACGCGCGATCTCACAGCGACACTCCGTACGACCGCCATGTTCGCTGAAGCAATGGTTGCTTACTTTGTAGTAACGAACTCGTTTGCGCATTTGAGTTCGGATATGATTCTCGCACGAGCAGCCCTTCTCATCGTACTGCTACTGACTGGATCGGTGTTGTCGCTTCTCCAGGTACCCGGCTTCGGTCCGCAAATACCCAACAACACGCTAGCGGGAGGACCAGAGCACCTAGCCTACCTAACAACGTATTACGGTCGCTTGAGTAACCCGTTTTATGGACTTTCAAATGACCTTGCCAGCGTTTTGACGTTGTATGTGTGCCCCTTCCTTGCGTGGGCGGTAATACGAGGCCGGGTGCGGTACCTCCTATTCTCGGGGGCGGCCTTTGCCGGCGTGCTCTTTACTCTGTCGAGAGGCGTCGCGCTCGCAACCATCGTGACCGGTCTGATGTTTCTGCTGGCTCAGCAAGAAAAACTGCGCCGCTGGCTGCCCGGCATTATTCTCGGATTGTCTTTGCTGTTGACTGTCGGGTATTTCTACTACCAACTCAATGAGGCTGTACAAGCGTACCTCATTGATCGTCTCGCCGTCACGACTATCGCGGTTCGTCAGGAACTCTTCGCCAGGGCAATTCAGCTGATCACCGACGCCCCGCTCTTTGGGTATGGCGCTGGCGTGGTCGTCGATCCGCTCCTTATTGACGGAGTTCACAACACGTACCTGCAACAAATTCTGTATTACGGGATCCCCCTTGGCCTCGTTTGTGGTGCCGCTCTCTGGTTTCTTGCAGGACGGTTCTTGCTCATGCGATCTCCATCGGCGAACATACGGGTGATGGCTACCGCCATCGGAGTGAGTATTCTCGCGCAGTTAGCATTATTTCTTGTCGAGACATCGTTTGAAGCAACTCTTCCAAAGACCGCCCTCTACTTCTTCATGGGCATAGCCACTGTTGTGTTAGTACGGTTAAAGCAGGAAGTAGTGGTAAACGCGCCGACCGCCGCGCATGCGTAGCGACGCTCAAATGCCTACGGTTGATGTCATAATTGTCAACTGGAATTGCGGTGACCAGTTACGCGATTGCCTTTGTTCCATCGAAAAGACAGTGGCTGGCGACTCGGTCAGGCTCGAACGCGTCGTTGTAGTGGACAATGCATCGACCGACGGATCTGCTGATGCTCTCGAGCCCTTCGCACTTCCACTCTCCGTGATCATAAACGGCTCAAACAGAGGGTTTGCGGCGGCCTGTAATCAAGGCGCCCAAGGGAGCGCAGCGGACTATCTTCTCTTTCTCAATCCCGATACTCGCCTGTTTGCCGGGTCGCTCGCCAAGGCAGTTCACGTCTTCCAAGCGCCATTGAACGAGCGTGTCGGGATTCTTGGTGTTCAGCTGCTGGACTCGGAAGGTCGAATTGCCCGCACATGTTCTCGTTTTCTCACACCAGCTATGGTGTTGAGAAAGATCCTCGGGTTGGACCAGTACATCCGCGGCCCGTGGCTCCCGCAGACGATGACAGATTGGGATCATGCAACGACCGCCCGGGTCGAACATGTCATGGGTGCCTTCTTTCTTGTTCGACGAGCGCTCTTCCAGAGGTTGGGAGGAATGGACGAGCGGTTCTTCGTCTATCTAGAGGATGTGGACTTTTCTCTGCGGGCACACCAAATGGGGTTCGACAGTCTGTACCTAGCCCAAGCACAGATTTTTCACAGGAGTGGCGGTGCGTCTTCGCAAGCAAAAGCCCGCCGGCTCTACTACGCTCTCGCAAGTCGGATACTATACGGCTTTAAGCATTTTCCAGGGTGGAAGGCTTGGATTCTTCTAATTGCCACCCTGAGCGTCGAACCCGTTACACGGATCGTGCACGCGCTCCTTCGCGGCTCGCCTGGACGAATCGGTGAAACGCTCGGAGCGTACTGGTTTCTCTTGCATGGTTTACCGACGCTCCTAGACAGGCGGAACATTGCGACAGCACGTCTGTCCCAAGACTGAGGCGATCTGCGCCTGATACGTCTTCTCGCGCTCCGTTCTGAAGGTCGAGCCTACGGCAGCAGGCCATTCATTATCTGAACGTATTTGAGCTTTTGACTTTCTACCGAATACTTTTCAACGACTGTCTGGCGGCCGGCCTCGGAAAAGCGTTCGCGCAAGCGTAAATCATCTACAAGCCTGGAGCATTTTTCCACCCACTCGTCGTCGCTTGATGCAAGATATCCGTTCCTTCCTTCATCGATGATGGCACTGTTCACTCCTACGGGAGACATCACCGTAGGTATGCCGAGTGCCATGTATTGAAGTCCTTTCAATCCACACTTACCGCGCGTCCACTCATCGTCGGGTAACGGCATGATGCCGATATCTATCTTTCGAAGGTCATCGATCTCGGTCTCGACCTTCCACGGGACTCCCTTAACATCCAACTCACGGCTGTGAAAGTTGCCATCCCCGATGACCATGAAACGAATCCTGCTTCCATATTTCTTCCTCAGGCGGGAAAGCGCGGGAATAGCCGCCCTAAAGTGTTCAATCGTAGTCCGGCTTCCGCTCCAGCCGATTGTCACCACGTCCGTTTCCCGAGGCGCAAGAGCAGTGTACGAATTTGTGTCGATGGTTGTGGGAACCACGGTTACATTCCTGTTGTGCCCGTGAGCGAACTGAGCCAGGTAGTCATTGCCCGCGATCACGAGATCACTCAATGAAATGATTTCGGCAGTCTTACCCGCGTCTTTCAGCCACGCAAACGTCTTGTTCTTTTCCGAAACCGCGTTCAGCCAGATCGCGTCGTCGAAATCGAAGGCAATACGGGCCCGCGATCGCCGGAACATTCGTTCAAAGAACGATCCCCGGGCGACGAACGCCTGGCGCACAATAACAATTATGTCGTACTCACTTCCTCGAATTACATCCTTCAATCTCCTGAGGGCCATCTTGGCGCCCAGCCAAATTTTGGGAGCCGCTGACCCGTTGTAAAAAGCATTTGCTTCTGCTGCCGTACGCAGGAGCGGCGAAACATCACACCGAAATCCACTCTGTTCTAGAAATGGGATGTACTGTTCGAAACGGAAACGCTGGTTGGGCGCGCTGTTGCGTCTGTGATCGGTGACGAAAAGAATTCTCTTCACTATCATTCCACCCAGGACGGCGGCAGCTTCTCTCTAATCTCGATGTTCGAGAAGGGCTTGCTCCGTCGCGCGCCGGCATTTCGTGACCATGCTACCATTTTCTCCAAGCCTTTGCGCAGGGGCACGGGTGGACTTGAACCAAAGACTGCCTTCAGTCGTGAATGATCAGACCATGCATGTTGCACTTCATTGCGTGCCTGCAGGTACGTGACCCGCGGCGGCACGCCCATGACCTCGCATAGCTCGCTGGCAAGTTGGTTAACTGTGAGGACTTCATCGGCGCCAATGTTGAATGTCTGATTGTAGGCCGCCGCCACATGTACCGAATTCGCGATCACGGGAGCCACGTCGCCGATGTAGCTGAAGGCCCGGCTTTGGGACCCGTCACCGAACACAGTCAACGGTAACCCCTGCATGAGCTGGTTGATGAAAATGCCCACGACGTTTCGATATTTGTCTCCAAGGTTCTGGAACTCTCCATACACATTGTGCGGGCGGAAGATGATGTATGGAAGACCGAACATTGCATGTGCGCACTTCAAGTCTAGCTCGACTGCGAGCTTGGAGATGCCGTACGGATCTTCGGGTTCGGGCGTTGTCCCTTCGTGAAGAGGTAGTTGCCCCTTCCCGTACACGGCGATGGACGAGGTGAACACGAAACACTTCACGTTGCCCCGGATGCTGGCGTTGATGAGGTTGATGCTGCCGATCAGGTTGTTTTCGTAATTGAACCTTCGAATGAAGTGACTCAAGCCTTCGGCAGCGTAGGCAGCGAGGTGATAGACATAATCGAACTTGTGCTTGTTGAACAAGTCACTGACGACCGCGTTGTCCATAATGGAGCCTTGCACAAACTCCGCTTCGGCCGCGACATTGTCGCGGAACCCTCCGCTCAGATCATCCAGAACGATCACCCGGTGACGCTTCGCCAGCAGATGGCGCACGACATGCGCACCGATAAAGCCCGCTCCGCCGGTCACCAATGAAATGTTCATCGGTCAGTGTTCCCCATGTAACATGAATGGCTGGCAAATCGAAGACTTTAATAGCTCTCTTCAGGCCCCGGAAGGGCGGTAATCCCCTGATTCGTTTGCCTCGAAACAAAGTTCTCTTTTTCATGGTCACTTGCCGGCAGTCTTTCCGAATGTATCAAGGCCAATGCCATAGAGTTGATGCCGCGAGCCGTGGCTTGTAAAATGGGAACGAGCTTTGGCATACCGTGAGCTTCTCTTATTTTTTTTTCATCCTATGATGACGAGCATAGTCGCGAGCGCTCTCGGGTGCTACCAGACACAGCCCGTGCCAGGAAAACCGTTTGACCGGCGAACCCCCAACATCGAGGGCTCCCATCGCGCTTACATGTTCCAGTTCGTCCATGCTTCAACATGGCAGACCAACCGGCAATACATCTATATGGTGCGGCTAGACATATGTGCGGCATCGCTGGCGTAGTGGGACTCCCGCCAACCATCGCGCGATCGCGCGTCCAGGAGGCGATGCGGAGATTGATCCACCGCGGTCCGGACGGCGACGGCTGGTACGAGAGCGAGCACGCGATCCTCGGCATGCGCCGGCTTGCAATTATTGATTTGACAGGCGGCGACCAGCCGATCTACAACGAAGACCGCACGGTCGCGACCATCTGCAACGGTGAGCTCTACGATTACGTAGAGCGACTCGGCGACCTCGCCAAACGGGGCCATCGCTTTCAGTCGGCGTCCGACGTGAACGTCATCCCCCACTACTATGAAGAAGCGGGGCGAAATGCCTTCCGCGTTATTCGTGGCATGTTCGCCGCAGCTGTGTGGGACAGCGTTCGCCACACGCTCCTGCTCGCCCGAGACCGGGCCGGCAAGAAGCCCCTGTTTTATGCTCCAGTCCGCTCCGGGCTCGCGTTCGCGTCAGAACTCAATGCGCTGCTTGCGCTGCTGGACGCACCGCCCCGCTACGCGCCCGCCAGCGTCGCCGATTATCTCCGGTTGGGGTTCGTGCCCCACCCCGGCACAATTTACGAGGGCGTCTACGCTCTACCTCCGGGCTGCACGCTGGCGTTCAGCCCAGGAGGCACACCTGACATCCAGACCTACTGGGAGCCGAGTACACCTCCTCCGTTTACGGGAACGCGAGACGACGCGCTCACCGAGCTAAGGATGCGCCTGCGCGAGGCGGTGAAGTTGCGTCTGCGAAGCGATGTGCCCGTCGGCATGTTCCTCTCGGGCGGGATCGACAGCGGACTCGTGGCAGCCTACGCGCGCGACCTGGGCGCGGAGAATCTCTTGTGCTTCGTCGTCGAAACGGCGGACCCAACGCTGAACGAGGCGCCGGCCGCGCGTTCCACGGCCCGGCATCTCGAACTCCCCATCGAAACGATCGTCCTGGAGGTCGCTCCTGTCGAAGCGATTGAACGCGTACCGCTGCTGTACGGTCAGCCGTTCGGTGACTCAAGCGCCGTGCCGTCGTACTTCGTTGCCAAAGCAGCCGCCGCGCATCGGAAAGTGGTTCTCAATGGCGACGGCGGAGATGAAATCTTCGCGGGATACCGTCGTTACTGGGTCGGCCGGTGGGCGCCGTGGCTCATTCCCCTGGCGAAGCCATTCCGCCCGCTCCTGCGCGCGGCGGCCGGACATGTCATCGACCACCAGCAGCGTCGGACGGCGTCCGGTTTTTCCGCCCGCGTGCTCCGCGGTCTCGCGACGTCCGACGAGCACGAGCGCTATCTCACCTGGACCGTGGATCTGTTTGACGCCGCCGCAGTGGCCCGCTGCTTCCCCGACCTCCAGCATGCCGCGACCGGTCGACTCATGGATACTCGTAATGGTCGCATCGCCTGCTCGGACCTGAAGTCATTTATGCGCTCGGACTACCGGCTGATATTGGCGGATGACCTGCTTGCGAAGATGGACATTGCCACGATGGCCAATTCCCTAGAGGCGCGGTCGCCCCTGCTCGACGTGCCCCTCACCGAGTTTGCCTGGTCGCTTCCCGAGCGCTGGCTCATATCCCCGCTCCAAACCAAACCGCTCCTGCGATCGCTCGCAGCCCCAGTGCTGCCTGGCGAGATCGTCCGCGCCCCAAAGCGCGGCTTCGAAGTACCAGTTGCGCAGTGGCTCGCGCACGACCTCCGTGACGCGGTCGAAGACCTGCTCCTGGCGCCGGACGGGCGCGTGCTCGCCATGGGAAGTGCTCCTGGAATTCGTGATTTCGTGCGAGGCGACGATGAATTCTTGGGTAATCGCGCGCAGGCTGTGTGGAGCCTGCTGATGTTGGAGATTTTCCTTCGGCAGCGAGTCTAGCGGCGGTAAGTGCGGTTAAAAGTCTGTGGAGTAATGGCCTGCTCCCGCTCCCGTCATTGCGTCACCGGTCGGAGTGAATCGTCAGATCGAACGAGCATGGGGTCAATGGTTTCCTGGCGTCCGCGGAGGCGGATCTGGCGCTCCGCGCCAGATGCCTTTTGTCGGACACGCGGAGCTTGGCGTGCAGTTAGGAATTGCCGGTCGCCAGAAAACGGAAGCTAGCTACAGCATAGAGCTGGCTGGACCGCCACTAGCCGCGATGCTGCGACGAGCCGCGTCCAGAACCGATGTTGGGAACTGAATCACTTCGGCCGCGTGATCGCGCTCCGCGCCACTTTGGCTAGTCCCCCAAGTGCTCTTTCATGTCTCGATCGACATTCTAGTCGTGGGGACCGAGACGACGCCAAGGGATGGCGACGGTGCTGTGCCACCTCTATGATTGCATCTGTGGCAACCGCTGATTCCCGACACGGCTTCGACCCGCGCAACGCGCGACCGAGCCCAATCACGTTCGCCGAGCCCTCCGCGTGCCCGGTGTGCGACGCCGAGCCGCATGGTCAGAGGTTCTTGTTCGTCAAGCAACAAGCGACGTTCGTGAGGTGCCAGAACTGCGCGTTTGTCTTCGTTAACCCGCGACCAAGTCCCGAGTGGCTCGCCAGCAGGTACGACTATTATGGAAGGGAGTATTTCATCGAGCCGGCCAAGCTCGCCAGCGATTTCAGATCGACTCGTCACGACTCTGAGCTGAGCCTGTTGAATGGAGCATTCGGCAAACTCCTCGACGTTGGGTGCGCGACCGGATCGTTTGTGGCGGCGGCGAGAGCCGCTGGATTCGACGCGCGTGGAATCGACATATCTACTGAGTCGACGCGGTATGGCCGCGAGGTGCTGGGATTGCCGCTCGACGTGGGGGATCTTTACGAGCAGCGTTATCCTACGGAGACGTTCGACTGGGTAACGTTGTGGGCAACATTAGAACATCTTCCAGACCCCAACCGGTTTCTTGCGGAGGCAGCACGCCTCCTCGTTCCTGGCGGAAGATTGGCGCTCAGTGTCCCCAATTACGCTTCCTTTGCCCAGAGGATACTGGGCCGGCGGGATCGGTACGTTGGAATTGATCACTTGAACTGCTTCACGGTCACGACACTCCAGCGTCTTCTGAAGCGTCATAGCTTCCAAGTCGAGACCGTTCGAACCGACCGGTTCAGTCCCGTTGTGTTCTGGCAGGATCTGAAGGGTGCAACCCCCCACGGCGCATCTCAGAAGCAACAACTCGCGGACATGACCGTAACCGACCGGTTCAAGTATGGTCGAGGAGTATTTGCCGCAGCGCGACTTGCTCACAAGGCGGCAAAGACCATGCTGGCCGTTGCGGGTCTCGGTGACGTGCTTCTTGTCGTTACACGGAAGTCGCGCGCACAGGCAGGCTAACCTGAGTGTGGGAGCACCCTCTTTCCCCACTCCAGGGCATAACCTCCACCAGACCTCGATTGTCAAGACTCACAACGGTTCCAGGGTGTGCTCGAACCGGAAGTCCGTCATGCGCTCGAATTATCAGATGACAGATTTCTGGGCAATCGTGCTCACGCGGCGTGGAGTCTATTGATTCTGACGTTTTTCCTACGGACCGGTAGCAAGGCCCTTGTCCATGCTCTGACTAGGTCGCGGACCTTCCCCTGGGAACCTTCGTCCCTGCGCAAGCGGTATCATACAGTGCTTCGATATCTGAGACGAGGCGACCAACGTCATATCGTCGCCACGCTGCATCGTGTGCTCGGTCGCTGAACCCCGCCCTCTCAACAGGATCGAGAAACCGCTCTAATCCTCGGGCAAGAGCGGTCTCGTCGTTCGGTGCGACCAACAAGCCATATTTGCCCTCCGCTAAAACGTCCGACACACCACCCACGTTGGTTGCGATGATCGGTCGTTTACACGCAAGCGCTTCGATTAAGCATACCGGGGTTCCCTCGTTGTTTGAGGTCAACGCGATGACGTCGGAGCCATAATAGACCGGCGCCAGATTGTCCCACCAGCCAGCAAAGCGTACTCGGTCAGCAATCCCCAGTGCATTTGCCTCCGTCCGCAGCGCTTCTTCCAGTTCCCCACCCCCCACCAGAGCTAGCACCAGGCGCCGTTCTGACGCCATAACTCGAGCGCACGCGCGGAGAGCGAGCGAATGATTCTTAATTGCCGTGAGTCGACCAACAATACTGACTACTATCTCGTCATCGCGAACGCGAATGGCCTCCCGAAACTGCCGGCGGGCTGCATCACGATTAGTGACCCGAAACTGCTCAAGATCAAGTCCGAGAGGGACCACGGCCACTTTATCGTCCGTTAACCTCAAGTAGCGCTTCAATTCATCACGCTGCTTGGGACTGATAGCAATTATGCGAGTACTGATGCGAGCGAGGAGCCGCTCGACCCAGATCACGGCACTCGTCTTGAGCCAGCTGAAGTAGCCGTGAAACACGTGTCCATGGAAGGTGTGAATCCGGACCGGCACACCGGCGAGCCAACCAGCAATACGCCCTAACGTCCCTGCCTTCGCGGTGTGTGTGTGGATGATGTCCGGTCGAAGACGGCGGCAAAGTCGCCACAGAGCCCAAAGGGCACGAAGGTCGCCCGCTATCCGGAGATCACGACCGAGACCAGGCACTCGACACAGTGGCACACGGTGCTTGACAGCGAGCGCCGACAAGTCAGCCTCATTGGGACCGACTTGGCCCGTTGCGAGAACAGTCGGATAACGCCGCGTCTTCGCCGTGAGCAGAACTGCTTGCCAGGTCGGGCCGCCAACATTCAGACGCGCGATCACGCGTAACACACGGACCTGCTGCGGCCACTCCTGGGTGGGACGGTCCTGTGTTCCGAGCAGATCGTCAGTTTGCAGACTGTTCATGATTCGGTATTATGGCACTCCGAGTTCTTGTTTCTTGAACCCAAAACCGACTGATAATCTCATGCGAATTCTGGTAACCGGTGCTGCCGGATTCATTGGTTTCCACGTCGCGAACCGCCTGCTCGCTGACGGACACGATGTCGTCGGCCTCGACTCCGTGAATCAGTACTACGATGTCCGCCTCAAGGAAGCGCGTCTCGCTCTGCTGCAACAGCATCGCAGTTTCGAGTTTGTGCGCGCCGCGTTAGCCGACCCAGAAGCAATGAACCAGCTCTTTGATCGCTGCGAATTCGAACGCGTGATTCATCTCGCGGCACAGGCGGGCGTCCGGTACTCCCTCGAACGGCCCGATGCCTACATCACATCCAACATTCTTGGGTTTCTCCAGGTGCTAGAGGAGTGCCGGTACCGCAAGGTCCCACACCTTGTGTACGCCAGCTCGAGTTCGGTTTACGGCGCCAGCACACAAATGCCATTCTCGGTGCACAACGGAGCCGATCATCCTCTATCGATGTATGGCGCGACGAAGCGATCGAACGAGCTGATGGCGCACAGCTACTCTTACTTGTTCGCCCTCCCGACGAGCGGTCTCCGGTTCTTCACCGTTTATGGCACCTGGGGTCGGCCCGACATGGTGCTCTTCAAGTTCACCAAGGCCATCCTGGAGGGTCGCCCCATCACTGTGTTCAACAACGGACACATGAAGCGAGACTTCACATATGTCGATGACGCCGTCGAGTCGGTTGTGCGCATCATGAATCACATTCCCACGAAAGACGATCAGTGGTCCAGCGACCATCCGGACCCGAGCTCCAGCCCGGCGCCATTCCGCCTTTACAACATCGGAAACCAGGAGCCCGTGGATCTACTAGAGGTAATTGCGCTGCTGGAGGAGACGCTGGGTAAGGCCACCGAAAAGGTTCTCCTACCGATGCAGCCCGGCGATGTGGCCGCGACTCACGCCGATGTCGACAGCCTGCGGCAGGCAACGGGCTTTGTCCCCCGAACGCCCATGCGCGAGGGAATTCGGCGCTTTGTCGAATGGTACAAATCGTTCTATAACGTGACTAGGACCGACTAAGATCCCACCGCCGCAACGCGTTGCACCGTACGTACTGCACCGCCGTTGGACGGCACAGCTCGCACATGGATCTCGAGCTCTAACAGCTCCAGCCCATGCTCGCCAGCTAATGCGTGCAGCGCGCGCATCACGTCGGACGGAAGCTTCTTCGTGGCGATGAGGACCCTGCGGACACCGTGCCGGGCTGCGAGCGCCGGCAGCCTGTCTAGCCCACCCAGGACTGGGAGGCCATGAATCCGCTCGCGGTGCCTGCGTGGATCGTCGTCGAGGAAACAGTAGGGTTGCAACCCCAGCTCGCTGTTGTTAAGCAACCCCCGTACCGCGAGCTCACCTGCATCACCCGCGCCGTAGATCGCGACCCTCGCTCCGCCACGCCGGAGCCGTAGTCGCAGTAGTTCAAGCGAGCGAAACGACATCCGAGCGGTCAATACTAGCGCCGCTGTCAGCAACACATCGATATAGATGATGTTCGAGGTCGCGAGTATCGGGACCCGCCACTTCATGTATGCAAACAGCGCTGCGCTGCTGGCGACGATAGCACCCAAGATGCGATAGAGATCGACCATGCCGGCGTAGCGCCACGCGCCGCGGTACACGCCCGAGAGACCGAAGATCGAGAGTTTTACCGCGATGACGAGCCCCAGCGTCGACTGATACGCCGCCATGAAGCCAGCAGGTGCACCACCCTCAAAGCGGAGCCTAAACGCGCCATAGTACGCCACTGCAATGAGCGCGACGTCGAGCAGCATTTCGGCAAGGCGCTTCTTGTAGAGAAACTCAGTGGCCACGACCGTCGCCGGTTCCCAACCCGCTGCGCGGTCTGGATAGCCGACCTGGAGCCGCCCCAAGTACGCCGCCAAGAGACTCAACGCGGCAAGGAAGACTGTCCCGAGCACCAGCCCGAGTGCTAAATCGAGTCGCATCAGCGCCAGGCCGATGCCACCGCCGGCCCCGGCAAAAGCGTACAGCAGCAAGGCGACTTGGCGCTCGCCCAACCCCAACGCTACGAGCCGGTGGGCACTGTGGTCCCGTCCACCCTGGGCGATGCTTCTCGACGCAAGCGTTCGCGTGACAGTCACGAGCGCCGTATCGAACAGCGGGACCGCGACGATCGACAGCGGGACGAACAACACCGCGACGAGACTCCCTGAAACCGACGCGGGCGATGTCACGACCAGTCCGGCAAGAAGGGAGCCGATGAAGAGACTTCCGGCGTCGCCCATGAAAATGCTTGCCGGTTGAAAGTTGTAGCGCAGAAACCCCAGCGACGCGCCCGCCAGCGACCAGGCTGCGGATGCGTGCAACCAGGCACCCTGCAGGGCAAACGTGACCCCGAGAAACAGCGCAGCAATAGCCCCCACCCCGGTGGCCACACCATCCATATTGTCCAACAGATTGAACGCGTTGGTCAGGGCGACGAACCAGAAGACCGTCACTACCACGTTGACTAAGTACCACGGCGTGGGCGACAGCACCGCTCCGGCCGCAACTAGTGCAACACCGGCAAGCATTTGCAGAGTGAACTTGAGCTGAGCCCGCAGGCGCACGACATCGTCCAGGACCCCGAGCCCGAACATGAACAGCGCGCTCAATCCCACGACAATCGCAGGCAGGGAAATCACTGAGACAGTGCGGCGTTCGAGCGGCGCCAGCACAACCCACACGGCAAGCCCAATTGCGGTGGCCAGCGCGATGGCTACGCCGCCGAGCAATGCCGTGGGGGACTGGTGCCAGCGATCCGCAGTCGGCGCGGCGACGAGCCCCAGCCGGCGAGCCATTGCGCGCACGCGCGGGGTCGCGATCAAGCTGGCAACGAGACTGCCTGCCGCCGCGAAGATGGCGGCAGCGAGTTCGCTCATGCCGGTTGTGGCTCTAACGACCGCTCATAGTCAATAACCGAGTGCAGGATCTCGTCCAGAGTGTGCTGTGGCTCGAAACCAATTGCGGCGCGAATCTTTTCGAGCGAAGGCACTCGCCGAGGCATGTCTTCGAAGTTCTCGCCATAGGCTTCTTCGTACGACACAAACTGGATGCGCGAATCTGATTCGGTCAATTCCTTGATGCGTTCGGCAAGATCGATGATCCGAGTCTCTTTTTCTCCACCGAGATTGTATACCTCTCCGACGGTGTGGTCGGCATCCATCAGCGCAAGCATGGCGCGGACGGCGTCGCTCACGTGCGTGAAGCAGCGGCTCTGCGTTCCGTCGCCGAATACGGTGATGGGCGCCGAACGCAGCGCCTGCTTCACAAAACGCGGCACGACCATACCGTAGTGTCCTGTTTGACGCGGTCCGACGGTGTTGAAGCAGCGTCCAATGACGGTCGGACAGCGGCGCTCGCGCCAATACGCGATTGCCAGAAACTCGTCGATCGCCTTCGAACACGCATAGCTCCAGCGTCCGCGACTAGTGGCTCCGAGCACGAGATCGCCGTCCTCCCGGAACGGGACGGCCGTGCTCTTGCCGTAGACTTCCGACGTGGAAGCAATGAACACTTTCTTCTTTTTCTTGCACGCCGCCTCGAGGACCAGCTCGGTGGTCTTGACGTTGGTCTCAATGGTGCGTACGGGACTTTCGACGATCAGACGGACCCCGACTGCCGCCGCCAGATGGAATACCTGGTCTGCGCCGTCAACTAGCTCCGCTAGCAAGGGTACATTCTCGACACTGTCGATCACGTACGTGAACCGCTGTTGCGCCTTCAGGTGCGCGATATTGCGAATGCTGCCCGTGGACAGGTCGTCCAATACCGCGACCGCATCGCCGCGGGCCAACAGCGCCTCAGCGAGATGTGAGCCGATAAACCCCGCTCCGCCCGTGATCAGGTACTGCATGCTCCCCCCAACGTTAGCGACGAGACAGCAAGTTTGGGCCGACGCGTGTGACACATCGGCGCCATTTCATAAAAATGACCCCGCGGTCGTTACAGAGCGTCACAGCCCGGTAACGCACCTGCCCCTGATTTGTGATGTGGAAATCTTGAACCTACACGACGGCACCCGACCCCCGCACACAAAAAAGTGATGTCCTTCCTCCTTTCAAGAGGCCAAGGGGTAGGCGAATATAGTGTTCGACCGAAGCGTTTTGCCAGATCCACTAACCATCTCCCCTGTGACCTAGCACACCGAAGACACGATCTGGGATAGAGCTACTCTCGACAGGGGACGCAAGCAAGTCGTTTTCATGACTTTTGGAGCATTGGCCGACTGTAATGGTTCACACCGGTTCGATAGCAACCTCCGGGAGACCGAGCGCCTATTTGCACACAAGGCCGAACGCCTCCCGAACCCAAGGAGTCCAACGCGCTGCGCCAGTTAGCTCGAGTGACTTTTGGGGCACCCATGCCATAGCCGAATGCCATAGACAACCGGCTCTCGCTTTCCAGCTACGTCACGCAAAGCCCCGTGCTGCGACGGAGGCCCTCAGGATCGCCTGACTGCGTGAAACCAGTCGCCCTTGGTAACCAAACATCCAGGACAACGACCGAGCTCATGTTGCCCAGACCGTCGACGCTCCGGTATTCGACGCGACACTCGCCTACCGGCAACACATCGATACTGTCGGTGGGCGTCCAAGCGCCGCCACTCATACGACGTTCGAAGCTTTTGTGATTTGGAAACGTCGAGTTCAAATGCACGATGTAGGTTGAGTCCTCAACCATCAGTGCGCTGATTGCCACACCAAGCGTCGGAAATGCAGTATCCGGCTGCACCGGAGCATACGCGCTCGTCCGATTGAAGGGCGATTCGAGCGCCAGCCGCGGTACGTCAATTTGAACCAGCTTTGGTGGCCACCCCCCAATCCCGACCACACGGGAATTGAGCTGGCTGCCCATAATGACCATGCCTTCTGGATGCTCGCTCAAGTAGCTCCAACTTGGTATATAGGGCTCCGGATCGAAGTCGGGACCCTGGAATTTCAACGGTCTGAGCCGCGCAACTTGTCCAGCCGTTGTGTAAGCCAGGAGAGCCTCGGGAGACATAGGGGTCCCGGTCCCATCCAGGAGGTACTCCTCATTAAACGTGGGATCCTCATAAACCCACTGATTCAACTCTGGGATGAATACAGCGGCTGGATCGTGGCCGACCGTTGACGCCAGCGTCCCATGAAGGCCCGCAGCCGCCCACAACGCGTTTAGCATAATCGCTTGAAACGTGCACAGCACATACCGATACGAATCGATGTTTCGGATTCGGTAGTGACCTCTGTTGACCCGTTCCATCATTCCATCGGCCGCCCGCAATCCGGTGTTCGGATCCAAGGTCCCGAGGAGCCGGTCGAGCATGGCATACCCATCGTAGCCAACCGAATACCAGTACTGGCGATCCTCTTCGAACTTAAGCGAGCCAATTGCGTTCACCTCAGCCCAGGACTTCCCGATCGGCAGGACGCTCCGGTTGCTCGTGCTGTTACCCGGGTGAAGAGGGGGGTGCGGATGCACCGCCATTCGCGCGATCCAGTCCCTAAGCGCGCGCGCTTTGCCCAACTGATCTGTAGGATTGCCGTACGCAGTCAAAATGTCTTGAACAAGGGGTTGCAACGCCAGAATCGAAGGGTGCGCCAGATCCTCACCGACGAATCGGATTCTAAACTCATCCGGGAGCGGCTGCGCAGCGGCCACGACGCCCACCGAATCCGGCGCGCTCGCCACGATCACTGGAATTGTTGTGCGCACGCCGTTGATCGCAAACGACAAGGAATCGTAACCAGCGCGTGTCACACGAAGATCATTGCAATGAGTTCCGCTCACTGTGCCGCGGCGCGCACCCTCAAAAACCGGACTGCGAGAGATTGGAAAGTTGTTGCGATCAGTGGCTTGACAGTTGAGTGGAAGAATATCGCCAACCGAAATCGCGACAACCTCCGACGGATAATCGACCGCGACCGTCAGGTTCGTCGCGACCTGATCCACTATCACAGCGATTTGCCCCGTGATCCCACCCGCCGTAACGGTTGCGCTTGTGACACCGTTTCCACGCGAACGGACATAGGTGGATCCAGCTAACTCGACCACCGAGCTGTCGAGGACTGCAACCGAGATGTCATTCGTGACGGGCGATCCCAACGAATCGAGCCCGGTCGCCTGCAACGACACCGTGTCATTAAGCGCCGTGAAGCGAATCGTGTCAGAGGGAAAGACCACCAGAACTGGACGCTGGGTCACACGTAACAGCACGCGGGCTGTATCGCGGCCACTTGCAACCACTAGTTCGGCGCTGCCGTTCGCCACCGCCCGCACCCGCCCCGCCGAGTCTACATCGACGACCGAAGGATCATCAACGGAGTAGATGAGGCCGACGCCCGCGACCGGGCTGCCCAATCGATCCACGGGAATTGCTGGCACTTGTAGCACCGCATTCAACGATTCAAAGAGCAAGGTGTCGCGGTCAACTTGAATACGCGAAACGCGTTGGGCGACGACAACATTGACCGTGTCTGACGGGCCATGCTGCGACTGACAGATCACCATGGTGGATCCGTTGGAGCGCGAGCGAACCACACCGTCAACGCTCACTTCGGCACTCAGGGCGTCGCTGGACGAATAGGAAGCACGGGCCGTTGTCATCAGGGAGCCGAGACGATCTCGAGCCACAAAACTCAGCGGCACCGAATCGCCCAATGCATCAAATGCAAGGCTTTCAGCGGACACCGTCAACGAGGCCACTTGTTGCGCAACAATCACAGCCGCGGTGCCGGTAGTCCAGTTGTCGAGATCGCTGACAGTTACAACCGCATAGCCGTCGGCCTGCGAACGCAACCGGCCGCCAGGCTCGATCGTCGCGACGCCAGGATCGCTGGTCGAATAGGTCAGGGACGCTCCGACAACCGTCGACCCGAGGCGATCCACAGCCATGGCGGCGATCGGCAGGGTATCCCCCAGGGCGTCGAACGTGATCGGCGCAACGTGGATCGCCGAAACCCGCTGCTGCACGACGATCGGCATCATGACCGACACGCTGGTTACGGGATCGCGCAGGGTCAGGAGCGAGACCCCAGGCCCAGCTGCCTCCAAGAGGCTCGCGCCGGCCAGCGTCACCACCTGACCATCGGACAGCTCGTAGACGAGATCCGGATTGGGAATCGGAAACCCGAGACTGTCGACGGCAACCGGTTGGAATGTGGCAGTATCGCGCAGCGCGTCGAAGCGAATGGAATCCGGCTGCAAGCGCAAGGAGGCGATGCGTTGCTGAACTGCAACAGGTATCGTCGTCGTGGCCGTACCGACGGTGAAGCGCAGCTCGGTAGAGCCGGTTTTCGCCGCTCGCACGAGCGTGTCGCTGAGCTGCGCGACCATCGTGTCCGCCACAGACAGCGCCGCAGTCGTATCGGCGACCACTCGGCCGCGGTCGTCCAGCACTGCGTACCTGATGGGCAGCTCTGCGCCGAGGCTGGTGAAGCGCAAGGCAGTCGTCTGGGGAACGATAGCCGCGACGTGTTGCACAACGCGCAGCGGAATTCGTGCATTCACGTAGTTGCTGACAATTTCGAGCTCTGTAGCACCCCGTCTTGGACCAGCCAGGAACACGGAGCCCGCAACCGTGCCAACGGTCGTATCGCTCGAGGAGAGCCGCGGAGCGGGTGGCGCGAAGACGTTCCCGTACGGATCCACCGCGGTTACGCTGATGGGCAATGAATCACCGAGGCGGACCACCGTTAACGAATCAACGGAGATGCGCAGCTGAGCGACTACATGCGGGACCGCCAGAGCACGCAACTTCAGTTCGCCAGTGCGTTGACCCGATCGCACCGAGACAAGCAGCTGCTGCTCACCGGCGGACGTACCGAGCTGCCAGACGGCGGTCGCCAAACCCTTCGCGTCACTTTGTGCTGAAGCGTGTACGACAACCCCGTTAGGACCGAACGACTCCCAGGTGACCGTGGCACCCGCCACTGGCTCACTGTTCTGCAGATTCGTGATCCGAATCGCCACACCGGTCGGGATGGGCTCACCGGGTGCGCCGATCCACATGGTGTCGGGCGACGCCCCCACTGTCCTTATGCTGAGCGCACTCGGACCCGTCGGGTCATCGATGCAAGCAGCTACGAGAAAAGGGAGAAGTAGAAGAGCGGGCGCGCGGGTGGGGAAAATCCGCCGAAAGGGTTCGTTCAAGACGCACCTTTCCGGCGGTTGCCCGCAGGGAGCGTGAAGAAGAGAATCAACGGACCATCAATTCTGGTCACTATTTCGGTCCCCTTATCGCATGGTTTCCTTGCTCAAACGGGTCGGAAAGCAATAAACGGACCACGCTACGGGGATTGGGACGGCTGCGTAGCTAGACGGTTGGGATATTCAGGTCACCATAATGGGGACAATAGAGGACCTAACAGAGGGCATACGGGAGGCCAAACTCTGCACTTTCTGCACGCGCCCGCAGTCGGCTTTTGTTGTCCGCCGGGGGGGTTGTCGCCCATCGGTGTCACACGAAAGCAGGACGCGTGCACTTTTCCACAAAATGTTATCTCATTGCTGACATGCAGTTTACGAACGTGCCGGTCTCGATCGGCGGGTGGGTTGTTGCGGTTTACTTACAACTACGTGCGATGTCGGCGTGACTGACGTCACCGGCGGCTGATCTTGCAGGTTGCCGCCCTTCTAGGAGCGACACCACGTGTGTGGTTAAAGTGAGACCTTCATGAATCGTCGCCTTGCCTGGGCAGGAATCGCCTTCTCAACCCTCTTTATCCTGGTCGCCACCCTCCATGTCGCCGGCAGAACCATCCCCCCTGGGTGGTCCTTTGACCTCAGCTCCGGCAACGAAGCACTCGCCGAGCGGGAACTACGGCGGCGAGAAAGGCGGCGGCGAGACAAGGCGGCGGCGAGACAACGCGGCGGTACGTATTTAACACGTCGGTTTTCGACGCTTCCTGCGACGCCGTTCATTCCACGCCGTTAAAGTCGACGTACTCGCTTCAACTCAGCTTATTCGACGTCGTGCTACAGGGATTGACTCGGCCGCCGAGCCGAGCGTACCGTAGGCCATGCATACCACGTCCCGGGAAGATCTGCGCGAGTTGATTGAATCGAACTTCAGCCGGTTCGACGGAAAGCTCGCGGAGATGCGGCGCTGAACAAGCCTACGCACCACCCGCCCCGTACACCCGCACCAACGCCGCCCGCCAACGGTCCGGGGGGGCAAGCCTGACGGCTTCCCGCAATCCCACATTTACGAGCAACAGCTGCACCAACCGATGCCGTGCCTCGGGGTGCGCGGCATCGTCAAAAAGGTATCCTTCCCGTAGTTCGAACTTCTCTGGCGCGTGGGCGCGAAACTCCTCGACGCTGATCGCCCGCGGTTCCAGGTCAGGCATCAGCAACTCGCCCGAGCGTTCCACAAGCGGTTCGGAAGGCCGGCCGCGAGTGGCAGCCGCCTCGACGATCATCCGGGCGAGTAACATCATCCCCTTGCGGGCATGCTCAAACCACGCAAGGTCCCGTTCGCGGAAATCTGCCCTGATCCGATCTTCAGTGAGCCGCAGTTGGTATTCCAAAGAGAGCAGCCGATCTTCCACGCTCATTTGGCGCCCCTTGTATCGAAATCGTGGGTGAGTGTCCCCAATATCGAAATTGATTCAGCGCATGCATAGAGCGAAAAAACGCGGGGTTCAGGAGGTGAGGACGAGCTGATGGCCACTGCGGCCGCGACGGGTCCATGAATCGACGCCTCGCCCGGGGGGGACTCGCCCTCTCCACCCTGTTTATCCTCGTCGCCACCCTTCATGTCGCCGGAAGAACCATCCCCCCCGGGTGGTCCTTTGCCCTCGCCTCCGGCAACGAGGCACTTGCCGAGCTGATCCAGAACCTCCTGCTCTTCATCCCCCTGGGGGTCAGCCTTACCCTGGTAGGCGTTCCCCCACTCCGCGCTGTCGCGATCGGGGCCGCCCTCTCCTTCTCCGTCGAGTTCTTGCAACAGTGGATCCCGGGCCGAGACCCAAGCGTGGGCGACATCATCATCAACGCCGCCAGCACCGCGCTCGGCGTCGCCGTCGTGGCCGCGGCCCGCCGCTCGATGTGGGCACCCCCTGCCCTGAGCGCCCGGCTCGCCCTCGGCACGGCCGTCGTCGCACTCCTGGTCTGGACGGCCACCGGCCTCCTGCTCCGCACCGACTTCCCAGACCCCCCCTACCGCGACGCCTGGACCCCCGACGTCGACTATTGGGCAAAGTACAGAGGAAAGGTGCTCTCGGCTCGCCTGGGCCCGGCGAGTCTCGCCCAGGACACGATCGACGAGGGACAGTTCCTGCTGAAGACGGGTCAAACCCTCGAGGTCACGGTCGTCGCGCCGAGCCGGCCGCCGCGCCGCAAGTCACCGATCGTCGGCTTCTTCGACGAGCACAACACGCAGGTCTTGATCTTCGCCGTCGATGGCGCAGACCTCGTCGTCCTCCATCACATGAAAGCCCTCGCGCTCAACCTCGAGGAGCTGGACCTGCGCTGGCGCCACGCGCTGGCTCGCGTCGCGCCGGAAGACACCTTCGTCGTGCAAACCTGGCGCGGCGAATACGGCGTCTGCTTCGCGGTCAACTCCACACGCCGCTGCGGCTTCGGCTACACGATCGGCGATGGCTGGAAGCTCATCTTTTACCCGGAACACTTTCCGCGCTGGTTGTACCTGCTGCTCAACACGCTGTGGGTAGCTGGATGGACTGTTGGAGTGGGATGGTGGGCGGCGAGAAAGGCGGCGGCAGGAACTACGGCGGCGAATACTACGGCGGCGAGAAAGGCGGCGGCGATAACTGCGGCGGCAACTGCGATTGTGCTGATAGGATTGATAGCAGTGCCGATGCTGACCGGACTAAAGGCAACGCCGATCATCGAGTGGATTGGAGCAGTCGGCGGTCTCGGACTCGGCGTGATGCTTTCTCGCGCAAAAAGCAAGGCCGCTGCATTTAGCAGCGGCCCGGGTCGTGGCGGAAGCCACGGCTCCCTGACAAGGTGAGTGCAACATAGGCGCGACTCGGTCCCGAGTCAAGACAATCGGAGCGTGCCGGGGATGGGACTCGAACCCACACGGGAATTATTGGGACCGCGGTGGCTGTTGTGGCTCTATTGATCCGCCGGTAGCGCACCGCGCACGCCTTTAAACGCACCACGTACCACGCACCACGTACCACGTACCACGCACCACGCACCACGCACCCGTTAAGGGATGGCCAGTGTATCCGGGTTGAGCACGATGCGGTAGACGGGGCCGTTCAGAGTCATGATATAAACATCGCCGCGCGCATCCTCACCAAACGAGCTGATGGAACCGCCCGGCGAGACCCGCGACGAGATGTCGCGCAAATCGGTGATCCCGCTCCCGGTATACTTGAACGCCTGCACAAAGCCGGCGCAGTGATCGGCGTAGACATAGAACCCCAGGAGTGCCGGCACGGTCGGCCCCCGATATACGTAGCCCCCCGTCACCGAGCACGCGCCGAAGGCATGGATGTAGTCGGTCACCGGCTGCACCAATCCCGCTTTGTTGCACGCCTCGTTGGGGTCCTGTGGGTAGCAGTGCGTGCCCTCCATGCGGTTCCAGCCATAATTCGCCCCGCGGCCACGCCCGTTCGCAGTAGAGACGACGTTGACCTCTTCCCACCGATCCTGCCCCACGTCGGCGATGTAGAGGTCTCCCGTTTGCCGGTCGAACGAGAAGCGCCACGGATTGCGCAGGCCGCCCGACCAGACCTCCGGCGCGCCGCTCGTGTCGGTGGCAAACGGGTTGTCCGTGGGAATCGCGTAGCCGCTCGCCCCGTTCACATCGAGCCGGAGCATCTTGCCGAGCAGCGAATGCCGGTCTTGCCCATTGCCGTCCGGGTCACCACCGCCTCCCCCGTCCCCCGTCCCTATCCAGAGCATGCTGTCAGGGCCGAACTGCAGCTGCCCGCCGTTGTGATTCCCATACGTGGGATGCGCGACCTTGAGCACGGTGTCAGCCGTCGCGGGATCCGCGCTGTCGGGATTCGACGACGAAACGTTGTAGCGCACGATGCGGATGTCGCCGTTCGACGCCGTGAAGTAGACGTAGAAGCGGCCGTTGCTCGCATACTGCGGATGGAACGCGACGCTCAGCAGGCCGCGCTCGCCTCCTGCTGAAATCTGTCCCGTCAGATCGAGAAACGTCCGCGGCCCCGTCGCCTGTGTGCTGTCGTTCGCGAGCACCATCACCCGCCCCGCCTGCTCGACCACAAAAAGCCGGTGCGAATCGGCGGGGGGCGCGGTCAAGTACACGGGATCCACAAAGCTGTCCACCAGCGCCAGCGTCGGGCTGCCGGGAGGAGGCGGCGGTGGCGGCGGACTGCTGAGAAACGAGTTGCAGGCAGCGGTCACCACGAGCAGCAACGGTAGCAGTCGCTTCATTGACCCTCGACGATCCGGTAGAGTGTGCCGACATAGGTCATCAGATACAGCTCGCCTCGCGCGTCTTCTCCGAACGAGACAATTCCACCCGCCGCACTCGGGGGCGAAAGGTTCGGCCAAACGCGTGCTCCAGTGACCGGTCCGCCCGTGTACGTGAAGCTACTGACGATGTCCGTACAGTAGTCGGCATGGAGGTAGCGGCCGACGAGCTGGGGCACGCGCGTGCCGCGGTACACATAGCCGCCCTGCACGTTGCAGGCGCCGTTCACATGCTGATACTCCAGAACAGGGGGCGTGAGGCCGGTCGTGTTGCAAGTGGCTGCGTTGTAGCAATGAGTCCCTTCCAGAATGCTCCACCCGTAGTTCAGACCCTTGCCGGCGTTGGGCGCCGGCGCCACGTCGACTTCCTCCCACAAGTCCTGGCCGACATCGCCGACATAAAGATCACCGGTCAGGCGGTCGAATGAAAAGCGCCACGGATTGCGGAAGCCCCACGCCCAGGTCTCCGGTACGAAGCTCGTATCGCCAACGAATGGGTTGTCTGCGGGAACGGCATATCCTGTCGCGCCGTCGACGTCGATCCGCAGGATCTTGCCATTGAGAGTTTTCTTGCGCTGGCCATTCAGTTGAGGATCGCCGCAGCAGCCGCCGTCGCCGACGGACACGTAGAGCTTGCCGTCGGGACCGAACTGCAGCTGTCCGCCGTGGTGATTGCCAAAGGGTAGCGTATAGCCGGCTGTGGGGTGTGGGATCGCCAGAATCGTGTCGGCGCTGGTTTCGTCCACGCTGTCGAGCGTCGCCGCGGCGAGGTAGCGGACGACGCGGATATCCCCGTCCAGGTTCGTAAAAAAGAGGAAAACCTTTCTATTCGTCGCGTACTGAGGATGAAACGCGAGGCTGTACAACCCATCCTCATCCGCTGCGCTGATCTCGCCCCGTAGATCGATGAACGGCCGCGTCTGCAACATGTCGTTCTTGAAAAGCCACACCCGACCCGGCCGCTCCGTGACCACCATCCGCCCCGAATCACCCGGTGGCGCGGTCAGGAATGTCGGGTTTGTGAAATTTCCCATCGACTGCAACGTGGGGCCGGGTGGTGGCGGAGGTGGCGGGGGCGGCGGGGGCGGCGGTGGGGGGGAGGACGAATCCGAACACGCCGCGATCAGCAAGAGCAGCGGCAAATATCTCATCCGAGCACCACCTCGACCCCCTCGCGCCTCAGCCGGCCGAGCAGGCGAGCCTCGATGCGGGCGCGGAGCGTCACGACGCCGTTGGTCTGTTCCTGATGCAGGATCTCGGCATCCCTGTGCAATGTTGCGAGCAGTTTCCCGTCGCTCACGGGAACCCGGATCTCGGCAATCGGTCTTAATGCTTGCGCCGATGTGCGGAGGGCAAAGCGGAGGCCGTCAACATCGTGCGTGGTGCGGGGTGCGTGGTGCGTGGTGGCGGACGTGAGAATCGCGTGCGGGTGACGCTCCCGAACGAGTCCAAGGAATGCTTGGGGGTCCGGTAGCAGATCAGCCTTGTTGAACACGTGAATCACGCGCCTCTCGTGCATGCGTCCAATCTCGCGCTCCACAACCTCGGCGTGCTCTTCCCAGTTCGGATCGCTCGCATCGATGACATGCAGAATGAGATCTGCATCATGGGCTTCTTCGATGGTCGCGCGGAACGAGGCGACAAGGTGGTGCGGCAGCTTCCGAATGAATCCGACTGTATCGGTGACTCGGAACCGGTAGCCTTCGCCGACGTCGACCTCGCGAGCCAGGGTATCGAGCGTCGCAAAGAGCCTATCCTCGATGAAGACATCGGCACCCGAGAGGGCCTTCAGCAGGCTCGACTTTCCGGCGTTCGTGTACCCGACTAGCGCGGCCGAGGGCATGTCGCGTCGGCCCTGCCGTTGATTGGCACGATGCTCGGCGACGTCCTTCAGGCGCTTCTTGAGCATCGAGATCTTCCGCCGGATGACTCGGCGGTCGGTTTCGAGCTGCGTTTCCCCGGGTCCTCGCAGCCCGATACCGCCGCGGATACGCGACAGGTGCGTCCACATGCGGGTCAGGCGCGGCAGCAGATACTCGAGCTGCGCCAACTCCACCTGCAGCTTGGCCTCGTGACTGCGCGCGCGCGTCGCGAAGATGTCGAGAATCACCTCGGTGCGATCCATGACGCGAAAGCCGAGACTCTTCTCCAGTTTCACGCCCTGGACAGGTGTGAGGGATTCGTCGAACAACATGAGCGTGGCGCCGGCGGCCGACATGTCTTGCTTCAAGGATTCGACCTTGCCCTGGCCGAGGTAGAAGTTGGGTGTGGGAGCGTCGAGGCGCTGGACGGTGCGGCCCACAACCTCGGCACCGGCCGTGTCGGCCAGCCGCTGAAGCTCTTCGAGGTGTTCGTCCACATGGACGGCATCATCGGACCCCTTGCGGGGGGCGCCGACGAGGTATGCCCGTTCAATTGGTGACTGTATCTCGATCAGCTTACGGATTCTTCGCCTCCATCCTCCACACCCTTTGCCTTTCTGACCCCGGGCGCAAGCCCGGGGTTCAAAACCACCGGCCCAACCATCTTCCAGACCCTTTGCCTTTCTGACCCCGGGCGCAAGCCCGGGGTTCACCCTTTGCCTTTCTGACCCCGGGCGCAAGCCCGGGTTAATGAACAGGGACAGCTCTGCTGCTTGTTAACCCCGGGCTGGCGCCCGGGGTTAGAGAACCTAGAACCTCATGGTATCAGTTTCCGCAGCGGCACAGTTCCTTTGCTTCTAAGCTCAACTCTTTGCTCGCCTACCGGTGTGTCCAGGAGCACAGCCCCGGTAATCCCGTAGGGCAATTCCTGGGACTCGAGCAGAGACCTGGCGGCGGCCCCCACGCCGGTCCAGGTGAATCGCACCGGCATGATGACGCGGCTGTGGTTCGCCGGGGACAGGTCCAGGGGCTTGTCGATCAGGGCCTCCCCGAAATCGGTCCCCGCCAGCTCGAGGGCAACTTCGAGCCGCGTGCTGCGCAGGCGATAGTCATTAGGATTGTATACGTCGAACACGAGGTCCATCGTGCCGCCTTGCAAGCCGAGACCTGTGACGTTGATCTCATGCAGCTCCACGTCGGGCTGCTGGAAATTGATCGCGTTCTTGAGGGTGGCACATCCTGATACAGCGACGCTAAATAAGGCGACGCTAAATACAGCGACGCTAAATACGGCGACGCTAAATACGGCGAAGTCTGGGCGCTTGCAGCTACAAGCCTCGCCTTTTCTAGCGTCGCCGCTTCCTAGCGTCGCCGTATCAGGTTTAGCGTCGCCGCTTCCTAGCGTCGCTTTATCCGATATCCCTAGCGTCGCTTTATCCATTACCGCTAACATAACTCACCCACGCCCTCGATCGCGCGAGGGAGGCGCTGGGCTAGGGCTGGGAAGGGCGCGGTGGCCGTGGGGTTGGGCCGCTGATCCGCTTGAGGGCGGGATCACTGATCCGCCTAGCGTGTGAGCCGCTGTTTCGCACCGGATGGACTTTGGGCCGAACGGCAGTACGCGGCCCCGAGCGACGCCCCGCACAGATCGGCAGGTCGATCTCAAAGTAGAAGCGCGTGCCCCACCCGATGCGCGATTCCACCTTCAGCTCCGACTTCATCGCCGAAGCAAGCCGGCGGCAAATCGTGAGGCCAAGGCCGGTCTTCGAAAACAATTGGCCGCGCCGGCCCGACTCCTTGCGAAGCGGCTGAAACAGGGTGGTGACCTTTTCATGGGGGATCCCCCGGCCGCTGTCGCGGACCGCAAATTCAATCCGGCTGCCCTTCGGTCCCCCCATCTCCTGTGCCACGATCTCGACGTAACCCTCGTCAGTGAACTTGAGGGCATTGCTCGTGAGATTGAGCAAGATGCGGCTGAGCGCCACCGGATGGCCCATGCGCTGATCGTTGGTGGGCGCCAGCAGGCGCACGGTGAGGTGTTTTTCTTCGGCGATGGGCCGCACGATGTCGCGCACCGACTCGAGCATTGCTGTCACGGAAAAGGCCGTCGCGTCCTGCTCCACGAGCTGCTCGCCTCCCTGCGTGAACTCGATGATATCGCTGGCCACCGAGGAGAGGCCGAGTGCCGCCGAGTAGATCAACCCCAGCTGCCGGCGCTGGACGTCGTTGACCGCGCCGCTCTGGCCGCGCTGTAACGTCTCGGCGAGCACGAGAATCGACGTCAGCGGGGACCGTAGATCGTGCGCGACGTCCATGAGCAACGCGAGACCGTCGGATCCGGACAGATGCTGAGCGAATGTTTGCGCCCAGGAGGGCTCGATCGCCACCCGCACGCGCTCGGTCGCGACGAGTAGGGGCAGCAGCTCCGCATCTGCGACGCCGCTCTCGCGCCACCCCTCCAGCACGTTGTTGCGCAGCAGCTCGAGCAGCCGGCGCCCGAGTGGAGAATGAATGCGCGGATCGATCTGCGGTGCCGAGGGCGCGGCCTCGAGCCGGGATTGATGGATCGCGGTCGCGAGCAAAGCCAGCAGCTGATGGACCTCGTCAGGCCCGGTGGATCGCGGCCGCCGGGCCCACGCCGACAGAACACCGCGCGACGCAGACTTGAGAACTCTGCAGACGATGCAGCGCGTGTCTCCGTCGAATGCGTGGGGATCCACCGACAAACCGTGTGCGCCGTTCGCGGTCCGCGAAACGAGCGGGACTGGCGTTGAGCGAGGGGTCATCAACGGTCGTTATACCCCTGGGGGTTCTACCCGGTTTCACCATAAAACGTGCGCCTACGGCGCGATCCACCCCTCGCGGATCGCGTAACGCACGAGATTGGCAGTGTCGTGCACGTTCAGCTTTTTCATGAGCCGGCCGCGGTGGAATTCGGCCGTCTTGACGCTGATGTGCAGCGCCTCGGCGATCTGTTTCGTGGACTTCCCTTCACCCACCAGCGTCAAGACCTGCTTTTCGCGGGGGGTAAGCTGCGAGCCGGCACTTGCCGGAGGGCTGGACGCGGCATCGACGATCGCCTGGGAAGCACCGGGACTCACATACAGACGTCCCCCACGGACCTCCTCGATCGCGCGAACCAGGTCCTCGGCGCCCTGGCTCTTCTGGACGAAGCCGCGTACGCCGGCCTTCAGCGCTTCCTTCACAAAGCGGCCGTCCTCGACACCGGACAGCAGGATGACGGGGCATTCAGGCTTAATGCGCGCGATTTCTCTCGCGGCCTCCACACCATTGAGCACGGGCATGGCGACATCCAGGATCGCAACGTCCGGCTCGAACCGGCGCACGGCGTCCACGGCGGCACGGCCGTCCCCCTCGTCAGCGACGACGTCGAGACCGCGTTTTTCCAGCAGCGCCTTCAAGGCTTGGCGCAGGACCAGGTGATCGTCCGCCAACACCAACCGCACCGGCATCAAGGCTCCCAGGGGTGTGCGTGGTCACAAAATGCTTTGCTGGCCTTAACTAGGCCATCCCCCTATCCAGCCTACGCCCGTCATCTGCTCAGCGCGACGACTCCAACCATTGTGGCGAGACCGGTGACGATGATGCCGGCGATACGCCATTTCGATTCCGGATCGCGTTGCCCCCGTGGAACTTCGACACGATCCCCAGCACGCATACCGAGCTCATCGAGTGTGGCACCGCGCGCGATGGCCGCTTGCAGCGCCCCTTCATCTAAGAGTGACGAGTTGCCGCGCAGAATCTTGAGCCGGTCGATGCGCGCATCCTGGGTGGCTCCCCCGGCGATCATCAGGGCATCCGGCAAGACGAGGTCAATCGGAACCGCGTAGAATCCCGGCCGCTCCACTTCGCCCATCACAGAGATCCGGATGAGCGCGCGCGCCTCGACGACGGGGGCTTTGATGTAGCGACCCAACTCGCGCGCGAGGTAGGGCTCAATGTCGGCGCGAGACACTTCGGCCAGTGAGATCTCGCCGATCTCGGGAAGCCGTAAAGCCGGTCCCGTTACAACCGTGAAGGTGTCCGAGAGAGCGGAGTCGCCTTCAACACGCAGCAAGATGCGGTCGCCGGCCTGGAACGGTCTCGAGCGTGTTTGCCCCATCGCCGGGCCCGCCGCGGCAAGTAATGCCGCCCCCAATACCCAAGACCCAATACCTGTCCTGTTCATATGACCAACGGTCCAGCCGCCTCACGACTGTCCCGCTCCTCCACGGTTTCGTAGCCGGGCAAGTAGTACGAGTAGTAGGCGTAGTAGCCGTACGCAGCGCCCTTGGGCACGTCGTTCATCACTGCGCCGAGCAGGCGGATCGGCAGGCGATCGAGCACCTCGAGCTTCGCGCCCGCGATCTCGCGGTTCGAGTGTCCGGTGCGCAGCACGACGAGCAGCGAGCCCGTCAACGTGCCGAGGACGAAGGGATCGACGCCGGCGGTGAGCGGCGGGCTATCGACCACGATGACATCGTAGTCGGGCCGCAGCTTTGCGAGCATGTCGCCCATCACCGGCGAGCCGAGCACTTCAGGCGCGCGTTGCGTCCTGGTGCCGCAGCCGATGAGATGCAGCCGCGGGTAGGCCGTTTGCTGCACGACCTGGTCGAGTGTCGCCTCGCCTCGCAGGAAGTCCACCAGCCCCGGTTGGCGGTTGGTCTTGAAGCGGCGATGCAGCTGCCCGCGCCGCGCATCGCCGTCCAGCAACAGGGTACGCTGCCCGCCTTCCGCGAACGCGAGCGCGAGGTTCGAGGACAGGAACGATTTCCCATCGCCCGGCCCCGGACTGGTGATGGTGAGCAGCAGCGGCCGACTCGGCCCATGCTCATGGATGACGTTGAGCCGCACGCCGCGCAGCGCTTCGATTACGTCCGCCGGCTCCTTGGTGCGCAGGTGCGGCACGACACCCAGGATCGGGAGACCCATGTCGCGGGAGACCTGCTCCGGATAGCGCACTTTGCGATCCATGCGATCGAGCACGACGGCGCCGACGACGCCGAGCCCGAGGCCGGCAACCAGGCCCATCATCAGGAGGCGCGGGGCCGTGTTCTTGACGGGGCGCTGCGGCACAATGGCGGGATCGAGCACGCGGACGTCTGGAACGGTGGCCTCCGCCGCGAGCCGGGCCTGATCGAAGCGCTCCTGCAGTGCGGTGTAGGTCTGCTCTTTGAGCTGCGCGTTGCGGCGCAGCCGCACGTCCTCGATGGTCCGTGCCGGAATGCTGCGCAGGTCACCGGAGGCGGCATTAGCCTGTCTCGAGAGCTCCGACTCTCGGGTCGCGAGCTGTGCTGCCAGCGCCCGCGCGAGGGTCGGAATTGTCTGCTGCTGGAGCTCGGCGATTTCCCGAACCAGCCGCTGCACGGGCGGATAGGCGTCGTTGTAGTGGTAGCGAAGCGCGCGCAGCTGCGCCTGTTTGTCGCTCAGCTCCTGGAGGGTTTTCGACAGCTCGGGCGACTGGCGCACCGACTCGATCGCGGACAGCGCTTCCGGCTGCTGGGTCACGAATCGTTCGATGGCCTCACGGTCGCGGCGCAGTTGATCGCGCGCAGCCTGCATGTCGAAGAAGTTCGCACGAATCGGGTCACGGGTCTCACTCACCGCGCCGCCGCCGCCGGGGGGCGGCGATTGCTCGGACGGGAGCGTGATCGTGCGCGTGCGGAACCGCTGCAACGCGATCTCGGCCTCGTCGAGGTTGCCGCGCGCCGTGCCCAGCTGGTCCTCGAGAATCCTGGTCAGCTCGGTGAGCTTTTCGCGCTTCAGCTGCGCGGCCACCGCCACATAGCGCTCGGTCACCGCGTTCAGAATGTTTGCGATCTCGACCGGATTTGTCCCGCGGAGCTCGACGGCGAGGAAGTTGCCGTTCAGGTCCATCCGAGTTTCGAGCTCTTCGCCGAGCTGAGAGGCGGCATCGCGCGGCGCGACGAGCGAAAACTCGAGCGTGTGTCCGCGGGGGAGAGTCTCCCGTGTCGGCGCCCACCGGAAGCCCAACCGCCGGCCCACCGAGTCGCCGACTGTGCCGCGCTCCAATTCCATGCCTTCGTGCGACGTCAGCGTGTACTGGCTGCCGGCGTCGTCGATTGCCAGCTTGTACTGCCCGGGACGGAATGTGTCCGTCACATCGAACGTCGCGAAGCTGGGCCGATCGGCAGGCCGGTTCACCAGGTACAGGCGTTGATCGCGCACGACCTGATCCAGCACGATGTAGGACCGGAGTAACTCCACCCAGTCGTCGGCTTCGAGCAGCGCTCCCTGCCGGATCGGCCCGCGCGCTTCAGCGCTGCGATCGCCGCCGCGCCGGTCGGGAACATCGACCCACACGTTCGACTGCGCCTTGTAAATGGGACGCAACTGCCGACTGGCCAAGAAGGCGCCGCCCAATCCCAGGACTACTGCGAGCAGGACCAGCCACTTGAAGCGCAGCAACGCACTCGCAACGCGCCGCCAGTCGGGGCCCGATTCGGGCTCGTGAGCAAGGCCCTTGGAGTGCCCGCTCCGCTGAAACAACTCTGCGACAGTCGCGGGCGGCGGGCTCGCCGGACCAGGCAAATCCGTCTGGCGGCGGAGCATCGGAAGGTTTTTGTGGATCATCGACTGCGTGCAGGGCAAGACCTATACCTGCCATGAGGCGTCTATCGCAGAATAGGTGAACGGTGTTAGGGGCTTGGAAGCGTTGCGGCGCTACAACAGTTGGCCGAGACGTGTGCGCGGATACTACACTGTTGGACTGTTGCACCAACCGTCTAACGCCCCCGTCGCGTGGGCTCCCACAACGCGGTGCCCGTGCTGCCCAGGGCGCGAAGCCAGGCGTGCAGCGCGGCGATGTTACTCGTGACGGCGTACGTGGGGAGCGCGATCAGACGGGGCAGCGCCCGTCGCGTTCCATTCGGCCACATCCAGCCGATCACCGCCATCAGGGCCGCCACGCAGGCGCCGGCAAGCGCCGCGGCCGCCCACCAGTGTTCTCCTGCCAACTCTGCGAGTGCGACGGGCACGAGCACGAGCGCCCACGGGACGAGCCAGCGACACAGCTTGTGGCTCCAGAGCATCCAGGCAAAGAGTCCCGCACGTTGCGGATTGAGCAGGGCGCGCTTGAACGACAGCGTGCGCAGTCCGCGCGCCATCGTGCGGACCTTGCGCCGATACTCGCGGCGCAGCGACGTGCTCCGGGGGACATAGCAGACGGCCGCCGGCACGGAGACCGCGCGATAGCCCTTCTCGCGCGCGACCAGCGCGGAGCCGAAATCGCGACTCAATCCCTCAGGCATGGTCTCCATGTGCAGATCGCGCCGAATGGCGTAGAGACATCCTGAAGCGCCGACGATGCCGAACAGGCTCGTCTCGAGATCGCGCACCCACATGTCGTAGCCGACGTACGCGTGTTCTCCGGGATTAGACCGTTCGTCCACATTGGAAACGCTCACGTCCCGGCTGGACGCCACACCCACCGATACGTCAGTGAACTCCGCGACCAGGTGCTTCACGGCCGCCCGGTCGATCCGTACCGACGCATCCGTGTTCACGATGATTTCGCCGGTCAACCGGGGATGCGCGGCGTTCTCAGCGCCGGTTTTCCCCCGCCGCTGCTCGAGGCGCAGCAGCTCGACCCCTCTCGCCGCGAACTGCGCGACGATGTCATCGGTGCCGTCAGTCGAGGCATCCGACACGACAAGGAGCTGGCGTTTGTGCGCGGGATAATCGATCGCGAGCAATTGCTCGAGCGTGCGCGCGATGGTCGCCGCTTCGTTGTACGCCGGCAGCACGATGCTGATCGACGGCCAATCAGGACGGCCGGACGGCCGCGACGGCCGGGCGGCCGTCCGGCCACGGATGAGTCGAAGCAGTCCCAGCAACGCCGGATACCCGACGTAGGTGTAGACGAGCAGTGCCACGGCGGCAACGAGGAGCGCGAGCATCGCCCGACCCCCTACACAAGTTCCATGCCCTCCAGGTCGGTACGTATTACACGCTTTTAGTTCGACGCTGTCGATTCTACGCAACACTTCAACGAAGTTCTTCTCGACGACTGTGTCTCTGGACCTGGCCTGTGTCTTGCTCCTTCCAGGCACCGATGACAATGTCGCACACGCTCACCCCTACCCTTCCCTCGACCGCTCCCGCGATCGCGGTGATTGGATGTGGTGCGATCGCGCGGAGCGCGCATGTGCCCGCATTGGCGCAGCACGCCGAGGCTCTCGAACGCGCGGTTCTGGTCGACCAGGACCAGGGACGCGCCGATGCGCTCGCGCGTGAATTTGGCATCGAAGCGACTGCCACCGACTACCGCGACGTCCTACCCAAAATCCGAGGGGCGGTCATTGCACTCCCCCACCACCTGCACTTCCCCGTCGCGCGCGACTGTTTGCGCGCCGGCGTGCACGTGCTGTGCGAGAAGCCGCTCGCCGCCTCCGCGGCTGAAGCCGCGCAGCTCGTTGCGGCCGCCAAACGCGCGCGTGTCGGGCTCGCCGTGAATCACATCAGGCGGCTTTTTCCCCCGTGCTCGACAGTGCAGGAACTATTGCAGCAGAGCGCGGTCGGGACCGTGCGTTTCATCGCGTACTCCGACGGCTTCAAGTACGACTGGCCGTGCACCTCGGGCTTTGCGTTTGGGCTGGAGAGCGGCGGGAAGGGCGTACTGTTCGACATCGGCGCTCATGTGCTCGACCTGATCTGCTGGTGGCTCGGGCGCTCACTGGTGATCACCGACTATGTCGATGATTCGTTCGGGGGCAGCGAAGCGGTCGCGAAGGTCTCCCTGTCGGACGCGGCCGGAACGCTGCGCTGCGAGGTTCACCTCTCGTGGCTGGCCAAGCTACCCAACGGTTTTCGCATCGAAGGCGATCACGGAACGATCACCGCCAGCACGTACGATTGGGACAGCGTGGAGCTGACGTCCAAGGCGGGACGCCGGAAATCCATCCCGCTCAAAACGACGGTGCGGTCTCTGAGCGACATCGCGCCGCTGATCATGAACAACTTCCTCGCGATGGTCCAGGACGAAGAGGCGCCGCTCGTCCCGGGCCGGGAAGTCGTCCCATCGATCGGCTTGATCGACGAGTGCTACGCACGCCGGCGCCGCTTCGCGCTGCCGTGGCAAGACTATGCCTGCTGAGCGCGTGCTGGTGACAGGAGCCGGCGGCTTTATCGGCGGCCGCGCGGTCGAGGTCCTGCACCACCTGGGAATCGACGTGCGCGCCGGCGTGCGGCGCTGGTCGAGCTCGGCACGCATCGGACGCCTGCCGATCCAGATCGTGCAATGCAATCTGGCCAATCCCCGCTCCCTCGATGACGCCTGCGACGGCGTCACCGCCGTGGTCCACTGCGCCGTCAACCTGCAGCCGGTCCCGGAAGCCGAGCTCCAGATGCGGAATCTGCTCGACGCGGCGGCACGACAGGGTGTTGGGCGGTTCGTGCATCTGAGCACGATGGAGGTGTACGGAGAGCCGAGCGGCGACGTAGACGAACAACACGGGTTCGCCGCCGCCGGAGGGCACAACCACTATGCTCGCCTGAAGATCCGGCTCGAGCAGGTGTGCCGCGAGTATCTGGACCGCGGCTTCCCCATCGTGATTCTCCGGCCGACGATCGTCTACGGCCCGTTCAGCGAAAGCTGGACCGTCGAGGTCGCGCAGCGGCTGCTGTCGAGCTCATGGTCCTTGCCCGAAGAGGCGACCCAAGGCACCTGCAACCTCGTGTACGTGGACGACCTCATGGGCGCCATTCTGCTCGCGCTGCGTTCGGATCGCGCGGTCGGCGAGGCGTTCAACGTCAACGGGGGCGAACGGCTGACGTGGAACGACTACTTCTGCGCACTGGGCGTCGCGTTAGGACTCGAGCGCCTGCGGCGGCGGAGCGCGCTCACCGCGCGGGCCGGCGCGTGGCTGACACTTCCCGTGCGCAAGTCCGCGAAGCTTCTGCTGCAGCGCTATCAGGAACAGATCGTGGCGCTCTACCAGCGCTCGAGGGTAGCCAAGCAGGTCATGCAGCGGGCCGAGCGCTTCCTGCGCCAGGTGCCGACGCCGGCGGAGCTTCGCCTTTGCAGCCGCACCGCGTTCTACCTGACGGACAAAGCCGCACGCATGCTCGGGTATACGCCGCAATACAGTACCGAGCGCGGCGTCGCGCTGAGCGCCGCCTGGCTCAAGCACGAGGGCCACGTGTGAACATCATGCACGTTGCCGCACCCGGATCGGTTGGTGGCCTCGAGACCGTGCTGCAGTCACTCGCCACGGGCCAGCGCGCCACCGGCCATCGCGTGCTCGTCGCGCTGGTGGTCGAGCCCGATCAGAAATTGAACGGCCTGCTCAGCCCGTTTCACAAAGGCGGTGTCGACGTCGAGGTGCTGCGCGTGCCGCCGCGGGCGTATGGGCGCGAGCGCCGGATGATTCGGGAGCTGTGCCGGCGATTCCGGCCTCACGTGGTGCACACGCACGGCTGCCGCTCGGACGTCATCGACTCCGGCGTCGCGCGCTCACTCGGAATCGCGACGGTGACCACCGTTCACGGCTCGAGTCGCCTGGGCGGGATCACACGCCTGTACGAGTGGCTCGAGTTCGCGCTGTTTCGGCGCTTTGACGCCGTGGTCGCCGTCTCACGACCGCTGGCGCGATCGCTGCGTCGCTTCGGCGTGGCGCAGAAGCGCATTCACGTCATTCCGAACGGCTGGAACGGCCGCGTCCCCCACTCCGACCGGCTCACCGCCCGCAAGAAGCTGGGCGTTCCCGCCGATCGATTCGTCCTCGGGTGGGTGGGACGACTCATTCCGGTCAAGGGCGCCGACGTGTTTCTCGAGGCGCTGGCTCAGCTGAAGGAGGAGGCCGTCGCCGTATCCGCGTCGATCGTCGGGGACGGGGCCGAGCGGGAACGTCTGCAGCAGATGGCGAAGTCGTTTGGACTCGATGCATGTGTGACGTTTCACGGCCAGGTCGATGACGCGTCGAGTCTCTTCCCCGCGTTCGATGTCTACGTGCTGAGCTCTCGCAGCGAAGGGACGCCGCTGGTCCTGCCCGAAGCGATTGCCGCCGGCGTGCCGATTGTCGCGACGTCGGTGGGCGGCGTGCCGGATCTGATCGGGCCCGGGCACGGATTGCTTGTGCCGCCCGAGCAGCCGGCAGCGTTGGCCCAGGCGATCCTGGCGGTGCGTGCAAACCCCGCGGCCGCCAAGCGGCGCGCGACGGCGGCCCGTGAGCGACTCGAGAACGAGTTTGGACCGCAGCAATGGCTGGCGCGCTACGAACAGGTCTATCACAGATGTCTCACGTAGCGGCTCCTCCCGCCTCGCGGCTCCGGCTTGGCTCACTCCGCGATCACGCAGGTTGGCGAGAGCTCGCGGGCTACGGCTCGATCAGCGGGCCGTTCGTTGACGAGCCCTGGGTGAGCTCCTGGATCGATGCGTTTCAACCGCGGGATCCGCTGCTCGTGGGCGCCTGGGAGGACGACCGCCTCGTCGGGCTCGCGGGAATGCAGCGGCTGACCGAGCGCTGGGCGGGCCGCAGAGTCACCGTGCTGCAATCGCTCACCAACGTCGAATGCACGCGCTTTGATTTTCTCGCGTGGCGCGAGCGCCTCGATGTCCTGGAACTGTTGTGGCAGTTCCTGTGCATGGACACGCCATGCGACGTCATTCGGCTCGAGCACCTGCCTGAAGGCTCGCCGACGCTGCTCGCCGGTCTCAAGACAGCAGCTGATCTGGGTTGGCGTCCTCACGTCTATCAGACCTTCGAGTCGCCCTGGCGCGCGCTGTCGCCTCCGCCGGCCGCCTGGGACGAGGGGCTGGCGCGAAAGTTCAAGTCCAACCTTCGCAACCGCGAGAATCGGATCCAGGGCCTCGGCGAGGTGACGTTTGAAATCGCGACCGGCCAGGACCTGAAACGCGCGTTCGAGATCTACTACGAGCTGGACACGAACAGCTGGAAGAGCCAACACGGCTCGGCGGTGTTCCAGCAGGCGAACGTGAAAGCGTTCTACGATCGCCTGGTCGAGCGGGCCCCGGAGCAGATCTGGATCCCGATCCTCTCGGTGAATGGCGAGCCGGCGGCCGCGCAATTCCTGCTGGTCCGCGATCGCGCAATGTACCTGCAGAAGACGGCCTACAATCTCACATTCGCGCCCTACACCCCGGGCCAACTGTTGACTGCCCGTCTCGTCCGGCACGGTATCGCCAACGGGATGGAAGCGCTCGATTTTCTGGCCGCGAACATGACGTGGAAGGCCGACTGGGCGCCGCGCCTTCGTCCGCACTACCAGCTCCTGCTGTTCGCGCCTTCAATGACCGGGCGTTACGCGTACTGGGCACGCTATGGCATTCGTCAGAGTGCCAAGGCGCTGCTAAAGCGTTGACCATGCGCGGCCGGATCCCGGTTTATCCGTCGGCAGCAAGCTTTCCGCGCATCGGCCGTTGGCGCGCGCGATGGAAGGAGTGGTTCCCGTTCAGCGATCCATCCGGGACGTGGACATTCAGCGGCCGAGTGGCGTTGTATCACGGCTTGCCGACTCTCGACCTCCCGCCCGGCAGTACGATCCTCGTACCCGCCTATCATCAGGGCGTCGAAATCGAAACGCTCCTCGTTGCGGGTTACAAGCTCCGCTACTATCGCCTCGACGAGCGGCTCGGCATCGACTTCAAGGACCTGGAATCGCGCGTCGACAAATCGGTCTCTGCGCTGCACATCATTCACTACTTCGGTTTCGCGCAGCCGCTCGACCCCATTTACCTTTTCTGCGAAGCCCATGGCCTGAAGCTCATCGAGGATTGCGCCCTGTCGCTGTTCACGCGCGACCACGACACGTGGGTCGGCTCGACCGGCGATCTGGCGCTGTTTTCTGTCTACAAGACACTGCCCGTGCCTCACGGCGGATTCCTCGTCACCAGACAGTGGGGGGGGCGCTCGAGGAACGGGCTCCGGCGCCCACCGTGGCGTGCGACGGCGGTGCAGACGCTCGACCTATTGAACTCGGGGCTGCAAGCCAACCCGTGGGGTCGCCGTCTCGAGCTGGCGCTCGGGCGCGCGTCCCATTGGATGGCACGACGGATCGGCTGGGATCGCGACACTACGATCGGCTCCGGCGGCGCAACGTGGGATCCGCGCCTGCTCGACTATCGCGCGTCGGCGTGGATCGCATGGCTGATGCAATTCATGGATCGCGACACCGTCGTGGCGCGCCGGCGCGCCAACTTCCAGCAGCTGGCCACTCGGCTCTGCGGCCGCGTCACTCTCCCCTTCTCCGAGCTGGACGACGGCGCTTGTCCGCTGTTCTTCCCGGTTCTGGTGCGCGACAAGGTTCGCGTGCAGGAGCAGCTCGCAGCTCTCGATGTGCAGAGCGTGAATCTGTGGGACACGTCGCACCCCAGTTGTCCGGCCGATCTGGCCTCAGAGGTCGCCCATTGGCGTCGGGAGTGTTTGGAGCTCCCGATTCATCAGGAGCTCTCGGGAGAGCATATTGATCGTGTGGCGGATGCGGTGCTGAAGGTTCTGCGAAAACGGTAGAAAACCCCTTTCTCTCTCTCCTTTTCTTCTCACGCAAGCGGCCGAGCTGTCATCCTGAGCGGAGCGCGCGGAACGCGCGCGTAGCGAAGGACCTGCTTTTCGACCAGAAGCAGATCCCTCGCGCCTTCGGCGCTCGGGATGACAAGCCGCGCTTTGCCTTTTGATTAGAAGCAGATCCCTCGCGCCTTCGGCGCTCGGGATGACAAGCCGCGCTTTGCCTTTTAGAAGTAAGAAGAGAGAGGTGCTTCTCCTAATGTTTCGTGAGAACCTCGACAACGGCCCTGGCCACGCGGTCGACATCCGCTTCGGACAATTCCTGGTGGATCGGTAGCTCCAGACACCGATCACGCCACGGTTGCACTTCGGCTGCCAGGTCGGGCGGGCATGTCTCATGTGGTGCGGACCAAAAGTTGCCGCTCTGTACGCCGAGGGCCTGGAGTTCGGCTTGCGACTGCTCGCGGTGCGGCACCAGAATCGGCAAGAGCAGGGGGCATACACCAGCCGGCAAGTCCGGAAATGGAATCGATGCATACGGCCGCAGCCATCGGACGAGGCGCTCGTAGTTCGCTCGACGCTGAGTGACGACGCGGTCGCGATTCGTGAAACGCACGAGCTGCCTGGTCCAGCTTGAGACGCCGTAGTGCACCAGGCGCGGATCCCACCGCGAGCCGCCCGACGACACGGTGGCTCGCCGTTCAAAGCCAAACAGTCGTTTCACGAAGCCTGACACGCGAGTCGCCGTGCGCTCGATTCTTTGCAAGCCATTGGCCTCGAGCGTGTGGTACACGAGATCGAGGGTTTGAACGAAAGTGGACATGGCCGGCGGCGCCCGCAGCGCTGCCGGGCGCTGCGCTGATACCGAATACCCACCGTGCGGCAACGGCAGCGTCTTGTACAGCGAGAAGATCGACAGGTCGCCCACCGAACCGAGCCACATAGCGCCGCTGCGGCTGAACAGGGCCAGCGCGCAGTCTTCGATCAGGCGGATGCGGTGCGCATCGCAGAACGCCCGGAGCCGGGGAAGAAGCTGCGGGAAGCCGAAGTAGTGAATGACGTAGAGCGCCGCGACACTGGAGTCGAGCCGGCGCTCCACGTCCCCGAGATCGACGTGCAGATCGGGATCCACGCGGTAGTGGCGCACGCGACACCCGGCGGCGAGCAGCGCATCAAGCTCGACACCTTCGTGATAGTTGGGAACGAGAATCGTGCTGCCCTCGGGCAGGCCGAGGCGCTTGATTCCGTGATAGAGCGCCACGCGCCCGCTGAACGCCCAGCCGCCCGGCTGATTGAACGGGAACCACGTCTTCCATTTCGTGCGAAGTCGGCCGGCCCGGCGCAACCCGCCCAGCGTGGGAGCAGCAGGGACGGTCACGACGCCTCGACGACCGCGTGCGCCTTCGGCTCCTCGTTCGGGGTTGACCGGGGAGACGCCAACACCGCGGCGGCGACGGTCTGCGCCACGACACGCGCGCCCGCCGGAGTGTAGTGGTCGTGGTCGAAGTAGTGCTGAGACCGTTGCGTCAGCTCGCTACGAAGATTCAAGTGCTCGATGCCAAGCTCGTCGGCCACGCGAGCAGCGCGGGTGTGCAGCAGGTCGAGCAGCCGATTCACGACGTCCAGGCTGTAGTACGTGCTGATCTGTTCGCTCCACGGCTTCCCCACCCCGCCGTGCCAGAAACGCGCGGCTTCTTCGAGCGTGTAATCTCCTTCGAACCAGGGCTGCAACATCACGATGACGCGGTCGGCATGCGCGAGCGCGCGGCCACACAGCCGGCGGAAATGCTCCTCGAAGTTGTTCACCATCACCGTGGCGTCCGGCATTGCACGCCGCACGTCGGTCGCCTGCGCGCGCATGCGCCGCGCCTCGGCCTGCCATTCCCCGGCTCGCTCCTTCACCTCCGGCGACCGCCGCCACCGACGCCGCATCCTGCGAACGACCTCGGCGAGCCCCCACCCGCTGGGGGGGGGGCGCCAACTGAGCGGCTTCCGGGGGTGGGCGCCGAACAACAGCATCTCCGGCACGCGCGTCGGCGGCCGCGATGCCGGCGCGCCTTCTTCGATCCAGTGGTACACGTCACTCGCGGCGACCATGATCAGAATCAGGTCGAGTCGCTCATACTGCGGCAGCACGCGCTCGAGGATGAGATCCAGCTCGGCCGCCCCAACTCCCGAGTGGCCGATGTTCCCTACGTGTACTCGACGCACGTCGCGACCCAGTCGCGGCAGGCGGCCGGGCTCGTTGAGCATCGCTTCCAGCACGGCGGGCCAGCTCGACGGCTGATCGAGTGCGAAACACTCCACCGCGCTTCCACCGGTGGCGAGCACACGGTACAGGCCCCGCTTATCCCGCGGCGCCTCGGCGCCCCGCTCGCCGTCCGTGTTGATGTCGAAGCGGACCGTCGGCTCGAGCTCGGGGAAGACGTCGCGCGCCAACCGAATCTCCTGCCGCAGGTTGGGAGGCCAGACGGCGTATCGCGACCGATGGCGCAGCCACCAGCGGCTGGCGAGCTCGACGAGGAGCACGAGCGCGACTCCCGCAAACGCCATGGTGACCAACAGGCGGATCACGCGCGACTCGATGCCCGCAACAGCGGGAGGTCAAGCCACAGGTCGACGTAGGGATCGTTGCGGTACACAAAAAGCCCCCAGATCACTCCGAACAGCAGCGCGGTGACGCCGCCGGCCAGCGCGAGCCCCGCCAGCCCGCGAACGTCGAGCCCGACCTTGAACCACAGCAGTAGCGCGAGTATCGGAATCGCCCCCACGATGGGACGCGGCACCACGTATCGCACGTACTCGTTGATGGGCGTGCCAAGCTCGCGGCACGCCTGGTACAGGACGAACCCCGCAAAGAGCACATTCGGAATGGCCGTTCCGATCGCGACACCGGCGAGCCCCAGCGGGCCTGCAAGGGCAATGCTCAATCCGAGATTCACGAGGCCCGCGATCAGAAACCCGATCGTCGGCAGTCTCGGCTTGCCGAGGCCCATGAGGATCGGTAGGCCAACACCGCGGATCGGCAGGAAGATCAGATAGGAGAGCATGAGAATCCGCAGCACCGCTCCAGCGGAGTGCTCGAACTCGGGTCCGACCCAGCATGCAATGAACCGGGGACCCAGCACGAGGAGGAACAGGCCGGCGAGCAGTGTCAACGACAGCGCGATCTTCGACCACTTGAGAAAGATCTCCCGGAGCTCCGCGATCTTTCCTTGCGTCTGGAGGTGTGTTGCGGTCGGCATCACCACGGCCGCGATCGCCACCACGAACTCCATCAGGTAGATGAGGAAGCTGTTGGCAATCGTGAAGTGCGGGATGCGTCCGACATCCATGAACGCCCCGATGACCATGGCGTCCGTTTCGAATGACAAGCGTGCGCCGGCGTTCAGCACCAGCACGAACAGGCTGAACGAGAAGATCTGTCGCACCACGTTCCAATCGAATCCAGAGAGCCCGAGACGGATCTCGGGGTAGCGGCGGTGAATGATGAGCAGGCACAGCCCGAAGTCGAACAACAGGCAGCCCAGCTGCACGAGTGCCAGGACGGTGAGGGTCGCCTCGAGCTCGAGCAGCCCGATCGTCAGGCCGAGGCGCATCACCAGACTTGCGACGCGAACCGTGTTGCGCCGCACGAAATCGCCGTGTGCCGCCAGGATACCCTCGGGGAGCAGGGCGACGAACCCGACCGCGACGAACAGGGCCATGACGACGAACGCCGATCGTGCATCGTCATGCATTGGTGTCGGGATGCCGTACAGGGTGAAGAACGCGTACAGGCCCATGCCGATGACCAGGGCGATGAGGCCCAACAAGAGATACAAGCCGGTGCAACTACTGATCGCCTCGTTGAGTTTCCGCGTGTCGCCGCTCGCGACGTGCTGCGCGAAGTAGCGGACCGAGGCCATCGGCACGCCCAGGACCAGGAGCCCGAGATACCCGTTCATCGACGTGATCAAGAGCCACGTGCCATACCCTTGCGCGCCCAGCTGATTCAGCGTGAACGGCGTGAGCACGTACAGGACGACGATGGTCAGCAGCGTCACGACCCAGTTGCTTCCAACGCTCTTCAGCACGCGGCAACCTCCGGCAGCGAGCGGTCGGCAAGGATGGAAGCTGCTTCACTGACCGTGACGAATCTCGGCGACGTGATTCGCGACAGGCGATCGAGGTAATCTTCGACCGACGCGTAGAGCCGCCGCACATCGGCTCGCGTCCGCGTGAACGGGCCCAGGCCCGGGTTCAGACTGGGGCTGTGCCACGTGAGGTTCAGATGGCTAACCCCGCGCTGCAGCAACCGCCTCGACAGTGTGACCATCTCCGCGACGGATGCGAGCTCGGGGCTCAACACGATGCGTTTGCAGATGCCGGTGCGCGCGGCGATACCGGCAAGGCGAAGGCGGCGACACGCGGCGGCGTCGAGCGCGTGCCGCACGCGACCCCACAGGGGAAAGGGCCCTCGATTGAACCCGCAGGACAACGGGACCTCGACGATCTCACCATCGATGGCCGGTTGCGTCACATCGCGATCCGGCGCGATGCGGTACGCATCGAGCGGCGCACCGACGAAGTTCGGCCCGTCATCAAAGTCTTCCCAACTGACAAATGGCGTCACGCTGCTGTCCACCGTATACCCACACCGCACCAACGCGGCGACGGTCCCCGGCCCGAGCCCATAGCGGCCGGCGCGGAACGCCCGCGGCTGGATGCCGAACGTCTCGTGGAGCGTGGTGGTGAGCGTCTCGAGCTTCGACAGCTGCAGCCCGGCCGAAAGATTCTTCAGCATGGAGTTGCGGGCGACGAGCGCCTCCGTCAGCGGCGGCGTGTTCCACGGATGCAGGTGCGCCGCGATCTCACCACGACGGGCTACGCGTTTCATGATGTCGGCCGCCACGGGATCGATGGCGACCTGATAGGCTGTGAAATACGTCGCCCGCACGCCCAGCCTGTCAAAGAACTCAGCCTGGCGCGGCAGCTCGCGAATGTTCTCGCACGTCACCTGCTCGCGACTGCGGTACCAGTTGTCTTCTTCCGTATCGATCGACACGATGAGGAGGACGTCGTCAGTCATCGGGTGATCCGTTTCTGCGAAGCCGCGCGCGCAGTCCCGCGAGCGCCTCGACGCCGCGCAACCAGCGCCCGCGCAGGCCGCGGCGAAAGATCGTGATCTCTTCGATTGTTCGCCCCGCCCGAGTCCACAGACGTTTGTAGGGATCTTCGCCGCGCAGGAAGTCGAAGCGCTTGAAGCCACGCTCCATGGCGCGGCGCACCATCGCCGCCAGCAATACCTGGCCCACGCTTTCGCGTTCCCAGCGAGGGTCGCGTCCGCTCTGGTAGAAGTACACCGTGTCGCCGCACGTGAAGCCGTACCAGGCAGCAGCCGGCTCCCCGTCGACGTCGAGCGTCGTGAGCCACAGCTCACCACGCCGGGCGAGCTCGGCGATGAAAGAGCGATGCAAGCGTTCGACGCGCGGCTCACGAAACGCGCCTTCACCTCCGCCCGCCATCCAGCGCAGCTCGTGGAGCTGCACGAGCCGGCGCCACCCTTCCGCGATGCGCTCGCCCTCGTAATCGGTGATCGCGACGCTGTGATGCCGGCGCAGGTTTCTTTCCATGTAGCGCAGCGCCTGACGTCGACTCTTGGTCTGGCACGCCAAGTAGCTCTCCCAATCGCCGATGAGCTCGAGATACGGACAGACCCACAGCGGCCGGCGCTGCGTCGCGTGCCCGCAAGCGGCCATGGCGCGCGCAAGCCTGAAAGCAACCGGCGCATCCGAGGCGAGGTTGCTGAGGACCACGACGTCCCAGTCCAGCTCTTCGAGCAACGGTACCAGCTTCGCGACATCGGCCGCCGGCGTTGCGAGCACGTCGAGATGATCGGGACAGCCGAGGTCGCCGATCGCCCACGTGAGCGCGCGCACCGGTACCCGGTGAAAGCGGATGTGTCGTTTCAAGAACGGCAGGATCGCTTCAACCGTGGACCCGGAGCGCAGGACGAGCGCGTCGCTCGATGCGGCTTCGGGATCCGCATCGGCCCAGGCGCGATGCCACGCCCAGCTCATGAACGGTGATCGCCACGGAGCCGCCGCCTGGATCCCGTCCCAGATGTCCGGCCCCAAAGCCAGCGCGTCCGACAATCGCATGCGGGTCGTGGTCTCCGCGGTCACCGCGACGGCGTGCGCAGTCATCGCGCAAGACCCAGTTGCTGCAGCGACTCGAGCAGAAACGGCGCGGGATCCCGCCAGCGCCAAATCTCCTCGCGGTGGCTCTGCTTGCGGCGAAGAAAATCCCGCACGGCCGCGAGCTTCCCGGCGGCACCTCCGCCATTGCGGAGCCGCAGGTAGAGATGGTCGACGTCACCCCAGAACCAACGGCTCCGGACCCCCACGCGATAATGCGTGAGCGCCGGTACACTGTTGCCGAGCGCGCAGGCGATGAGCAGCCGCGGGAAATCGACGCCGGCGTCGATCGCCAGCTGCAATGATCCCCACAGCCGCCCGTTGACCTCCATGAACACATGGCGGCCGGTTTCTTCGTCGCGCTTACACTCGATCATCGCCACGCCCTGCCACTCCAGCTCGTCGAGGAGGCGGCTGCCCGCCGTGAGCAGTGCAGCGTCCGCAACAATGCTTTCCCGGTAGACGCTCACCCCACCCTCCGGAGGCTTCTCCCGAAGGCGGCGGTGTGCGAACTCCGCGATCACGCGACCGTTCCAGCGCAGCACAAACAGCCCCTCGCCGGGGCCGCGCACGCGCCGTTGCAGCAGGATGGGAAACGCCGCCGGCGGAAAGGCGTGGAGCGCCGCGCGGCATTGCATCGGCGAGTCTACGAAGCGGACAGCGAGGTGCTGACGGCCGCCCTCCGAGTGGATGACCGAGCGGTGCGGCTTGAGCACGGCGGGAAAAAAGTCGGCGCTGGGCAGAACGTTGCCGGCATGCTCGACCAGCACGGTTTCCGGAACGGCGAGTCCCGCCCGACGCGCGCGGTCGAGCATTTCCCGCTTGTCCGATGCCGCGCTGTAGCTCGCGAGATTGGGGAACGGGAGTACCGTGAACGGCGGAATGTGCTGCCGGTTGCCGAGGATCGCGTCAACGGACGCGTCGGTCACCGGCAACACGACACGAGCGTCGAGCCGCCGAGCCAGGTCACCGACCTCCGCGACGTATGCGGCGGGCTCGGCCAATGGATCGGTAAACAGTCGCAGGCGACGCACGCCTCGCGAAACGCCCGCGAGGGAGAAGCGGCGCGTCGAGGCCACCCCGACGTCGTAGCCGCTCGTTACGAGCGACCGGGCCGCCGCAAGCGCGGCGCGCTCATTCCCATCCGTGAGCAGCGCGTCCATGACGGCGCGCTGCGCAGAGAGAATCGTGCCGCGCCTTGCTCTTGACGTCCTTCACGAAGATGGGGGCGGGCTGTTGCAT
>JBIOXD010000039.1:0-3071 GCA_044869265.1 Gemmatimonadales bacterium
TCCCACGGCTGCAGGATGCGATCGGTGAACCTCGCACCAAACAGGGCAGGCCAGAACCGGTTGCCCGGCCGAGCAAAATGATGACCGGTGGCGCCTGAATAGAGGCCGGGGTTGATGCCGCAGAACAACACACGCAGCCCTTGGCCGATCACATCCGGGACCGTCCGTCCGGCCGCCGCGACCACCTCGGCGCGCGTGGGGCGCTTGGGGATTTCTTCTCTTTCTATTCTTTTTTGTAGCAAAGCGAGGCGCCGCCTGTCATCCTGAGCGCAGCGCGCCGCAGGCGCGCGGAGCGAAGGACCTGCTTTTTGGGCACGCGCGCGTAGCGAACGAACTGCTCTTACCGCGCCACGGTAATCGTCAAGTTTCGATACTCGACCGGCCCATGATCGCCCTGCAGCATGATTGGCCCCGGCGCCCCTTCCTTACTATCGAGCGCTCCGCCCGTCGGCCCCGGAATCTCCTGCTCGCACAGGATCGACTTGCCGTTGAGCACTACCGTCACCCGCCGGCCGACGAGCGTGACGTCGATCGTCTGCCACTCGCCCGCGCCCTTCGCCGCGTTCTGATTCGGGATCAGAAAGCCGTAAATCGCCCCCAGCCCGCCGGTGGCTTCCGCGCTGCTCACGACCGAATCCTCGACCTGCACCTCGTGACGCCCGCGGAGATAGACGCCGCTGTTGCCGCGCGCCGGATACTTGACCTCCACGTGCAGCTTGAAATCGGTATACACGGCGTCCGTGACGAGATTGCCACCGGCCTTCGCGTTCGTCAGCACGCCGTTCACGACGCTCCACTGATTCGTTCCGCCCACTGTGTGCCACCCCGTCAGATCCCGGCCGTTGAACAGCCGCAGCGCAGGGGCCCAGGCGGGAGCGGCGCGGCGCAGCGCCGGCGCCCGCACGGCCGTAAACGGATACGGCGTTCCCTTGGGATCGGTGATCGTTCCGGACAGGCTGTCGCCTCGGAGCACACCTGCGAATTGCACATCGGCGGGGCCATCCTCCCACTGCGGCGGAATCGAGAAGCGCAGCGTGTCGTTCGCAAAGGCGAGTCGCGAAATCGGCCGCGCACTTCCCACCACGCCGACGAACCGGCCCACGAGCACGCCATTGCCGGATACGGTCACCTCGAGCCACGACGGCAGTTTGTGTCCATCGTTCGTCGTGAGCTCGAGGTCCCATCGCCCGATCACGGGCTGCGGAGGGGGGGGATTCTGTGCAGGAAGCGTGGCGACGGCAGACACAAACCATACGGCGAAAACAGAACGTGACGGCAGCGTGGACATGGTTTTACCCGGGTAGGTTCTGCTTACCAATCTAGCCCCGGGCGGCGACCTTTGGCTCATGACTCTACGCGCGGTACTCCTCCTGATCTGCCTGGCCGCCGGGACGGTGGGCGCGCAGCAACCACCGCTGAACGGTCTCGATCCGTACATCACGCAGGCCATGAAGGACTGGCGCGTCCCCGGGCTCGCCATCGTCGTGGTCAGAGACACCTCCGTCGCCTTCATCAAGGGCTACGGCGTGCGCGAGTTGGGCAAGCCCGATCCCGTCACGGTGCACACACGCTTCGGCAACATGTCGACCACGAAGGCGTTCACCGCGATGCTGGTGGGTATGCTCGCGGACTCGGCGCGTCTGTCGCTCGACGATCCGGTGCAAAAACACGTCCCGGAACTGCAGTTCGCCGATCCCTACGTCACCCGTGAAATCACAGTGCGCGATCTCCTCGCACACCGCGTCGGATTCAGCGATCCGTCCTACTTATGGGACGAGAGCGGGCTCGACTTCGCGACTATCGCGCATCGGCTGCGCTTTGTGCCGGTGCAGACCAGCTTCCGATCCCGCTTTCAGTACAACAACGTGACGTACGCGCTCGCCGGGGAGGTCGCCGGGCGCGCCGCGAGAACGACCTGGCAGGCGCTGCTCCGCACCCGCATTCTGAACCCGCTCGGCATGACGGAGACGTACGCCGACGCACGGGAGCTCAAGGCCGCCGGCATCAGCGATATCACTGCGCCGCATGGCATCGTGCGCGACACCGTGCGCGTGCTGCCCGCCGCGATTGAGAACACCGACAACATCGGGCCCGCAGGCTCGATGTTCTCGACCGCGACCGACATGGTGAAGTGGCTGCGGTTCCTGCTCGATAGCGGCAAGGTCGGCGGCCGGCGGCTCATCAGCGCGCGCAATTTCTCCGAGCAGTTCAAGGCGCAGCAAGTCGTGCAGCGGTGGTTCTATCCGACCGCCATGCTTACCAAACCGCACTTCCAGGCGTACGGGCTCGGATGGATCCTGCAGGACTACCGCGGCGAGTACATCGCAATCCACACGGGCAGCATCGAAGGCCGCAGCGCCATTGTCGGCCTCATTCCGGACCGGCGACTCGGCGTCGCCATCTTCACGAACCTGGACCATTCCGAGCTCCGCCACGCGCTGATGTACACGGTTTTTGATCGGTTCATTGGTGGGGCCGGGGCCGCGGGGGGACACGACTGGAGCGCCGAACTGCGCGTGTTGTACAAGCGCATCGCCGACAGTACCGCCGCGGACCGCCGCGCCGAGGAGAGCAGGCGCATCGCCGGCACCCGTCCCACGCTGGCGCTCGATCGTTACACGGGGACCTACACCGATAGCTTGTTTGGTACGGTGACGGTGGGGATGAGCGACGGGCGTTTGACCTTGCAGGGCGGGGGGGGGCACTGCGAAAGGCCAGCTCGAGCATTGGCAGTACGATGTCTTCCGCGTCACGTGGCTGGATCCGTTTTGGGATGCGACCTACGTTGCGTTCGAGGTCGCTCCCGATGGGACAGTGGGACGTGTTCGGGTGGTCGACGGGGACCAGGTGTACGCCCGCGCGAAATGACAAAGCACGAGCTGTATCAGATGACCGACGATGTCGAGGGATTCGTCAAGGAAATGAAGCGCCGAGACATGCTCGCCCCGCCTGCCTAGGGCGTTGCCCAATGGGGCACGTCGCTCCACTTCTCGGCGACAAAAAAGTCAGCCGGTATCTCGACGTCGCCGCGCCAGTTGCTGTAGACCTCCCGTTGGACGACCTTGCCGCCC
>JBIOXD010000040.1:0-4432 GCA_044869265.1 Gemmatimonadales bacterium
TCGCAGCCGTCGGGACGCCGGCGCGCCGCAGCACTTCCTTCGCGTATGCCTTCGATGACTCAAGCCGCGCGGCGGCTGCGCTCGGCCCGAACACAGCGCGGCTTACCTCGGAAGCGCGGAGGCGATCCGCGAGCCCGGCGGCGAGCGGCGCCTCCGGGCCGACGATCGTGACATCGATGTCGTGCTGTTGGACGGCCGCGACCAGGTCGTCGATGGCCGTTGCTTGGATGGGAAGGTTCGTTGCCAGGGCCGCAGTACCGGGATTGCCCGGCGCGGCGAACAACGTGAGGTCGCCGGTGGAAGCGGCGGCATCGCGATGCAGCGCCCAGCAAAGCGCATGCTCGCGGCCGCCGCCACCGACGACCAGTACTCTCACTTCTTCTTGAAGGCGTCCGAAAACGCTTGCGCGGCCCGCTTGGCGGAATCCACGACGTCATTCACGACGGCTTTGGCTTCATTCATGTAGTGTTCACGCGCGTCCTCGATATCGGTCTCGAGGGGCCGCTTGTCGGCGTCGGGACCGCGACGCGTGTATTCGCCGTTCACGATCTTCTCGTAGGCGCCCGCCTGGATCCAGCGTTGGAGCTCGGCTGCGCGCAGCGTGTTGAACGGATGCGTCCGATCGAGCGTGTTGAGGATTTTGAAGATCCGGTCGACCGCGCCACCCGACTCCTCGTACTCCCGCGCCTGCTCGAGGAAGGCGTTCAGATCCATCTCCCTCGTGTGGCCGCCCCCGGCCATCTTCATGAACATCCGCATCGAGGCCGGCGGATCCTGCGTCGCGATCAATCCGGCCCGATCGGACGACAACTCGCTCTTGCGATACCATTCGAGTAATGCGAAGCGGATCGGCGCGAGCATCAGACTGGTGAGGAACGGCAGGAAATTCGCGCTGACGAACAGGATGATGACGAGAATGGTGTGATACAGGGCGTGCCCGCTCATGATATGCCCCAGCTCGTGGCCGAGCAGGGTCCGCATCTCGTCGTCGTCGAGCAGGGTCAGGGCGCCCGAGTTGATCACGATGAAGGGGCGCTCGACGCCGAAGGCTCCCGCGTTGACGAAGGGCGTCTGCGACACGAACAGCTCGGGCCGCTCGGACCAATCCATCGTCGTCAGCACGTCGGTGTAGAGCTGGTGGAGCTTCGGGAACTGATTCGGTCCGACGCGCACGGCATTGGCCTGGAACAAGAGGCGGATACCGCGCTCGCCAAAGAATCCGACGATCTTCTTCACGACTTCATCGAAGCCGGGGACGGACCGCAACGCTTGCAGCGCGGCCCGGTCCGCCGGATGCTCCCACGAAACGGCGGCGATCTGGGTGAGAATCTTCCGCGGGCGAGCCGCGGGCAATGTGGCGTCTGTCATCTGTTGTCTTCTCCGACGATGGGATTCAAACACATACGCTATAGAACATCAACTGTTTCGAATGTGCCCCGTTAATCATCCCCCAACGCCTGATCCAAATCGGCAATCAAGTCCTCCACATCCTCGATCCCCACGGACAGGCGCACCAGGCTGTCCGTGAGCCCCATGCGGCGCCGCATCTCCGGCGGCACGCTGGCGTGCGTCATGGAGGCGGGGTGGCCGATCAAGCTTTCGACGCCGCCGAGCGATTCGGCCAGCGCGAAGATCCGGGTGCGCTCCACAAAGCGGCGGGCATACGCGACGTCGCCCAGCTCTATGCTGAGCATGCCGCCGAAACCCTTCATCTGGCGCGTCGCCAGCTCGTATTGGGGATGCGAGCGCAATCCGGGATAGTAAACCCGTTGCACGCGGGGGTGCTTCTCCAGCCACTCGGCGACGCGGCGGCCGTTCACATCGTGCTGGCGCATCCGCAACGCGAGCGTCTTGGTGCCGCGCAACGCCAGCCAGCAGTCGAACGGACCGGGAACGGCGCCGGCCGAGTTCTGAATGAACCCGACGCGCTCGGCGACCTCGTCGCGGCTCACGACGAGCATCCCGCCCACCATGTCGGAGTGCCCATTCAGATACTTCGTCGTGGAGTGCAGCACGATATCGGCGCCGAAGTCGAGCGGCTGCTGGAAGTACGGTGTGGCGAACGTGTTGTCGACGACGAACAGCGCACGCGCCTTCCGCGCGATCTCGCCCGTCGCGGCCAGGTCGCAGAGACGCATCATGGGATTCGTCGGCGTTTCGGCGTAGACGATCTTCGTATTCGGCGTCACCGCGGCAGCCACCGCCTTCGTGTCGCCGCCATCGACGAACGTGAAGCTCAGGCCGAGGCGCGACCAGATATGCGTCATCTGCCGGTGCGACCCACCGTACACATTCTCGCCGCTTACGACATGATCGCCGGCGGACAGGAGCTTCATCACGGCATCGAGGGCGGCGAGCCCCGACCCGAACGCAAAGCCGTGACGGCCGCCTTCGAGGGCGGCGACGTTACGCTCGAGCGCCTCGCGCGTGGGATTGCGGGTGCGTGCGTACTCGTACCCCTTGTGGCGCCCAAGTCCGTCCTGGATGTAGGTGGAGGTTTGATAGATGGGCGTCATGACCGCGCCGCTCAGGGGATCTCCCACGTGGCCCGCGTGCACGGCGCGAGTCGCAAAGCGTCTCGCCAGGTCCTGCTCCGCGATGCGGGTCATGCGCGGAACGTAAAGGCGGCTTTCGTCAGGGGCAAGCGACCTTTACTTTGGGGGCCGCGATGCCGAACACCTCCGGACTGCGCTGCCTGATCGTCGACGATGAGCCCCGGCTGCGCCGGGTGCTGGTGCGGGTGCTGGAGGGCGAAGGCTTTACCTGCGCCGAAGCCGGGTCGGGCGTGGAAGCGCTCCAGGAGCTCGAGCAGCGGCCCGCCCCGCTCGTCATCTCCGATCTGCGGATGCCGGAGATGGACGGCGTGTCATTGCTGCGGGAAATCGTCGTGCGCTGGCCCGATACGGCAGTGATCGTGGTGACCGCGGTGGCTGAGGTCGAGAGCGCGGTCGCCTGTTTGCAGATGGGCGCGATCGATTACGTCGCGAAGCCCTTCCATCTCGAGGAAGTGCGGGCGCGCGTGTCCCAGGCGCTCGACAAGCGGCGGCTAGTGATGGAGAACCGCAGCTATCAGAAGAACCTCGAAGAGCGCGTCGAGGTCCAGGCGCGCCGCATCGAGGAGCTATTCCTCGAAGGTGTCCACGCCCTGGTCTTCGCCCTCGAAGCAAAAGACGCGTACACCCGCGGCCATTCGGCGCGCGTCGCGAACTATTCGGTCGAAATCGCGCGAGCCCTGAACCTCGATGCCGATCTCGTCGACACGATCGCGCTGGGCGCCGAGCTGCACGATGTCGGGAAGATCGGCGTGAGCGAGAGTGTGTTGCACAAGGCTGGAAAGCTCAGCGACGCCGAATACCGGCACATCATGGAGCACACGGTCATCGGCGCGCGCATTCTCGGGCCTCTCATGAAAGATGCTCCCGGCGCGCTGTCGATCGTGCGCTCGCATCACGAGCGCCTCGACGGCCGCGGCTTTCCGGATGGCTTGAAAGGCGATGCGATCCCCTTTGAAGCGCGCCTGGTCAGCGTCGCGGACGCATTCGACGCGATGACGAGCGTCCGGCCCTACCGTCCCTCGCTGAGCGTGCAACAAGCCATGCATGAGCTGGAGCACGGGAAAAGCGTACAGTTCGACCCCGAGGTCGTGGACGCGTTCCTCCGGGCCTTCGCGGGACACCCCGCCTTGCCCATCCCGACCCCCCAGCTGCAACCGCTGCGCCTGCCCACCCGCGCTATGGAAGCCCGTCGGGCCTGAGCTGATTCATTAGATTGAGCGTCCCATGTCCGACACCCTGATGGTCAGCGTGTCGGGAGTGCGAGGCCTTGTTGGAACGGACCTCACTCCTGAAGTCGTTGCCCGTTGGGCAGCGGCGTTCGGCATTTGGGCAACCGGGCAGGGGGACGGGGGTCGAGGGAAGCGTAAACCTCGCATTGTGCTAGGGCGAGATGCCCGGACGTCCGGCCCGATGTTCATCCAAGCCGCTACGGCCGGCCTCAACTCCGTCGGCTGCGACGTCATCGATGTGGGGCTAGTTGCAACACCAACGGTGCAACTTGCTGTCGAGCACCATCACTCAGCGGGCGGCCTGATCCTCACCGCGAGCCACAATCCCATCGAATGGAACGCGCTTAAGTTCGTCGGCCCTGATGGCATCTTTCTTGATGATGTAGCCGGCACGCGGGTACGCGAATTGGCGGCAGGCACTGCCCTGCCACGAGCCAACTACCAAGCTATCGGCGGTGTGGAGGCGGACTCCAATGCGATAACCCGCCATCTCGCCGCCGTGCTCGCGCTTCCGGGAGTCGCGGTTCGGGCGATCAGGCGGCGACGGTTCCGCGTTGCGCTCGATACGGTACGGGGCGCCGGCGGGGCCGTGATGCCGGCGCTGCTCGAGCGGCTGGGCTGTCGGGTGACGGCGATCAACTTGGCCAC
>JBIOXD010000041.1:0-16981 GCA_044869265.1 Gemmatimonadales bacterium
GGATACCGAGCGGCTTGGCGGCGTGCGCGAAGGCGAGCGAGCCATAGAGGCCATTGCGATCGGTGAGCGCGATGGCGGGATACCCCAGCCGGTGTGCCTCGGCGAGGATTTCGTCGGGTGGCGAGGCGCCGTCCAGGAATGAGAATGCGGAGTGGCAATGAAGCTCGGCGTACATGGCGGTCAAAAAGCAAAGGCGACGGTCAAGAACAAAAGGCGGCGGTCATGACGGTCAAGAAACAACTGCGGCGGTCATGGCGGTCAGGCGGTCTGCATGAACCATTCATGAGTCACGAGATCCTCAAAGAGAACCACACGAGTACCACCCTCTAGCAACACCGCGAAGTAACTACGTGAGATGAGCTGTCTCCACCATTCATCATCGATGCGCCACATCTCGATGATTGTTTCGACGACCGCCGCCGTTGTCTCTTGACCGTCCGACCGCTGACCGTCCGACCGCCGCAGTTGCTTCTCGACCGACGCATTCGCCTCCTGACCGCCGCCGTTGCAGTTTGACCGCCAGACCTTCGCGGGAGAGCCATTAGCATGCAGTTCAACCGTCACGGGACGGGGAGCATTCAGGGTTCGTAGTCGATCAGCGCGTAGCGGCGCTCTGGCAGTCGCGACCATGGCTGCACCTCGATGATGTGATACAAGACGGCGCGTTTGACGCGCATGCGGATTTCGCGCGCCACACTGCGCAACGCGCGCTGTTGACCTGCGCGAGCGGCCGCCTGCGCATCGCGCGCGAAGAGCTGCAGCTCGGTCGTACCGGGAGCGAACGCGGTGAACTCGAGGATGAGACGTTCGACGCCGCCCGTCGGTGGCGACTGCTCGAGCAGTGTCCTGAGGGGCGCGGCGATGCGGGTGGCGTCGGCGGTCGGCTCCTTCAACAGAATGTTGGCGAGCCAGGAACGTGTAGGGGCGCAGCATGCTGCGCCCCTACCACCGTCCTCGTCTCCCACAGCAGTTTCCAAATCGGCACGCAGGCGCAGCGCGTGCACGCGCCAGCCAATGCGACGCGGGTGTTTGAGCGCGCGAGCGATCAGCTGATCGAGCGAATGGACGAGCAGCTCGCGCTCCCCGACCGGAGTGAAAAACGTGATTGCCGCGACGATCGGCTCCGGCGCGATTCGTCCTATGACTGGCTCGGCGGTGCGGCCGGCAGCAAGCTGCCACAATCGCTTTCCCACTGCGCCGAACTGCGCCGTGACCGCTGCTTCGGGAAGCGCCGCGAGCGCGCCGAGATTGCGAATGCCGAGCTGGCGCAGGCGGCGATGGATGGCAGCATCGAGAGGAAGTACGGCGATCGGTTGTGTAGCGAGAAACTTCTGCTCTCCTCCCGGAGGCACAACGACCGACTCCCCCGGCTTGGCGCGAGTCGCTGCTACCCAGGCCGTGAACTTGCCGAGAGCGAAACCCAGTCGGACGGTCGGACGGTCTGACGGTGGGACGGCTTGACGAATTGCTTCAATGATCCTCCGCTGCGAACCGAAAATCCCTTCCAAACCGTCAACACCCGCGTACGCCAATCCGAGCTCGCCAGGCTCAACAACCGGACTCACGTCGTTCAGCGACGAGAGGAGTTGGGAAAAGCGCTCGTCGTAATGCACCGGATCAGGCTCGATGAGGCGCAACGTGGGGCAGAGACCAATCGCCTGGCTGACCGTCATCCCCGGCTTTACTCCGGCATGACGAGCGAGTGAGGAGACCTGCCAGAGCTTGCGGGTGGTATCGGGTGCGAGCAGGGCGACGGGGAGAGCGACCAGCTCTTCATGACGCGCCTCTTCACAGCGAAGTGGGAAGAGGGGAACCCAGATGCAGGCAGCGAAGGAACTCGTCGGATGCTGAGACATATTTACAGAGCCAAGGGACCCGAATATATCCCGAAACATGCCGAAGTCGCAAGGATACGCCCGAATTCATCTAAGTCATTGACACATTTTTATTTAGGTGTGATATCCAGGACCTCTATGCGCATCACTTTGGCGTTATCGCTCGCCATGCCGATCCTGGCTGTGAACTCCATCGCTGTGACCCAAGCGATACCAAAACCTGACTACGTCACCTACCTCCCTCGGGAGCCCTTGCTTCCGGTCCAGGCATCAGCTGGAAACAAACGATTCCACCTCTTCGGCGACCCCACTGCGGCTGGCTACCAGGATGAGGCTCCCCGGGACGGCATCGACGATGGCCGCGAGCATGCGCTGCGCATGCTCGCCATGCGATTTGCACCGTGGATGGTACGGAACTCGATCGACTTCCCGATGGATGTTCGGCGGTTCATTGAAAGGGGAGCTGCATCGACGCTCTTTATCGACAGCCTGGATTTATCACAGGCGCGTCCACGCTTGGTCGGCACTGAAACAATCGACTTTGGAAATCTCGACACAATCTCGGATGCTCGGCTGCTGGGACTGATCGCTCGGTTCGTGCCGGAGCCCCCGCCCGTTGTGAGCATTCCTCGTCCCGATCTCGACCTTCGCTATGTCATGTATTTCGACTTTCCGGGCGATGCCCCGGCGTCCTGGAATCGGGAGTTTGAAGGCGCGGTGCATGGATCGATCGCCCGGAAGTACGTCGGCTACGCGAAAGCGTTCGTGCATCCGTTCATCCACGACCTTCCCGCCCCCAGTTTCGAGGCGGCCCGTCACGAGCTCGTCTTCCAGTACTGGTTTTTCTACCCCTACAACGATGCCGCGAACACGCACGAAGGAGACTGGGAACACATCAACGTGGTTGTCACGCCGCGGCGGCAGGGATCAGAGCCGCTCACCAGCGCGATGATGGCAGAAGTGTTGGCGCAGCTAGACCAGCCTGATGAGTTCGTGATTCGCCGTGTAGAGTACTACTTCCACCACTGGGTATTTGCGGTCGACTATCTGACCCCGGACGTGTACGCTCCCCGCGCGGAGTGGGAACGCGAAGTCGAGCAGCTGCGCGAGGAGCGAGTGGGCGAGCGGGAGATCTGGCGGCAGATTCGGCGCCAGGCCTATCTGGATGATGCCGAAACAAAGCTGAACCTGCATCCGCTCGTCTTCATCGGCGGCGACAATCGCAGTCTGCAGCAGCTCATCTCCTCGTCGACCCGTTTGGGGAGGGCAAGTCACGGCTCATATCCGTTCCCCGGTCTCTATAAGGATGTGGGGCCACAACAATCGGGCGAGCTGGTGCGGACGCCGTGGGATGTCTTCCGAACCGCACCGGACTCCGCTGCTGCCGAGACGAATACGGTCGTGCGACTGGACAACGCCGACCGGCTCGAGATCATTCCCGACTGGGAGCTGGTACTGCCGCTGGTGCGCGGCGATCCAGTCGCGCGTCGCAAGTGGGCGTGGCTCGTCCTCCCGATCCGCTTCGGGTACCCGGCGACGCGCTCTTCCTTCGCGGGCATCGTGCGCTACGCAGAAACCGGCAACACATCGGCCGTGGCGCCGCCCTACAACGGTGGATGGAATCGCGCGGGCGCAGCGAGTGGCTACGACAGCTATGTGCCACACCGTTTGAGCGCCTATTTCCCCGCGAGCCAACAGGACAATTACCGCACGGGGTGGGGGTTCTGGAACCTCACCGTCCCGACATTGGTGACTTTGCCGCCGTTCGACATCGCATACCGGCTCATCACCGCTCCGGCCCGAGCCGCTGACCGCAACAGCTATCCCGCGTTCTTCGGCTCCGAGGATGTTCCATTTCGGTTCGTCGGCGTCACGATCGGAGTTTCATCCTTCCGGATGCCCGACGCGTTCCTGAATCTTGCCGGCTTTTCGGAGACCGCGTCGCCTTTTTTGGAGAAGGTCCTGGCGCTCGCGGGGCAGTCCGACAGCGTCACGGTAGACGTGATCCATCCCACGACCGACCGGGTATCCACACGGTACTACGGAGTGACGTTTTTTCTCGGACGCCGGTTCACGAGCGAAAGCACGATCCGCCACTCCAACGGCGGGGTACGCGCGGACGTGACGGTCAGCACGCTGCCGGGACTGTTTCCATTGACGCTCAACATCGACATGTGGGAGTACACGGGCAGCGTGCGCTACAATCTTTCACCGGGGAGCCTGCAACCTTTTGTCAAAGGCGGATACGGCTTGAGCTGGTATCGCGTCACGAACGCGAGGTTCAACGGCGAGCTGTTAGGAAATGGGACGACGCGCTGGACGCGCCGACCCGGTGCCGTCCACAATCTGTTGCCGAATACCTGGCACATCGGTGCGGGGTTGGAGTTCATCCCGGTGCGCGGCGTGGGTCGTCTCGACGTGGGGTTTCGCGGCGATCTCACCGTCCACAGTCACCGTTTGGGACTCAAGGCTGACAACCTCCTCCTGGCTCAGGATGCGCACGTGACCAGGCTCCATGCGGCGATCGGGACGGTACTGAGTTATTAGCAGACACAGTGGAAACGTATTGGGGTGCCTAGACGCCTCGCTACCCCGCCTCTAGCTTCGACTTAGACCATTCCTCGTGGAGCGAGCACATGGCACGTCATCGTCCTTGGTTCTTCCTGGCCGTTGCCCTCTGTCTTCCTTTCGCCCAGCTCGGCGCCGCGATACAGGAACAGGCCCCCGCGCGGGTCATCGCCGCAACTGACAACCTCGTCGTCGACGGCATTCCGCCCATTCCCGCCGCCCTCGCCGGGGAGGTGCGGCGCTACACCGAATCCCGCGGCGCGTCGCTGAGCGGTTGGCATCCCGTCGAACGCGAGATCCTCATCAGCACCCGCTTCGGCAACACGAGTCAGCTGCACCGCGTGCGCATGCCGGGTGGCGCGCGCACCCAGCTCACGTTTTTCGAGGAGCCGGTCGGCGGCGGGACGTACGAGCGCAAGACCGGCAAGTACATCGTTTTCGGCAGGGACGTTGGCGGCAATGAATTCAACCAACTGTTCCGCTACGACGTCGCCACCGGCGCCGTCACACTGCTCACGGACGGGGGCCGCTCGCAGAACGGTGGCGTGACATGGAACAACGCCGGTGACCGCATCGCCTACGGATCGACCCGCCGCAACGGCGCTGATCGCGACATCTGGGCAATGGATCCGGCGAATCCCAGCAGTGATCGGCTGGTTGTCCAGAACACCGGTGGCGGGTGGTTTCTGTCGGACTGGTCGCCCGACGACAAGCAGCTGCTCGTGGTCGAGTACATCTCCGTCAATCAGAGCCATCTCTGGCTGGTGGACGCTGCGACTGGAGCCAAGACACGACTCAGCCCCGAAGGGCGCGACTCGGTAGCGTGGTCGGCGGGCCAGTTCGCGACAGATGGTCGTGGCGTATACGTCACAACGGATCAAGGAAGCGAGTTCCGGCGGCTCGCGTACATCGAGCTCGCGTCGCGGCGAGTCACGCCATTGACCGGGGACATCCCCTGGGACGTGGATGACTTTGACCGGTCACCGGATGGCAAGACGATCGCGTTCACCGCGAACGAGGCCGGTCAGTCAAAACTCTACTTGCTCGACACCGCCACACGCCGTCATCGCGCCGTAGCGAATCTCCCGGCGGGGCAGGTATTCGGGCTGGTGTGGCACCTGCGCGGCAGGCACCTTGGCTTCACGGTGAATTCGTCGCGCTCGACGTCGGATGCTTATTCGCTCGACGCTCAGACCGGCGAGATCACGCGCTGGACGGAGAGCGAGTTGGGTGGACTGGTCGCCGCTGAGCTTTCCGAGCCGACGTTGATCAAGTGGCGCAGCTTCGATGGCCTGGAGATCACCGGGTTCGTGTACCGGCCGGCGGCACGTTTTGCCGGCAAGCGCCCGGTCATCATCAACATTCACGGCGGACCCGAGGGGCAGTTTACGCCCGGGTTCCTGGGGCGTACGAACTACTACCTCAACGAGCTGGGCGTCGCCGTGATCTTCCCCAACGTCCGTGGCTCGACCGGCTACGGGAAGACGTTCGTCAAGCTCGACAACGGCATGAAGCGTGAGGACTCGGTCAAGGACATCGCCGCGCTGTTCGACTGGATCGCGCAGCAACCCGACCTCGACGCGAGTAAGGTCATGGTAACCGGGGGCAGTTACGGCGGCTACATGACATTGGCAGTCGCGACACTGTACAACGACCGCATCGCCTGCGCGGTCGACATCGTAGGCCCGTCCAACTTCGTCACCTTCCTTCAGAACACCGAGAGCTACCGCCGCGACCTGCGCCGCGCCGAGTACGGCGACGAGCGCGATCCGGCGATGCGGGCGTTCCTCGAGCGCACCGCGCCCGTCAATCGGGCGGCGAACATCAAAAAGCCGCTGTTCGTGGTGCAGGGTGGCAACGACCCGCGCGTGCCGCGGACGGAATCGGAGCAAATGGTAACGCGGGTGAAGCAGAACGGCGGGCCAGTCTGGTACCTCATGGCTAAGGATGAAGGCCACGGCTTCCGTAAGAAAGGCAACGTGGACTTCCAGTTCTACGCGACCGTCATGTTCGTGCGCCGGTTCTTGCTCGGCGAGCCGGAGGTGCGAGCTACTAGGAATTAGGAGTCAGGAGTCAGGAGTCAGGGGTGACGCAGCCGGATCTGTTTGGGCCAGAGACGCTGCCGGCCCCCAGCAACGAAGTTCTCGAGCTGGCGAGAGATGTCCCCGCGACTGTCCGCTTCGGCACGTCAACGTGGACGTACGACGGATGGTTCGGGGACATCTATCATCGGCGCTATCGCGGACCCCAGCCTGCCAAACGGCTCGAGGAATACGCGCGCTATCCGCTGTTCCGGACGGTGGGGATCGATAGCGCGTTTTACGATCCTCTTTCGGAGGACGAGCTCACCGCCTACGCGCGCGCGCTTCCACCCGGTTTCCCCTGTGTCAGCAAGGTGTGGGAGCGCATCACGGCGAAGCGATTCGGCCAGGATGCCCCGCAACCGGGGCTCGCCGGAATGCGCAATCCCGATTTCCTCAACGCCCAAATCTTCAAGGACCAGGTGCTCGGTCCGTACGGTCGCGTGTTTCGGGATCACGCGGGTCCCTTCGTATTCGAATTCCAGGCGATGCGGGGAAAGGACCTGCCCGATCCGTTACAGTGGGCGGATCAACTGGGCGACTTCCTTGCCCAATTACCCACTGACTTTCGCTATGCGGTGGAACTGCGGAATCCCGAGCTGCTGACCGATCTGCATGGTGAAGTATTGAAGCGCAATCGTGTCGCACACGTATTCAACTCGTGGACGGAGATGCCGTCGATCGGTGAGCAGCTCGATCTGACGTGGACGTTCCCGACCGACTTCACCGTAGCGCGTGCTTTGCTGAAACCGGGCCGCCGATACGCCGATGCCGTAAAGCAGTTCCAGCCCTACGACAGAGTCCAGGAACCGTTGCCAAGTCTGCGGCAGGATCTGGTGCGTCTGGTGACGCTGGCGCACCGGCGGCGAGTCGAGGCGTTCATCCTCGCGAACAATCGCGCGGAGGGAAATGCGCCGGGGACGATTCGGGCAGTCGCCCGGGAATGGCTGGAGCAACACACCGCCGACTAAGGCAGGCTTCCGCGCAGCTCTAGCTCGCCTTGAACCGGCAACTTTGCCGGCCGGTAGCGGTCGAACATGGCGCTCTGATTCCTGAACCCGTGCTTCTTGCGCAGTTTCTCGATCCGCCGCGACAGCGCCCTCGCATAGTCGCGTGGCGCGTACCCATGTCCCGCGTAGGCCCGCCGGTACTTCGGCAGCAGCTCGGGAAAATGCTCTCCCAGTACCGGAAGGAAGCGATCCCGGATCGCGGGATAGAGTCTGAGTGGCCCCGCGTGAACGAACCGCGCGCCGGCGTGACGAGCGCCGGTGAAGAGCACGTCGAGATGCGCGACGTCGTCCGTGATCCCGGGGAGCACCGGCGCGATGATCAGGCCTGCATTCACTCCGGCGTCCACCAGCTTGCGCAACGCTCGAAGCCGCGCCCCGGGGACTGGCGACCGGGCTTCGAGCTTGCGAGCGAGCCGTGCGTCCGCCGTAATGAGCGAGACGTGGACCTGAAGCTCGTTGCGCTCCTGGAGCCGCACCAGCAGATCGGCGTCTCGCGCGATCAGCGGGCTCTTCGTGATGATCCCGAAAGACAGGCCTTCGCACCGGATTAACCGTTGCAGCACGGCTCGCGTTACTCGAAAACGCCGCTCGGCAGGCTGATACGGATCGGTCGCGGTGCCGATCACGATGGATTCGCCCACTGGGACCCGTTTGAGATCGGCGTCGAGCGCGCCGACCACTTGCTCCTTCACGAAAATGCGTTTCTCGAATGCTTCCCAACCATGCGCGCCGCGGTAATCCGCAAACTCGGCGTCGGTAAGCTTGCCGGCGTCGTGCGCGCGCTCGACCACGTAGCGATGCGTGTACCGCGCGTAGCAGTAGCTGCACCCAAACTCGCAGCCGACGTAGGGATTGAGCGACCAGTAGTCCATGCCGGTCGCGCTTGGCGTGTTTAGGACGCGCCTGGGGGTGAGGGAGACGAAGCGGGTGCCGCGGAGGCGCTCGTCTAAAACGACGGGCGGGGGGGCGGATGGGCGGATGGGCGCTAACAGAGGCAGTTGGCGTGGGGGTTCGCGTTTTACCGCCCGTCCGCCCGTCTGCCCATCGGCCCAGTTTTTAGCCACAGCGTGCCCAGCCGCAATTGAGGCACACGATGCAGCCGGACTGCGGAGCGGCTTGGCGCCACATTCGGGACAAATCGGTGTGCGAGGTGGCTTTGCGGGGGGTTTGGTGCGAACAGCCATATCCCGAATATAACCCGAAGCCTAACTGGCGACCACCCGCCTCCAGACGAAATAGACCGGAACGCCGAGCGCTACGATGATCAAACCGGGCCATGTGTACACGGGCTTCTGGACCAGGAGGTTCACGCAGATGAAGCCGGTGGCCGCGATGTAGAGGATTGGTAGCCAGGGGTAACCCGGTGCCCGGACGGGGCGCGGCAGGTCGGGTCGCGTCCGGCGCAGAATGAGCAACCCGACGGCGGTGAGCATGTAGAAGAGGACGGCCGCGAAGATAATGTAATCGAGCAGGTTCCCGTACGTTCCCGACAATGCGAGCAGAGAGGTCCAAATCGCTTGCACGACCAGGGCCAGCGCCGGCGTGCGGTAGCCGGGGTGCAATTCGCCGGCCTTCGCAAAGAAGAGGTTGTCGCGCGCCATTGCATAGTAGACACGCGCGCCCGAGAGGATCAGACCGTTGTTGCAGCCGAACGTGGAGATCATGATGGCAATGGCCATGATCGTCAGTCCTGCCTGGCCGAACATCTGCTGCATGGCGGCAGTCCCGACTGGAGGGCGTCCTTCGGTCCATGTCTTGGCGATGACGTCGGCAGGCAGGACGTTCAAGTACGCGACGTTCGCCAACACGTAGAGCGTCACCACCACCAACACGCCAATCGACATCGCGAAGGGAAGATCCTTCTCGGGGTTTTTGAGCTCCCCCGAGGCAAAGCCGACGTTGTTCCAGGCGTCCATGGAGAACAGCGAACCGACCATTGCAGCGGCGACGACAGGCACCAGCGCGAGGGTGAAACCGCCTGCTGGCCACAAGCTCACGCCAAAGTTCGCGACGATTGCTTCGGCGTTGCGGCCGATCGTGATGCCGAGCACGATCAGGGCGGCGAGCGCGGCGGTCTTGATGGCGGTGAGCGAGGTTTGAATGATCGCGGCCGTTCGCACACCGCGCACATTGATCCAGGTCAGCACGATGACCGACGCGATCGCAAACAGTCGTTGCCAGGAAACACCGAGGTTGTAACCGCCCCACTTCCCGCCGAGAAAGACGTCCTCCGACAGCGCCGGCACGAGGACCGCCGTGAAGCGGGCAAACGCGATCGCCACGGCGGCGATCGTTGCTGTCTGGATCACCGTAAACAGCGTCCACCCGTACAGAAAGCCGAACAGCGGCGAGATCCCCTCTCGCAGGTAGACGTAGTTGCCGCCCGCCTTGGGGAACATCGCCGCCAGCTCGCCGTAGGTCACCGCCCCCAACAGCGTCACCAGGCCCGAGACGATCCAGACCAGCAACATCAGGCCGGGTGCGTGGACCTCGCGGAGGATGGCTCCGGAGACGATGAAGATGCCGGACCCAATCATGGACCCGACCACGAGCGCGGTGGCGTCGAGTCGGGAAATCGCGCGAACGAACTCGACGCGCGGGGATTCAGGCGGGGCAGTGGTCATGGCCGATAACCTAGTTGTCCTCGCAACCGGCCGCTATCTTTGCTGTCCACCGCCCCCGGAGATACCGTGCGTCTCCTGCCGCGCGAAGAAGAGTTTTTCACGCTGTTCGTCGAAGTCGCGAACCGGAACAAAGAAGCCGTGGAGCATCTGCGCCAGCTGTTTCAGGCGGCGCCCGATCGCCGCACGCCCCACGTCGAAGCGATCAAACGGCTGGAGCACGAAGCCGACCAGGTCACCCATGAGGTGGTGAACCGTCTGGACCGGACGTTCATCACGCCGCTCGATCGCGAAGACATTCACCAGCTCGCCTCCGACCTCGACGACGTGATGGATGCGATGGACGGCACGGCCCGGCGCGCGCAGATCTTCCGGCTCGGTGCATCGCCGGAGGGCGTGCTCCGGCTTCTGGACGTGATGAAGAAAATGATGACGGCGCTCTCCGAAGCGGTGAACCGCCTCAAAAAAGGCGACGACGTGATGCGCTACTGCGTCGAGGCCAAACAACTCGAAGAGGAAGGCGACTCGATCTATCACGAGTCACTCGGCCAACTCTTCGAGAAGGAGCGCGATGCGATCGAGCTGATCAAGTGGAAGGAGATCTACGACAATCTGGAGGTTACGCTCGACCAAGCCGAAGACGTGGCCAACGTCGTCGAGTCCATCACGATCAAGCACGCCTGATGGCCGACACCGTCTGGTTTGTTCTCGCGATCCTCGTCGTCGCGCTCATATTCGATTTCGTCAACGGATTTCACGATGCCGCCAACTCGATTGCGACGGTGGTGTCGACGCGTGTGCTTTCTCCCACCGCGGCGGTCGTGTGGGCCGCATTCTGGAACTTCATCGCCGCGTTCACCTTCGGGACCGCCATTGCCAAGACGATCGGGAAGGGGATGATCGATCTGAGCGTGGTGGACTCGACCGTGGTGCTGGCGGGATTGACCGGAGCAATTGTCTGGGACCTGGTGACCTGGTGGTTGGGGCTGCCGACGTCCTCGTCCCACGCGCTCGTCGGCGGCTATGGCGGCGCGGCGGTCGCGAAAGCGGGGTTCAGCGCGATCATCGCGAGCGGCTGGACGAAGACGCTCATGTTCATCGTGATCGCGCCGCTGATGGGGCTCACCCTCGCGCTGCTACTCACCGTCGTCCTCTCCTGGGCGCTGCGCCGTTCGCTGCCACGTCGAGTCGATCGGGTCTTTCGAGGACTGCAGCTTGTGTCCGCCGCCGCGTATTCCCTCGGCCACGGCACCAACGACGCTCAAAAGACGATGGGTATCATCCTTGCCCTGCTGGTGTCTAGCCAGGCGATCATGGCCAACTTCCCGATTCAGGCGTTTCACATCACGTCCGCGGAGCATGTACCGACGTGGATCATCCTGTCCGCGCACGCCGCCATCGGGCTCGGCACACTGGCTGGAGGCTGGCGCATCGTGAAAACGATGGGGCAGCGCATCACCAAGCTGAAACCATTCGGCGGCTTCTGTGCGGAGACTGCCGGCGCGATGACGCTGTTTCTTTCGTCTTACCTCGGCGTACCCGTCAGCACGACCCATACGATCACCGGCGCGATCACCGGCGTGGGCGCAGCCCAACGGTTTTCGGCGGTGCGGTGGGGTGTGGCGGGCCGGATTGTGTGGGCGTGGATTCTGACGATTCCGGCGTCCGCCGGCATCGCAGGTCTCACCTATCTGGTGCTGCGCGCGATCGTCTGATCCTCAATCGAGCTTGAGCGTCAGCACCCGCCGCTCGGTCATTTCCTCGATCGCGTAGCGCACCCCTTCGCGGCCCACCCCGGAGGCTTTCGCCCCGCCGTAGGGCAGGCGATCGATCCGGAAACCCGGAATGTCGTTGCCGTTGACCGCCCCGACATCCAGCTCGGCGTGAAGGCGAAACATCGTCTGGAGATTCGTCGTGAACACGCCTGCCTGCAGGCCGTAGGGAGACGCGTTCGCCCACTCGATCGCGTCTTCGAGCGAGCGATACGGCGTCACCGTCACGAGCGGCGCGAAGACCTCCTCGCAATTCACTTTCATCTCGGCCGTCGTGTGGAGCAGCACCGTCGGCTCGAGAAAGAGGCCGTTGCGCTTGCCGCCGAGCGCGATCGTGGCTCCTCCGGCAACCGCTTCGGCAATCCAGCGCTCCACGCGGGACGCCGCGTCTGGCGCGATCATCGGCCCGACGTCGGTGCGCTCATCGAGCACATCGCCGACCTGAAGCTGCCGGACTCGCTCGAGCAAGAGATCGAGGAACGGCTGGTACACACGCTCGTGCACGTAGATGCGTTGGGTCGAGATGCACGACTGGCCGGCGTAGGTGAATCCGCCGACGGCGCAGCGCGAGGCTGCCCACGCGAGATCGGCATCAGGCTCGATAATCACGGCGGCGTTGCCGCCGAGCTCGAGCAGCACCCGTTTGCTGCCCGCTTTGGCGCGAATCGCCCAGCCCGCTTTGGCGCTGCCGGTGAACGTGATCACCCGAACGCGCGGATCTTCGATCAGGATCTGCGCGACTTCCACATGGCACGGCGTGATGCTCACTGCGCCCTCGGGATAGCCCGAGGCCTTGACGAGCTCACCCAGGCGCAGCGTGGTGAGCGGGTCCTGCGGAGGCGGCTTCAACGTGATTGTCGCGCCACACGCCATGGCGGGCGCGATCTTATGAGCGGCGAGCAACACGGGAAAGTTGAACGGCGTGATGCCGACCACGGGCGCCAGCGGGAACCGTCGCGTGATGGCAATGCGGCCCGTGCCGGCGGGTGCAACGTCGGCCGGCAGGACTTCTCCACCAATCCGGGTCGCTTCCTCGGCGGCGTCGCGGAACACGAAAATGGCGCGATCGAGCTCGAGCTTGGCCTGCGCGATCGGCTTTCCGGCCTCGAGCGCGAGCGTGCGGGCGACGTCGGCGCGGGCGCTTTCCAGTCCGTCGGCAACTTTGCGGAGGGCGGCCGCACGGCCATAGGATGGCATCTCACGGCAGGCTCGCGCCGTGGCGACGTTTGCGTCGAGCGCCGCGCGCAGGTCTTCTGGTCCGGCGAGCGCGACCACACCGACCTCGCTGCCGTCCTGCGGCGCGCGAATGACGGCCGTTTCCCGATCCTTCTGCTGCTGTTTCGTCGTCATGTTCAAAGGCCTAAGAGAAGACTCAGTCCGAAAACAGCCGTCGAAGACCGCGCTCCGTTTCGGCGAGTGCTTCCTGGAAGTGTTGCAACGCACCGCCGTAACCGAACCGCAGGAAGCCGGGCATCCCGAAGTGCTCGCCGGGGCAGAGCAGGACCGAGTGCTGCGCCCGGAGCTTCTCGACGATCTCCGTCGCGGGAATGGCACCGCGGTATCGGGCCCAACAGATCGCGCCCGCGTGCGGCGGATGCCAGGTGAACAGATCGCCGAACGTTTTGAGCCAGCTGTCCATCACGGGGTAGTTCGCCTTGAGAATTCGGCGCGTCCGGTCGATGATCTTCTCCCGAACGAGCGGATCGAGCGCGACTGCCGCGAGGTGATCGGACGCGCCGGACGGGCCGATTGTCGTGTAATCGTGCCGGGCCCAGGCCTCCTGGCTAAAGGCCGGCTGCGACACGATCCAGCCGATGCGCAGACCGGGCAGGCCGTATGCCTTCGACAGGCCGTTCACGATGATCACTCTGTCGTATCCGCTGCCCTCCCCCCAGAATGACTGCGTCGTCTTGCCGTTGCGCTCGGCGCCCTGGTAAACCTCATCGGCCAGTAGCCAGGCGCCGACCTCCTGGGCGCGCTCGAGAATCACTTTGCGCAGCTTGTCGCTGAGAACGTGCCCGGTCGGATTATGTGGATTGGTGACGACGACGAGCTTCGTGCCGGGCACGATCGCCGCGCGGACTTCCTCGGCGTACGGTTCCCACGCTTCCTTCTCGTGCAGTGTGATCGGTCGCACCTGAGCGCCGAAATTCTGCGTGAGACCCGGCGTCTGCATGTAGTTCGGCATCATCACGGCGACTTTGTCGCCGGGCTCGACGAGTCGCCAGCAGACGCAGAAGTTCGCCTCCGCGCTGCCGGTGGTGACCAGCACCTGGTCCGGAGACGCGCCGGGGTAGAGCGCGGCGATGCGCTCGCGCAGCAGATCCGTGCCGTTCGATTGGCTATAGCCGAGGCGGATGTCGAGGAGGGGCACGGCCGATGCTCCGGCCAGGCCAAGCAAGTCCTGGATGGTGAGCGGATCGACGCCCGATTCCGAAAGATTGAAGCGGACCCGGTTTTCCCAGGTGCTCTGCCAGCGTTCCAGCTCGAAGGGGACGAAGCGTGTCATAGCTGGTAAAGCTGCCGCAGGTCGACGGGTTTCTCCAGCCAGTAATCGGGCGACAGATCTTCGAGGTGAGCGCGGTCAAATGGCCCCCACAGCACGGCGGCGGTCTTCACCTTGGCCGCCCGGCCCGACTCCATGTCGTGGCGCGAATCCCCCACGAAGACAGTCTCGGCGTGCTTGACCCCGAGATCCTCGACGGCCTTGAGGACCGGCTCGGGGTGGGGCTTGGAGTTGGTCACGTCGTCGCACCCAATGACGATGTCGAAGACATCATCCAGCCCGGAGATACGCAAGCCGCGCATCGCGCCATCGCGCAGCTTGCTCGTTACGACGCCGAGTCGCTTGCCTGCATCCTTCATGCGGCGGATTTCATCGACGACGCCCTCATAGGGTTTCACCATCGCGTCGTGGTGCGTGAGGTTGTACGTGCGATACGTCTGCACCATGCGCTCGATCTCGTCCTTATCCTCCGTGATTTGGCCGAACTGCGCCCAGAGCGGCGTGCCCAGGCCCTTGATCCACATGTCATCGGGAGGCAGCGGCTCGTTGCAGCGGTGCAGCTCCATCGTGTGGCGATACGAGCGCAGGATCAGCTCGATGGAATCGATGATGGTTCCATCGAGGTCGAAGAGAACTGTCGTGACCGGCATTGCTGACAAGCTAGCGCAGCGCTCGTATGATTGCAGGCGTGAGACGCCTGCCGCGCTTCTTGATAATCGTATCAGTTCTTGTTGCGCTCGCCGCGGTCGGTTTCTACCTGCTGGCGCGACACATCCGCCGTGCACTCGTCGATCGACCACATATCGCCGCGATCTCCGGACAGCTGCGCGCGCTAGTGTCGGGGCAGATTGCATATCGGACCGCGCATCGCTCATACACGACGGATGTTCTGCGCGTCTGGCATGCGTCCTCCGACAGCACGGCGCGGGGCATTCGCCTGCAGATCATTTCGGCCGACGCCGATGGCTTCATCGCCGAAGGCCGCAGCGACTATTGGGAGGGACGGTGCGTAGTCGCGACCGGCCGGTACACGGGCGACAGCCTGACGACGGGGATCCCCGTCTGCCGCCCAGGCTGACGGACACGGCACTGTTACGCGGTAGCCAATGCCGCGACGAGCTCCACGGTGCCGGTCGTCTCTTCACCGTCGGCGGGTGGCAGGCGCATGTGCCACGCCAACAGGTCGCTCACCGACAGCGGCTCCCGTTGCGACAGGACGTCATCGAGCATGAGCTCCTCACCGGCTGTCATGCCAAGCGCCAGGCGTGAGACGAGTGTGTCCAGCGTGCGAAGCTGATCGCCGTCACCGCGCTGAGCAGCGCGCCGTGCCGCCGACAGCACCCATGGAATCAGACGGCGCGCGAACCGGTCACGGTCGCCGCTGCGCCAACGCGCGTCCTGCACGGCGGCCAGGCGGGCCTTGATCAGCGGCGCCGCCGCTTCAATCGCCTGTCCCAGCATCGCTCGATCGAGAGGAGCCGGCGACAATCCCGCGGCGTCCGCGAGTATTCGGGTCGCTGCAGAAGGGTTCGTCCGTGCGACGCCGTCCTCGACAACGATGGCGTCGACGAGCGTGCCGATGCGGACAACGAGCACGATTGCCGCCTGGCCGGTTGCGACAGCGGCACACGATCCGCTTGCCGACGTCTCGAACAGGGCCAGCTCCGCCAGCTGATCGCACCAGTCCAGGCGCCCATTCGAGCCGGCGACGTGTTGGGCGCTTACCTTCGCGGCGAGGCGCTCTTCGATTGCCAGCGCGTCGGCGAGCGATTTCGGCGGCACGAAGGTGACAGTGGAAATCGCGTTGTGTGACGAGCCCAGACGGTCGATCCGGCCCACGCGCTGTGCGAGCCGGGCGGGACTCCATGGCAGATCGTAGTGCACCACGCGTTCAGCGTCCTGCAAGTTCAGTCCTTCGCTCAACAGGTCGGTAGCGATGAGCAGATCGGTCGCGAGTACCGCCGGCGGCGCGGCGACACCTTGCGCGCGCGGGGCGAACGCCTGCAGCACCTGGCGCCGCGGCGCATCGCCGGCAGCGAACCGGCCGGCTCGTCCGAAGACCGCGGCCACGCGCCGGTGCCGCAGCCGATGCAGGAGGTAACGCACCGTTGGCTGCGCATCAGTGAAGACGATTGTCTTGCCCGGGCGCGCGTCGAGCAGCTGCTCGAGCGCGTCCGCTTTCGGATCGGCGGGTGGAACGCGCGAAACAATAGCACGAAGGCTGGCGAGAATGCTGCGGTCTTGCTCTAAGGGTTGTCTGGATGTTGTGGGGTGCTGAAGCAGAACCGGAAAGAGGACCAGCTGCACGTCAGACTCGGCGGCTCGCGGGAAGCAGCGCTGGAACTCGCGCGCTGTGAGAGCACGGCTCTCCGCTGCGGCCCTGGTCGCGAGATCGAGGTAGGCGTCATAGCGCAGCAGCGCGGCTCGAAAGGCGGGGATGCTCGACGCGAGGCGTCGCAGCAGCATCAACCGCAGCAGGGGCGCCGCAGCTCCTCCAGCCCGGAGCCTCGAGATTCCCCCGATCAGATCCCCAAGCACCGCGTCCATCGTCGGCCCCACGCGGTGCTGTTCATCGCTCGAACGCGGGA
>JBIOXD010000042.1:0-4083 GCA_044869265.1 Gemmatimonadales bacterium
GGGCGGACGGGCGGATGGGCGGATGGGCCGAAGAGGTGTCTCACCCCACGCAGATCACCCGATCCCTCCTCGCCGACGGTCGCAGCGAATAGCACGGGGCGATGAGTTTCGAGACGGGCGCTCACCAGAGCTTCACCCAGCGTGACGAGTGCCGTGAGGCCGCGCGCGTTGTCGGAGATGCCGGGTCCCTCGAGGCGCAGGCCGTTGCGTGAAACCGAGACGTCGAGGTCGGGGCCAAACACGGTGTCGAGATGGGCGCTCAGAACGACGCAGCTCTCTCCCGTGTCCCGTTTCCCGTACCACGCGTGGACATTTCCCACCTCGTCAACGGCGACATGGCTCAGCCCGACGTCGCCAAGCAACGCCGCGACTCGTGCGCCACGCGCCGCTTCCGAGCCCGTAGGTGCGGGTATCGCGGACAACTCGGCCTGGCGCTCGAGCGTGACGGCATCGGAGCGCTCGATGTGGGCGCGCGCCGCGCGGACGCCATCGTGGGTAAGCAAAGCGGCGATCACGCTCGCAAACTATGACTCGTGGGGCGGATTCGGCAACGGCACGCCTCCTTCACTTGACCTGCCTAGGGGCAGGCGCGACACTAAACGGATGGAGCAGCGCGAACTCATTTACGACTGGAACAGCGCCGCCGGCAACGGTGCGTTCGATTGGACGCGGGCGCACGTTGATCTCAACGACGAAACGCTGCGCGACGGCTTGCAGTCGCCCTCGGTCACCGATCCGTCCCTCGCCGTCAAGAAACGCCTGCTGCACCTGATGGCGGATCTTGGTATCGTCGCCGCGGATATCGGGTTACCGGGCGCGGGTCCCCGTGTTGTAGATCAGGTGCGCGCCCTGGCGACGGAGATCCGCGATCACCGGCTGCCGATCGTCCCCAACTGCGCCGCCCGTACAGTCGTGGCGGACATCGAGCCGATCGTCCGCATCGCCGAAGAGGTGGGGATCACGATCGAGGCGGCGACGTTCATCGGATCGTCGCCGATTCGCCAATACGCCGAAGGTTGGACGATCGATCGCATCCTGAAGGCGAGCGAGGAGGCGGTCACGTACGCGGTCAAGCACGGCCTCCCGGTCATGTTCGTCACCGAGGACACGACGCGAGCTAGGCCAGAAACCCTACGGGCGCTGTATGGGACCGCGATTGACTGCGGCGCCCGTCGAATCTGTCTCGCTGATACCGTAGGACATGCAACGCCCGACGGCGTAAAGACGTTGATCAACTTCGTCAAGCAGGAAATCGTCAAGCAAAACGACGTGAAAGTCGATTGGCACGGGCATCGCGATCGGGGGATGGGCTTGATCAACTGTCTGGCCGCGATCGAGGCCGGGGTCGATCGCGTGCACGCGACCGCGCTCGGCGTCGGTGAGCGCGTCGGGAATGCCGAGATGGATCTGTTGATCGTGAACCTGAAGCTGCTCGGCGCGCACAAGGGCGACATCCGGAAGCTGCCCGAGTACTGTCGGCTGGTGGCTGAAGCCGTAGGCGTTCCGATCCCGGTGAATTATCCTGTGATCGGCACTGACGCGTTCCGAACCGGCACTGGCGTACACGCCGCGGCCATCATCAAAGCCAAGAAGAAGGGCCATAACTGGCTTGCCGATCGGGTGTACAGCTCCGTGCCGGCGGAGGAGTTCGGATTCGAGCAGCGGATTGACATTTCGCCCGTGTCCGGGCTGTCGAACGTGAAGTACTGGCTGGAGCAGCACGGGTACGATCCCAACGACGAGCAGGCGTGCCGGATCCTCTTCGAGGCGGCGAAGCGGACCGATCGGGTGCTGTCCGACGAGGAATGCCACCGGCTGCTCAACGCATGAGTTTCCGGGACATCGAGCGGTCGTTTTTCGATTTGTATTGGCATCTGGATCCGGTCGCGGCGACGCAGGCCGGCGTCCCGGGCCACGACGATCGCTACGGTCGCTATAGCAGCACTGCCCTGGCTCCCCACCTCGCCGCCCTGAAGTCCATCGCGTCAGCGCTGGAAGAGGCCGCCGTCGATGACCTCGAGCAGGAGATCGACCGCACGGCGTTGCTCAATGAAATCCGCGTCATGCTGCGCCGCTTTGAAAAGATCAAGCCGCAGGCGACCAATCCGGAGTTCTGGCTGTCGCACCTGTTAGGCGGCCTGCATCACCTCCTGCTCTCGGCGGACCGCACGCCGGACGAGAAGGCGCTGGCGGCGATCGGGCGGCTCGAGGACATCCCCGCGTTTCTCGACGATCTCCGTGCCACGCTCGAGGAGCCGGTGCGGGTGTTCGTCGAGACTGCCGCGCGCATGACCGACGGGGGCCGGCTGCTCATCAAGGAGCTGTCGACGGCGCTCGGTTCGCAGGCGCCGCTGCATGCCACCCGGCTCGCAATGGCTGCGGATCAAGCGCGCGAGGCATTGAGCAACTTCGACGCCAATCTCGACCGCTGGCTGGAGATGGGGTCCGAGCATTTCGCGATCGGAGAGGACTCCTTCAACTTCCTCCTGCACTACCAGCATGCTTTGCGCGACACCGCACCGGAGCTTTGGCGCTATGGGCTGCGACTGAAGGAAGAGATCGAGCAAGATCTCGTCAACCTCGCGACACGACTGGACGGGGGCGGGCGGTCGTGGCCGGAACTGGTGGAAAAGCTGCGGAGTGATCATCCCGCCTCCACCGAGTTGGTCGACGCGTACGCGAAAGAGATGGCCCGAGCGAGGGATTTCGTTGCGGAGAAGGCTCTGGCGCCTATCCCCCAGGCCCCATTGGGCGTGATTCCAACGCCCGCGTTCATGCGCCCGGTGATCCCCTACGCCGCGTACGACAGCCCCGGCGCCTACAGTCGAGACCGCACCGGATGGTTCTATGTCACAGTGCCCGACCCGCGGCTGCCGGAGGCGCAGCAGGAGCGCATTCTGCGCGATCACTGTCGCCACGAGTTGGCGGCGACGGCGCTGCATGAGGGCTATCCGGGTCATCACCTGCAGCTTGTGATCGCCAAAGAGCAGACGTCCCACGTTCGGAAAAACCTCTGGACACCGCTTACCGTCGAAGGGTGGGCCTTGTACTGCGAAGACATGATGGGCGAAGAAGGTTTTTACGCCTCGGACCAGGAGATGTTCTTCCAGCGTGTCCATCTGCTGTGGCGCGCGGTTCGCATTCTCCTCGACGTCGGCCTGCATACGCGCGGCATGACCCGTGAGGAAGCGGTCGACCAGATGGTGAAAGAGCTGCACGTCGAGCGCAGCAACGCAGAGGCCGAGGTGCGACGCTACTGCGCGTGGCCGGCGTACCAGTTGTGCTACGCCGTCGGCCGTCGTGAGCTGCTGCGGCTGCGTGACGACTTTCGACAGGCAAAGGGAAAAAACTTCTCGCTTCGCGCCTTCCATGATGCAGTACTGCCGTATGGCGGTCTGCCCGTCGCACTGATTCGCTGGGGACTCGGCTTGGGTGAGTGACCGTTCCCGGCTTCCCCGGCAGGTCAAGCTGTTTGGCGCTGTTTCCCTTCTCAATGACTTCGCGAGCGAGATGGTGTACCCGCTCCTCCCCGCGTTCGTCACCGGGGTGCTGGGCGCCGGCGCGCTGGCGTTGGGCGCACTCGATGGCGCCGCCGACGCCGCGGCCGCGCTGGTCAAGCTGGTTGCCGGGAAGCTCGCCGATCGGCCGTCGCGACGCGGGCCACTTATTGTCGGAGGGTATTCCATCGCGGCCGCCGTCCGGCCGATCATCGCGATTATGGCAGCGGCATGGCAGGTCATCGGACTCCGCGTCGTGGACCGGTTGGGCAAAGGGCTGCGTAATCCGCCACGCGACGCATTGATCGCGGACGTCACACCCGCTCCGCTTGTCGGTCGAGCTTTCGGACTGCAGCGCGGTCTCGATCATGCCGGTGCCGTGATCGGGCCACTGGTGGCGTGGTGCCTGCTCATGCAGGGAGCGGATGTGCGGCGCGTAATCTTGGCGAGCTTTGTGCCGGGGTTGGTGGTGGTGGTGCTGGCAATGTGGGCGGTCAAGGGCGGTCGAGGTCGGGCAGGGGCGGTCGAGGACGCGGTGCCACCGCCTTCGCCCGCCCCTGTCCGCCTTCGCCCGCCCTTTGCCGTT
>JBIOXD010000043.1:0-4189 GCA_044869265.1 Gemmatimonadales bacterium
GGCGCTGCACGGCCCACTCGTCGTTCTGCTCGAGCAGCAGGGCGCCGACCAGGCGGACGATGGCGGCCTCGTTGGGGAAGATGGCGACCACGTCGGTTCGCCGCTTGATCTCGCCATTCAAGCGCTCGAGCGGATTGGTGGAGTGCAGCTGGGCCCAGTGCTCCTTGGGGAAGGTCATGTAGGCGAGCACGTCGTCCTCGGCCTCGTCCATGAGCAGGGCGAGCTTGGGGAAGCGCGGCTTGAGCCGGTCGGCGACGGCGCGCCATTCCGCATGCGCGGCTTTCTCCGCTTCCTGAGCGAAGGCGGTACGGATCGCAGCAGCTACCATCTGGCGCTGCTTCACTCCGACATGGGCCAGAGCATTGCGCATGAAGTGCACACGGCAGCGCTGCCAGGTGGCGTTGAGAACCTTGGCGGCCGCCGCCTTGAGACCCTCGTGCGCATCCGAGATGACGAGCTTGACGCCGCGCAGGCCGCGCCGTGTCAGTGAGCGGAGGAACTTGCTCCAGAACGGCTCCGCCTCCGATGGGCCGACCGCCAGCCCAAGCACCTCGCGCCGGCCGTCGGTGTTCACCGCAACCGCTATTATCACAGCAACCGACACGATCCTCCCGGCCTCGCGCACCTTGACATAGGTCGCGTCGATCCACAGGTACGGCCAGCTGCCTTCGATCGGACGTGCAAGAAACGCGTGCACACGCTCGTCAATATCCGTACACAGACGCGAGACCTGGCTCTTGGAGATCCCCGTCATCCCCATCGCCTTCACAAGGTCGTCTACGGATCGCGTAGAAACGCCGTGTACGTATGCTTCTTGGATGACAGCCACCAGCGCCTTCTCGGAAGCCCGCCGCGGCTCCAGGAAGGCCGGAAAGTAGCTGCCCTTCCTGAGCCTCGGGATCGCCAGCTCAACCGTGCCGGCGCGCGTCTCCCAGGTCCGATCGCGATAGCCATTGCGCTGGTTAACTCTGGCAACTGAGCGTTCGCCGTATGTGGCGCCCGTCAACCCTTCCACCTCCAGCGCCATCATGCGATTGGCGACGAAGCCGATCATCTCCCTGAGGAGATCGTCATCCGAGCCCTTCTCAAGCAGCGCTTTCAAGGCCATCCTGTCGATCGTCATGGTTCCCGAGTCTCCGGTTGCGTTTGGTGTTCGCAACCCGAGCCAACCCTGATTCGGGACCATGACCGCTCTCACGACGGCGTGCTGTGGACAGCCTGTCGAAAAGCTGTCCGCGGGCGTTGCACTCCGGTCGGCCCTCGGGCCTCCCTCCGCGCAACGCCCCGCCCTCGCCTCCTACACCACGCCCCGGGACGCCAACACAGCGATCAACCTGATCATTCTCTCCTCCTATGCGAACCTTCAAGAAGAGCGTTTCTTGAAGCACGCTGATCTGGTGAGGCGTCTCGCCTTTGGCGAAAGGCTCGGATCGCAAGACGAGCGCTACAACACTCGCTTTATGAACCCCGTCCGACGAAGCGAAAATGGGTAGATGTACCGACTTTCTCTGGCGCAAATCCCGCGCTGGGGGGCTCGCCCACACTCTCATGCGCCCATGTGTACGCCAGCTTCGAGCTTGCCGGGCCATTCCGGAGTAACCTTCACTGGCCAACCGACTGCACTAGGGAAAGACCCGAGAAAGCACGTGGGGGAAGGACCGAGTAGTACGTGGTAAGCCCTAGCTCACGACCATGTCCTACGACCCGCGCCACAGGGAGGAATAGCGAACGTGGACGCCGCGGCGGCAACGCGAACCGCATCCCGCCACCGCAATCGTCGTCGTCGGTTGCAAACTCGGTCCGCAACCCCGATACCTCGAGCACGCTGCCTTCCGCCAGAGCCGCAGGGCCACTCACGAGAGCCCCCGCGGGTCATTGAGCTGCCGCAGGAGCTCGCCGATCAGATTGATGCCAATCAGGAGGATGAGCAGAACGAGCCCTGGATAGAAGCTCAGCCAATACTCGCCGGTAAGCATCGACGAATAGCCGTTGGCGATCAGCAACCCGAGCGATGGCTGGGTTATCGGCAGTCCGACGCCCAGGAACGACAGCGCTGCCTCCAGGGCAATAGCACCCGCCATGTTCACGACCGCGACCACGCTGAGTGCGGCGACGATGTTCGGCAATGGATGCGCGAACATGATCCGGCATGCCGAGAACTGCAGATTATGCGCCGCGAGCACGTATTCCTTGCTGCGCTCCACCAAGGCGATGCTGCGAGCCGTCCGCGCATAGTACGCCCACTGCACGGCGGTGATGGCGATGATCACCCCAGTGGCGGCGATCTCGTCATAGGCCGCCCGCATGCCGGACAGCTGCAGGGCAGCTATCATCTCCAGGACCGCAGATCGATCCATCGCCTGCCCCCATCATCGGTCAGATGCCGACGGTGCGGAGTGACGGTGGGCGCAAGCCATCGTAGCGGGCACAATCGGCGCGGGGCAGAACTTCCAGATGCAATCGCTCAGGTGTGGCGATGCCCGGCACGGGCGCCGGCTCGCTGCGTCGCGCCAGGATGTTCAGGATCACGTCGGCGCTGTGGGTGCCCCCATCAAGCGCCTCGGCGCAGGCGGCTTCCACGGCATTCAGTCCATCAGTCCTCACCGCGGTGAGGATGTCGACCATCTGCCGGCCGCCGTCCCTCACGGCCTTGAGCTTGCGTTGCACCCGCCCCAGCGCGCCCGGCAGCTCCCAGTCCTTGAACGGCGCGCCGTTGCGCAACGCTCCTGGCTTCCTCGCCAGCACGTCGAGGTAGTGCCAGGGATCGTACGCGACGTGGTTGCGGACAAACGAACGCGGGTGAGAGCCGACGATCTCGCCATCCTGCTTGAGCACGATCCGGTCGGCATAGGCGTAGACATCGACCGGCCGACCATCGACCGTCTGCTCGGTGACGTGAAGGTCGCGGCAGCGGGGGGTCGTCGCCGGCGCGTCGGGTTTTACTCCGCGATCCGTCGCGAGGTGCCGATCCGCACCTTCAACGACTGGAAGAACCCGCCGCTCGGCTTCCCGGGTCTGTGGACGGCTCGGGCTATATGGGGCCCGACCCGCCCACAGCCCTTCCATCCGTGCTCGTCGCGAAGGACGGCATGACCGATCAGTCAGACGACGGCAGATCGGCACCCTCGGGCAACATTCTCAGGTGAGGCAATACGGGGGGTCAATATTGCGAGCCGTTTGACACGACGAGCACGAAGGTCAAACCTCGTCGTGACCTTGCGAGGCAACGCGAGAAAGGGTCCAAACCCCAGGAACGCCACGAGGAAGAGGACGCCCAACCAGTGGCCAACACTGGGCTGCGGGACCTGGCGAACAAGACAGACGAGCAGGGCCAATGCAGTGGTGGCAAACACCGCCCCAACCCACCTGGCAGTGGTTCTCGAATGCAGGATGAGCGTATCACCTCGCGCTCCAAGTGGAGGTCGGCCGCACGCACGATGCCAATCCCTTCACCGCGATCGAACTGGATCGGTGGCCGGCGCTCCAAGCAGCGGCGGTGGCTCGCAGCAGCCGGCGACACCTCCGCGTCTGGGGCCGTGGGGCTACCCATCATCCCGGCGGAGCATGACGCTCGGACGACAAACTCGCGAACCGACGCTCAACCCCGACTTCTGCCGCACATCCCAACACCAGAGTCCGTGATCCACACCAAGTCAACTCAATTAGCCAACAAAGTTGACCAAGGCTCCTGCAAATCGCGACTCTCATTTGGCATCGCGTGTGAACCTCGATTCACGCACTAGCTCGCAAACCTGAAGGTGATATACAGTATAGAACCGCTGTCGTCCCAACTCTTTGACGGGGACGTGTTCAGGGTGCGCGGCCCACGCTTGTAGCGTCTCCGCCGACTCCCATTCAAACAGCGTAAGACGCTCGCCGTCCTCCGCCACATAGGGCTTATGCGAGATGTAGCCCGGCATCTGGCGAGCGAACTCGCTCATGCGGACCAACTGCTTTCTGTACTCCTCACCGTCACCCTCGGGCGTCCGGCGCGCGCGAAACACGACGACCATCATGAGCATCTACCTTTCCCGACTGGTACTTCTGGAGTCTCGGCGGAATAGCCGAACCTGCTACTTCCAGGTTGCTATCGTGCACGACAGTCGCTTGTGTGCTTCGGTGAACGCAATAGCGAACTACTGTACGCTATAGAGGTTGAAATGCCCACGATCAAGGACAAAATGACGGA
>JBIOXD010000044.1:0-4221 GCA_044869265.1 Gemmatimonadales bacterium
GAAATCTGCTCCTCGGGTGCCAGACGTAACGCAGGAAGAGCGCGGTGCAGACGACGGAGAAGACGCCGGCGACGACGTCGGTCACCAGGTGGAAGGCACTCGAGCGCGACGCCAGGAATTGCATGACCGCGAACGATCCGCCGGACACGAGCGCCCCGGGCCACACTTCCCAGACCTGCTTCCACGTGCCGCCTTCCATCTTCACGAAGATTGCGATCAGCCAGAACGGGACCAGGATGGACACAAACGGCAATTGATGACCGGCCATGGCGGAGAGCGCCCGCTGATCCAGGCCGCTGACTGCGGAGAGGGTCACGATGGGCGTGCCGATGGCGCCCCACGCGACAGGCGCTGTGTTGGCGATGAGGTTGAGGACCGCGGACTGGAAAGGTCGAAAGCCCAGCCCGACCATCACCGCTCCCGCGATTGCAACAGGGGTCCCGAATCCCGACGTGCCTTCGATGATGGCGCCGAACGAGAACGCGATGAGCAGGACCTGAAGACGCCGGTCGAACGAGATGTGCGTGATGGACTCCTTCACGATCTCGAACTTCCCGGTCAGCACGGTCATCGTGTAGAGGAACATGGCCCCCAACACGATCCAGATGATGCCCAGGAATCCCGAGAGCAATCCAAGCGCGAATGCCGAGGCGGCCGAGGCCAGGGGCATACCGAACGCCAGGCACGAGACGAGGAAGGCCGCGATCACGCCAAAGGACGCGGCATAGGGCGCTGCGATCCCGAGATGCCGCACGCCTCGCGCGTCGCGATGAGGATGCAAGGCGATGAAATACAAGAGCACGCCGATTGGGATTGCGGCAACGAGCGTAGACACAACGGCGTTGCCGAGCGGGTTGTAGTTCTGAAGATACATTGGGCCTCAATTCTCCTCAGAGACGCGCGACAGTCTACTGCCAACCCCGAGCGCAGACACCGACGTCAACCGATGGATTCAGGCTGACAGAGCGACCTGCGCAATCTGAAAAAACGGTGGCTTGGCTCGTTGCCAAGGGCGGTCTATGATTCGGCCGTTTCTATCCGAGCTTGGCCATGGCGTTGACGTCAGGAACGCGTCTGGGTCCTTACGAGATCCTCGCCGCCATCGGGGCCGGTGGCATGGGCGAAGTGTATCGCGGTCGCGACACGCGTCTCGATCGCACGGTCGCCATCAAGGTCCTGCCCGACGCCGTGGCCCGCGACGCGGAGCGGCTCGCGCGCTTCGAGCGCGAGGCGAAAACGCTCGCGGTTCTCAATCACACCAACATCGCGCAGATCTACGGCCTGGAGCAGGGCGCGCTCGCGATGGAGTTCGTCGAAGGCGAGGATCTTTCCGTAAAGATCACTCGAGGCCCCATCCCCATCGATGACGCGCTCGAGATCGCCAAACAGATCGCGGATGCGCTCGAGTCCGCGCACGAGCTCGGCGTCGTCCATCGCGATCTGAAGTCATCCAACATTCGAGTCCGCGATGACGGGATCGTGAAAGTGCTGGATTTCGGGCTGGCGAAGGCGCTCGCGCCTGCCGTCGAACGGCTGAGCGGAACGGCGGGGTCAACCGTCACGACTCCGGCGATGACCGGCCTGGGGACGATCCTGGGCACAGCCGCGTACATGGCGCCCGAGCAGGCAAAGGGCCGGGCCGTTGACAAGCGCGCGGACATCTGGGCGTTTGGCGTCGTGTTGTACGAGATGTTGACCGGCCGGCGGCCGTTTGATGGCGAAACTGTTTCAGAGACACTGGCGGCTGTGATCAAGAGCGATCCGGACTGGTCCGCGGTTCCGCCTCAACTGCAGCGGTTGCTCCGAAGCTGTCTGGAGAAGGATCCGAAGCGGCGTCTGCGGGATATCGGCGACTGGACGCGCCAACTCGACGAGCCCGCATCGGCCGCGGACCGCGCGCCCACGCCGGCCCTGTCGTGGCTGGCTTGGAGCGCGGCGGCGATCCTTCTGGTTGCAGCAGCCTCACTGGCTTTCCTGCACTTTGGCGAAGCCGCGCCGGTTGCACAGACGATTCGATTTGAGATTCCCGCGCCGAATGGCAACTCAATCGACGTCGGCTTCTTTGCCGTGGCGCCTGACGGTCGGCGAGTTGCGTTTGCCGCGCGCGATGACAAGGGAGTGAGCCGTGTGTGGATCCGCGACTTCGATGGGTTAGAGGCGAGGCCGCTCGCGGGTACCGAAGGCGCGCGCAGCCCCTTCTGGAAGCCGGACAGTCAATTCGTGGGGTTCGTGGCCGATCGGGCCCTGAAGAAGGTGTCGATCAAAGGCGGTCCGCCTGTCACGCTCTGCGAGGTGAATGCCGCGAACGCGCTAGGTGGAGCAGCATGGAGTACGAATGGTGTGATCGTCTTCGGTGGAGTGACGGGCGGTGTCATGCGTCGCGTGTCGGAATCGGGCGGCCCCATCACGCCGCTGACGGCGCTGGATCTGCAGCGGCGGGACCTCGTCCACGGCATCGCGTCGTTTCTGCCCGACGGACGCCATTTCGTGTACTTGCGCGTGTCGGCGATCATCGAACAGTCGGGCATCTTCGTCGGATCGGTCGACCGTTCCCCCGCGGAACAGGAGCGCCAGCCGCTGCTCGCGATCGACACCCGCGCCCAGTTTGCGATGATGGGCCCACAGGGTGGCCGGCTGCTGTACCTGCGGCAGGGAACGTTGATGTCGCACCCATTCGATCCGGACCGGCTCGCGCTCACCGGCGAGCCGACGCCAGTCGCTGAGCGAGTCGGTAACTCCGGCGCCGCCGGGTTTTTTTCGGCAACCACGAACGCGCTCGTGTACCGGACAGGCGCGATCTCGGGAACTGGAACACCTTCCAGGTTGACCTGGCTGGACCGCCAAGGGAAGCTTGCCGCTGTTCTTGGCGCGCCTGGGCCGTACGTCTTGATCGAACTTTCGCCGGACGGACGTCGAGCCGGCGTGACCATCCAGCCCAACTTGAATGCGGACGTGTGGCTGGTCGATTTGGACCGCGACGGTTTATTCACCCGGTTGACGACGAATCCGACCGCGGATCGCGGATCGATCTGGTCGCCCGACGGATCTCGAATCGCCTTCCAGTCCCTTCGCAATGGACCGATGGATCTTTATGTCAAGAACGCCAACGGGGCCGGCGGCGAAGATCTGCTGCTGAAATCGGATCGCGCCAAGCAGCCGACCAGCTGGTCGCATTCCGGACAGTTCCTGCTCTACCAGACGAACCATCCGCAAACCGGGGTCGACCTGTGGGTGTTGCCGCTGCAGGGCGACCGGACGCCGATTCCCGTCATTGAAGAGGGGTTCGCGCAGGCCGGCGGCCGCTTCTCGCCCGATGACCACTGGATTGCCTACCAGTCGAACGTCTCTGGCCAGGATCAGATATACGTACGGGCTTTCAATCCGCTCTCGCCCGGCAAGGCAGCCGGTGGCGTCACGCAGGTGTCGAAGGACGGCGGCGTTCTTCCGAGATGGCGTCGGGACGGCAGGGAGCTGTTCTTCGAAGGTCCGGATGGCTCGGTGATGGCCGTTGACGTGACGTTGGGGACCGAGTTCCGTCCGGGTGTCCCGCGAGCGTTGTTTCAACTGCCCTCGGGCACGTCCTGGGATCCCGCACCCGATGGCAAGAGGTTTCTGGTCGCCATGCCGACGACAGAGCAGGGCCGGACACCAATCACGGTCATGCTGAACTGGGGCGCGGCTGGAAAGTGAAAGCGCACCAGGAACCCAACGGTCGAGCACGCAGACCTGCTCTGGCGACTTTCACTGGACTTCTGGCTCTCGCCGCGTTCCTTGCGCCTCTCTGGGCGGCTGAGCCGGATCGCGCGTCGGGCCTGCTGCTGCTCTGCGGCGTCGGCGCGGAGCTCGTCTCCAGCTTCCGGCGGAAGACATTCGCCGCGCGGCTCAGCGCATGGGGGAGCGCGGGCATTACGCTCCTCCTCGCGATTGTCCTGCTCAGCACAGGCTGGCTGGCCGTGACCGCGATCGCGATCTTCCTGGCCGCGCCGTTCGCGCTCGATGCCTTGCGGCACACGCGCGCCGCCTCGCGGCAAGTCCTCGCCCGCCGGCCGTTTCTCCGCGACGTCGTGTGGACACTTGCGAACCTGGCGGCGGTGGCCGGCATCGCGCTGATCGGACGCTACGCGCTGAACTGGGTCGTGGCCGTCGCGGCCGCGATCCGGCTCGCGACGGTGTCCATCGATCTCGCCACCGAGCCGACGTACGCCGAGAGCGATGCCGACG
>JBIOXD010000045.1:0-8128 GCA_044869265.1 Gemmatimonadales bacterium
ACGAGAGTCTTGAGTTGCTGCTCGGCCCTCTGATCCTCGATGTCGGCCGCCTTGCCGAGCAAACTCGGCAACTTGCTCGCGCTCTCGCCGATTGCGGCCAGCTCCAGCGCATGCGGCGTGAAGGCTCGCGCGTGCTGGAGGGCGGCAGTGAGACCTTCACCCTGCGCGACACGCTCCCGCGCGACCGCCAGGCGACTTTCGACGGCCGCATCGCCGCTGGCCTCGTGAGCGATGCTCAGTGCCGTGAGTGCCGGCGTGCCGGTCGAGAGCAGCGCACCGAGTGTCCGGGCCGCTCGCGCCGTCGCCAGGGCATGCCGTATCGGACCGATGATCGGCAGATCGAGCAGCCACCTGTGCCACGACACCCGCCGCTCGACGATGATCTTGTAGCCAGCGATGAGGCTAGCGAACAGAACGGGACCTATCACGACACCGTACGTGCGCATGAGAGTCGCTACCGCGACCAAACCCCGAGTCGTGGGAGGGACGGCTTGGCCGAGATCTCCGAGCAGTGATGCGAAGCGAGGAACGACAAACAGCACGATGAGCCCGATGGACGCGGTACCAACCAGCGCGAGCAGGAGCGGATAGGCGAGCGCGACTCGGACACGCGCGGCAGTCTCCGCCTTGCGTTCGAGCTCAAGCGCGGCATGCATCAGGGCCGTTCCGAGACCGACGCCGCGCTCGCCTGCCCGCACGAGCCCGACGGCAACGGGCGGAAACAGGTCGCCCTCCTCGACCAGCGCGGCGCCGAGGGATGAGCCATTTCGCACGCGGGCCTCCACGCGCTCCACGGCGTCGGCCAGTTTCCCCTTTGCGAGTCCGCGCGTCACTTGCAGTGCCTTGTGCAGTGAAACGCCCGCCTCGACGAGAGCCGACAGGCTTTGGAAGACAGTCGCCAGAGAGCGGGAGCTGGGCCGGCCGAAGCTGTCCGTCTGTCTCGAGGGAGCCTCGACGGAGATGGGAAACAACCCGCGCGCCGAGAGGACCGCCGCCGCGTCCGCTTGGGAGTTTGCCTCGAGACGGCCATGAACCAGCGCGCCATCCGGTCGGGCGGCTTCGTAGGCGAAGGTCACGGTTCGCGCCCCAAGTCGGCGTCCTCCCCGGTGCCGCCATCGCGGCCATCCCGGCCCAGGGAGAACAAATCGTAGGGATTGTGCTCGCCGGGACTCCGGTACACGTACGAGTGCCCCCACGGATCGAGCGGCACGGGCTTGCGAAGGTAGGGGCCACGCCAGTTCCGTGGTGCGGGATCGCCCTGCGGCAGAGTACGCAGCGCTTCGAGCCCCTGCGCGTTGGATGGCGTGTAGTCGTTGTCTAGGCGGTACTGCTCCAGCGCCAAGTTGAGCAGCTCGAGCTGCGCCTTGGCGGCGGTGACCTTCGCGTCCCCCACGTTGCGAAACACCATCGGCCCCACGAGCCCGGCGAGAATCGCGATCACGGCGATCACGACGAGCATCTCGATTAGGGTGAACCCTCTAGTGCTCGGTGACACGCAGCACCTCCTCCACTGTCGTGATCCCGGCCTGCACCTTCGCCCAGCCGTCCTCGCGCAGCGTCTTCATCCCTTGGGATCTCGCCAGGTCGCGCAGCTCTCCAAGCGAGCTGTCGCGTGCGAGCGCGTGCTTCAGCTTGTCGGTGATCGCGAGCAGCTCGAAGATGCCCGTGCGGCCGAGGTAGCCGGTCTCACGACAGCTCCGGCAGCCCCGTCCGCGGTGAAGCGCCATGGCACCGACCGGCTGGTGCGCGATAAGCGCCACCGCGGCCGGGTCGGGGGGATAGCGCTCGCGACACTCGGGGCACACGCGCCGCACGAGGCGCTGAGCCAGGACACCCTCGAGTGTCGCACCGACGATGTAGGGCTCGACCTCGAGGTCGGTGAGCCGCGTGATCGCGCTAACGGCGTCGTTGGTGTGGAGCGTCGAAAAGACCAAATGACCGGTCATGGCGGCCTGGGTTGCGATCTCGGCGGTTTCGGCGTCACGCATTTCACCCACCATCAACACGTCGGGATCCTGCCGCAGCAGGCTGCGTAAGGCGGCGGGGAACGTGATGCCGGCTCTCCGGTTGATCGGCATCTGGGTGACGCCTTCGAGGTGGTATTCCACGGGATCTTCGACGGTGATGACCTTTTCTGCTTTCGCGTCGCGCAGCGCCAGCGCGGCATAGAGCGTGGTAGTTTTCCCGCTGCCGGTGGGGCCCGTTGCAAGCAGCAGCCCGTGCGGTCGAGTGGCCAGAGCTCGAAAGTGTTCCAAGGTCTCCGGGGCCATGCCTAGCTCGTCGAGCCCGACCGGTCGGCCGCCTCGATCCAAGAGCCGCAGAACCAGCGATTCACCGTACAATGTCGGGATGGACGAGACGCGCAGATCCATCTCCCGCTCTTCGAGGCGTACGCGCACCCTGCCGTCCTGGGGCGTCCGGCGCTCGGCGATGTCCAGATCCGCGATGAGCTTCACGCGGCTCACGACGGCGGCATGTAGCCCCTTGGCAGGACTGGGTACATCGCTCAGCACGCCGTCAATGCGGAAGCGCGTGCGCAGGCCGTCGCGTGTGGACTCGAGGTGAATGTCCGACGCTCGCGCCGCATGAGCTTCACGAATAAGCAGATTCACGAACCGGATGACCGGCGGTTGATTGGCGAGATCGCGGGCGTCGGCGTATGGGGCGTCATCGAGACGGTCAGGTCCTACGGCACCGTCCAGGTCGCGCACCAGTTCCACCATTGACTCGGCGGCGGCGTAGGTGCGCTGGATCGCGTGGCTCAGTTCTTCGCGATCGACCGGCAGCAGCTCGACCGGCGCATCATAGAGGACTTCCAGCTCGTCCAGCACTTCCACCGCAGGCTCCCCAGCGGCCGCGACGCGCAGGCGCCCACCCGCGACCTCGACAGGGAAAATGCCGTTCGCTTCGAGATACACGGCCTGAAATGCGTCAGTGAGCGGCAAACGAGTCTGCAAGCCGACCGGCACGCATGCTCCCTGGGCGAGACGTTCGGTGTCGGAGCACGCGGCGTGCCAGCGAATCCGAGTTCTTCGTGGCGGGAAGCGTTGCATTTGCGTGAGTCTTGTCTCGTGACCCAGGCCATTGGTCACGTGCAACTGTTACCTGCTCACGCCGGGAACACCGTCAATGCGGTTTGGTAACACATTACGCGCCCGATTCCCCGAGAGCCCGCAACCATGCCCGATCAAGACTCTCGCGATTCGACGCGCTCCCTTCTCCTTGGGCAGTCCGCCGTAATGCGCGCCGTACGCGAGCACATCGAGCATGCCGCTGAGTTCCCATGGCCGATTTGGCTTGACGGTGCGCGCGGGTCGGGAAAAAACCGCGCTGCGCGATTCTATCATGCCGCATCGGCAAGACCCGGCGCGCTCGTCCGCTGCGGACTGAACCGCGTGTCCGCCGTCGAGGGAAGCGAGGTCGGACAGCTCGTCGGTTGGGTCCGGGGCGCCTTTACGGGGGCGCTGTATGACTATCGTGGTGCGTTCGAGCGAGCCCATCGCGGCACTCTCTTCCTGAACGAAGTCCATTTGGCCAGTGCCCGGGGTGCAGGAAATCCTCGTGGACTTACTCGATGAGAAGACCTTTCAGCGGCTCGGGCAGCAGGTGGACACCGAGGTGGATGTACGCGTCGTCTTCGCGACCAACGAGGATCTGCCGGCGCTGGCGGACGCCGGCCGCTTCCGGTGGGATTTGCTCGATCGAATGGAGGACGACGTCATCCGAATCCCGGCGCTGTCCGAGCATATCGAGGACCTTCCCGAGATCGCGGCGGCGCTCATGGTCAAGCTCGCGGGGGAGGCGCACGTCGAGCCGGACATCCTGAGTCCCCTCGAGCTGTACCGGCTCATGAGTTTCGCTTGGCCCGGGAACGTCCGGCAACTCGAGAATGCGCTGAAGCAACGAATCAAGTACGGGAAGTTACCCGGCTACTTGCCGCGTACGCGGCGCTGGACGGTTGCCTGTGACAGGGCGCTGCCCCGGGTTCTCAAGCAGGTGCACGGGAACAAGTCCGCGGCGGCCAGGGCAATCGGCTACAGCCGCAAGACGCTATACGCCCACCTTAAAAGAATCACGAATCGAAGGCGCGACCGTCCAAGGCCACCGAGCGCGCCGCGGGGAGTGTTACCCGGGACAGGTTCAGGCCGCGAAGGTGACACCTCGAGGGGCGTTTGGCATCGCAAAGCGTAGCGGATTGTCGTTGGCATGGGGCATGCCTAGGGCGCCAGCGCTCCGGGCGTCCGGATCGTGGCGACTCGTCGGACCGAGGCCTCCATGTCCCGCACTTTCTCTCGTGGTCTGCTCGCATTCCAGTTTGTCACGGGGTTGAGCATAGCGCCTCTTCCAGGTGTCGTTATGCGCATCTCGGCTTCTCTCGTCGTGATGGCTGCTATCGCGGGGTTCTCTATTCCTCAGCTCACGGCGCAGTCCGCGCAAGTAACACTCACCCCCAGCAGTTACGGGTATCCAGTCGGATGGCAGCTCGCCGTGAGTGCGCAGTTCTGCCTCACGGACCCCAATGAACATTTCCTGAATGAGGGATCCATCACACAAAACGGCAACCAGGTTGCAACAGGCCAGTTTCAAAGTCCACAGTACCCCTGCGTGGATTCGCGGATTGCCGACGTCACGATCACACTGGTCGATGGGGTCAATACTGTAACGGCAACGATCCAAACCTATCTCGGCGAGAATGTGGATGTCGTCTACACGTGGACTGAGACGCAGACTTACACGACGCCGCCACCCCCGCCTTTTGTAGATCTGTCGGTCCACAATGGCTACAACCGCCACATTGCGATGTGCGCGATGGCGTGCTTCGATAATGTGGCCAGCTACAGCACTCCCGCATACTGGACACTCGATGCTGCACGCAGCGCGACTCTGTTCTACTCGAGCGGACAGGTGGCGAGCCGGCACATCATCGAGTTCCGGGCGGCGACAATCGCCGGCGTGCCGGCGGATCAGCTCATTGCGAAGCTTCGTCGCCCCGACGGATCCTACGTGACGCTGACGAATGGCATGACGACCGTATCGTTCGTACCGCCGGACAACGACATACATCGATATGCAATTCAATTCGAAGACTCGACGCTTTCTACCGGGGCATACAACTACACGCTTGTGCTAACCGGTGTGTGGGGCGGTTCGGCGAGCGAGTCGGCAGTGCCGATTCGTTTGTTAGTGATCAACGAGCGAACAAGTCCCTACGGCGCCGGCTGGTCGGTCGCTGGAATTGGGCGGGTCATCGTGGGGCCGAACGACTCTGTGGTCACATACGATGGGGCGGGTTCGATCCAATTCTGGGGAGCGCCCACCAATTGCGCGAACTGGACTTGTACGTTCGTCGCACCCCCAGGGGAATTTGATCAGCTGAAGAGAATAACGAATTCGGGTAATCCCGCGGAGCAATGGTATGTCCGAACCACAGTCGACGGAATCAAGCTCACGTTCTATTCATTTGGCTCAATTCGCTTGAGCTCGATTCAGGATCCGTTCAATAACACCACGACGTTCAAGTGGAAGCCCGATTACGTTCGGATCGACACTATCATCGACCCGGTCGGCAAGAAAACCGCCTTCACGTATGATGGGAGCAATCGACTTGCAACGATCCGCGATGTCCCTGGCAACCGCACCACCACGTTCACGTTCAACGCCCAGAACAACCTGACTCAGATTCAGGATGCCGTGGGCGGCAAGCCGTTCCAACAGGCTACGTACGACTCCTTCCATCGCCTGCTGAGCCGCGTGAACCGACGTGGCGACCGCTGGGCGAGTGGCTATGATGTCGCGGGCAAGCTTGCGGTAGACTCGACGCCGCCAATCACTGCGGATACGACTTCTGGGATCGAAGACTCCCATGTTCTTCGGTCACTTGTGACGACGTATCGGTCACCGCAGGCGGCCGGCCTTGCTGCCATCGACTCGGGCGGCATCGGTGTCATTACCCCCGCAGTTGGCAGTGTCCGAAAAATCAGAATCGACGCCTTGGGCGCACTCCTCGAAGTCGGCGCCCCGTTGAGCGAATACGCCTGGTATGAACGGAACCAGCACGGCCAGATCACTCATGCGTACGATAGTGCGGGCCACCGTTACTTGTTCTGGAGTGGCCCACGGCTGACGCAGGTGCACAACGTGAGCACGTCGAAGACTGTGAACTTCGATTGGAACACAGCAACCAATAGGATCACACGCCGCTACGGCAATGGCACAGTCGAGCAGCGCTATTTTTATGACCCCACCGGCTATCGGCTGGACAGCACGAAAGTCACGAATCAGCCAGCTAGTCGCTTCACGTACGACACAAGGGGACGCGTGCTCTCGGCTACTGATCCGCGTGGTCACGTAATCCAAGCGTTTTACGACGGAAATGCCTGGTTCAATACCGACTCCACTAAGTCAGGATCACGGCGGACGTGGCTCCGCTACGACGCCGTAGCTGGTCGCGTGAGTACAGCCCTGCAACCGGGTGGACGTATCGATTCGACATTCTATGATGCGTTAAACCGTGTCTCGCGCACGGCGGGGCCCCTCGGAGACTCCACTCGCTACACGTACGGCGACTCATTGAACCTCACCAAGATCACCGACGAGCTTGGGCACGTCACACGCGTGGAGAAGAATGCTCTCGGGTGGGATACCCTCGCGGTTGACGCGGCGAGCGAGACGCAACGGTATGAGTACAACCGCGTGGGACAGGTCAAGCGTTTAACGAATCGTCGTAATCAGCTTACGCGCTTCGTGTACGACAGCGTTGGTCGCTTAACGTCGCGAATTCTCGCTGACGGACGCATTACGAACCTTGTCGTCGGCGCCCTCAATGCTGTGGCGGTAAACGATGAAGGCTCCGACACAACCCGTCTATCTGCTGATACCTCGTATGAAGTTGCAGTCAGGGGCAGCTATAGTTTCACGGTTCGAACTGTGTTCGATACGGGGAGCAAGGACTTTATCGTGCGTCTGTCGCCCGCCCCGTTTCCACCCAACAACTGGATGGAGGTTCGATACGACATAGACAGTGCAGGCCGGACGCAACGAATTCTTCCTCACCTCGCTCTTCCCGACACGCTGACGTATGTGTCAGATTTTCTGATGACCGGCGTCCGACTTCACGGCGCGGCGTCGATTTCATATAAGAGTCGATCGGGACACGACCTTGCACGGGTGGTCTACACCCCGAGCGCGCTTCAAACATCGTTTGGGGCAGACTTCGTTCAGGACACAGCGGGCCGCGCAATTCAGCAGGTCAAGGGCAACGGTCTAGAATACCAGAACTATGCTTTCGATGTGCGCGGGCGCCTGACCAGTTTCACTCGTTACGCCGCGTCTCCACCATGCGCACCGACCGACACCCTGAGCGAATTTGGAACGCCGTGCACCACTGGCACCATCGTGCTCGGGTCAGACACGTTCACCTACGACGCCGCCGGCAATCGAACCGACAAGAATGCCGCGACCGATGTTGCGGGAAGGCTTTCGCGGTTTAATGGAGATACTCTGCTCTACGACCTGGATGGAAACCTGATTCGTCGGTACCGTCTCACTGATAGCGCCGTGTTTAATCAGCGGATGTACTGGAACAGCATCAATCAGCTGGACAGTGTCCGGACCACGCGGTCCGGCTCATCTCAGCTTGCGTCTTTCGGCTACGACGGGCTGGGCAGGCGGGTGCGCAAGAGTGTTGGCTCCACAACGACCTATTACGTCTTTAGCGGCAACAGAGTCATGGGTGAGTACACAGGCAGCGGGGTTTTCGGTAGCGCTTATGCATATCAGCCGGGCCTCGATCACCCGCATGCTCTATATCAGGGCGGAACATGGCATTACTACCTGACTGATGGAACCGGCAACGTTCGGGGACTTGTGGACTCCGCAGCCACGGTTGAGGCAGAATACAAATACGTCCCCTATGGGGATACTGTATCAACTTCTGGTTCGCTTGCGAACAGTATCCGGTTCGCCGGGCGGGAATATGATTCGGAGACGGGACTGTATTACAACCGGAGCCGGTACTATGATCCGACACTCGGCCGGTTTATTTCCGAGGATGCAGGATCTCTTTCACCAGTAAACCGATACACGTATGCGTCCAATGACCCAGTAAATGGTCGCGACCCGACGGGAC
>JBIOXD010000046.1:0-29930 GCA_044869265.1 Gemmatimonadales bacterium
GCGTGGCCAACAGCAGGTCCTTCGCTTCGCGCGCTTTCGCGCGCTCGCTCAGGATGACAATCAGCGCGCTTCGGGGTAGAGGCTCGGCGGTCCTCACACGTCCTTCAGTGCATGGACAACCCGACGCACCTTCTCCGCATCCTTCACACTGAAATGCACCTCCCGCACTCCCGTGTCTCGCTCTAGCCGAGCGACGTTGGCCGGATCGATCCCACCGCCAGCCAGGATACCGATCCGCCCGTTCGCCTGAACCATCAGCCGCCGAATCTGCTCGGCCCCCTCCGCGGCCGTCCTCGCCCCACCCGACGTCAACACCCGCTCGATGCCAAGCCGGATCAGCTGCTCCAACGCTACCACGAGATCGTTACAGGCATCGAAGGCCCGGTGAAACGTCACCGGCAGCGGCCGCGCGGCAGCAACCAGTTCGGCCGTGCGCTGCTCATCGATCTCGGACGTTGCGGTGAGTGTGCCGGTCACAATGCCGCGCGCTCCAGCGTCCTGCGCACGCTGAACCTGCTCGAGCATTGTGCGATGCTCGGCATCCGTGTAGACGAAATCGCCGGCCCGCGGGCGCACCAGCACAACGATGGGAATGATGAGCTGGGAGCGGCACTGACGGAGGAGCTGCACGTCGGGCGTGGTGCCGCCATGTGCGAGATCGGCGCACAGCTCGATGCGGCGCGCGCCGCCCTCGGCGGCGGCCAGCGCAGCGTCCAGGGACTCGACGGCGGCTTCGATGAGAATTCTCAACGCCAAGAAGCTACACCCCGCCGGATCACTACACCGCGAACGTTTTCCGCACTCCCGGGCGGGATGCCGGCCTCGAGGGCGTGCCATAGTGTGGCGGGCAGTAACGCGACTATTATCCCTCTTATGACCGCACACGAGTACCTCGCCCGGCGCCTGGATGGGGCGCGCGACCTCTACCTCCTGTCCCTGGCCGTCGGCGAGCGCGGCAGCGGGCCCGGTCCCTTGGGCCCGATGATCCAGGAAGCCCGAATCCACTTCGAGAACGTTCTTGCGGAAGCGCGCATGGCGGGTCTCGACACCACCGACATCAGCACCATGCTGGCGAAACAGAGCAAGGAGCTCGCCGACAACATCCGGCCGGAAATATGGGATCGCCTTGGACAGCTGGTCGCGGAGCGCGGCCGCACCAAGCGCCGTTAGATCCGAAACGCAGCGGGGCTCCACTCGTAGGACGAGACACCCATGACCGCCCCGATCAGCGCCGAATTCCTCGCCCTCCAAGAGCTGCTGGCCGGCCGCTATTCGATCGAGCGTGAGCTCGGCCCGGAGGATCTGTTCCGCAATACATATGGTATCAACTCGAGCCTATTGGGCGCGATATGGCGAGGAGTTGCGCAGGCTCGAGGAGGTGCTGCGGCAGCTGCAGGTGGTGCTTGGGGGGAGATAAGGCTCCTTCTTCCAACCCTCTCTTAAAACGGAGAGCGCGCATTGTCATCCTGAGCGGGCGCGTACGCGCCCGCGAAGGACCTGCTTGTGCGTGGCCAACAGCAGGTCCTTCGCTTCGCGCGCTTTCGCGCGCTCGCTCAGGATGACATGCCGCTCATTCGCTTGGTAAAAAGAGGATAAGAGAGTTCATCGAACATGGGAACACGAAAGCCGGAGAGCTCTCGCTCCTCGAATCCCCCCACAGCAGCCGACGGGGCGCCTACCGGTGCATGTTCATACAGTTGGTCTGGTTGCATGAGATCACGAACGCAACCGCGGCCACCGCGAGGGCCGCTGCGGCGACGCCCAGCACCGCCAACAGACTCTTGCCGGTGTCGCCGTGACGCGTCTCGGTCAGCAGCACCGAGTCGAGCGGCACTCGCACCTTGGTCATCTTCGAATCGGGCCCGACGATCGTATCGCCCTGCAGTTGGGGGCTCTTGATAACGACCGATGAGCTGTCGGTGTACGTGACGCGCAGCGAGAGGGGGTGGCTCTGGACCACGGCCTGCGGGGTCAGCGTGTCCGGGCGCCAGCTCGTACAGGCGGAGCACGACAGATAGAGGATCAGCACGGTGCGCGCGGACGGGCGCCAGAGGTTAGAGCCGGAGGATTGCACGGTACCTTCCAGTCGGCTTGGTTAGTGGCTCAGTCGACAAAAAAAGGGGGGGCGGCCATGGTGCCGCCCCTCGTGTGCTGAGCTTCGCTTCGCTTACCGGGCTACGGGTTGACTCTGATTCGGATTCCGTGAGGCAATCTTGTGGAACGTCGAGTTCGAGACCTCGTAGCTTTCAACATCGGGTGTCCCGTCGACCATGCGCTCCAGCGTCCGCAAGACGGCAGGATAGGTGTCGCGGCCGTAGGCCTCGGCATTCTCCTTGCTGTCCCAGAGGCTGATCGCTACGGCTTCGTTGCCTGCGGGCGTCAGGAATGTGATCTCGTCTTTGAACCCGGACTGCTTGCGCAGGATCGGGAGCACATCGTTTTCCAGCGTGCGAGTGAAATCGGCGGCCGTGTTGGCCTTGAGATGCAGCGTAACGTTGCGTGCGAACATAACGGACTCCTTGCTCTGCTCCAGCGTGAACTTCGATCCACTGACACTGCGCCGACTGGCCAACCCTACCCCACTGTACTAAGTTTGTCAAGTCGAACGTTTGTGACACCGTGAGACTTAACAAGAATGGTTAATACGAGTGAGACGAATGGTTAATACGAGTGAGAACGGATTGGTATAGGACGTGCCGCTAACCTTCAGCCGCCTCCGCACCCCGATCGGCGAGCTCGTCCTGACGGCCTCCGACGTCGCCCTCACCGGCGTCTATTTTCCGACGTCGCGCCGCGGCCCCGCGCCGACTCATCAGGCGGGCTGGACCGAAGCCACCGACGGGCCGGCCGCCGACGTCCTCGCGCGCGCCGGCCGGCAGCTCGAGGAGTATTTCGCGCGGACACGCAGGACGTTCGAGCTGCCGCTCGAAGCGCTCGGCTCGGCCTTCGAGCACCGCGTGTGGAATGCGCTGCGCGCGATCCCCTACGGTACGACGACGACCTACGGCGCGATCGCGAAGCAGCTCGGCGACACACTCGCCACACGGGCCGTCGGCCTCGCCAACGGCAAGAATCCGATCCCGATCATCGTGCCGTGTCATCGGGTCGTGGGAGCGAACGGTGAGTTGACGGGCTTCGGCGGAGGATTGAGGGTGAAACGGTGGCTGCTGGAACACGAGGGGGCGTTGTTGGCGCTCGGAGACTAGCTCAACTTGCGCAGCAACTCCGCCACCGGTCCCTGGATCTCCAAGGCGACTTCTTTCGTCACGACGGATGGCCATCAGGGTCCTCGCGCTTGCCGCTGCGGCGCTCGACCAAGGCCCGGTGCCCGCACGGGCACTGCTCGAGCGTCCGGCCGAACCGATCGGTGCGGAATTCGAGATACTCCTGGCAGGCGGGACAGCGCGCCGGCCCGCGGTCGGCGACCAGCGGGCTGCGCGCGGCGGCGCGGTTCGCGCTAATTGCGCGACGCGGACCGGATGTGATGCACACCCCGCAACTGGCGCTCGCTCTCGGGCTCCGGAGGACGGCCGTAGATCAGGGGATGATCGCACCGGCACAAGGCGCTGTGCGGCGTCGCGACCGGCGTTGCCCGTGACGGCGCCCGGTACGTCGTGCCCCCGGGACTGGCGATGAAGCCGCCGCAGCGATGACAGTGAATGTGCATGGCCCAAACTAGCCCGCTGTACTAATTTTGTCAAAGTCTTGACACAAACCATCATCTGATTAACCAAGGAAAGTTAACAATGGACGTCGCGCTGGTGATTCGGCAACGCCTCGATGAGCTGCAGCTCGATCAGCGCGATCTGGCGCGCGCCGCGCACGTGACGGAGTCCTACGTCTCCCAGATTCTCAAGCGCAAGAAAGCGCCGCCCGCCCCCGAGCGCACGGACATCTACGACCGGATGGACCGGTTCCTCAAACTCCCGCCCGGCGAGCTGGCCCGCGTCGCGGAGGCGCATCTCAAAGAGGAGCAAATACGCCGCATCGGCGAGGTCGCGCCGCTCTTTCCCGGGCTGCGCGAGCTGCTGCTGGACAAGTGCGCCCCCGCCCAGCGCGAAGCCGTGCGCGCGATCTTCGAGCGCCAATCCTTCGGCGAGCTGGAGCGGCTGGTCGCGCAAACCCTGCTGCAGCTCGCGCGCCTCCGCGGCGATGTCCTGCACGTCACGCCCAAACAACTGAACCGTCTGGACCGCGCGATCGCGGCATGGGAATGGGAGCCCGCCACGTTCGCGCTCACCATACGCACCACGAGAGGAGAGCACAAACACTTTGCATACGGCGAACGGGGCGATGGCGATCAGGAGAAAGGACTGCTCGAATTCCTGCGCGAGCCGTTGCTGAGCGGCACGGCGAGCGCCGAGGAGCTCGCGTTCCTCCAGTCGCTGCAATTCACGGACCGCCGGCCGACGGCGCTCTACTATTACCGCGAGCTTCAGAACCTCAGGGACCCGCTGCATTTCCGCGCGTAGCGCAGGCTTTCAGCGCACGGACCACGCGTTTGAATCTCTTACTTATGCCGGTAGATGATCCTGCCCCGGGTCAAATCATACGGCGATAGCGCGCACGTCACCCGATCGCCCGCGAGCACGCGAATCCGGAACCGCCGCATCTTGCCGGCGATCGTCGCGAGCACCGAGTGACCGTTGCTGAGCGTGACTCGGAACGTAGAGTTCCGCAGCAGCTCCTCGACCTTCCCCTCAATCTCGATCGCGTCTTCTTTCGGCATTTAGTTCTTCGGCTCCTCGTTGAGTTTGCCGGGGCGCCGCTCGATGAACGCGCGGTAGCCGCACGCGCATACCTCGGTCGCGCGGCCGGCACGATCCGTCTTGAATTCCATGTAGGCCCGGCAGGCCGGACACCGCACCGAGCGGTCGGGCACCAGGCCCAACCGCTCGGCGGCCTTGTTCACGCTAGTTCCGGGACGCGGAGCGGATGTGATGCACCCCGTGCACCGACGACGCCGGCTCCGGCGTGTCAGACACTACGGGATGATCGCAAAGACACAGCGCGCTGTGGGGGGCAACGGGCGGCGTGGCAGCGTCGGGCGCGCGATAGCGCGTGCCCGCTGGATTGCCGATGAAGCCGCCGCAGTGATGACAATGAATGGAAGGCATCGTACAAGCTAGCGGGTCGGACTCGCAAAGTCACCTGATCGCGCCGAATTGAGCACAACCGGGTATGGCTCCTTCCTTTATCCTTCTCTTTCTAAGCAAGGCGAGTGAGCCTGTCATCCCTTCGCTACGCTCAGGGCAGGCTTTGAGCGGAGCGCGCACAAGCGCGCGTAGCGAAGGACCTGCGGCTCATGAAGTAGATTGTCTCGGGACACAAGCTCACGGGAGAACCTGAATGAAATTCATGCTGCTCATCTACAACGATCCCACCCTGCTGGACGCCATGCCGGTTGGTGAATTCAACGCCGAGATGCAGTACTGTCTCGGTCACGCCGACGAATTGCGCCGAGACGGACGGCTGCTCGATTCCCAAATGCTCCAGCGTCCGGTGACCGCAAAGTCGGTGCGGAGCCGCAACGGCAAGCTGACCGTCAGAGACGGCCCGTTCGCCGAGGCGAAAGAAGTCCTCGGCGGCTTCAACCTGATCGAGGCCGCGGACATGGACGAAGCCGTGCGCATCGCGAGCGAGTTTCCCTGGACGCGCACTGGCTGCGTCGAGGTTCGGCCGGTACAAGACATCGAAATCGTCCGCCGCCGCGTCTCGACCCATACCGAGGCTGCTTCATAAAGAAGCCTACGTCTCAAGCTTGAGGTGGAAACCTCCGCGCCGGTACCAGATCGCCGCGTTAATGCGCTTGTGCACATGCAGCTTAGTGAGAATGTTGTGCACATGGTTCTTGGCCGTCGCCAGCTCAATACCCTGATGGCGGGCGATCTCTTTGTTGGACATCCCCTGATCGACTAACTGGAGAATCTCCCATTCCCGGTGCGTGAGCATCGACAGAGGACCCTCCGTCCTCTCCTCTGCCTTGATCTGGGCGGCCAGCGCTCCGACCCGGCGGAGTAGGGTGAACGCGACGCGCGGGGGGCAGTAGAGTTCTCCCCGCGCCGCGCTTTCCACGGCGACGACCAGATCCTCGAGCGAGCCGTCCGCCAGCACATAGCCGGCAACCCCTGCCTCGGCCAACTCAACCACCTCCGCCTCGGTGTCACCGAGAGCGATGGCCACGACCTTGACGGCGGGTGCGCGAGCCTTGACGTCGGCCACGGTCCTCGCAGGCTCGCCCATCGTCAGGTCGATCAGCACGATGTCAGGGCGATCGTCATCCAGGCGCGCCAAGACCTCTTCGCGATGCGATGCCGTTCCCACCACACGGACCCCTTCAGCTTGCGCGAGGACCGTAGCGAGCGCGTCACGATGAACACGGGAGCGCCCGGCAATGAGAGCACGTGTCATGGGTCTGGGTCTTGGAGGAGCATGAGGCGAGCAATAGTCGGAGGGACGTGCTCTAAACCGAAGGAACCATGCCTGGGTTCAGCGCCTGGCTGGAGATCTGGACTTCCGGCCACCGTTTTTGAGCCCCGAAGTATCATGGCGGCATCCTACACGAGTCCGCAAGCTGTACCGGCTCAGCATATTAGCGTCACACAAGGCTGTCAAGCCAAGTATACCCCGAGGACCCCCCGCGCCCTGGTGGGAGTTGGTCCATGTTGTTCGCCCTCATCGTGGATGATCACGTCGCGCTTCGGTCGGCGGTTGCTCGCCACTTCGAGCGCAGAGGATGGCAGGTCGTCAGCGCGGCGAACGGCCTTCAGGGGTTGGACGCCGTCCGTCGCCGGTCGTTCGACGTCGTCATCAGCGACGTGAACATGCCAGAGCGCGGCGGCGTGTGGTGGTGGGAGAATGCACTCGCGCTACGGCCGGAACTGCGCGGCAGGTTCATACTGATGAGCTCGGAGCCGCTGCCGGAGCCCCGCGTTATGCCGGACTTCGTGGAATCCGAGCACGTCCTCCTGAAGCCACTCTCGCTGGCCACGCTTTGTGACGCGGTGCAGAGGGTCGTCCAAACGGCGGAGGAGACCCGGAGCAGCCTAGTGCGTCACCATCCGATCGGGCTTCGATGCGCCATGCCGGAGCGTGAACACGGTCCGCCGACGCCAACCGAGATTCAGCTCCAGGACGATATGGGTTCGGTCGCGGGCCATGCGCCACGATCGTTTCCCGCCGGGCCCGCGCTCCCCTGATCGTGTCGCGGCCGCGAGCACCGCCGCGACCACTTCCTCCGGCGGCTCGGCCGTCTCGAGCCGCGCGCACGTCGCGCAACGGCGGGACTGCGGCACGAAGTCGGCCGTACAGACCTGGCGGCCGCAATAGCCGCACGCTGCCTGATGCCGAGCACAGGCGTCCTTGCCGCATACGGGACAGGAGCTCACCTCGTCCCACGCAAACACGGCCTCCGGCTCCGCCACGCACGTCGCACGGTGCCGCTCGCAGACGAGGCGGCCCGAACCATCGGCCCGGCGCAGATGCCGGGAGCACTGCAGCGCTCCGTCCACGGCACACACCGCTTGGTGCGTCGTGCAGACCGATCTGCCGCAGCTCGCGCACTCCACCACCTCGTCCACGCCCACAGGCTCGTTCGTCCCGCCCTCGCAGTGGCGCACGCACGCCGCGCACAAGCGCCGGCTCCCCTTGGGCGCGTCGGCCCGGCTCTGCTCCGCATGGCGGTTGCATACGATCCGGCCGCAACTGCCACAGGCTTCGAGACATGCGGAACAGGCCGGGTGCTCACCTTCCGCACACATGCGTTCATGCGTCGAGCAGTGCGCCATGCGGCACGACTGGCACACACGCGCGTGCTGCTCGCAAGCGGGCTGCTCGTCGACCCGGCAATGAGCGATGCCGTGATCGGCACAGAAGTCCGAGGCGCAAACGGAACAGCGCGCGGCACACGCGTCACACGCGAGGTGCCCCTGCTTGTGTTCCCCCTCTCCGGAACGGAAAGGGGGCCGGGGGGTGAGGTCTTCGTGCACGCAGACCGCGAGCTCCGCCGGCGGACGGCCGCATTTTGGGCAGGCAAGAATCCAGGCCCCCCCCGCTGCTCCGGCGATCGGCCGCTGTGCCGCGAACCGGGCGCGCACGCCACTCGTCGACCGAATGTCCCACTCGACCCGCTGCATCAGGACCTGCGCGTCGGCGAGCTGGAGCGGATGCACAATCGCTTTCACCTGATGGCGGCGCATCTCCTCCGCCCGGCGCCGTTCGTGTAGCGCGGTGATTGTGCGCACGTCGTCACGATCGGTCTTGTCGGCAAGGACCGAGGCGAAATAGCGATCGAGCCGCTCCAGCTCCGCGGCGACTGCCTTCTCAGCAACCGCCTGCCGTGCGGCCACCCGCTCGGCGCTCTGTTTCGACAAATCGCCGAGCAGGAGCTGGAGCATCTCCGCGGGGGCACGCGCCGGGACCAGGGTAGCATCGGGAACGTCGTCGGGATCGGCCGGGGCGATGCGGTTCGCCTCCAGATCCGCGAACAGCGCGCTCACCCCGTCGTCCGCGCGGGCGCCGGTCCCGAGATCGATGACGGCGCTCTCGAGCAGGACTTCCTCGACCGCCGCGCCGGCGCGCAGCACTACGCGTGCGAGCAGCCGACCGATGGTGTGGATGGCCAGGACGGATTTGCGACGGCGGGCAGTGCCGTTACGCACGGGGACTGTAAGATCGGTGCCGGGCCTCACCCCCTGGCCCGGCCTCACCCCCTGACCCCCTCTCCGCTGACGCGGAGAGGGGGGACGACGTGCCCCCTCTCCGGGTCCCGGAGAGATCATGCCGAACGACAGCCGGCCCACACGCGCACGGATAGCCTCGATCAGAGCGCCTAGGAACGGGCTACCGAGCACCGCCATTTCGGCGTCCGGGTCGCGCTCCAAGGCCTCGAGCGACAGGGCCACCCGGACCGTTGCGCGATCGGCGAAATGGGCGCGCTCGGAAAGCGGCAGCTTCATTTCATACAGATCGGCGCCGCGCGGGAGCAGCTTCACTTTGGCGAGTTTGCAGTAGCGCTCCAACAACGGCCGGATGCGTGGATCGCCCTCCGGCATCACCCCCTGGCCTTCGCCAGCGTCGGGAGTCCTCACCCCCTGGCCCCCGCGCCCGTCGGGAGTCCTCACCCCCTGACCCCCTCTCCCTTCGGGAGAGGGGGGACGATGCTTGCGTTTCTGCTTGCGTGGGGATTGGCGGACGGCCGTCACACGGCCTCCACGGCGATATCGACCAGTGCGAGCGGGCGGCGCTCGACTTGCGCCACGAGCGTAATCGCGCGTCCCGAGCTGGTCAGGCCTGTGAGGCGCACCAGCGCGCCGTACTCAGGGTGACTCCCGGCGGGGGTGGGCTCCGCGGTGATGACGCCGCCGATGGGCTCGATGGACTCGAGCGCCTCGATCAGCTCGGTGACATGGACGCCAAGCCGCACGCGCTTGGCCTCCCATCCAGCCGCCTTCACGACCTGGCTCGTGCCCAGACCGAGCCGCAGCCGCGCGGGAACGGAAAGGGACTCGAACCGCCGTGCGAGCCGCGTCGCGTTGTCGTCGGGCGCGATGATGGAGTTCAGCTGCTCCTGCTCCCGGCCGGTCGCGCTGCTCCGTTCGATATCGAGGCCCAGCGTCTCCACGCGGCGCGCGAAGTCCTCGTCGTTCTCCGCCGCGAGCCACTCGTCCGCGAGCCGCACCTCGAACTTCTGCGCGCCGCCGAACTCGCCGAGGATCAGGTCCAGCTCACCCACGACCAGCTCGAACAGTTTGATCTTCTTGTCGAGCAGGTGGAGGATGTACGACTCGATGGTCCCGGCAGCGGCGAGGTTCACGATGTGGACCTCGCGCTTCTGCCCGATGCGGTGCACCCGTCCGATGCGCTGCTCGACCACCATGGGATTCCACGGCAGGTCGTAGTTCACGAGCACGTTGCAGATCTGCAGGTTGCGCCCTTCGCTCCCCGCGCGCGTGGCGATCAGTACGCTCCGCTCATCGTCGTGAAACGCGCGAATCCGCTTATCGCGCTCGGGACTTGTGAGGGCGCCCCAGTAGACTATCGGCGTCCGGGGGGGGCGCAGCGCCTTCACCCGCTGCTCGATCAGCTCGATGGTCGGGCGATGATCGCTGAACACCACGACCCGGTCCGGCGTCTCCTTCAGGATGCGGGTGAGGACGTTGAGCTTGGCGTGCGTGGTGACCTTGCGCGCACGTCCGGCGAGCTGGCGCGCGATGTTGCGGTACTCGGGCTTGATGCGCTCCCCTTCGGCCAGATGCTCGAGCGATTCCGCCAGCGCTTTCGACGAGGAGCACAGGCGCTGCCGCAGATGAATCATGGCGAGCTGGACCATCCCCTTGCCGGTCCGCCGTCGTGAGGTTCCGGGCGGGGCCTCCGCTTCGTCCTCGTCTTCCTCGTGCTGGACGAAGCCCTCGCGATACAACCGGCGCAGGAATTCCGTTGTACGCTCGTAGAGATCGGCCTCGGCCTTGGTCAGCTTGACTTCGGGATGCCGGGGCCGGCGCGGTGGCAGGTCCAGATCGTCGACCACGCTCGCGCGGCGCGTGCGGATCATGACCGCGTGGGTGAGCGCGCGCAGGGCCTCGGGGTCCTTGGGCTGGCGGTGATCGCCCCCCACGAGGTGCGCCGCGCGGAATTCCTCCCAGGTGCCGAGCTGCCCCGGGCGGAGCAGGGTGACGAGGTTGTAGAGCTCGCGCAGGTCGTTCTGCAGCGGCGTCGCCGTGAGCAGCAGGAGAAAATCGCGCTCGATTTTCTCGATGAACTTGTACGTCGCGCCGCGGTGGCTCTTGATCTTGTGCGCCTCGTCCACAATCACGAGGTCCCAATGGTGCCGGAGAATCTCCTCCGCGTGGCGGCGGGAGCGCGCGCGGTCGTGGGACACGATCGCGCGGGTTACGCGCTGTCCCGCCCAGTCGTCGGGATCGGTCGGAGTCTCGAAGCGCTGAAAGAACTTCTCCTCCAGCTCCCCCTGCCACTGCCCCACGAGCGATGCCGGCGTGAGGATCAGCGTCCGGCGGGCCAGCCCGCGAATCGCCAGCTCCCGGTAGATGATGCTCGCCTCGATCGTTTTGCCGAGGCCGACTTCGTCGGCGAGGATCGCGCGGCCGCCCATCTGCCGCAGCACCCGCTGGACGACGTCGATCTGATGCGGTAGTTCCTTGATCGCGTGGCCACCCAGCGTGATGAGCCGGTCGAAGCCCGGCACGAGCGCGACGTGCTCCGCCTCACGCCGCAGCTCGTACCAGGCGCGATGCGCCTGTGACGCGTCGAGCTGCCTGGCAAACACCGCGAACGAGCCCTCGTCGATCGACCAGAGATCGTCGGCAGGTGTACGTGCGGGCGTAACCGGAGCAGCCGGATCAGGCATTTGCAGAAGGGGGGAAAGGGGGCCGCAATATTCAATTCGCGACTGTGCCGCGCCAGCCCCCTCACGACCTTTTCTTTCTTCTATATGAAGCACCGAGCGGCTTGTCATCCCTTCGCTACGCTCAGGGCAGGCTCTGAGCGCCGAAGGCGCGAAGGACCTGCTTTTGGCGGGCTTCGAGCGCTCCTCCCAACAGCAGGTCCTCGCTACGCGCGCGAAGCGAAGGACCTGCTTTCGGTCGGTAAAAGCGGGCTGCGGGCGCATACGCGCGCGAGCGAGGCCTGCTCGGCCCACAACAGCAGGTCCTTCGCGGGCGCGTACGCGCCCGCTCAGGATGACAAGTCGCGCGCCTACTTAAGGGAAGGAAAGAGTGAAAAAGGGTCCGATGCGTCTGTGCGCCTGGTGAGTATTATTCGAAGCCGCCGCTAATGAGCTAGCGTGCTAGACTCTGTCGCCGTCACGGAGGTGTTATGGGACTGATAGCGACGCTGGTGATCGGTCTGATCGTCGGCGCCATCGCGAAGCTGCTCGTGCCCGGCCGGGATCCGGGCGGGTGGATCATCACCATCTTGTTGGGCATCGCGGGGGCGATCGTCGGGACGTGGCTCGGGCGGATGCTGGGGCTGTACTCGAGCGGTGAGAGCGCCGGCTGGATCGCTTCGATTGTCGGCGCCGTGCTGCTGCTCTTGCTGTACCGCGCAATTATCGGGCGGAGACGCTCGCCGTAGCGAAGGACCTGCTTTTCGGCGCGCAACGTGGATCGTTTTGGGCCTGGGGCGCGCTCAAAAGCAGGTCCTCCGCGCCTTCGGCGCTCAGGATGACAGGCTGGCTCACTTTGTCTATGAGGGAGTAGGGAAGGATGCGGTTGCACTGTCGCACCCTCGCTCCACATTCTGACCTATGCCCCACCGCCTCTCGAAATCCCGCTACACCGCCGGCGTCCAATGTCACAAGCTCCTCTGGTGGAAGGTCCACGAGCCCATGGCGGTCGAGCTGCAGCCCGGCAAGGTCCTCCAGGACCGGTTCGACCAAGGCGTCCAGGTCGGGGCCCTCGCGCGCGATCGCTTTCCAGGCGGCGTCCTTGTCGATCTCCCGTACTACGCGGTCGATGCACGCATCACCCTCACGCGCAAGCTGCTCGACGACCGTGCGCCCGCGATCTTCGAGGCGAGCGCTCTCGCCGATAACACATTCGTCGCCGTGGATGTGTTGACACCTGGGGGGGAAGGGTTTCATCTGACCGAGGTGAAGTCGTCGTCTTCGCAGAAAGAAGAGCACTTGCAGGATGTCGCGGTGCAGATCCACGTCCTCGAGCGGAGCGGCATCCACATCACCGGTGCGGACGTCATGCACCTCAATAAGGAGTGTCGGTTCCCCGACCTGACGAATCTTTTTGAACGCACCGATGTGACCGAATTGGTACGGCCGCTGATCAACAAGGTCAGCTGGGAACTCGACAAGCAGTCCGAGATGCTCGACGGTCCATTACCCGACATTCCCATCGGCTTGCAGTGTCACGAGCCGTACGAGTGCCCCTTCATGGAGCGCTGTTGGCCCAAGGATCCCGATCACATCATGCGGCTGTTCAATATCGGTCCGAAGAGGGGCTGCAACTTCCTGCTGACGGGTGTGAGCCGGATCTCGGAGCTGCCGGCGGACCAGAAGCTCAACGCGACGCAGAAGCGCCAGATCCGGGCCATGCAAGAGCAGCGGATCATCGTCGAGTCGTTGCTCGCCAAAGCGCTCGAAGCATTCGACTGCAAGCTGGGCTTTCTCGATTTCGAGACGATCCAGCGCGCCGTCCCCGTGTGGCCGGGCATGGCGCCGTGGGAGCAGGCGCCGGCGCAGTTCAGCTATCATGAGGCCAACGGCGACGGCACGTACAAGCACGCCGAGTACCTGGCCGAGGGGCCGAAGGACTGCCGGCCGGAGCTGGCTCAGCGTATGGTCGACGCCACGCGAAACGCCGACAAGGTTGTGACGTATTCGGGCTTTGAAAAGACGCGGATTCGGGGATTACAGAAAGCGGTCCCCGACTTGAAGACGGAGCTCGAGGCCCTGGAGATCAAGCTCATCGACCTGCTGCCGGTCGTGCGTGACAACGTGTACCACCCCGATTTCCTCGGCAGTTTCAGTCTCAAATACGTGCTGTCGCCGCTCGTGCCGGAGCTGACCTATGACGATCTCGTGATCGTCGATGGGCTCGTGGCGAGTGTGGAGATCGCGCGCCTACTGTTCGTGGCGGGGAAGATTCCGAAGGAGGAGCACGATCGGGTGCGGCAGGATTTACTCAACTACTGCGAGCGGGATACGTGGGCGATGGTGAAGGTGTTGGAGAAGCTGCGCGAGTTGGCCGGCTAAGGAGGGTCTTCGCTCGTGCTGGGCGTCAGTTCGGTGCCGGGCCGATATGGAGCGCTACCATTCTCCATCCAAGTGGCCCTCCTCGGGCATAGACAGCGGTGTACCGCCGCCGCGTCGTGCTCGTCGGCCCATTAAACGTCCACGACCACTCGGCCAGTCCCGTCACGACACCCGCGCGCGGCTGCACCCGCACATCGCTCGTCCGGAAGTAATGGATCTGAAATCCCGGCGGGAGCGGCCCGACATCCGCCATCTCACCCTTCTTGTCCTTGAGCCGGCCGGTGCCGCTCGTCACGATGAGACTGTCATCGAACAGCTTGTTCGCGAGGGCGGTATCGGCAGTCGCATACGAACGCGCCCACGCGCTATCGAGTGCGAGCAAGGAGTCGCGCGTCGACTGGGCGCCGGCGGATGGGGCGAGAAGAATGAGAGCGCTCAGGAAGGTTTCTGTTCGCATGATTCGAATCTACGGATAGAATGCAGGGGCGCAGCATGCCGCGCGCTCTGAAACGGCGCCCGGTTCCATTGCGTAGAGGCCTGCACATGCGATTCACGATTCTCCTTCTGCTTTTCGGGGCTTCCTCCGCCGCAGCTCAGGACTCCTCCTACATCGTCGAGCGCAACGTGCAGGTGCGCATGCGCGACGGCGGGACTGTGTGCGCGTTGATCGTGCGGCCGCCCACACCACCCCGGCTCGCTGCGCTGCTCACGTTCACGATCTACGTCGATTCGACCGCAAACCTCGCCGAGGCCCGGCGCGCGGCGGCCAACGGATATGCCGGAGTCGTGGGGTACACGCGCGGCAAGGCCTGCAGTCCCGAGACGCCGGTGCCCTACCGTTACGACGGGGCCGATGCCGCGGCTCTCATCGACTGGATCGCCACGCAGTCGTGGAGCGATGGGCGGGTCGGCATGTACGGCGGGAGCTACAGCGGCTTCACGACGTGGGCGGCTGTGCGGCACAGGCCGAAAGCACTCAAGGCGATCATGGTGGGCGCGCCCGCAGCCCCTGCAGTCGATGTGCCGATGGAAGGAAATATCGTGTGGAATTTCATCTATCAGTGGCCGTTCTACACGACGAACAACAAGACGCTCGACAACGCGACCTACTTCGACAACGCGCGCTGGCGGCGCCTGAGTCGCGAGTGGTACACGAGCGGACGGGCATATCGTGATCTCGACAGGATCGACGGCACGCCGAATCCCGTGTTCAACGAGTGGATTTCGCATTCGTCGTACGACGCGTACTGGCGTGACATGATCCCCAGCGCCGCAGAGTTCGCGAAGATCGATATCCCGGTGCTCCAGACGGCGGGCTACTTCTGGGGCGGGCCGGGCGCGGCGCAGTACTATTTCGATCAGCATTACGCGCACAATCCCGCAGCGCGGCACTACCTCCTCATTGGGCCGTACAACCATCCGCAGGCGCAGCGCGGCGTGGTAAACGCACGCGGCGACACCGCCACGACGCTTGGCGGCTACGAGATCGATTCGGTCGCGCGTATCGACATAGTCGCCGAGCTGCGGTATCGGTGGTTCAACTGGGTGCTGAAGAGCGGAGCGCGGCCACGGCTGCTCGAAGATCGCGTGAATTACCAGGTGATGGGTGCGAATGTCTGGGAGCACGCGCCATCGATCAAGGCGATGTCGGATAGTACGCTGCGCGTACCGCTCGGTCCCGAGCGCGCTCTACGGTTCGATCTCGCCTATCGCGGCGATATCGACAGCACATTTCCGGGAGGTGGGATTCGCGATTCCGCGCTCAACACGTATGGGGCGCTCGAGTACGTGAGCGAACCGCTACAGAACTCGACAGAGGTGAGCGGGCTGTTTCACGGGCATCTCGAGTTTACGACCAACAAGCGCGACGTCGATCTCTCGATCCAGTTGTTCGAGCTGACGACGGCCGGAGAGTATTTCCAGTTCCCGCCGTTCCAGCAGCGGATGAGCTACAGGCGCGATCCCTCCAAACGGCGGCTACTCACGCCGGGAGCCCGCGAGACGCTCGAGTTCACATCCAGAGTGCTGTTCAGTCGACGAATGGCCCGCGGCAGTCGGGTCGTGGTGGTCATTGGGCCGATCAAGGGGCCGGGGCAGCAGATCAATTACGGCAGTGGGAAAGAAGTGAATGACGAGACTGTGGCGGACGCGGGCGAGCCGCTCGAGATCCGGTTCTTGGCGGGCAGTTATGTGGAGTTGCCTATCCGCACCCCCTGACCACTCTCCGCTCCGCTCCCTCACCCTATCCCCTGCTCGAAAGACAACGCACGCCTGTCATCCTGAGCGCCACAGGCGCGAAGCGCCTGCGGCTGCGAAGGACCTGCTTTTCGTTGGTGGGCTCCGGAAAAGCAGGTCCTTCGCTACGCGCGCTGCGCGCGCTCCGCTCAGGATGACAGTCGCTGGGCGCTGAGACCGAAAAGAGAAGAAGAGCGTGGTTGGTGGGTTAATCGGGCCGTGATCAGCACCCGCTCTACACCGAGTGCAACCAGGGTTTCGAGCGCCGCGGCCAGATCCAGGCAGGCATCGAACGCTCGGTGAAACGTCACCGGCAGCGGCCGGGCGGCTTCGATCAGCTGCGCCGTCCGATCCTCTGCGATCTGCTTGGACGCGGTGAGCGCGCCGGTCACATCCCGTGCGCTCCCGCCTCTCTTGCTGCCTGAATCTGTTGCTGCATTGTGCGATGCTCAGCCGGCTCGTAAAGGAAATCCCCGACGCGTGGTCGCACCAGCACGAACACCGGAATGGTCAGTTGAGATCTACAGGTACGAAGGAGGTGCGGGACACCCCCCAATCCGGTCTCCATTCCCAGACGTATTGATTGCACAACCTGTGAATCACCGCCACTTTCGAGGCCGTGGACCGGCCACTGATTGAACGTATGGCTGCCGGCGACGAACGCGCCCTCGGCGAGCTGTATGACCGCCACGCGGGCACGGTCTACGCCCTCGCGCGCGCCATCGTGGGGGAGCGTGCGGATACGGAGGAAGTCGTGGCGGACACGTTCGGCCAGGCATGGCGTACCGCGAGCCAGTTCGACCCCGCGCGCGGCAGCGTGGCCGCATGGCTCGCGACCATCACACGCACGCGCGCGCTCGACCTGGTGCGGGCGCGCGGCCGCCGTGCGAAAGTTCTCGAACGTGCGGCACAACAGAGCGATGCGGGATTCGCAACGCCGCTCGCCGCAGGTGACGCGCCCGACCGCGACGTCGAACGCAAAGAGGCCCGGCAGCTCGTCACCCAGTCGCTTGCCGATCTGCCCGAGGCGCAGCGTCGCGTCATCGAGCTCGCCTACTTTGGGGGCCTCACGCATAGTGAGATCGCCACCGAGCTGAAGGAGCCGCTCGGCACGGTGAAGACCAGGCTCCGGGCCGGGATGGAAAGGCTGCGTGACGCGCTGACGGGACGAGTCTCCAGGGTAGGGGAACCATGACCGCGCACAGCTGGACAGAGCTCGCGGCGCCCTACGCCCTGGGTGCGTTGGACTCGACCGAGCGGGTCGAGTTCGAGCGGCACCTCGAGACCTGCGCCGAGTGCCGCGCCGAAGTCCAGGCATTCCGCGAAGTCGCAGGGTCTTTGGCCCAGGGCGTGGTTCCGGCCGCTCCACCCGCCGAGCTGCGCGAGCACGTGCTGCGCGCGGCACACCAAGTGCGGCCGATCCCAGTCCGGCGGCCCGTACTGCTGGCGTGGGCAGCGGCAGCCTGTTTCGTGCTCGCCATCCTCGGTGGACTCGGGTACTGGCAGGCTACCAAAGAGGCCGGCACCCTGCGGAACGCGCTCGCTGCCATGGAGAGCGACCTCGATAGCGCGAAGCAGTTCGTCGGGGCGCTGCTCGACTCCACCGTCGTCACGACGGATCTCGCCGCCACCGGCAAGGCTCCGTCGATGCGGCTCTACTGGAATCGCGCGCGCAACATCGTGGTGGCCGCGGCGTTCGACCTCCCTCCCGCGCCGGCGGGCCGCACCTATCAGCTCTGGGCGATCGAGAAAGGCCGCGCACCGGTGAGCGTCGGCGTATTCAATTCATCGCCCACAGGCCACGCGGTCATCACGTTGCAGATGCCTGCCGGAGTGAAGCCGGAGGTCAGCGCGGTTACGGAAGAACCGGAGGGCGGCTCGCCGCAGCCCACGCAGCAACCGTTCCTGGTGGGGACGTGGTGAGCCTAAAGAATGCATCGTCCCATCCCTGGTGATCCCACTCTGAAGAGTGGGCCCAACAAGGCACTGCGCCTGAGGGGCAGTGATTCATTGGGCCCACTCTTTAGAGTGGGTACCCAATCCGATCGAGCACCAGGGCGTGGGATTTGACTTCTCGGACGACACCCCTCAAAAGAGCGGTTTCGACAGATCTCCTACGAGAAACAGCAGCGTGCTGCGCCGGTCTCCAACGCGTGCTTCGACGATGTTGATCTGATCTGAGTATCGCTCGAACAGGATCGCCACGCGCACCCGCAAGCCCTTGGGCCCCTCGGGCGCGGAGGCCCGCAAGCAAAGCAAGAATGCGTCACCCACGCGACGAAGTCCGCACCACGTCGTGGCGAGCGCGCGTCCACTTCCGTCGAACAGGGTGACGGTCGACCGCAGGTACGCGGCCGCCGCCGAGTCCGTCACGTCGGTCTTGAGCGCGGCGCGAAAATCGTCCGCGAATGCCCGCACCGCGAGCTCCAGCGTGCGGTCGGCCTCTCGGTACGCCACCTGCGTGAGCGTCGTGTGCAGTGGATGCGTAGCGAGCGCCATGATCAGTGCAAGCACGGCGCCCATGCTAGAAGGGACTCCGTTGGACGGCCCAGTGCGCGCTCACGAGCGCCACGATGACCGAGATCGTCACGACGCGCAGGCGCGGCGTCCCCGACGCATGTGGGCGCGCGATGAACCCGAGGATCCGGTCGAGCAGCACGAGAGATGCGGCAGCGAGGGCCAGCACCGCCACTTGGCCCAGCTCAATCCCCAGGTTGAATCCAAAGAGGGGCAGCGCGACGTCGTCGAGGAACAAGCCGCGCAGGTAACTCGCGAATCCAGCGCCATGCACCAGCCCGAATAATCCGGCGAACAGGGGCCGGTAGCGGCCGCGCCAGAGCGCGCGGCGGCGCTCGTGCACGACGATGTTCTCGAGCGCGGTCGCGAGGATGGTCAGTGGGATCAGGAACTCGATGAGCGCCGTCGGCAGGACGAGCGCGCCGGTCACGGCGAGCGCCAGTGTGATGGAGTGGCCGACGGTGAACGCGCTCACGACCCACAGGGCGTCACGCCAGTCGCGTGGCCGGTAGATCGCCGCAAGCGCCAGGAGGAACAGGATGTGGTCCAGGGCGCCGGCGTCCACGATGTGGCGGAACCCGAGGGTGACAAAGGCGGTGAACTCGCTCATTGGGTCTTCCCCAGACTCGCGTCGATCGCGGCGGCGTGCGCGCGCAGCTGCGGATCATCCGTGCCAAGCGCCAGCGCCCGCGCCATCGCCACGCGCGCTTCAGCGTCGCGATGCGCTTTATGGAGCGCCCACGCCAAGAGGTCGTACCCGTACACATCCTGGCGCGTGGCCAGCTCAGCCTGCACGCGCGCCAGCACTTCGGGGACTCGTCTGTTGTGATCGAGTAGAAACAGGCTCCAGGCGCGGTGCCATTGACCCGGCTGACCCAGGGTCGCGACCTCCATGGCCTTCGCGTACTGCGCCGCGTTCAGCGTGTCGCCGAGCGCTGCGTACGCGTCGCTGATGACGCCGAAGGTTGCGGGATCGGGCACGGCGGCGATGGCGTCCTGCCCGTAGGCGATGGCCCGCCGCCACTGGGCGCGCGCGGCTGCGAGGCGTGCCAGCGCGGCGAGCAGGCGGTAGTCACCGGGGTGCACCGTGAGGCCGGCGCGCAACGCGTAGTCCGCCTCGGCGAGCCGGCCGTGCCGAATGTCAAAATCCCCCACCCGCAGGTGAAACCAGGCGAGCTGCTCGGCGGGCAGGTCGCGGCGTGCCAGCGCGTCGGCGAGCGCGCGCTCGAGCAAGCGTCGCGCGATGTCGGTTCGTCCGGTGAGCTCTGCCCAGCGCGCGAGTCTTGGAGCGATGGCGAGGTCGTGGGGTTTGCGCGCAAGTGAGTCGAACAAAACGCGAGCCACATCATACGACCCTAGCTCGAGCTCGATCTCCGCGAGCAGCGCCTGGTGGCGCGGGACACCGGGATCGCGCGCGTTGAGCGCACGGGCGGCGGCGCGCGCTTCGGTGAAGCGGTGCTGCGCGAGCAGCGTGGACGCCAGCACCACGTAGCTGCCGTCGTTGTGAGCCGCTCGTAACGCCAGCGAACGACGCGCGAGGTCCTCCGCGCGGCGGTAATCCTCGAAGTCGCCGGTCTCACGGCCCCGCTGCTGGTAGAGCGCCGCGAGCCGGGCGCGGTCGGCGGCGCCGATGGGATCCGCTGTCACCCGCGTTTTGAAGAAAGTGATGTCCTGGTCGCGAGCGGCGCGCTCGGCCTGCGCCCTCGCCGCTGCCTCCGCCCGCTCGGCAGAGGCGGCGGCACGTGAAGCGCCCACCGCCAAACCGGCAACGGTGGCGACGACGAGAACGAGGACGAGCGCGCCCCTGCGATTCATGGGAGCGTTGGGGCGGCCAGGTACGGGAAGGTGCCGCCGAAGGCCTTGTCGTTCGCGCTCACGTTGTCGGTCGTGAGGCCGGGGGTCACGTTATTCGTGTTCCCGAGCAGGTCGCCGAACAGCGCGCCTAGTCCGATGTCCACGACATCGTCCGACAGCGAGCGTCCCCCGAAGCCGCCGAACACCCAGCTCAACCAAAACACGGGTGTGCCGTCGCGCTTCGGATAGGTCAGCAGCATGTCCGGAAGCAGCGCGCCGGCGATGACGTTGGCGTAGGCTGCGTCGCGCCCGGCGACGCCGGTCAAGAAGCCCCTCAGGTCGTCCCGGAAGTTCACCACATCGGTGGCCGGCATCCCGTAGTTGTGCTGGTGGTGGCGGGCTTTCCTGATCATGACTTCACTGACGAGGGGATTGCCGAGCCGCTCGCGTTGGGTGAACACGCGGGCGCCGGTGGAAGTGACGTTGAAGCTGGGGCCGGTGGCGGCATTGGGGCCGTCCTGGCAGGCGGCGAGCGCCGCGAGCACGAGCGGCACACCCAGGCGGAACCATCGAGTGGGGCTGTTCATGTGTGATGCTCCTCTCCTCAAGCGTTCAAGGTCCTGGTGATTTCGGATTACCGGCTCGTGGTGGCCCATACACCGATCTGCGGGTCAGCACCGCCGCCCGCGGGCAGCAGCATCGACTCAGGCAGCTCGACCACGATGGCGAGTGCGTTGAAGGCACGGAGGAAGTCGATCCCTGGCGAGCGGAAGGAGGTGGCCTCCGGCTTGGGGCCGATCTTCGAGAGTGGCCCGGTCACGGGTGCGCGGTCGGGAATGATCTTGAAGAACTGCTCGAGATCGATGAAGAACGGGTCGTCGCGCAGCCCTGCGAAGAGCTGGATACCAGAGGGTGAGCCGAGCACGGTGTTGACAGCACCACTCAGTGTGGAGGCGGCACCGACCCGTCGGTTCGCGGTACCTGTTTGTTCGGGAGCGACCGGTCCCCGCATTTCGACCCGTTGGTTTTGCCCGGTGCCCGTGAAGGTGAACTGCAGCACCCGGTCTTCGAGCGCGTCACCGGTGTTGTCGATCTTGATCTGGTACAGGATGTCGGGATCGAACGACGCTGTGACGGACCTCGCAGGGGTGAGCGGCGAGGCGGTGGTCAGCACCAGCGTCAGGCGATCAGACGTCGCGCCCGGAAACACGTAGACGTCGTTGATGTCGAGGAGCTGGCTCAGCTCGACTTCCGGCGTGTCCTGGTGATCCGAAGCGGCGGCGTACCTGACGATGGCTGCCGTTCCGGCGCCAGCCGCGAGCGCGAGGACGGCTGTGACGAGAGTTTTCCGGCGCATGGGGTCCTCCGAGTGGAGAAGAAACAACGGGCGCAGAGTGGACATTCTCTCTACGCCCGTCGGAGGACATCGGATTGCCGACCCGGTCGTTCAGTTGGGCGCGGCGAGATAGGGAAAGCTGTTCTGGAACGGGTGGTCGTTCGCCGCCACGTTGTCTGTCGTCAGACCAGGGCTCGTGTTGTTGGCGTCGAGCAGGGACCCGAAGATCGCCAGGAGGCCCGCATCGACAACGTCGTCCGTCAGCGTGCGGCCACCCCAGCCGTTTGCCAGCGCCCAGCGGAGCCAGCCTGCGCTCGCCGGGTCTTTGTCGGCTTGCACGATCAGCTCGTCGGGCAGCAGCACGGCGGCGAGGGTGTTCTGTACCGTCGCATTGCGCCCTGCGACATTCGCAACGAACGCTTTGAGCTCCGCCGCAATCAGGGCGTTGTCTTGCGCCGGCCCGGTGGTGCCGTGCACCGGGTGAGAGCGCTTGGCAAGAAACACTTCGCTCACCAGCGGATTGCCGAGCCGCTGCACCTGATTGAAGCTCCGAGATGCCGGCGCTACGGCGTCGGAGTTGCACCCGACCCCTCCCAAGAGCGCGAGGCTCACGATCGCGGTGCCCAGCCATGTTCTCATACGCATTGTCATGCTCCTTATCGTCGTAGTTATCTGCTCGTAGTGCCCCACACGCCGATCTTGGGATTACCGCCCGCCGTAAGCCACGCCGTCGGCAGCTCGATCACAATGGACAGCACGTTGAAGCCCTGCACGTAGTCCACTCCGGGATTGCGGAACGCACTGGCGCTCGGCGCATCGGGAAGCTGCGCGAGTGGCCCGGTCACGGGCTTCCGGTCGGGAATGATCCGGAAGAACTGCTCCAGGTCGATGAAGAAGGGATCGTCGCGCCAGCCGGCGAATACCTGCATCCCGCTCGCGCTCCCCAGCACCGTGTTGATCGAGCCGGTCACGCTGGGCGCGTCAGCCGCGATGCGGTTGCCCATCGCACCCACGACCGGCGGCGCGAGCGGCCCACGCACGGTGACCATCTGGCCTGCCCCAGCGCCGTCGAAGGTGATTTGGATGACCTTGTCTTCGACGCCGTCAGTGTTGGAGTCGATCTTGAACTGGTACAGCACGTCGGGATCGAAGTAGGTGCTCGGGGTCTGGGCGGGCGTGATGAACGCCCAGCTGTTCAGCACGAATACTGTCCGATCCGGTCCGGCGCCCGGGAACACGTACACGTCGGTCATGTCCATGCCCGGATTCAGCTCCACTTCGGGTGTGTCCTGATGATCTGAAGCGGCGGCATACTTGACGATGGTCGTCGCCCCGGCAACCGCCGTGAGGGCAAGGACGGCGGTGACGATCAAGGTTTTCCGGCGCATTGGTCCTCCGAGTCGGGAAAAAGCAACGGGCGCAGAGTGAACATTTTCTCTACGCCCGTCGGAGGACATCGGATTGTCGACCCTCGCCCCATCCATGCCGGGGTCAGCCTAATCTCCCCGAGCGGCCATGGGTTAGTTCGGCGTTGTTGGAACCTCTCGACGCTGACCGTTCTTCTTATTCCTCTATTCTCCCTTTTTCAGAGGCGAAGCGCGGCTGTCATCCCGAGCGCCGAAGGCGCGAGGGATCTGCTTTTGGAAGGTCGCGGTGTCGCCACCCAAATCAGATCCCTCGCTCCGCGCGCGTGACGCGCGCTCCGCTCGGGATGACAAGCGCGCTTGCTTCGCTTGAAAGAAAGGAGGAAAGAATGGAGTTCGAAACGGTCGAACAGCACACGCAGAGAAACAACAGGGGGGGAGCGGCTCGCAGCGTCCAATCCGATCCCTCAGTCCTGGCGTAGACAAGGTGTCGGAGCGACTCGTCACACCTTCACGCGCGGCACTGTCCGCGTGACACCGAAAGGGGATCGTTGACTATGCGTTTCGCGAGAATCTTCGCCGCTCTCGTGCTCGGCCTTGCCACGATTGGTGCCAGCCAGATGACTCAGATGAGTCAAAACAAAATGCCGGCGTCGGATCTACGCGTCGGTCTCAACACGCTGCTTGCAGAGCACGTCTACCTCGCCAGCTCGGCGACCGGCGCCGCGCTGGGTGGCCGGCAAGCCGACTTCGAGGCCGCGGCCGGCGCCCTCGATCAGAACTCGGTCGCGCTATCCAAGGCCATCGGCTCAGTCTATGGATCCGACGCCGAGGCGGCGTTCCTCACGTTGTGGCGGAAGCACATCGGGTTCGTCGTCGACTACACGACCGGTCTCGCCGCAAAGGACAAAGGAAAGCAGGACAAGGCCGTCCAGGACCTGCTCGGCTACGCCAACGTTTTCGGAGCGTTTCTCAACGCGGCGTGCCCACACCTGCCGACGAACATCGTGGCTGACCTCGTGCGCAGCCACATCCTTACCCTCAAGACCGTGATCGACGCCCAATCGGCGAAGGACGCGACGGCTTATGCCAAGATCCGGTCTGCGGCGGGGCATATGCAGATGATCGCGGATCCTCTAGCCGCCGGGATCGCGAAGCAGTTTCCCACTCGCTTCGCGTCGCGCTGAGTGTCCGCAGAACCAGACGCAAGCGCCCCTGACGTTCGGGGCGCTTGTCGTCTGTAGCAGGGCCTTACTGCAACTGCAACCGAGCCAGCACGTCCTGGAACTCGGCGTCGTCGCGCAACCCGTCGAATCGAGGATCGACCTTGAGGTATTTGAGGTCGGCGTCCTGCAGCTCGAGTCCGCGCCGTATCCAGTGGAGTGCGGAATCGGGTTGGCCGAGGGCGAGGTAAGCGGCACTTATGGCGACGGCCGGGATGTAGCCGCCACTGGTGCCGGGCGTGAGTTTTTCCACGAGCTCCCGAGCTTCAATCTGGCGTCCAAGCAGCGCGTATGCCGTCGCGAGCAGGGCCTCGCTTTCCGCCGGTGACCGCGAGAGCCGTACTGCCCGCTCGAGTGACGCGACCGCTCGCTCTGGATCTCCGGCCATCATGTGGACCCGACCGAGGACGGTGTGGCCGGTGGCCCAGTCAGGATGCAGCGCGAGCGCGTCCTGGAACGCACGAATCGCGGGTTCCGGTTGCCGCGCGAAGTAGTAGACCGTCCCGACCGTTCCAATCGTGACCGGCGACAGCGGGTCCAACCGGCGCGCGCGCTGCGTATACACCAGAGCCGAGTCGAACCTGCCATTGCCGGCAAGGTGCAGGCCGTACCATCGCAATGCAGTGACGTGGCGCGGATCGAGCGCAATCGCTGTGCGATATTCGCGCGCCGCGCCGGCGCGATCGTTGGCGCTCTCCTGGAGGCTGGCCCCCAGCGCGGTGTGTGAGTCGGCCGACAGACTGTCCAACTCGACTGCGCGCTGCGCCGCCGCGCGCGATTGTCGCATCGCGTCCGGGCCGTCCACGTTGGCGTATGCGGGCAGCAGGCGATAAGCGTCCGCCAAGCCGGCGTAGGCGGCGGCGTAGTTGTGGTCAACCGCGATAGACGCTCGGAACGCGGCGATGGCGTTCCACAGACTGCGCTCGGTACGCTGGTTCCATTCGTAGCGCCCACGCAGGTACAATTGACGCGCTGCACCGCGATGGCTGGGCCGGGGCTGGTCGGGGGGGGCGGGGGCGGGGGGGGGCTCGTGCGGCGCCGAACTCGCAGTCGGCCGCAAGGTCACAAACGCGAGCAACAGGGCGGCCAGCGCGATCCACAACCGAAGGTGCTTGTGCGTCCGCGCCGGGGGTCGCGGTGCCTCGGTGGTCGATGCCGCAGTTTGGACGGGCCGGGGATGGTGCCGCAGCCGCTCCATGAGCGACTGGAATTCGGGAGTCGGCTCGGCATTCAACTCTTCTCGCAGGAGCGCTTCGTGCGCCAGCGCATGGCGCAACGCCCGTTCCCGCGCTCCGGCGGCTTCGAGTGCCAGCATCAGCCGTAGCGTGACGCGTGAGTCGAGCGAGTCCTTGTCCGCCAAGCGGCTCCACCAGTGAACCGCCTGGCTCGTATCGTCGCGCGCTTCGGCCTGCTGCGCGAGCGCTTCGAGAGCGGCGGCGTGCGTGCGGTCCAGGCGCGCTCGCTCGCCGGCCTGCCATTCCTCGAATTCGCGCGCGTCCGGTAAGAAAAAGCCATCCATGAAGGGGCCGCTGTACAGCGCAACGGCTTTTGCGGGGTCGCCGCCAGCGCACGCCGCTTCGAACGCCGCCACATCCGAGTTGACCAGGTCGCTGCGCAACCGGAGCTCGCGGCCTGTGCTGAGGATCAGATGTTGGTCGAGCGCCTGACGCAGCACATGAACGGCGAGGTTGAGGAGTCGCCGGGCTCGATGGTCGGGATGCTCAGGCCAGAGCAGGGCGGTGAGTCGATCGCGCGGCAGCGTGGCGTCCGGAGCTGCTCGCAACAACGCCAGTAGCGCGATGCGATGTCGCTGACAGGCTTGGCCGGCGCGGGCACCACCGGCTCCCTCCAGATGAGCACCACCCAGCAGCTTCAGGTTGACCATGCGACGTCCACGTTGTCGGCTGCTAACCGCGATTGGACGCGGAGTTAACCGCGGAATGCGAACATACCCCTCCCGTTCCAGTGTGCAAGGGAGCCCTATGGTACGCCTGCATATCCGTAGCCTGCCAGCTGTCACGCTGCTCTGTAGTGTCTTCTATCTGTCCGCCTGCGGCGACCAGCCGACTGGCCCGCCACCCAAAACGGCGCCGGCGACGCCGGCGGCCGCCTTCAGGCCGCACCGCGTTGCGACCATCGGCGTCCTGCTCCGCCGCGAAGGGTCCGCGTTCGTCCTCAAGCAGCAGGAGCTCGGGTTCAAACCAGGCCCGAGCTGGCGCGCGCGCGTCTTGAAGCACGATCTGCCGATCGGCAAGGCCGGCAACGACCTGCGTGTGATGACCGACGCGACGACGCCGGTCTACATGGGCGGCTCCCGCAGCGCGCTGGACGCGGTCCCGCTCGGAACCGCCCTGCTCGTCGCCGGCGAACGCTCGGGCGAGCGTCTGCGCGCCGACCTCGTCACCGACCTCCAGGGCGAGGCAACACCCCGACGCGCGCAGTCGCTCGTAGTCGACCAGGTAAGCGAGCAGCCCATGACAGCGGTGGCGCTCGAGCGCTCCGAGGCCAGCACCTCCGTTACGTCGTTGTGCCTCGGCCAGGACATGGACTACACCGCCGAGGATATCCACGAGTTTCACGGCTGCTGGGGAGGACCGTCGGCCTCCGACAACATCGACGTCCCCAACATTCTCGGATTGTCCGGCGTCCCGTTCGCCTGTCCCGTCGTCGGCTGCTTCGTAGTCGACGAGTACTCCTACACCTTCGCGCTCGGCGGGTGGGCTTATGACTTCCCGTTCCGCTTCGGCGCCACGGGACCCGGGCTCACCTACCACGTTCCGGGCAACGTGTCGTTGAGCCTTGCCGCCCTCCCCGCCTCGGGAACCGCGTTCACCTTTACCGGCGGATTGGGATTCGACTACGGCCTGAATGTCGACTTCTGCCCGGTGATCGGCGACTGCGCCGAGGTCGGCACGATCCACCTGAGCCTGCTGTCGATGATTCATCAGACTACGGGAGCCGGTCCGCTGCAGCCGTCGCAGCGGCTCGACATCGCGGAGGTCTCGTGCCCGAGCGTCGGTGTCTTGGTCATCCCGAACTTTCCGCTGGACCCCCTGGCGCTGGGGTTGTGCGAGGATTTGGGGCTCACCGGCCGGTCGTTCTTCGCGAAAGTGACGGCCGAGGGAGCGAGTCAATTGGCGGCACCCATCGTTGGTTTCGACGGGTCCAACCAGACGTTGAACGTCCGGCCGGACGCGCTGCAGGTCACCATCTCCTACAGCGAGTTCTCGTGGGCGCCGGAGATGACAATGGGGTTCTTTTTCCGGCTGAAATCGTTCGGGATCACGCTCATCGATTCCCCCACGATTCCCTTAACTGCCGGTGCCTTTGAGCCGGTGAGCACCCCCTTCCCCAAGCCCGGTTTCACGGTGGCGACGGATCCGCTGTCGCCGGTGGGCGATCTCAGGTACCTCTTCCAGCCCACGGTCGCGACCGTCGCGGTCCTATCGGTCGCGCCCGCGCCTAGTACCCTCGCCATCGTCTCGGCGCCGGCGCTGGCGGAGGGCGAGCCGGTGCGCGCCCGCCTGACGGAGAGCTATGACGGCAGTCCGATCGCTGGGGTGCGGGTGGCGTTCACCGCCACCACCGGCACCGGAAGCAGCACGGTCTTTGGCACGACCGACGGTAGCGGCGAGGCGCAGGCCCTCTTCCCCAACGGGGAATACGCGCTGCAGGCCCAGTTCGCGGGTACGCCGTTCTATGTCGCGGCGGCGGCGAGCCAGCCGCGCGTCTTCGTCTACCGCCCGACAACCTTCGTCATCTGGGGGGGCAACGCCGAGGGTATCGCTGCGGGCCGGCGCTACCAGTTCTGGGGCGCCGAGTGGTACACTCAAGTGACCGGCGGCGATTACACGGCCGACGAGAGCTTCAAAGGTTTTGCGCACACCACGACGGCGTTGTACTGGACGGCGGGCGGCGGCAACTCGACACCGCCGCCGGCGGAGCTGGCCGAATACATCGGCGTGATCGTCGCCACGTCCGCGGCCAAGGAACGGCAGAGCATCGTGGGCAACATCGCGGCGCGAGTGATTCTGCGGGTCGAGGACCTCGCCTCGTATGGCACGGAGCCGGGGCATCAGGCCTTCGGCACGCTGCAGGCGCAAGGCGCGAATTAGTAGTCGCGGCTCTCAGGAGTGGATCGGGGCGCGCTGCTGATCGGAAGAGTACGCGGTACGCGGTGAGCGGGACTTCTCCTGCCTCCCGCGCACCGCGTACGTTCACCGCGCACGCTTTCTGCCGTACTTCACGTCATAGTTCAGCAACACCGTGCCGGTCTTCTTGAACACCCGCTGATTCGTCAGGACCAGCTTCGCTTTCCCGGTCGACTTCGGCAGCAACGGCAAGCCGTCGCCAATCAGCACCGGTATCACCGCGACCTCGATCGTATCGACGAGCTCCAGCTCGAGCAGGCTCCGGAACAGCTCGCCGCCGCCGAACAACCAGATGTCCTTGCCCTTTGCCTGCTTGAGGTCGGTCACCGTCTTCTTGGGATCGTTCGACACCGTCGCGTCGGGAACGTCTGACTGCCGCAGTGTCTTCGAGAACACATACGCCTTCGGCCCGGGCATCCCGTATCCGCCTTGCCCTTTGGACATCTCGTACGATTTCCGCCCCATCAGCACGGCATCGTAATTCTTGAACATCTCGCCGAAATCGATTTCCGGATCGATGACGATCCAGTCGTAGCCGCCATCGGGGGCGGCGATGTAGCCATCGAGGCTCATCGCGACGGAGTAGCGAACGCGGCGCATGGGGCAAACGTGCCCGCCGCCGGCGAATCAGGCTAGGGTGGGTAAGGCGATTAGGACACTTTGAGCGCTAGGATGAACCCCCGTTGCGCACCGTTCGATTCGTCGTCATGCTAGCCGAGAGCCCTGGCATGCTAGCGTATTCACTCGCAGTCGTTCGCTGCCTCCGCCCCGATATGCCGCTGTTCGCGCGCGCTGTCGTGGAAGCCATTATGCTGACCGAAGGTCCAATCGGATCCGCGGACGAGGTGGCGGAGCGCCTTGGTCTGACCAGCCGCTTCAAACTGGCGCGGCTCCTCCGGCAGGAAGGACTGCCTCCACTACATCGCCTCGCGGAATGGGCCATGCTCGAGTCCTGGGTCACGACCGCTCAGCGTGATGGGGTGTCGCTGTGCCACATCGCGATTCGTTCGAAGCGGCATCCGAGCGCTTGCTATCGCCTCGTGAAAGGGCTCACCGGCTTGGGATGGGAAGAAGTCCGCGTGCTCGGCACGGCGTGGGTACAGAACGAGTTCTCGAATCGCCTACGGCGTTGCGGGCGTCTTGCTGACGGTGCCGCACCGACTGCCCCCCTCTCCGCAACGCGGAGAGGGGGGGAAGCGGCGTGGTCTACTGCTGCCAGGTCAGTCTAGTCAACGCAACTCGATACTCCTTGGTCTCCGGATCATACGAGATCCGATAGGCGCGCGGATAATATCCGGCGACTTCGCGCCGAGCGGGTGTCGGCATCTCGATGAGCTCATCGCGATTCGCGGCCTCCGCGGTCCGCTTCGCGGCGAGGTACTCGCGCGTAATCATCGGCTCATCGAACACGAATCTTCCGTCCCACGATCCATAGATGTACGTCTTCGTGAACTTCTGCACCCGCTCGGGGTGACCGACGAGCCCCTGTAGTTCGGGCGAACGGACGTCGAGCCAGTGCAGCCCCATCTTCGGCACCGTCACAGCAGCCGCAGGAGCATGCGCGGCCGTCGCGTTGTCGACGTAGAA
>JBIOXD010000047.1:0-33650 GCA_044869265.1 Gemmatimonadales bacterium
CGCGTCTGGAGATATCGGACAGCCCCTACCCCGTTCTCTCGCTGCTCGAAGTCACCGTACCATTCCGCGGGCGGCAACGCCATGTCGGCCTGGAGGTAGAGGTCGTCGGCTCCGTAGGCCCACGGCATGCCCCGCTCCACCACCGCCTGCGCCGCGAACCGGTCGACGACCTCGAGAGCCGCCCGACACTCCTGGCGCGTCGGCTGACGCACCAGCGCATGCTTGCTGAACTCCGTTAACGCCACCGGCACCACTGATACCGACAGAACCGAGCCCCCCTCCCCCAGGGTGTACAAATCGCTCAACGTGCGAACCAGCTGCTGGCCGTCGTTGATGCCGGGCACCAGCACCACCTGGGTGTGAAACGTGATCCCCCGCTCCGCAAACCAGCGCAGCTGAGGGATCACATCGGGGGCCTCGGGGTTGCGCAACAGCCAGCGGCGCACAACCGGGTCGGTGGCATGAACCGAGACGTACAACGGGGAAAGGCGATACTCAACGATTCGCTCGAGATCCCATGGCTTCAGGTTCGTCAGCGTCGCGAAGTTTCCGTACCGGAAGGACAAGCGGTAGTCGTCATCGCGGATGTACAGGACCTGACGCATTCCCTGCGGATTCCCATCGACAAAGCAAAAGTCACAGTGATTGGCACAGCGACGGATACGCGGCGCCTCGAGCGTCACGCCCATCGGCACACCCTCGGGCCGCTCGATGTCGTACTCGACCTCTTCTCCCGATGGCAACTTCACGTAAAGCTTGAAGTGGTCGTCCGCGGTCAGGAACTCCCAGTCGAGAAAGTCCTCGAGGTCGCGGTCGTTGATCGCGAGGAGCTCGGTTCCCGGAGTGAGTTGAAGGGCGGCACCCAAGGTTTCGGGAGCCACCGCTTGCACGCGAATCACTGCTAGCCGCCTAGAGGTTCAAGGAGTTTCTGAAGCTAACGACGCAACTTCAACGGCTAATATCGCTTAGGAGGGACGGTAACGCCAGGCAACGAGCGCCGTACCCGGCACGCGCAACTGGATCGGCTGGGCCCCTTGAGGTGGTAGTTGAGGGATCTCAATGGCCTGCGTGACCTGCGCGAGCCCGTTGGCGTCGAGAAACTCGAATGTGAGGCGCTGCACGGGAGTAGGGGAGGTGGTCCCATTGGTCGCCACACCCTGGAGAACGTAACCCGTGGAATCCGCCCGGAAATCGCTGATCGTTATTTCGACCTGGAGACGCGTTTCGGCCAGGTCGCGATACTTCTGGGCTGAATCCCGCCGTCCACGCAGGTCCCACCCGGCGGCGACCAGGCGCAGCGTCGTCCGGTTGAGTGGATCAATCGACTGAAGACGCTGGGCGACGGGCAGGAGATGCGCCGAGTCGCGCAGCGCCAGATAGCCGTTGCCGAGGTCAGTAAGGGCATCGCGGTCATAGGGTCGCTGCGCTACGGCCCGCTCCAATAGTCGAGTGCCCACCGCGTAGGCGTTAGCGCGCATGGCACCCTTCCCTGCCTCGATAATCACTTCAGGATCGGTCTTGCGATCGGGCGGATAGATCGCGTCGAATGCGGCGTTGGCATCCGCGAGGCGGCCGCTTTGGACGTACAGCGTGGCCAGCCCGGGAACGGCGTCGGTCGCCTGGGGATAGGCCTCCAGATATGCCCGGTAGGCCGTGATTGCAGGCTCGAACAGGGGCGCCGCGGCCGAGCTGTCGCTCGCCACCGTGGCAGCTCCCGCCGCCAGTGCGGCACGGCGATCCGTCACCGCCTTAGCCCGTGCCGTCGAATCTCGGCTGAACGACTGCTGATCGGCGGGGGCTAGTCGCGCGCCGCGTGCGCGCCGTGAAGCGGACGAGGCTTCGATGCGAGACAGTACGGTCGAATCAATGGTGAGCGCGCGCTGGAGCGAGTCGCGGGTGAACCGGGTGCGCTGCCAGCGTTGCACAACGGGATCGCCCTGCAGCCGGCGAATGTTCAGCCGCGCCGATGCGGCGAGCGCGTCCCGCTTCTGTGTCGCGAACGCCGTGTCCGATCCTGCCGCCGCGGCCGCCTGGCTGAGGTAGGTGGCAGCGGAGTCGAGCTTGTTCTCGGACTCGTAGATCTGCCCCAGAGCGAGAAACGCGCGCGGGTGGGCCGGTCGCAGCGCCCCTGCCTGCCGCAGCAGCAGTTTTGCGGAGTCGAGTTTGCTGTCCTGCCAGCTGGTCAAGCCGGCGTTGATGACTTCCACCCAAAGCGCCTCGCGATGCCGATCGATGTCTTCCTTGCACTGGGGCGAGAGCGTGACGGCGCGTTGGAACGCGGTATCCGCGCCTGCGGCGTCGTTCGTTTCGACATAGTAGCGGCCGAAGTAGTACCAGGCGGCCGGATTCTTGTCCTGTTTGTCGGCGGTAATGGCGCGGGTGAGGACATCCTTGGCGTCCTGGAGCAGGCGCTGGCGGGCGTTGGCCTTCGTCGCCGCGTTTTGCAGGTCGACGATGGCGCTGGTCACGCGGAAATGCCCTGCCTTCAGTTCACAAGGAGGTTGCGGCGGGACCCACTGCTGCGATCCCTGCAGGGCGAGCGCCAACAGGAGGAATGGTGACGGCATGATCGAGGCTCTAGAGCGGGCGACGGGATTCGAACCCGTGACGTCCAGCTTGGGAAGCTGGCATTCTACCCCTGAATTACGCCCGCATGCTGGGCGGAATGTGGTTGCACATCCCGCCCACTGTCAATCGCTCATTCCTTGCGATACCGCCACGCGACGATCATCGCGCCCGCCGGCTTGAGCTCGAACGCCTGACCCTGACCCGCCTGGATCGCCGCGACCTCGACCGTGTCGGTCACGATCACTTCGTTTTTGGCGTTCAGGAAATCGAACACCAGCTTGAACGGCCGATTTGGCGTCGTCCGCACGTTCGTGATGATTCCTTTGAAGTCACGACCCGTCTCGGTCGAATCGAACTGGCTGACGGTAACATCCGCAAGCAATGTCGAATCCGCTATGCGCAGGTAGTGCAGCGTGGAATCGACCTTCCCGTTGAGCTGTTGCGCGAACGCCATCATGCGGATCGACGTCCGGTTCATCGGGTCCACCGCAATGAGGCGCCGCGCCATCGTCAAGGCCGTCGCGGAATCCCGCAGCCCCAGCGCCACGTTCGTTCGATGAATCAGGGTCTCGCGGTAGATCGGATTCAGCTTGAGACTCGCGTCGAGCGCCTGGGCGGACAGGTCGTACGCATCTCTCGAGCCCTGCGCGTGCACGCGATACATCTCCTTCGTCACCGAGTCGCAGCGCGCCCGAATGCGCGCGGTCGTCAGCGCAGGCCGGACCGTTCTCGCCTGCGTCCGGCAGCTCGTCCCGGCGGCCCCCGTGTCGGGCTCGTTCGGCACACTCTGCGAGATCTCGACTCCCGTCCGCAGCAACGGCACAAAGCTCATGGAATCGGACTTCGCGATGATCTGCCGGTAGATCGCGAATGCGCTGTCCTTGTTGCCACGCTGCATGTGGACGCTGCCCAGCGCCGCGAGCACTTCGGCATCATTGGGATACAATGTCAGATACTCGGTGTACGTCGCCTGCGCGTCTGGCCAGCGCTGCAGGCTGTGCTGAATTCGGCCAAGATTGTAGAGCGCATCCTTGCGGTCCTGCGTGAGCTTGGGATCCTTCGCCGCAACTTCGGCCGTGCGGCGGAAGTAGTGGAGCGCCGAGTCCGATTGGCCGGAATTGTAAAACAGCGTAGCGAGGTACTTGTAGCCGGTCGGGTCGTTCGGCAGCAAGGCGTTGGCGCGACGGAACGACGCGATCGCCGAATCGGTGTTGTTGGCCTGCCAGGCCGCGACCCCCGCGTTGAACGTGGGCACCCAGAGGTAGCGGCGCCAAATGTCGATGTCGGCCTTACAGTCGGGCTTGAGCGCCTCCGCTTTAGTGAAAGCCGAATCCATACCTCGGGGATCGCTCACGAGGATGTAGTAGCGCCCCAGGTAATACCACGCCGCGGGATTCTTCTCTTGCCCTCCGGTGGTAACGGCTTGTGTCAGCACTCGCTGCGCATCCTGCAAATCCTTGGCGCGTTGATCTTCGAAGCGCGCCTCCGTCGCGGCCTTGAGATACTGTGTGCCCCCGTTGACGAGGAAATGCCCGGGTTTGAGCTCGCACCTCGGACCGGTCCATTTGTTCGTTTGCGTTTGCGCGGGCAGCCGCGCCGCGAGGACACAGAGCATCATTACGGCGAGATTGCGGACTGTTCGCACGTTCACTCCTTACCTTTCGCAATAAGTGCCTCGGCATCGCGCTCAACGGCGCGCGCCACATCGATCGGCGGCCGTCCCAATGCCTTCGCGGCCGCAAGCACATCATCGTACTCGGGTTTCACCCGCACGTTGCCGCCGTCCAAGACTTTGACGCGCACGGCCACACCGTCCAACCGCACAGTCAACTGATGCCGCGGCAGTGTCGCCCGCTCGGCGAACCAGCGTCGCACCCCCGCTGTCGTGCTGTGGCGAAACAGCTCCGCCGTCACAGCGTCGGCCAGGGCCTCCGGAGCCATTACTTCCAGGCGAAAGCCCTGACGGCCTTTCTTCATCTGCACGGGCCACGTCTGCACGTCCAGCGCCCCCGCGCTGACGAGCGCCTGCCGTAACGGATCCACATACTCCGGACTCATGTCGTCCAAATCGGTCGCGAGGAGCACAACACGGGCAGCCTCGCCGGCCGCTTCAGCCACGAGAATCCGCAGCGCGTTGGGATAATGCTTGGGGTCGCGCTGCCCCGCTCCCCAACCACTCCCGACCAACCGCCACCGCTCAGGCGGAGCACCTGCTGATAGGACCCGCAGCAATGCCGCGCCCGTGGGCGTGGTCGCTTCGCCTTCCACGGGACCGGCAGCCGCCACTTCCAAACCCTCGAGCAGCAACGCGGTCGCGGGGGCTGGAACGGGGAGCCGTCCGTGTGCCGCGTCGACCCAACCGGTTCCCACCGCAATCGGCAGATGATAGACGGACTCGACGCCTAGTCGTTCGATTCCCTCAATGCCGCCGACGATGTCGAGGACCGCGTCCACTGCCCCCACCTCGTGGAGATGGACCTTCTCGGGGGCGACGCCATGTACTCGACCTTCGGCTTCCCCGATCAACTGAAAGGCGCGGATGGCGCGTGTCTTGACCCAATCGGAAATCGGTGCGCGCTCAACAAGCCGCACGAGCTCGCCGACGTGACGACCGTGGGGCTGCTCCGGAATCCCGAAATCCACCTGCTTGCACGTGATTCCGGACCGCCGCACGTCGCGAACCGCAACGCGCACATCCCTTACCCCGAGGCGGCCAGGTAGCTCCTCGAGCCAGGATATCGGCAGGCCGAGCGACAGGAGCGCGCCTAGCGTCATATCGCCGCTGATACCGGCTGCCGGGTCGAAGATGGCGATGCGCATAGGCCGAAGTTGCGAAATATAAACAGGTTAGGTGCGGTAGAGCCACCCGGCGCCCGTGTTGAACACGACGACGCACTCCTCCCCGCTCAGCAGCCCCTTCTCCTTGAGCGCTATGGCGCCTGCTAGCGCCGCCCCTCCCTCTGGAGCGGCGTCTATGCCCTCAGTCGTCTGGAGTTCCGCGGCGGCTGCGACGAGTGCCTCGTCACTCACCGTAGCCGCCGCGCCGTTGCTCTCGCGTAGCGCGCGCAGCATCAAGCGATCGCCGAGCGGACTGGGCACACGCAGACCCGCAGCGACCGTCTGGGGATCGGACCACGCCGTGGCGCGGTCGGCACCGCTGTCAAAAGCCTGAACGACGGGCGCACAGCCAGTGGCCTGCACGGTGTACATCCGGGGCAGCGCACCGCGGACCCAGCCACTGTCTCGCAGCTCTTGGAACGCCTTCCACATCCCGATGAGGCCTGTACCCCCACCCGTCGGATAGACGATCGCGTCTGGCAGCGTCCATCCGAGCTGCTCCGCCAGCTCGAGGCCGAGGGTTTTCTTGCCTTCGATCCGATATGGCTCGCGCAGCGTTGAAACATCGATGGCACCCGTGCCCTCCGAAAAGAGCCGGGCGGCGATGCCGCAGTCCCCGATGTGCCCATCCACCAGGTGCAAGTCGGCGCCGAACGCACGAATCTGCTTCAGAATCATTGGTGGTGTCGTAGTGGGCGCATACACCCGCGACTGCGCGCCTGCACGCGTTGCGTATGCCGCGAGCGCAATACCGGCGTTGCCCGCCGTTGGAATCACAAATTGCGTCGCGCCGGCGGCGACGGCGCGCGTCACCGCTGCGGCGAGGCCGCGCGCCTTGAAGGACCCCGTTGGATTGGTGCTTTCGTCCTTGACCCAAAGCCGTTCGAAGCCATGGCGGGCACCGATGCGCTGGGTGCCGAGCAGCGGCGTCCCGCCTTCCCCCAGCGTGACCGGGTGTTCACCCTCCCGCAGCGGCAGCCACGCGCTGTAGCGCCACATTGTCCAGCGCTGGCGCTTGAGCAGCGATTTGGCTTCGGGTGTGGGCAGCGTTTCGTACCGGACCAAGTAGGGAGCCCCGCACTCCTCGCATACGCCCGGGAAGCCTTCGGCGTCGCGTGGACGGACGGGAACGCACGCCGAACACTCCAGCGTCCAGGTTGTCACGCGCGCTGATGCAGCCGGTCGAGAATGCGGTCGGCGAGTTTGGTGGAGAAGCCTGGCAGCGCGGCGATTTCAGCGGGTGTGGCAGTGCGAACGCCGGCGAGCGACCCAAAACGCTCGAGCAACAACCGCCGCCGCGCGGGCCCGATCCCCGGGATCCGGAGCAGCTCGGAGGTGATGGTCCGTTGCGCCCGGCGCTTGCGACTGTACGTGACGGCAACCCGATGGGCCTCATCCCGCACCCGTTGCAGCAGTTTAAGCGACGGGCTGCTGCGTGACAGTCGCAGTGGATCACCGGAGGTCGAGAGATACACCTCCTCGTCGCGCTTGGCCAGACTGACGATTGGCAAACGTTCCTGCCCGAGCTCGCGCGCGGCGTCGACCGCCGCCGCCAACTGCCCCTTTCCCCCGTCGATCACGATCAGATCGGGAATCTGCTTACCCTCGGCCAGACGACGGGTGAAAAATCGGCTCACGACCTCCTTCATCGCCGCGAAGTCGTCGATGCCCTGGACCCCCTTGATCCGATAGCGGCGGTATTCCGCCTTGCGCGGCCGGCCGCCTTCGAACCACACCAGCGAGCCCACCGTATCACGGCCCTGGTTCGTTGAGATATCGATGCACACCATGGCCCGGGGGACGACCGGTAAGCCGAGGTCGCGTCCGAGTGAGAATACCGGATCAGCGGCGCGCTCGTCGATGTCGAACGCTTCGATCTTGAAGCTGTCGAGCAAATGCCGGGCATTTTGGTCTGCTAGCTCCACGAGCTTGGCTGCGGCGCCGCGCTGGGGGACGGCGAACTCCACTCCTGGCGCGAGCTCGCGCAACGCGTCGAGATCGGCCGGCGCGAAGGGCATCACCACTCGCTGTGCGCGCTGCTCGAGCGGCAGGTAGTACCCCACCAGGAACGTCCGCAGTACCTCGCCTTCCGGGGCATGCTCGACGTGTTCGAGAAAGCGGTGCTCGCGTGCGATCAACCGGCCGTCTCGAATCCGGAGAATGACGGCAGCCGCATCGTCGCCGTCACGCGCCAGTCCGATCGCATCGGCGTCGCCTCCGCCCACCACCTCGACCGTCTGCGGCCGCTCGAGCTGATCGAGCCATTTGAGGGCATCGCGGAGCTGGGCTGCTCGTTCATAGTCTTGCGCGTCGCTCGCCTCCTGCATGCGCTGGCGCAGCCGCGCGCGAACCTCCAGCGTCTTGCCGGAAAGAAACAGCAGCACGTCATCGATCATCCGTCGATAGTCTTCGGCGCTCTGGTACCCGACGCAGGGCGCTTTGCATCGCTCGATATGGAAATCGAGGCAGGGCCGGTCCGGCGCGTCCTCCGGCAGATGCCACGAGCAGGACCGCACCGTGAAGATGCGCCGGATAATCTTCAACGTCTGGCGGAGCGTCGCCACGTCGGTGTAGGGGCCGAAATAGCGGGCGCCGGGAATCGTGACCCGCCGCACCACCAACACGCGCGGGAACGGCTCGGCGAGGGTCACGGCGATCTGTGGATAGCTCTTGTCGTCACGCAGCCGGATGTTGAATTTCGGCTGGTTTTCCTTGATCAGCGTGTTCTCGAGCAGCAGTGCCTGCGCCTCGTTCGGGACGATGATCGTCTCGAGATCGACGATCTGCTCCCGGAGGAACTCCCGCTCGGTGGTTCCCTGCTCCTCGGCGAAGTAGGCGGGAACGCGCGAGCGCAGATTGGCCGCCTTGCCCACGTACAGAATCTCCCCGGCGGCGTTTTTCCAGATGTACACGCCGGGGCGAGCGGGAAGTGCCGCTAACTGGCGGGCGAGCCGGTCAGAGATTGCCATGCGCGTGTCGCGTCGGGGTGGCGGAACGCCAAAGTCAGCGCCCCGTACGTCACCCCAAAGATACCCATCACGGCAATGCCTTTCGTGACGGGTCCCCAGGTCCCCAGCAGTCGATCGAGCGCGACGGCCAGGGCCGACGCCCCCAATCCCGCGATCACGATCAAGCTGAGATTGCGCCAATCGCGACCGTGCAGCACCCTGCCGACTCGCCGATCGAGCACCAGCAGTTGCGCCACCATGTTCAACGTGCCGCCGACCGACGACCCGAGTGCAATGCCCGCCGGGCCGAACTGCCGCATGAACACCCACGAGAGCACAGCGGAGATCACGAGCGATGCAACGGCGATCTTCACTGGTGTGCGTGTATCTCGCAGCGCGTAAAAGCCGGACGCGAAGAGCTTGACGGTCGATTGACCGAGGAGGCCAATGCCGTACGCCGCGAGCACACCACCGACGAGCGTTGTGTCGTCGGCATCGAACCGGCCCGTTTGAAACAGCACGCCAATGATCGTCGGCCCGAGCGCGACACAGGCGAATGCCGATGGGATCACGAAGAAGGCTATGCGGCGAAAACCGGTCGCAATGTGTCCGCGCAGCTGCTCGCTGGCCGCCGGCGTCGTTGCATCGCGCGCCAGCTCCGGTAATGTCACGGCCGCCACCGATACGCCGAACAAACTGATCGGCAACACCTGCACAAGCTGCGCGTAGCCCAGGCTCGCGAGCCCGCCTTCGCCCGTAAACGAGCCAAGAAACGTGTCGACAAGGCCCGAGATCTGTGCGACGCCGGCGCCAATGACGAGCGGCGCCCACGCCACGATCACCTGACGGACCCCTTCGGTCCGGAGGCTGAAACGCAGCGGAATGCCGCCCAATAACCGCCAGCACGCGGGCAGCTGGATGGCGACCTGCAGTACGCTGCCCACGACCGTACCCCAAGCGAGGGCCAGCGACAACCCATAGAGTCCTGCCCCTTCCATCCAAGCGGCTGCACCGACCATCGCCGCGATCCCAGCGACGTTCCAGAGGGCGGGCGCGGCGTACGGCAGGAAGAAGCGACGATGCGTGTTGAGGATGCCGAGACACCAGGCCGATACGACCATGAGGCCGGTCATTGGAAACAGGATTCGGACCAGCACGGTCGTGAGCTCGCGGCGCGGCCCGTCGAATCCCTGTGCGACGATGGCGGTAATCGCCGGCGCAAACGCGATGCCGATGACGGCGAGAATTCCGCTCGCGAGCAGCAGCAGCCCGAGGATGGCGCCGGCTAGGGCGCGTGCCGCGTCCTTGCGTTGTTCATGGAGCGCGGCGTACACCGGGATAAACGAAGCCGAGAGCGTGCCCTCGCCGAGCAGATTGCGCAGGGCGTTGGGAATGCGCAGCGCTGCGCGAAACGCATCGGCCGCCGCGCCGTTGCCGAAGTAGTGGGCAAAGACGCGCTCGCGCACGTAACCCAGTACGCGAGTGACGAGAATGCCGGCCGCCACCAGCGCCGCGTGACGGCCGCCGCTCCCCTTCAAGTCGTTGGTTTCTTTCGGCGGGGGTCTTCCAGCAGGCGCTGCATGAACTGCAGCTCTTCCCGCATTCCGGTGACCGAGCGGTTCAGATCTTCGATCTCGCTTTCGAGCAGCTCGACCTTGCGCTGTATGTCGCGCAGCTCAGGGGATGCACCCTCGGGGCGCACCCCTCCCTCCATACGGCGTGCCACGGATTTCCCGAGCGGCGAGTCCACCAGGATCGCCACGACCGGAATGAGCAGCGCCACGATCAGAATCACTGCGAGCAGCCACATGCCCGGATCTTATGGAGACGCGGCCCAGCGCGCCACCTCGTGTTCGATTTCGTCGAGGAGCGAGCCACCGTAACGCGCGAGAAACGAGGCGACGGTGACCACACGCTCCTGGGGCTTGCCGAGCGGGGCCAAGGCTGCGCGGGCGCGCCCGAGCTGACTGACCATCGTGCCCCGGGTGCGTTTCAGGCTCGCGACCAGCTTCCTCTCGATTTCGTTCGTGCGCGCGAGCGCTGCGTTGCGCGCAGCTTCCACCGTCCGCTCCAGCGTGGGATCGATCTGGAGCACCTCGCCGCTGATCCGCGCAAAGCGAGCTTCGACATCTTCGCGGAGCTCCTGGAGAGACGCGGCGAGAGGGAGAGGCAGTTCTGCCTTCGCGATGCGAGTCTCCAAGGCACCAGGCTGTCCGTTGAAGTCGGCGGGCGTGAGCCGATGTTTGGTCAGCACCTTGTCGATTCGCGCTTCGATGATGAGCCCCGACCAGCGCGGAACGTGCGCTTGCGGCGTCACCCCGAGCGTCGAGAACAGGGCAGCCGACTCGCGCAGATACTCCATCTCTCCAGGCCCGCCGACATACGCAACCGTCGGAAACAGCGCCGCCTCGATGACCGGCCGCAGCAGAACGTTCGGGGACAGGCGCTCGGGCGTGGCGGCAGCGATCTTCTCGAGCTGGGACTGCGTGAATCGCTCCCCACTGCGGCGCGTGACGAAATCGCTGCCGTCCCGGCGCAGGCGATCCCTGCCCAGGCGTCCTTCGACGAGGACCGGTGACAGGCCATCTTCCAATGTGAGATCGAGTGCCCGCAGCAGCCACGGTACCGCGGCTCGTTTCGCCGCGGGGTCGTGCGCCCGAAAGATGGCGAGCCCTTTTCCGCCCAGCAGCCGATTCAATGCCTCGGCGCTCGCGTCCGCCAGGTTCAGCTCCGCGCGGTAGCTTGCTTCGAGCCAGCGGCGGACGTCGAGTTTGCCTTCGGAGTCAGGGAGCGCGGTGTCGAGCGCGGCGAGGGCGGTAGCGATGTCCGGGCCGAGCGGTTCGCGAAATAACGGCAGCTGGGGGGCATCGTGGGGTCGGTCGCGGAGCGTGATCTGTGCCGGCTCGCCGTCGCGTCCGAGCACCCACGCGTGATTCGCTTCGGCAAAATCGTGATCGTCACCCGCCACCCAGAAGACCGGCACGACCGGGATGCCACGTTCTCGTTCCAGCCGGCCGGCGAGCACGACAGCCGACAGCGCCTTGTAGACCGTGTAGAGCGGTCCGGTGAACAGCGCCGGCTGCTGCCCCGTGGTGACGGCGAGCACCTCCCCGCTGCCGAGTCGGTCCCGACCGGGGCCAGGGAGGACAGCCGATAGGACATCGGCGGTGATACGGCGAGGTGTTCCGGCGGGGATTGTCCCTCGCGCGGCCGCTATGGGCGTCGAGAGGATACGGGAGATCATGACCGAACGGCGATGAGGATCACGCGGGGCGAATCGGGCGTGGGCGGCGCGCCGTCGTAATCGCCGAACCGCGCAAGGACCTGCAGACCTGCGTCCGTGAGCATGGTCGCCAGCTCATCGGGACGGAACAGCCGCACTCGCTCCTGAAACCGTCTCCCTTCATCGCGCAGCTCGATCTCCTTGATCACAAAACGGCCGTCCTCACCAATGCGCCGCGTGACGCGTATCTCGGTTCGCCGTTCGGCGCCGGGCCGGCGTCCAGCCTGCTCGCTAGCCCGGAGCGTGCGGCGCACCTGTTCGGCGTTGAGATAGTCGAGCACAAAATAGCCGCCGGGGGCGAGTGCGGCGGCCACCTGGTGGACCACGCGACGGTGCTCATCATCGCTCAAAAAGTAACCGAATGAGGTGAAGAGATTGACCGCCAGCGCGAACGTGGCGTGGCGAAACGGCAGCGCGCGCATGTCGCCGCGCACAAGGCTGACTTGGCCGTGTGTCCGCTCGCGCGCGCGTCGCAGCATGGCCCGTGACAGATCGTAGCCAACGACCCGTCCTGCACCCAAACCTTCCAGCTCCGCAGCATGACGGCCGGGCCCGCAGGCCAAGTCCAGAATCCAATCCTCGCGATCCCAAGTAGCGACTCCGCGGATCAGCTCCACGGCGCGGCGTGCGTCTTCCTCGTCGCGGTGCGGATACAGGGCATGATACTCCTCCCCGAACCATTGCTCGAACCATTCTGTCATTCGACGAAGACGTCAGCTGTGAAAGTGAAGACTTCGGTAGCGGGTTCCCGCCAGCTGCGTGGCCCAAGTCCCGCCTTCTCGCACACCGCCTCGAGAAACGCCTCAATGCCCAACCCCTGCTCGATCGCCACCTGCGGTAACAGAACCGCGTGTACGCGCCCCCGGCGCACCAGCACGCCGTCCCGGCCGATGACCATGCGATAAAGGTCCGCAGCCTCCAACCGCGCGAGCTCGCTCAGCACGGAGATCTCGATGCGCAGTTCCGGAAGCTCGTCTGATGCGATGGGGGTGAATCGGGGGTCCGACCGGGCCGCCGAAACGGCGACGTGAAGGATCACTTCACCGAGTGGCCGGTCGCCCGTGACGTGGCCGATGCAACCGCGGAGGTCTCCGCCAGACGCGTGCAACGACACGAACGCGCCGCGATGCAGGCCGGCAGCGGGAAAATCGGGGATCTTCGGGGCGGCGCATCCGGCGAGTGCCGCTTCGATCGCGCAGCGTGCCAGCGCGAGCAGAGCGCTCCGGTCCGCCGCGGTCAGGTCAACCGCGATGGTACGGCTCTCCCCGTCGGATCGTGTGCGCGCGGTAGAGCTGCTCGTACACCACGACTCGGGCCAGCTCATGCGGCAGGGTCAGGCGCGACAAGCTCCACAGACGGTCGGCCTTGCGCAGGACCTCATCGGGGAGTGTGTCGGCTCCACCGATGGCGAACGTGACATCACGCCCTTCCATCTCCCATTTCGCAATCCACTCCGCGAGTTGGCCCGACGTCCATTCCTCACCTTTGCGCGTAAGTGCAACGAGGCGTGCCCCCTCGGCGACTGTCCCGAGAACGCGCGCCTCTTCCTTCACTTCACGCTCTTCGACCTTGGTGTAGTGCCGCAACCTGTCGATGTACTCGTCACAAGCCGCGCGGAGCGCCGGATCCTTCATGCGCCCCACCGCGACCACGCGATAGCGCATCAGGCATACATGCCGCGCAACCGGTGCATCGCCGCCACCCGGTCGACAGCAACGATGTACGAGGCAACGCGGTTGGCCACCTTGTGCTTAGCCGCCATAGCCATGACTTCGCTGAACGAGCGAACCAGGATGGTCTCAAGCCGGCGGTTGACTGTCTCTTCGTCCCAGAAATAGCCCCCCCGGTCCTGCACCCACTCGAAGTAGCTCACAGTGACGCCGCCCGCGTTCGCGAGAATGTCGGGAATCACGAAGACGCCCTTCTCCTCGAGAATCTTGTCCGCCGCCGCACTGGTGGGTCCGTTCGCCCCTTCGCAGATGATCTTGGCTTTGATGTGGCGGGCGTTCTTGCTGGTGATGACGTTTTCGGTGGCCGCGGGCACCAGGACGTCGCAATCGACCGTGAGCAGTTGATCGTGTGGGATCGTGCCGGCTTTCGGGTAGCCGGTGAGCTGCCGATGGTCCTTCGCCCACGTGAGCAGGTCCTGCACGTCCAGGCCCTTGGGATTGTGGAGCGCCGTCGACTTGTCCGAGACCGCCACGATGATCGCGCCTTCCTTCGCCATCAAGTCGGCCGAGACCGATCCCACATTGCCGAAGCCCTGCACCGCGATGCGGGCGCCTTTCAGGCTCATGCCGAGCTTCGCCAGCGCCTCGCGCGTGACGATCATACAGCCCCGTCCCGTCGCCTCGCGTCGACCCAGCGATCCCCCCATCTCGACGGGCTTACCGGTCACCACGGCCGTCACCGTATGGCGCTTGTGCATGGAGTAGGTGTCCATGATCCACGCCATCACGCGCTCGTTGGTGTTGACGTCGGGCGCGGGCACGTCGGAGTCCGGCCCCAGGATTTCGATGATGCTCGAAGTGTAGCGGCGCGTCACCTTCTCCAGCTCACCCATCGACATCGTCGTCGGATCGCAGACGACGCCGCCCTTGGCTCCGCCGAACGGGATGTTCACGAGCGCGCACTTCCACGTCATCCACGCCGCCAGCGCCGTCACTTCTTCAAGCGTGACGTTGAGATCGAAGCGAATCCCTCCCTTGGCGGGCCCGCGCGACGTGTTGTACAGGACGCGATACCCAGTGAAGACCTCGACTTCACCGCTGTCGCGCATGATGGGAATCGAAACGATGATCTGCTTTTCGGGGTGACGGAGGACCTTGTAGAGGCCGCGATCCAGATTGAGAATCTTCGCCGCGTGGTCGAAGCGCTCCATCATCGCTTCGAAGGGATTCTCCTCGGCGAGAAATGTCTGCTTGTCCGGTCGGATGATCGCAGGTTCGCTCATACCGCTCGCTTTAATACGCCTTCCAGGACACGTTCGACCGCATCGCCATTCAACTCCCAGTGCAGCGCCAACTCCGCGACGAGCGGCTCCGGTGCGTCCGATGGCCAACGGTTCCGCAGCTTCACCGCATCCTTCTCGGTGACCACTACATAATCGGCGTCTTTTGCGGCCAGCGCGAGCCGGGCGACGTCCCCGGCGGGGTACGGGTGATGATCTTGATATGCCATGAGTTGCACCGTCGCCCCCGTGGCGCGGACCTGCGCCGCGAAGCTCGCCGGATCGGCAATTCCGGCCGCCACCACGACTCGTTTGCGGGCGAGCAGGCCGAGACCGACGCGCCCGCCCGTGCGCAGACCCCGCAGCCCCTCAACCGCCAGATGGACGCTCGCCACGACCGCGCCCGGCCACCGCGCCGCGATGCGTGCGGCGAGTCGATGGGACTCCGCAATCGCCGCGCGACGCCGCGTCACGATGATCACGTCGGCCCGGCCCAGCGCGTTCCAGTCCTCCCGCCAGGGTCCTGCCGGCAGCGGCCACGCCACCGCACGGGGCGGCGCGCTTTCCGTGGCCACGAGCGCCACGTTGACGTCCCGCGCTACGTCGAGACGTTGGTAGGCGTCGTCGAGCACCAGAACCTGGGCGCCGGCGGCGCGCGCGCTGGCGGCCCCCGCGACGCGATCCGGGTTGGCAACCACGATCGCGTCGGGCACGAGCCGCTGGTGCACCGCCTGCTCGTCCCCGCGATAGCCCCGCAGGAGGATTCCGGGCCTCGCGCCACGTCTGGCGAAGTAGGCGGCGGTCCACGAGGCGAACGGCGTCTTCCCCGCTCCCCCCACTGCCAGATTGCCCACAGCGACTGAGGGCAGCGGCAGCGGCCGGCGGCGCAACCAGCCCCGCCTGTACGCCTTCGCGCGGGCGCTCATCACCGTCCGATACAGCATGGCAAACGGCAGGAGCACGCCGCGGGTCGCCCGCGCCGGTGCCGTGCCGCTCCACCAGAGCCATTGCGCGAAGCGATGTGCGCTCATGTGCGTGCCGGCGCGCCTTCGCTGTTGAGCTCATCGAGGCTCTGCTGCACCGCCGCGACTCCCTGACGGAGTCCCTCTTTGCCGGCCCCGATCTGAATGGGCGCTCCATGCAGAACATCGATCATGGCGAAGGGCTTTGGAACGCGCATGCGGTCCCACGAGCGGAGATACCACCTGGAGGACGCGTGCGCGCCCGCCGGGATGATGGGGACGCCCGCATGCTGCGCGGCGGCAATCGCACCGGGCTGCACGCGCTCAGCCGGCCCACGCGGTCCGTCGGGTGTCATTGCGACGATCGCTCCGGCCTGCAACGCCCGCACGATGCCGAGCAATCCGACCTCGCCGCCGCGCTGTGTCGACCCTCGAACGGACCGATAGCCCCATCCTTCCGCGAGATCCACGAGATACCCGCCGTCCCGGTGGCGGCTGACCAGTAAGACCAGCCCGTGATACTTGTACAGAGGCAGCAACGACAAGATGCGCGAATGCCACAGGACGAATATGAACGGCGGCTCCAGCGGCCGTTTGCCGATTTCCCGATAGCGCCACGTTGCCGCAAGCGTCTTGATGAGGGCGGTCCCGATCGTCGTCGCCGCCGGCTCCGCCCAGCGGAGCTTCATCCGATCAGCCCGGCCGCGAGCTCGGCGACCCGGTCCGCGGCACCAGGCGCACCAAGGCGATCGCGCACGAGGCGCAGACCCTCGCGCTGCCGTCGGGTCGCGGGATGATCCGCGTCGAGCAGCGGCAGGACGCCATCGGCCAGGCTGTCCGCCGTGGCGCGGCGCTGAAGAAGCTCGGGCGCGACCTCGTAACCGGCCACGAGATTCACCAATCCGACCCACGGCACCCGCATCACCCGCAGCGCGATGAATGAGGATATCGGATGGACGCGGTACGTAATCACCATCGGCACATCGGCGATCGCTGCTTCGAGCGTTGTGGTTCCCGACTTGCAAATGCCGGCGTCCGCCGCCGCGAAAACGAGGAGCGGATCGCCGTGCTGCACGCGGATCACGCCAGGATCGGGGTACGCCGCGTCACGGGTGCCGGCGGCCACGATCTGCACATCGGGGCGCCCGGCCGCCACCTTGGCTGCGGCCTCCCGGAACATTGCCCAGTGGCGCTTCACCTCCAAGGTCCGGCTGCCCGGAAACAGTCCGAGCGTGACCCGGTTCGGATCCAGTCCCAGCGCGCGCCGCGCCTCGACGCGTGCCGGAGGAGGCGGCCGGTCCTTGAGGGGGTGTCCCACGAACGTCGCGGGCACGCCCCGCTCGCGAAAGAACGCTTCTTCGAACGGGAGGATGACGGCGAGCTGCTTGACGGGCGAGAGCTTGCGCACGCGGTTCGCACCCCACGCCCACATCTGCGGCGCGATGTAATAGAGCACCGGAATTCCGGCAGCTGCGGCGGCCGCGGCGGCCCGCAGGTGATAACCCGGATAGTCCACGAGGATGACGAGGTCGTAGCGCTTCTCGTTGAACGCCTTTTGGACCCGGCTGAGCAGCCGGTAATGCGCGGGAATCTTGGTGACCGCTTCGACGAAGCCAACGACCGAAAACGCTTCCATGCGGTCGAGCACCCGCACACCGGCGCGCTCCAGCAGCGGCCCACCCAGCGCCTCAAGCTCGAAGCCGGGCAGCCTGCGCCGCAGCGCGGTCGCGACGGCAGCGGCATGCGCGTCCGCCGATGGCTCGCCTGCCGATATGTAAATGCGGGAGGTCTTCCCGATGGTCACAGCCTCGCGGAAGCGAGGGGAGACGTTTCGATCGCATCCGCGACGCGATATGCCAGCGCCAGGGCCTGAAGTCCGGCTGCGCCGGTCACGACGACCTCACCCTCCCCCCGCACCGCGCGCAGAAAGCTCTCCAGTTCGAGCTTGAGTGGCTCCGCCTCCGGCGCCTCGAGCTTCACGTGCTCGACGATTTCCTCGATCTTCGTGGCGCCGAGGCCCTGCCAACCCGACTTGAGACGGTAAAAGTGGCCGCTGCCCTGTGCCAGATCGAGCGAGAAGTACCCAGTCGACTGAAAGATGCGGAGCTTGCGGGTTCGTTCCCGCGAGACCCGGCTCGCGGTGATGACGGCAACCGCGCCGTTGGCGAATTCGACGCGCGCGTTCGCGATGTCGACGTGCGGGGTCAGAATCGGGACGCCGGTCGCGCGCACCTCCCCGACCTCGGCGCGCACGAGCTCGAGGATCAGGTCGAGATCGTGAATCATCAAATCGAGAATCACCGCGACGTCGGTGCCGCGCGGCTGGAACGGGGCGAGCCGCTCGGTCTGCAGGAACCGTGGCTCCTCGAGATACGGCGTCGCCGCCCGCACCGCGCGGTTGAACCGCTCGACGTGCCCGACCTGGAGGATGAGACCGCGCTCCCGTGCGGTGTGCACCAATTGCTCCGCCCCCGGCAGCGTGTCCGCCAGCGGCTTTTCGACGAGCGCATGAATGCCGCGCTCCAGCACCGCCAAGCCGACGTCCACATGCGCCGACGTCGGCACCACGACGGTGATCGCTTCGGCCCGGTCCAGCAGCGCCTCGAGCGATGGAAAGGCGGTTGTCTCGAGCTCCTTCGCGACGTAGGGAGCTCGGGTCGGGTTATGATCGTAGAATCCGACGAGATCGGCCCCGTCGATTGTCTTGAGGAGGCGGATGTGGTGGAACCCGAGTGCACCGGCCCCAACCACACCGACGCGGACCTGCCGGATACCTCCTCCCGCCTCCCTCCTCCCTCGCCCCTTCATACCATCACCCCGCGCTGCGACGCCTCGATGAATTGGAGGAACGTTTCGACCTCGGGGACTTCGGGCAGCTCGACCCGCGCGCGCGCGACTCCCTGGCTCACCGTCAGATCCGAGTTGAAGACGAGACGGTAGGCGCGCTTCAAGGCGAGCTTCACTTCGGGCGCAAACCCCGCGCGCTGCAGGCCGACGGAATTGAGCCCATACAGATGGACCGGATTGCCGGCGGCTTTCGTGTACGGCGGCACGTCCTGATTCACGCGCGAGCCGCCGCCGACGAACGCGTATGTCCCGATGCGCACGAATTGATGGATCGGCACCAGCCCACTGATGATGGCCCGGTCGTGGACGGTCACATGCCCCGCCATCTGCACCGAGTTGGCGATGATCACGTCGTTCCCGATCACGCAGTCGTGCGCGATGTGGACATACGTCATGATAAAACAGCGCTCGCCGATTGTGGTCTTGCCGGTAGCCGTGCTGCCGCGGTTGATGGTGCAGTATTCACGAATGATCGTGCCGCTGCCGATTTCGACCCACGTCTCTTCGCCCCTGTACTTGAGGTCCTGAGGATCGCTCCCGATGACCGTTCCGTAGCCGATCCTGACGCTGTCGGCGACGCGGGTGTTGCGCTCGATCACGGTGTGCCCGGTGATCGTGCAGCGCTCACCGACAGTCACGCGCGGTCCGATCACGCAGTATGGCCCGACGGACACGTCGGGGCCGAGGTCGGCGGTCGGGTCCACCAGCGCCGTCCGATGAATCACTTGTCGACCACCATCGCCATCATTTCCGCCTCCGCCACGACTTGGCCATCCACAAATCCCGCGCCTTTCATGCGGCACGTCTTACCGCGGAACTGCAGCATCTCGAGCTCGAAGCGAATCTGATCGCCCGGAACTACCGGCCGGCGAAACTTGACATTGTCGAGCGACATGAAGTAGACGACCTTGTTCGCCGAGTCCTGCCCTTCGAAGTGACTCATCAGCAGCATACCGCCGACCTGCGCCATCGCTTCGATGATCAGCACGCCCGGCATGATCGGATGTCCCGGGAAGTGCCCCTGGAAGAACGGCTCGTTGATCGTGACGTTCTTGATCCCGACGATCCGCTTGTTGCCCTCCACCTCGACGATCCGGTCCACGAGCAGGAACGGATAACGGTGCGGCAGGTAATCCATGATCTTGCTGATGTCCATCGCCGGCATTCCGCTGCGCCTCCCTGCGCGTGCGAGGGCGCGAGCCAACGCGATGTTGCCGCCATGGCTCGGCCGCGTCGCCACCACATGAGCCTGAATCCGGGCGCCGGTGAGCGCCAAGTCCCCAACAATATCCGCCGCCTTGTGCCGCACAAACTCGTCCGGCCACCGCAGGGCGCCGCCGGCCACCACCCCGCGCTCGTCGAGCACGATGGCGTTCGCTTCGGACGCGCCCTTGATCAGCCCGCGCGCCTGGAGCTCCGCCACCTCATGGGTAAACCCAAAGGTCCGGGCCGGCGCCAGCTCTGCCGCGAAGGTTTCCGGCGTGACTTCATACGTTCCAGCCTGGCAGCCGATCAACGGGTGGGCCCATTCGATCGAAACGGTCAGTCGCAGCGTCTTGGCCGGTGCGACAACATACGCGGCATCGCGATCCGTCACCGTGAAAGGCGCCTGCACCGTGAGTATCGTGGCTTCGCCTCCCACTGATGCGGGCTCCGCCTTGGTCAGGGCCTCGAAATATGGCTGTACACTGCCGTCGAGGATCGGCGGCTCAGGTCCCGTGAGCTCGATCGTGAGATCGTCGATCTCGAGCGCGGCCACCGCGGCGAGCACATGCTCGACGGTGTGAATCGTCGCCTCACCCTTGCCGATCGCGGTGCGCCGCTCCACGGCCTCCACCTCACTCAGCCGCGCCGCCACTTCCGGTTTCCCCGCGAGGTCGGTGCGGCGGAACACGATCCCGTGGCCGGCCGGCGCCGGCAGAAACGTCGCCTCCGTGGCGACGCCCGTGTGCAGCCCGGTGCCGCGCAGGGCCGCCCGACGCGTGACCGAGCGCCTACTGTTCGGAGGCAGAGGGTTCGGGGGCACCGGAATCACCTGGCGAACCGGGTTTTGATTTCACGAGGTCTTCGAGCTCGCCCACAATCTTGGCGAGGCGGTACAGTGCGACCTGACCGCGGAGGAAGTCGCGTCGGTTGCGTGCCGGTGTGCCGAACCAGGTCTCGCCGGCCGGAATGTCGGCCACTGTTCCGGCCTGGACCAGCAAACGCGCGCCACGACCGATCGTGATGTGGTCAGGCACGCCTGCCTGCCCCGCGATAATCACGTCGTCCTCGATCTGTGAGCTGCCGGCGATGCCGGCCTGCGCCATGATGAGGCAGCGGGCGCCGATTCGCACGTTATGGGCGATATGGACCAGATTGTCGATTTTCGTTCCCGACCCGATGATGGTATCGTCCACGCTGCCCCGGTCGATGCAGGTGTTCGCGCCGATCTCGATGTCGTCCCCGATGAGACAGCGCCCGACGTGTGGAATCTTGCGATGCGATTCGCCGCTCTTGCCCGGGATGTACCCAAATCCGTCGCTGCCCAGGACGGCCCCCGTGTGGACGATCACGCGTTTTCCGAGGGCGGTTCCCGAATAGATCGTCACGCGCGGGAATAGCTGCGTGTCGTCGCCGATCGCCACGCCCTCGCCGATCACGCAGCCCGCGCCGATGCGCACGTTGCGACCCAGCTGGACGCCGCGACCGAGCACCGCGTTGGGGCCGATCTCCACCGGATCCTGCCAGCTGGCGCCTCGACCGACCAGCGCGCTCGGGTGCACGCCCGGTTCCCACACCTCCTGTGGATAGAGGACCGGCAGCACGACGAGCAGTGCCGCGTAGGGATCGGCGACCACGACGCGGCACTCCGGCCCCCCACCCGCCGCGTTCGCCGGCGCTTCGAGAGCGAGTGCGACAAGCACGACCGATGCGCTCGTGCGCTGAAAGTATGGGACGTAGCGAGGCGCGGCAAGAAAAGAGAGGTCGCCGGGACCCGCGCGTTCCAGCGGCGCGATTCCGGCGACCGTCGTCGTACCCGGCCCCACCAGCCGCCCGCCGGTGAGCGCCGCGATTTCACTCGCGGAGATTGGCCGCGTTCCCGCCGAATTCACGGTGGGAAGCTAGCCGCCGATTATTGCGCTTGCGAGAGGCGCTGCAGCACCCGGGCGGTAATGTTCAAGGCGGGGTCGGCCGCGGCGATCAGCCCCCCCGCGGCATCCGCATCGAGAATCAGCGCATAATTCAGCTCGGCGCGGATCCCCTGGATCACGGAATTCACCCGGGCCTGGATCGGCTGCAACAGCTCCGCCTCCCGCTGCCGCGCGCGATCCTGCAGCTCGTTGGTCCGCTGCTCCATGCGCTGCTGCATCGTCTGCAGATCTTTCTGCTTGGTCTGGCGGGCCGCTGGAGACAGCACGAGCGACTGCTGATCGAACGCCTGCACCGCCGAGTCGAGCTGGGTCTGCAGCTTCTGCACTTCGGTGCGGAAGCTTTGCACCTCCTTCAGATACGTCGATTCAGCGACAGCGTAGCCGGGCGTGCGTTGCAGAATCTCCCGGGAATTGATATACGCAATCTTGAGCGACTGCGCGGAACCCGCGGACGGGCCTTGCGCGCGCGCGAGGCTGGGGACCGCGACATTCAACGCGAGCGCGGCGACCGCGCTAACCGAGACGATCAGGTAACGCTGCATAACGCTGGAACTCCCGGAGAAGTACGTGGGTGCTGGGAACCTGGTACGGCTTAGAAGAAATTGCCCAGTTTGAAGTGCAGCTTCCAGCCCGGTGCCGGCCGGCCCTGGAGGTCGGTCTTGTCGAATCCATACGCATAGTCGATACCCAGAGGGCCAAGGGGCGAAATGATTGCCGCGCCGAAGCCCGCGCCACGAAACAGGCGGGTGGGGTTGAACTGAGCCGGCCGCGACCAGACGTTGCCGGCATCATAGAAAGTCGAGAGATACAGCATTTGCGACACGCGCAACCCCAACTCCCCGGTCATCATGAAGAACGCCTTGCCGAACGCCAGCGGGCTCGCGCCGGTGCTGGCGGCCGTGGGATCGAAGCCGAACGGGGTGATGGACGCCTCGTCGTAGCCGCGCAGCGGAATAAAGAACTGCGTGCCGCCCAACGTGAACAGCTGCTCGAAGAACGGCGAATAGCCAAACACGAATCCCGACCGGGCCTTGAAACCGAGCACGAACTTGGCGTTGGACGTCGCGGGGTTGCCCACCGTGCCGAGCGGCGTGAAGAGATGTTGGTCGAAGTCGACGCGTTGGAAGTTTCCGCTGCCGCCCAGGATGCCGCCGCTCTGTGAAACGGCAACCTGCACCATAGTCCCGGCGGTGGGGAATGGCATGTCGATCCGCGTGTCGCGCATGATCGACACGCCAAGCGTAGACCGCACGCAGTAATTACAGCCGAACCTGGCCGCGAACTGGGGATTCGTCGAGGATCCCGTATAGCTCTGCTCGTCGAGGCCGTAGTTCAGAAACAGCCGCGTGTAGTTGCTCCCGAACAGGGGGAAGCCGAACTGCACGTTCCCGCCGCGACGCCGCAGGCGCCCGACGTCCGCGATGACGTAGCGGACGCGCTGGTTGTGCAGGCCGATCGAGCCGGAGATGCGCGACTCGCGAATCGCCGGATCGGTGTAGGTGATGCTGAAGTCGTTGATGTTCCGCCCGAACTGCCACTGCAGCTGGCCGCGCTTGCCCCGGCCGAACAGGTTGGGCTCGTCGAGCCCAATGAAGCCGCCCACGCCCGTCCCCTGCCCCACCGACGCGCCGAAGTTGATGTTGCCGGTGCGCTTCTCAGTGACGTGGAAGACGACGTCGATGTCCCCCTGCTCGTTGGCCGGCTTGGTCTCGGGGAACGGGAGCGGCTGATTGAAGAATCCGAGGTTCGACACGCGCTGGTAGGAGGCGATCAGCGCGTCCTGGCGGAACACGTCGCCCGGAACCATCACGATCGCCTCGCGAATCACGCGCTCGTGCGTGACGTCGTTGCCCCGGATCTCGACGTGACTGACGATCGCGGGCTGGCCTTCGGTGATGGCCCAGCGCAGGTCCACCACCGGTTTACCGCTCGGATCGATCCGCCGAATGACGTCGGGCCGGACCTGGACGTAGATGTAGCCGTTGTTGTAATAGAGCGTCTGCAGCTTGCGGGTCGCGTCCTGCCACTTCTGATCGTCGAAGTAGGCGACCGACGGCCGGCCGCCCAGGCCGAGCAATCCGGTGCGCTGCTGTATATCGAAGGGATAGAACGTCTGCAGCTCGTCGGTGGAGAAGCGCCGGTTGCCGACGATCTCGAACGTACCGACGCGGTATGGCTCGCCTTCGCTGACCTTGACGAGGAGCGTCGCCTTCCCGGTCTTCTCGACCACGACCAGCGTATCCTCGAGCACCTGAAAGTCGACGTAGCCGCGCTTGCCGTAGAATTCCGGCAGCCGCTGCCGCAGATCCTCGGACACCTTGTCGTCGTTGTACTCGCCCGAGCGCGACCACCAGAATCCCTCGGGCTTGGACCCCATCTGGCCGACGAGCTCCTCGTCGGTGAAATGCGTGTTGCCCTGCAGGTCCACCTGGGCGATGGCGACGCGGCTGCCCTCCTCCACGTCGAAGATGAGGCGCACCGCCGACGAGTCGCGCTCGTACACGTAGACCGGCTTGCTGTGGGCGAGATAGTATCCTTCCGCGTGGTAGAGCGAGTCGATGCGCGCGCGTGCGCGGGCGACGCCGGCAGGATCGAGCGGCCGCCCTTCCGACAGCTGCACCTTGTCACGCACGCTGCGTTCGGCAAGGCGCTCCACGCCGCGCACAGCCCAGCGCACCAGCAACGGCCGCTCGCGCAGCGCGATCACGAGGACGTTCTTGCCCTCGCTCTGCGTCTGCGTGATCTGCACGTCTTCGAATTGGCCGCTCGAGAAGAGCGCCTGCATCGCGCGCTGCACATCGCGGTAGTTGAGCGGCCGACCAGGCGCGAGGCCGCTCATCTGGATCACGCTGGCGGGTGTATTGCGTTTGCCGCCGACCACCGCGATCGAATCGGGAGTGGGGGGCGCTTCAACGCCGCCGACTTGCCCCTGAGCCAGAGACAGGCCCGGGGCAAGGACGGCGAGCAGCAACAGGGATGGAAGGGTAAGCCGCCGATTCACGCCTTCGAGCCGGAGAGTGCCCGGAACGCCAGGCGCTCCTTGTCGGGGGCGACGTCCACCTCGATCTCGTCGCCCTTCGCGAAATCGCCGACCAGGATCTTCTCCGACAGCGGGTCTTCGACGTACTTCTGAATGGCGCGCTTGAGAGGCCGGGCGCCGAAGTGCTCGTCGTAGCCGTGATCGACCAGGAAGTCGGTCGCGCCTTGTGTCAGGCGCAGGGTCAATTCCTCTTCGCCAAGCCGTTTCTGGACGTCCCGCGCCAGAATGGCGACGATTAGCGCGATGTGCTCCCGGTTCAAGGCGTGGAAGACGATGACGTCGTCCAGACGGTTCAGGAATTCGGGATTGAAGACCTTGTTGATCTCCTCCTTCACCTTCTCGGACATCTTTTCGAACTCGTTGCGCGCATCGGGTTTCCCGAACCCCAGCGTCTTGCCTTTGGCCACGTCGCGCGCGCCCACGTTCGACGTCATGATCACGACGGTGTTCTTGAAGTCGATGACGCGGCCGTAGTTGTCCGTGAGATGTCCTTCATCCAGCACCTGTAACAGGATATTGAACACGTCCGGATGCGCCTTCTCGATCTCGTCCAGGAGCACGACCGAATAGGGCTTGCGACGCACGGCCTTGGTGAGCGTGCCGGAGTCCTCGTAGCCGACGTATCCCGGCGGCGCGCCGATCAGCCGGCTGACGGAGAATTTCTCCATGTACTCCGACATGTCGACACGAATCAGCGCATTGGCATCGGCGAACAGGAACCGCGCCAGCGCGCGCGCCAGCTCGGTTTTGCCGACGCCCGTCGGGCCGCTGAAGATGAACGAGCCGATGGGCCGCTTGGGGTCCTTGAGGCCCGCCCGGCTACGCCGAATCGCCCGCGAAATCACGTGAATCGCTTCATCCTGGCCGACGACGCTCTGATGGAGCTCGTCCTCCATCCGCAACAGGCGGGCAGTCTCCGCCTCCTGCAGCCGGGTGACGGGGATACCGGTCCAGCGCGACACGATGAAGGCGACGCCTTCCTCGCTGATCGTGGGCCGCCGGGTCTGCCGCTCGCGCTCCCACTCTTCCTGCTTGCGGCGGATCTCCGCCTGCAGCTCCCGCTCGGAATCGCGCAGCGACGCCGCGCGCTCGAAGTTCTGGTCGCGCACCGCCGCTTCCTTGTCGCCGTTGATGCCTTCGAGCTTGTCCTTCAGCTCGGCGACTTCGGGCGGGGGCACCTGCGCCGCCAATCTCGCGCGCGCCCCGGCCTCATCGATGACGTCGATGGCCTTGTCGGGCAGGAAGCGGTCGGTGATGTACCGCTCCGACAGTTTTGCGGCTTCGATGAGCGTCTCATCGGGAATCACGACGCGGTGATGGTCCTCGTAGCGCTTGCGCAGCCCCTTGAGGATCTCGATGGTCTCATCGACGGTCGGGGGGTCGACGATCACGGTCTGGAAGCGCCGCTCGAGCGCACCGTCTTTCTCGATGTACTTGCGGTATTCGTTCAGCGTCGAAGCGCCGACGCACTGCAGCTCGCCGCGCGCCAGCGCCGGTTTCAGCATGTTCGACGCGTCGACCGCGCCCTCGGCCGCGCCCGCGCCGACCAGGGTGTGCAGCTCGTCGATGAACAGGATGATGTTCTTATTCTGCGCGATCTCGTTGATGACCGCCTTGAGCCGCTCCTCGAACTGCCCGCGGTACTTGGTGCCCGCGATCACAGCGGCCATATCGAGCGACAAGACGCGATGATCTTTCAGCGCGTCCGGGCATTGGCCGCTCGATATGAGCTGCGCCAGTCCCTCGACGATCGCCGTCTTGCCGACGCCGGGCTCCCCGATGAGCACGGGATTGTTCTTCTTGCGGCGCGACAGAATCTCCATCACGCGCTCGATTTCCTTCTGCCGCCCGATCGTCGGATCAAGCGACCCTTCGGCCGCAAGCTGCGTCAGATCGCGGCAGAAATGGTCGAGCGCCGGGGTCTTGGATTTCTTCTCACTCTTCGGGGGCGTCGGCTGGGCGCCGGTCCCCCCGCCCGCCGGCGTCGCCGGCATCTCACTGCCCAGCAGCCGCAGCGTCTCCGCGCGCGCCTGCTCGAGGTTGACGCCGGCGTCGGTGAGCACCTGCGCCGCGATGCCCTTCTCTTCGCGCAGCAGGCCGAGCAGCAAGTGCTCGGTGCCTACGTAGGAATGGTTCAGTTCGCGCGCCTCGCTCATCGCCAGCTCGAGTACCTTCTTGGCGCGGGATGTATAGGGAAGATCGGGACCGGCGGCCGCCGCCGCTTTCCCCTTCTTGACGGTCTCCTCGATCTTCTGCTGGATCTCCTCGAGGTCGACGTTGAGGTTCGTCAGGACTGCCGCCGCGACGCCCTCACCTTCGCGGATCAAGCCGAGCAGAATGTGCTCGGTACCGACGTACTCGTGATGCAGGCGGGCCGCCTCTTCGCGAGCCATCTGCAGGACTTTCCGCACACGATCCGTGAAATTGTAGCCGTTCATCGAGGCTCCGCAGTCGGTTCGTCTTCAAGCAGGCGCCGCACAAACGCCGCGCGCACCGTCGGCAGTTCGCGGTCGCCGGTGGACCGGCCATCCATCGCTGCCAGGTGCGCGAGTTGGGTGTAAATCAACAGCTTGTTGAGGGTATATACCCCCGGCCCCGGCAGCAGATTCAGCCCAACACCCAACCGCACACCACTCAGCAGGTTCATCGTCTCTTCAAACGTCAACCGGCGCGCGTGCTTCAGCAGCCCATAGGCGCGCCATGTCTTGTCTTCCACTTCCTCGGGCGCCGTTCTTAACAGCACGTCTCGTGCCTGCTCCTCGTATTCGACGACCTGCCGGACGATTTTCCCGAGGTGATCGATCAGCTCGTCTTCAGTCTTCCCTAAGGTTGTTTGGTTGGACAGCTGGAAGAAATTGCCGACGACTTCACTGCCTTCCCCGTACAATCCCCGAAAGGTTAATCCTACCTGCGAGAGGCCTTGGAGAACTTTGTTGATTTCCTTGGTCAAAACAAGGCCCGGCAAATGAATGAGAACGCTGGCCCGGAGACCTGTTCCCGCATTCGTGGGACAGGACGTAAGATAGCCAAACTCAGGATGAAAGGCGAAAGGAATCAGCTTGCCTAAATCGGTATCGACTGATTCGACTGCGGCATAGGCGTCTTCCAGATTGAACCCCGACCACATGCCGTGCAGGCGCAAATGGTCTTCCTCATTGACCATCACCCCCACCTGATCCTGGATGAACAGCGCCGCGCCCGGCCGCGGCGGGGCCTCACGCTCCAGGCCCGCAAGCTCCTTGCTGATGAGATGGCGCTCGTGCAGGAGTTGCCGGTCGTTCCGCTCCATGCTGTCGAGGCGGAAGGCGACCGCCGCCGCAAGGTGGTCTGATGACCCGGCGGCTTCGCGCACGCGCTCCAGTACGGCCTTCCGGTCGGGGTCCTTGGCCCGCTGGCTGAAGGGGATCCCGCGCACGTTCCGCGCGAGCCGAATCCTGGTCGAGAGCACGATCGTGGATTTAGGCCCCGAGGCATCGAGCCAGCGCATCCCCCCATCGGGCACCAGGGACAGATCGATCATTCGAGCACCCGGATGCGATCTCGAAGCTCCGCCGCGAGCTCGAAGTTCTCACCCTCCACGGCACGGCGCAGCTGCGCCTTCAGCTCGAGCAGCCGGCTGCGGGGATCGGCCTCGGCGCCTGCGGCCCCCGGTGCCTCATAGCGCTCACCCATATGCTGGCTGGAACCATGAAGCCGGCGCAGCAGATCCCGCAGATGCCCGTCGAAGGTCGCATAGCACTGATCGCAGCCCAGTCGGCCCGAGTCGCGGAAGTCGCGCAGCGTGCTGCCGCACTCCGGGCAGCGAATCCCGTCGCCGGCGGCGGGCACGAGAGCCCCGCCCCCCCCTTTGCCGAGGGCTCCCAAGAAGTTACCCAGGGGACTCTTGAGCACCGTCCCACCCGTTTCGACACCCTTGAGCTGGGCGCACTGCTCACAGAGGTGGAGCGTCACCTTGGAATCGTGCTCCACCTGGGTGAGGTTGATGATCGCGTCACGTTCCTTGCAGTTATCGCACAGCATCAGGGTATCGCATCGACCGAGCTCACGGTGGTGAGTCGGCCATCCTCCAGGAGTAACACACGGTCCGCGCGGGCCGCGAGTTGGCGGTTGTGCGTGACGACGACGACCGCCGTCTCGTACTCCCGCGCCAGACGAAAGAGCATCTCATGCAGCCGTTCCGCGTTCGCATGGTCGAGGTTGCCCGACGGCTCGTCGGCCAGCACGACGGTGGGATCGTGGACCAGCGCGCGCGCGACCGCGCAGCGTTGCTGCTCACCGCCGGACAGTTCGGCGGGCCGGTGAGTCATCCGTCCGGCCAGACCGACGTCGGACAGAACCTCTTCAGCCCGCGAGCGGGCTTTGCGGGGCGACGTGCGACCGATGAGCAGCGGTAGCATCACGTTCTCGAGCGCCGAAAACTCACGCAGCAGATGATGAAACTGGAACACAAACCCCAGCTTCCGGTTCCGAAGTTCCGCCGTGCCGTGGGGATCGAGGTCCGCGTAGCGAGATCCCTCCAGCCAAATATCGCCGCCCGTCGGCGTATCGAGTGCACCCAGCAAATGCAACAACGTGCTTTTCCCCGCCCCCGAGGAACCGACAATCGCGACGAACTCGCCGCGGCGGACCTCCATGTCGAGGCCGCGCAGAACCTCGAGCGGCTGCCCATCGCCGCCCGCGAAGACCTTGCGGATGCCCCGCGCCACCAGGAGCCCGTTCATTCGTATCGGATCGCGCCCACGGGATCGAGCCCGGCGGCCTGGATGCTCGGGTACAGCGGGGCGAGCGTGGCGATGAGCAGACTCGCGGCGACGACCGCCACCGCTTCGAGCGGGTTGGTGAGAACGGGCAGGTGATCGATGAAGTAAATCGACGGATCGATGGCGATCAGATGGCCGCGATTGACGGCCGTCCCGAGGATCAATCCCAGCACCGTGCCCAGCACCGTCCCCACGAGGCCGATGAATACGCCCTGAAAAAGGAAGACGCGCAGAATCCGGCGGCGTTGCATCCCCATCGCCATGAGGATGCCGATCTCGCGCGTCTTGTCCCGCACGACCATGGTGAGCGTCCCGACGACGTTGAACGCGGCCACGACGCAGATGAGAAACACGACGAGACCCATGGCGAGCTTCTCGAGCTTGAGAGCCGAGAAGAGCGAGCGGTTCTGCATCTGCCAGTCGAGAGCACGGTAGGGATACCCGAGTTGCGTCTCGAGCCGTTGCGCGAACGCATTCGCGTGCTCGGGGTCATGGAGCCGCAGCTCGAGTCCCGTAACCGCGCCGCCCAGCCCGGCGAAGTCCTGGGCCGCTTCGCGCCGCATGACGATGTAGCTGTTGTCGTAGTCGTACATCCCGGTCTCGAACAGCCCGGTGACCTCGTAGCGACGGTACTTGGGGACGAACGCGCCGAGGCTCCGATTGAACTGTGAGCCGGCAGGCGCGACGAGGGTCACGACGTCACCGGGATACGCGGAGAGTTTGCTGGCCAACCGGCTACCGATCGCAATCCCGCCTTCAACACCCGGCTGGGTCGTGCGGAAGGTCAGATCGCCCTTTGTGAAGTAGCGCGGCAGGCTCGTCACGGCACGCGTGCCGGTATCGGCTTCAACCCCGACCACCGCGACTCCCTCGGCGTAATCGTGGCCCGCCGAGATGAGTCCTTGCGTGAGGACGAACGGCGCGGCCGCTTCGACACCCGACGTGCGCCGGACCTTGGCGAGCACGCCGGCCCAATCGTCGAGCCGTAATCCCTCACCATAGGTCAGCACGCGCAGGTGCGGATTCACCACGAGGATTTTCTCGCGCAGGTCATTCTGCAGCCCGTTCATCACGCCGAGCACCAGGACCAGAGCCATCACGCCGAGCGTGACGCCCTCCACGGCGATCACCGTGATCAGCGACAAGAGCCGTGAGCTGCGGCGACTGCGGAGATACCGCATCGCCATGCGGAGACCGAGCCGCGACCACGGCACGAGCGAATCCGCCGCATACCCGGCGACGTTCGTGATCACTACGACCACCAGGGTAATCGCGGCGATCAGCGCCAGCGCGGCCAAGATGCTCTGTACGATCGACATCATGCCGGGGCGGAACCGGGTCGGAGCATGGGAAAGAGGATCACGTCGCGGATGTTGGTTTGATCGGCCAGAATCATCGTGAGCCGATCCACGCCCAGCCCGACCCCGCCCGCGGGCGGCATGCCGTACTCCAACGCGCGCAAGTAGTCCTCGTCGAGCTGTTGTGCCTCGGCGTCGCCCGCCGCGCGCAGGGCGCCCTGGTGCTCGAAGCGGCGGCGCTGCTCGTCGGGGTCATTCAGCTCGCTGAAGGCATTGGCGAGCTCGCGATGCTGGACGAACAACTCCCACCGCTCGACCTTGGTCGGATCCCCGCGCTTGGGCTTGGCGAGGGGGGACAGCGCGACGGGATAGTCGAACACGAAGGTTGGTTGCACCAGCTTCGGCTCCACGGTGGTCTTGAAGACCTCGTCGACGAGCTTCGGCCCGCTCAGCGCCGCAATCTCGTCCGCCGGCGCGTTGTGCCGACGCAGCACGGCGCGCAGCTCGGTATCGTTGGTGCGGGTGAGGTCCACACCGGCATGCTCGCGCACGAGCCCGTAATAATCCGCGCGGGCGAACGGCCGCTCGAACGACAGCGTGGCACCGTGGCGTTCGAGCACGCTGCTCTTGAACAGGTCGAGCACGAGAGTCGCCAACATTTCTTCCGTCAGAGCCGCCATGTCGTCGTAGTCCGCGTACGCCTGATACCACTCCGCCATCGTGAACTCGGGATTGTGAAAGCGCGACAGCCCCTCGTTACGAAAGTCGTGACCGATCTCGTACACCTTCTCGAGACCGCCGACGATACAGCGTTTCAAGTACAGCTCGTCGGCGATCCGAAGATAGAACGTGGCGTCGAGCGCCTCGTAATGCGTCTTAAACGGCCATGCCGTCGCGCCGCCGTACAGCGGCTGCAGGATCGGCGTCTCTACCTCCCAATACCCCTTGCCGTCGAGGAAAGCCCGAATTCCCTGCACGATCCGCGTGCGGAGCCGGAACACCTCACGGACCTCGGGATGCACCGCGAGATCGGCGTACCGCTGTCGGTAGCGTAACTCCGGGTCGCTCAATTCGCCGTGTTTTACGCCACTCGCATCCTCCTTGCCGAGCGGCAGTGGGCGGAGGGCCTTGGCCAGGAGCGTCAGCTGTGCGACGCGCACCGTGATTTCGCCCGTGCGCGTCTTCATGAGGCGGCCTTCCACCCCGACGTGGTCGCCAAGGTCGAGCAGCTCGACCAGACCGTACTGATCGGAGCCGAGCTCGTCGCCCTTGAAGTACAGCTGGATCTTGCCGCTCGCGTCCTCCAGATGCGCAAAGGTCGTCTTGCCGTGCGGTCGCAGCGCGACCACGCGCCCCGCCAACGAGTACGACGTCTCATCGGTGTCGGCTCGGTAGGCGGCGAGCGCCTGCTGGGCGGTCGCGGTGCGCTCGAACCGATAGGCATAGGGCGCCACACCCCGCTCGATCAACTCCTTCAGTTTCTCGCGTCGCGCCGCTTCAACGAAACCGGTCATTACGCGGCCTTGCTCCCGAAACGCTTGAGGAACGCCTCGATGAAGGGGTCGAGATCGCCATCCATCACCTTCTGCACGTCACTCACCTTCAGCTCGGTGCGATGGTCATTCACCATCGTGTACGGCTGGAAAACGTACGAACGAATCTGATTGCCCCACGCAATATCGGTCTTCTGCTTGTCCACTTCCGCCTTCTTCGCCTCCCGCTCGGCGACGGCGCGCTGGTACAGCCGTGCCTTCAGCATCTTCATCGCAGTCGCCTTGTTCTTCCCCTGGCTGCGCTCCTGCTGGCAGGAGACCACGATCCCTGTCGGGAGATGCGTGATGCGCACTGCGGACGACGTCTTATTGACGTGCTGGCCGCCCTTCCCCGACGCGCGAAACACGTCGATCCGCAAGTCGTCGTCCTTGATTTCAATCTCGATCTCGTCATCGACTTCGGGATAGACGAAGACCGAGGCGAACGAGGTGTGACGGCGCGACTGCGAATCAAATGGCGAAATGCGCACCAGCCGGTGCACGCCCTTTTCGGCCTTCAGCAATCCAAATGCGTACCGGCCGCGGATTTCGATCTCGGCGGATTTGATCCCCGCCTCTTCACCCGGCAGGAGGTCGAGCACGTTGACCACGAAGCCATGCCGCTCCGCCCAACGCGTATACATGCGCACGAGCATCTCGGCCCAGTCTTGCGACTCCGTTCCTCCGGCACCCGGATGAATGGTGAGGAGCGCATCCCGCGCATCGTCGGGCCCCTGGAGCATGTTCTGCATCTCCAGTGACTCGAGCCGTCCGGCGATGTCGTCCGCCTCCGTCTCGAGCGAGCGCTGCATGGCGAGATCGATATGGGATTCCGCTTCGAGCAACTCGTTCAGCTCTCGGCCCTCGTCGACGCGCTTGCGCAGCGCGTGGTAAGGCTCGAGCCAGCCCTTCAGCGATTTGACTTCGGCGACGGTCTGCCGGGCGCGCTCGGAATCGGCCCACAGCGATCCGTCGGCCATTCTCTGCTCCAGCTCCGCGAGCCGCGCGGTTTTCCCCTCGACGTCAAAGAAAGCCCCTGAGCTCGATGAGGCGGCGGTCGAAATCCTGGAATCGCTCTGCTAAAGGCACCGTGACTCCTTAGAAGACCTTTTTTCCACCGGCGAGAATCTCGTTCAAGGCCTCGGTCCAGAACGGGGTACTCTGGGCGATGTCCCGACCCACTTGCTCGACGTACTCCTGCCAACTCTTGTCGATCTCTTCTTTGAAGAGCAGCGGCAACGTGCCGTCCCGAAGACCCTGCTGCCGCTTCTCCGGATGATAGACGAGCATATCCGAGATGAGGGCGCGCGCTAGGCGGCGCGCCTTCTGTTTCGGATCCTGAACCATAAACGGATTCACCGGCCGCAGAGGCCCGGTGTTTCTCCTTCCCGGTGTTGCCGTTCCCGCGGGAGCTGCCGACGAGGGCGGAGCCGGGGGTGGGGGCGCAGCCGGGGGCGGTGGCGTCGGCCGCGGCGGAGCCGCGGGCGCGG
>JBIOXD010000048.1:0-149840 GCA_044869265.1 Gemmatimonadales bacterium
CGTCCCGCGAGCTCTGCGTAGCGTGCGAAGAACCGCACCGTCACGTTGGGCATGATCCGATTATAGCCCCGCCGAGAGGCCCTGCCAGATCTTCGCCTGCTTGGGCGTGGGATTCGGCGCGCGTCCGAGCGAGTAGCTCGCGTGGGTGCGTTCGCGCACGGTCGTGTTGAGCGTCTGTAAGCGCCCTCCTCGTTGCACTGTGATCCTCAGCGGCTGGCCGGACTTGCCGCGGTATTGGCTTCGGAACGTCAACGCCCAATCCTGGTTGGTTGTCACGACGATATCGCCGACGGACGTGAGGACGTCGCCCGGCTGCACGCCGGCCGCATCTGCCGAACTGCCGGGTGTCACGGCCTGCACTTGCATGGCGCCGCTCGGCGTGGGCTGCGTCGAGACGCCCACGAAGGGAACCGTGACGACTTGCTTGTTCACGACGATCCCCGCCTTCGCGAACACCGTCTCGTACGGTAAGGTGTCCCGTCCGTCGATGTAGCGACGGTAAAAGGTGTCGACCTCGGGCATGCCGACCGCGCGCAGCTCGTTCAAGAGATCGGTGGTGCGAAATCCCTTGTTCAGGCGGTAGTAGCGCGTGAACAGCGTGCGCATCACTTCGTCGAGATTGTGGGCGTTGTCGGTTGCGTCGCGGATGGAAATATCGAGCAGGAATCCCAGCAGGGAGCCTTTAGGATAGTAAAGCTGCGAGCTGTTGATGTAGACTTCATGAATCCACGTCGCCGCACTACCGTCTTCCGCGCTCCACGGCTCGGGTGTCGACTCGACCTGCTGGATATTCGACGTGGCGTTTTGGAGAAACTGGTCGGCCGTCCACAGCCCCGACCGCAGGTTCGTGAGATCGGCGTAGTAGTCGGTCACTCCCTCCGACCACCACAGCAGCGGCGTGTACTGCTCTTCCCGATAGTCGTACGGCCACATCTCGGCAGGACGAATGCGCTTCACGTTCCAGAGGTGAAAGAATTCGTGCGAGAGCAGCGGATACATGAAGTCGCCAAGCGTCCCGGAGGCATCGGCGAAGGCGCCGGCCGGCATGATGTCATATTGCGAGAGGCTGTGCTCGAGGCCGCCGCCGAAGTTCACCGGTTCGTGAATGACGTTGAAGAAGACGGTGTAGGTGTCGTACGGCGGCCCACCCATGATCCGATTTTGCACCGCGGTCATTTTGGCAACGCCATTGCGGATGTTCGTGGCGACAGCGGGTGTGTAGTCGCGGGTCGGCCAGACGGCGATCCGAATCCACTTTCCGTCGGTCTGCAGCGAGTCGAGGCTGTAGCGACCGAGGAACGTCATCGCATCAGCGAGCTCGTGGTAGTCGGCCGCACGGTAGACCCCATTGACCGGTCCGTTCAGCGCGGTCGTCACTTGCCAGTCAGCCGGAACGTGGAACCGCACCTCGGCGGGACGGGCGATCTGACCCTCTTCGAAGAGGAACAGGTTCGTGCCGAGGAATTGCGCGAAGTCTTGCGTGACTCGCGCGATCGAGAGATCGATCGTGTCGGCTAAGAAATCGAATTCCACCGTCACGCGATCGGCGCGTCCGGTGACGACACGCCACGTGTCCTTGTCGCCGCGATCCCAGCGGAGTGGTTGCTCCGCCGCGTTCTTCGCCTCGAAGCCGTGGACATACCGCGCGTAGTTCTGGATCTCGTAGCTGCCAGGACTCCATGCCGGGAGTGAAACGAACAGCGTCTCTTTTCCGGCGGCGGGAAACTCGGCGGCAATATGGAACTGCTTTTCGCTCGGGGCCCGGAGCGTGATATCGTAGCGGACTGTCTGTGCCGCGAGCGGTGTGGAAAACATCGCCGCGACGAGCGCGACGGGAGACACGCGACGCATCATCACTCCCAGTAAGAAGTTGGACCTTCGTAAATAAAGCGGCCCCGGCATCCAATTGCCGAGGCCAACCCCCAAGTCTGCATCCTTCAGCGGTTTAGGATGAGACGCGCGCGCTCGCGTCCGCGACCATCGCGCGCAACTCCTTGCTGGGCTTGAAGACAGGAACGGGGCGAGCCGCGACTTCAACTGGATCACCAGTTCTTGGGTTACGCGCCATCCGGGTCTTGCGTTGGCGGATTTTGAACGTGCCAAACCCGCGTATCTCAATGTTATGCTGTTCGGCGAGCGCGGCTTTCACCGCGTCGAGAAAAGAGTCAACGACGCGTGCACAGTCCTTTTTTGAAATGAGGGGACCAGCGGTGCGAGCGATTTGCGCCGTGACCTTTTCGACCAGATCGGCCTTCGTCATTGGGCCCCCCGTAACTGCTGTTACGTCGCCGAGTTGCAAAAGTCGGGGGCTATCATAGGGGCTTACTTATTTTGCGTCAAGAGCTTGTAGGAATTGTTGGAAGTGTCCCTGGGCGTCGTGAGGCCCCGGCGATGCCTCGGGGTGGTATTGGACCGCAAAAATCGGGTACTCCCTGTGACGTACTCCTTCAACCGTCCCATCATTGAGGTTGAGGTGCGTGACCTCAAGTGACTTCGCACCTGGCACACCGCCCGTCTCACCCCGCACCGCGAACCCGTGGTTCTGAGATGTGATAAGTACTTGTCCTGTCGCGAGATCGCGGACAGGATGGTTTCCTCCCCGATGCCCGTACGGCAACTTCACCGTCTCCCCGCCCATCGCCAGACCGAGCAACTGATGACCGAGACAGATGCCGAAGATGGGCAGGGAGCCGTCCGCGAGTTCCCGGATGGCCGTGATTGCGTAGCCGACCGCCGCGGGGTCGCCGGGCCCGTTTGACAGGAAGACGCCGTCGGGTTTGAGCCCGCGGATGGCGGCGGCGTTCGTCGTCGCGGGGACCACGGTCACGCGGCACCCCTGCTGGACGAAGAGCCGTAGGATGTTGCGCTTCATCCCGAAATCCACGGCGACCACATGGTGTTGCGCCTCACCAGAAGCCGGCCCTTCGGTGTACGCAACCGGTATCGTCGCGACGCTTGCGAGGTCGAGACCGTTCATCGAGGGCGACGCGGCCAGGCCCGCCCGGATCTCTTCAGTCGGTTGCTCCCCCAATGCCAACACGCCGCGCATTGCGCCACGCGAACGGATGTAGCGAGTGAGCTGACGCGTGTCGACGTCGGCGACGAGCGGCACTTTGGCCCCCGCCAGCCACTCGAGCAGTGTCCCGGTCGCGCGCCAGTTGGACGGCGTTCTCGAGAGTTCGCGGACGACGACGCCCGCGACTCGCGGGCGGTCTGATTCGACGTCCTCGGGATTGATGCCGTAGTTGCCGATCATCGGCGCGGTCATCACGACGATCTGGCCGAGGTAGGAGGGATCGGTAAAGACCTCCTGGTATCCGCTCAGATTTGTCGTGAAGACGACTTCTGCGTACGCCGGCTCGAACGGTAGTGGGGCGGTTCCGGGGAACCAGGCTCCGTCCTCTAGAAGGACGTAGGCAGGGGTGGGATTACGGTCTGCGATTGGGTTGTGGAGGCGGCGCGGGTTGGGGCGCGGGGGCCGCGGGGGCCGCGGGGGCCGTCGGTTGAGTTTCGATCGGTAACGGTGTCGGTTGGACCGGCGTTGGCGCCTGTTGCTGGACCTGGCCTTCGAGGATCGAGCGAACCTGCCGGCCCGATTGCGACATGAACGTCAGCACCAAGGCGAGAAACAGGAAGATTCCGGCAGTCCACCAGGTGACTTTCGTGAGCAGCGTGGTTGCCTGCCGGCCGCCCATGATCGTCTCCGTGCCGGCGCCGCCGCCCAACGTGGCGAGCCCACCACCCTGCCCCGCCTGGAGCAGCACCGCGGTGGTGAGAATCAGCGCGTCGATGATCAGGAATACAACGAGCAATGTGTACATGCGCGGGGCAAGATACCTAGGCCACGGCAGTCCGCACAAGCTGCGCCCAGCCGCGCGGCTCGAGCGACGCTCCGCCTACCAACACGCCATCCAACTCGTGCTCCGCCAGCAGCTCGGCTGCATTCTTCAGATTGACGCTGCCGCCGTAGAGAATGACGAAGGGCGGCGCTGTGACCGCGAGGGCCTTGAGCCACGCGCGAATCGCCCGGTGGACTTCCGCGGCATCCTGCGGTGTGGCGTTGCGTCCGGTGCCGATCGCCCACACCGGTTCATAGGCGATCGTCACGCGGGCCTTCCCGTCGCGTCCCCCGAGAGCCGCCTCGAGCTGTCGCGTCACGACCGCCACTGTTTCACCTGCTTCGCGCTGGGCCAGGGTCTCGCCCACACACAGGACAGGCTGCAACTCAGCGGCGAGCGCCGCCGTCACTTTCTTCCCGGTCTCGGCGTCCGTCTCGCCGAAGACATGACGCCGTTCCGAATGACCGATGAGCGTCAAGCGCGCGCCTGATTGTTTGGCGAGGGACCCGGAGATCGCACCGGTGAACGCGCCCTTCGGCTCCCAATAGATGTCCTGGGATCCGACCAGGACGTTGCGGTGGCCGGCTGCGCCTTGTACGACCGCTGCAATCGACACAGCGGGAGGGAAAAACCAGACCGATCGCTCGCGGGGGATCTCGCCCGCCGCAAAGAACGCCCGCAAATACTCGCGAGCGTCGACGGGACCCAGGTTCATCTTCCAATTGCCGGCGAAGACGAGCGGTCTCACCGGTTCTCCAGCGCGGCCACGCCGGGCAGCACCTTCCCCTCGAGCAGCTCGAGTGAGGCGCCCCCACCGGTCGACACATGGGTGAGTTGCTCTTCCATGCCGGCGACCGCCGCCACCGAGTCGCCACCCCCCACGACCGTCACCGTGCCTTTCCTGCCCGCGTCAACGAGAGCCTCGGCGATCGCGCGCGTTCCGGCGTCGAACGGTGGCGTCTCAAACACGCCCATCGGGCCGTTCCAGAAGATCGTCTTGGCGCGCAACAGACGAGCGCGGTAGTCGTGCTGCGTCGTGGCATCGACATCATACATCGCCCATCCCTTGGGGATGGCATCGTTGGCGACAGACTTGCTTTCAGCCGCGCGTTCGAGCGACGGTGCGATCACAGCGCCCCGGGGGAGAATCAGCTTCTTCCCGCCTTGCGCCAGCAGATCCTTGGCCAGCGCGATGCGATCGGGCTCGACGAGCGACGAGCCGACTTCGAGCCCCATCGCCGCGAAAAACGTGCACGCCATCGCGCCGCCGATGAGCAGCTCGTCCACGCGCGGCAGCAACGAGCGGATGACATCGATCTTCCCCGATATCTTCGCGCCGCCCAGCACCGCGACAAACGGGCGCTTGGGGTTGCTCAGCAATTCTCCGAGGTACTTCAGCTCCTTCTCCATCAGAAACCCGGCGACGGCCGGCTTGAGCAGATGCGCCACCGCTTCGGTCGAGGCGTGCGCGCGATGCGCCGAGCCAAACGCGTCGTTCACGTAGAGGTCGCCGAGCGCGGCGAATGTCCTGGCGAGCTCCGCGTCGTTTTTCTCTTCGCTCGGCCAGAAGCGCGTGTTCTCGACCAGCGTAACGCCTCCCCGCGGGAGTCGCCGTGTTGCCGGGACACCGCTTGCCGGATCGGCGATGAATTCCACGGGCGCCCCGAGCAGCGTCTCCAGGTTGCGCACGATCTGCTTGAGGGAGTACTGCGGGTCAGGGCCACCCTTCGGCCGGCCCAGATGTGACAGCAAGACAACGCGCGCGCCTTTCTCACGCAGGTACTGGATCGTCGGCAGCGACGCCCGCAGCCGCGTGTCGTCGCTGACTGTGCCGTTCTTGAGCGGGACGTTGAAGTCGACCCGCACGAGCGCGCGCTTACCATCCAGCGCCTGCGGGGGAAGATCCCGCAGGCTGCGTTTGTTCAACGGCGGGTTCCGATATAGGCCAGCAGGTCCACGCAGCGCGCCGAGTACCCCATCTCGTTGTCGTACCACGACGAGATGTGCACCAGCGAGCCGTCGATCACCGCGGTCGACATCGTGTCGATGACGCTCGAATACAGGCTGCCGATGTAGTCCGTGGAGACTAAGGGTTCGTCGCTCGTCTCCAGAATTCCCTTGAGAGGACCTGATGCCGCGGCCTTCCTGAAGGCGGCGTTCACGGCCTCGACGGTCGCCAGCGTCTCGATGTCGGCGACGAGCTCGACGATCGAGACGTCCGGAGTGGGCACGCGGAGCGAGATGCCGTCGATCTTGCCCTTTACTTCCGGAATGACGAGACCGGTTGCTTTGGCGGCGCCGGTCGTCGTGGGGATGATGCTGAGGGCGGCCGCGCGTGCGCGCCGCAGATCCTTGTGCGGGAGGTCGAGGATCTGCTGGTCATTGGTATAGCTGTGCACGGTCGTCATGAACCCATGCTTGAAGCCGAAGTTGTCGATCACGACCTTCACCATCGGCACGAGGCAGTTGGTGGTGCACGACGCGTTGGAGATGATCGTGTGCTGGGCGGGATCGTACTTGTCGTGGTTGACCCCCATGCAGATCGTGATGTCCTCGCCTTTGGCCGGCGCCGAGATCACGACCTTCTTCGCCCCTGCCGCCAGGTGCTTGGAGGCGCTTTCGTTGTCGGTGAAGCGGCCCGTGCTCTCGAGCACGAACTCGACGCCCAGCTCCTTCCAGGGGAGTTTCTCGGGTTCCTTGATGGCCGAGACTTTGATCGACTTGCCGTTGACGACCAGGGCGTCTCCCTTCGCCTCGACGGTTCCGGGAAAGCGCTTGTGTACCGAGTCGTATTTCAGGAGGTGCGCCAGCGTCTTCGTGTCGGTGATGTCATTGACGCCGACGAACTCGATCTCGGTCTGCTTCGCCATCGTTGCCGCGCGCAGGACGTTGCGCCCGATGCGGCCGAACCCGTTGATCCCTACGCGAACCGCCATGTGCTCCCCTTAGGTGAAGTCTGGAATTGCGGCCCGCGCGAACGTCACGCCGTGGACTCGTGTCGCGCCGGCCTGCTCTAATGCCCTGGCTGCCTCGGCAAGTGTGGCACCGGTGGTAAATACATCATCGACAATGATCAATGTCCAATGATCATTGATCACTGAGCATTGGACATTCGCGACAGCGAAAGCTGCGCGCACGTTCGCCAGCCGGGTCTCCGGTGTCAACGTTGTTTGAGTCGGTGTTTCGCGCGTGCGGACCAGCACGTGAGGAATCACGGGAATCCGCCATTCTCTCCCGAGCGCGCGCGCCAGGACTTCGCTCTGGTTGTAACCGCGCTGGCGCAGCCGCCGTGTCGCGAGCGGAATCGGAACCAGCGCCGCCGGACCGTCGACAGCCGGTTGCAGCGGCGGCATCGCCCTCACCAAGTCATCGGCGATTCGCGGCAATCCGCCGTACTTCAACGCGTGCACTGCTTGCTGTGCACCGTCGGCGAGCCAGACCGCGGACCGAACCGAAACCAGCGCGGCAGGCCATTCGGCGCACAGCCGGCACGCGCCGAAATGCGGTGCCGGCTGGCCGCAGCGCGCGCACCAGGGCGGTCGTACGGCGCGCCAGCGCTGGCGGCAGAGCGCGCAGACGATGCGATGCGCGTCGCGATCGCCCAACAGAGCGTGGCAGAGCAGACACTCCGTGGGAAGCAGAAGCTGCTCGAACCGGAGAATGTCGAACACCGAATGTCGAATGTCGAAACTGACTCCGTACGGAGCGCCGGGCTAAACACGCAGCGCGCGATTGACCGCGGCGCGCATCACCTCGGTGGGGGCAACCGTGTCGGGAAAGAAGCGGCGGAACGCCGCGGCACCCTGCTGCACGAGCATCTCGCGGCCGTCCGCCGCCCTGATGCCACGCTCGCGCAGCGAGTGGACCCAACGGGTCTCTCCCGGGGCGTACACCAAGTCAAGCGCCTTCTGCGCCCCGGGGATGTGATTGATGTCGACCGGCAGCGGATCGTGTCCCGCGAGTCCCAGCGGCGTCGCGTTGATCGCGACGTCCACTTCGACCGGACCGTTGGCGACGCGCGTCTCCACGCCGACCTCGTTCGCCCACGTCGCGAACCGCCGCGCCCGCTCGCCATCGCGCGAGCGCACAAACAGCGTCGCGCCGTGATCGGCGGCCCCCACCGCCACCGCGCGCGCCGATCCACCGGTTCCAATTACGAGCCACCGCTCTTGCCGCTGACCCGCTCCAATGCGCTCCAAGGCCTGCGACACGCCGAAGACATCGGTGTTGTCGCCGACCAATGCGCCGTCCTCGGTCCAGAACGTATTACACGCTCCCACACGCGCGCAGACATCCGTTTTGCGCGTCACGGATCCTTCGACCGCCTCCTTGTGCGGGACGGTGACATTGCCCGCACCACCTGTCGTGCGCTGCATCGCCAGGACCTGTGGCAGGGCGTCGGCCGTGACGCGGAGCGCGACGTACACAGCGTCCAACCCAAGCGCGCGGAATGCGGCGTTGTGCATGGCGGGAGACAGCGAGTGGGCCACCGGATCGCCGATGACCACGAGGACACGCGTCTTAGCGCTGATCTCCACGTTTGCTTTCGGCTGCCAGCCGCTCCGCGACGGCGGCGGCGAGGGCCTCCAGCTCCTGACAGGTGTCGCGATAGACATCCAGGTCGCCGCCGAACGGATCACTCACTTCATCGCCGCCCCGGCCGGCGTATTCGCCGAGGACGAAGACGCGGCCTTCCCCACCGAGCTCGTCGACGCGGGCACGGTGATGACGGGCCATCGTGAGAATCAGGTCGGCGTCCTCCACCAGCTCGCGGGTGAGCAGGCGGGCGCGATGACTCGAGAGATCGAGACCGCGCTCGAGCCCGACGAGGTAGGCGCCCTCGGATGCGGGGGCGCCATCCCACGCGCCGGTGCCGGCGGACGTGACTCTCACGTCGAGCCCGCGTTCCCTCAGGGCGCGCTCCAGCAGCGCAGCCGCCAGAGGGCTGCGGCAGATATTGCCGGTGCAAACGAACAAGACGTGTTGGGTCATGGGGCCAGTCGTCCAACTGCTCGGCGCAATTCGGCGACGCTGAGCGTACCTTCCCGTACGATCTGCGCCTGCGCTCGCGTGCAGTCAACCACCGTTGAAGGCGGGCGGTTCCCCAACACTCCCCCGTCGAGCACGAGCAGTCTTCCGTCGCTTACCGCTGGTGCGAAGTCCCGAGCTATGGCCGCCGCGCCGGGCCCCGGGGGCTGCCCCGGCACATTCGCCGACGTCGACGTCAACGGTCCACCCAATGCCGCGACCAGTGATGCGATCGCTTGATGCGAGGTCCACCGCACCGCGATGCCGCCGTCTGGTCCGCGCAACAGATCGGGCAGGCGCCCCGATCCCCCCGGGAGCACGAGCGTCAACGGCCCCGGCCAGAACGCCCGCGCCAGCGCATCGGCGGACGGGGTGAACGCGAGCCCGTGCGCCTCAGCCATGGATCGATCGCTGATCAACAAGAGGAACGGCTTGCTGGCGGCGCGGCCCTTCAACGCAGCGAGCGCGGCGACATCCGTCTGGACGGCGCGTGAACCGAGGCCATACACGGTTTCTGTAGGATAGGCGAGCAGGCCGCCCTGCCCCAGGTGCCTCACGACCTCCGGGATCGCGGCCGCAATCTCCTTCGGCGTTTGAAATGGCAACGGACTCAACGCAATTCACGCGCGAGAGCCTCGGCGATCCGGAAATCGTCGGCTGTCGTGATCTTGACGTTGTACGGTGAATCTGGAATCAGCTCGACCGGAAACCCCGCGCGCTCGCACACCTCGGCATCGTCGCTGGGAGCGCCGCCGTTGGCCGCCTCCTGCGATCCTGTGAGCCGCGCGTACGCCTGGAGCAGCATTTGCCGCGGGAATCCCTGAGGGGTCTGTGCCCGCCAGATCCGCTCGCGGTCGACGGTACGCATGATGAGTGGCGTCGGCCGCAGCGGACCGTGTCCGATCTCTTTGAGCGTGTCCGAAGCCGGTACGGCGGCGACGGCTCCGACGCCCGCTCGCGCACGCGCAATCACGGCGTCGATTGTGCCCCGGCTCACGAACGGTCGAGCAGCATCGTGCACCAGCACGACGGCAGCCTCGACGGCGAGCGCCTCGAGCCCCGCGCGAACCGAGTCGATCCGGTGCGCCCCGCCGGCGACGACGGCGAGTCGGTCCCCGCGGATCTTGGACAGCCATTCGGGCGGCCGCTCGGCGTATCCAGGAGGCAGGGCGACGATCACGTGCCGCACCTCGGGGTGGCCGGTGAACGGGCGCAATGCCCGCAACAGCATCGGCACGCCGAGAATGGGCCGGAACTGCTTTGGCTCGCCCGGACCGGCGCGCACACCCGCGCCGGCCGCGACGATGACTACCCCGACGTCAGGCGGCGAGCCGGCGGGTGAGGTCACCGATGCCCTCCAGGCCGATCACTTCGAGATCCTTGCTGCCCTTCGACCGGCTCGACAGGAACACCCTCCGAAACCCTTGGCGCGCGGCCTCGGCCATCCGCCGGTCGACGCCCGCCACGGGCCGAATCTCACCGCCCAATCCCACTTCACCGAGAAACAGCGCATCGGCCGGAACCGGACGATCATGGACGGTGGAGACGAGGGCGGCAAGCACGGCGAGGTCGGTGGAGGGCTCGTTCAGGCGAACCCCACCGGTCACGTTGACGAAGACGTCGAGACTGCCGAAGGGGAGCCCGCCGCGGCGTTCCAACACCGCGAGCAGCAGCGAGAGGCGGCGCTGGTCGAGTCCGGTGGCGACGCGTTGCGGGGTGCCGAATCCGGCTTTCGAGGCGAGGGCCTGAATTTCGACGAGCATCGGCCGCGTCCCCTCCATCAACGCCGTCACCGCGGAGCCGGCGGCACCGGTGCTCCGGCCGGCCAGGAACGCAGCGGCTGGGTCTGCGACGGGCTCGAGTCCCGCGCCGGTCATGCTGAATACCCCGATCTCATCGACCGAGCCGAAACGATTCTTCACCGCGCGCAGGATGCGGTGATCGAGTGTGGCCTCGCCTTCGAAGTACAGCACGGTATCCACGATATGTTCGAGCGTCTTCGGTCCCGCGATGCCACCGCCCTTGGTCACGTGACCGACGAGGAGCACCGCGGGGCCCGAGTCTTTGGCAAAGCGCATCAGCCGGGCGGCGCACTCACGCACCTGCCCGACGTTGCCCGGTGCGCCTTCCAGCTCTTCGGTGTAGGTCGTCTGGATCGAGTCGAGCACCACCACATTCGCCTTGCGCTGTGTCGCGTGGTGAATAATGGACTCGAGCCTGGTCTCGCCCAGGACGTGGATGGCGCCGGCGTTTTCCTGGAGACGATCAGCGCGCAACCGCAGTTGATCCGGCGATTCTTCGCCTGAGACGTACAGCGTGGTGACGCCCTGGCCCTCGAGCCGCGCGGCGCACTGCATCAACAGCGTGGATTTGCCGATCCCCGGCTCGCCACCGACGAGTGTGACCGAACCCGGAACGATTCCGCCGCCGAGGACGAAGTCGAACTCGGCGAGACCGGTCTGCCAGCGAGCACGTTGGACGGTTGGGAGGTTGGACAGTTGGACGGGCGTTGCGGACTTTTCCGTCCAACCGTCCAACCGTCCAACCGTCTTTCCGACCGGCTCCTCGACCAACGAATTCCACGCCCCGCACGCGTCGCACTTCCCGCCCCATTTGGGCTGGTCAGCGCCGCACTCGGTGCAACGAAACACCGACCGTGCGTTAGACACTCGCCGGAGCCTCGCGCGCGGAGTAGTTGTCGAAGCGCGTGTATTCTTTTTTGAACATCAGTTTCACCGTCCCCGTGGGGCCGTTGCGTTGCTTCCCCACGATGACCTCGGCGATGCCTTCGATGCTCTCATTCGTCTTCGGATCCACGGGGCCGTCGTAGAACTCCTGGCGGTAGATGAAGCACACGACATCGGCGTCCTGCTCGATGGCGCCCGATTCGCGCAAGTCGGAGAGCTGAGGCCGGCGGTGTTCGCCGCCGCGTTGTTCCGGCGCCCGAGACAGCTGCGAGATCGCCACGACCGGAACGTCCAGCTCCTTGGCGAGCGCCTTGAGCGAGCGCGAAATGTAGGAGATCTCCTGCTGCCGATTCTCAACATCGCCCGGCCCTTGCATCAACTGGAGGTAATCGACGATCACGAGGCCGACATCGTGCTCGGCCTTGAGCCGCCGGGCCTTGGAGCGCATGGCGAGCGGCGTCAACGCGGCGGAGTCGTCGATCCAGATCGGCGCGGTGCCGAGCAACCCGGCGGCGCGCGCGAGCTTGGGATAATCGTCGTCGCGCAGCTGGCCGCGCCGCAGACGCTGTGCGTCCACCAGTCCTTCCGAACAGAGCAACCGCTGCACGAGCTGGTCCTTGGACATTTCCAGTGAGAAGAACGCGACCCGCGTGTTGTGCTCGATCGCGGCATGCTGGACGATGTTCAACGCCAGCGCCGTCTTTCCCATGGACGGCCGCGCCGCGAGGATGACGAGGTCGGAACGCTGAAAGCCGGCCGTATAGCGATCGAGGTCGACGAATCCGCTGGGAACGCCGGTCAAGGCGCCGGCGCCCGACTGGAGGGACTCGATCCGCTCCATCGTGGGCCAGATCAGCTCTTTGATCCGGATGAACTCCTCGGCGCGCCGGTACTGCGCCACCTGGAAGACGCGATGCTCGGCGTTGTCGAGCACCTCGCCCGCCGTGTCGTGTCCTTCGTAGACGTCCTGGATGATCCCCGTGGCCGCTTCGACCAGGCGGCGCAGCACCGCTCTGTCGCGCACGATCTTCGCGTGGTAATCGACGTTGGCCGCCGTGGGCACCACGTCGATCAGCGCGGCGATGTACTCCATCCCGCCGGCGCGATCGAGGTCGCCGCGGCGCGACAGCTCGTCGCGCAGGGTGACGGGGTCGATGACGTCGCCCCGTTCGGTCAGGGACAGCATCGACCGGAACAGCAGGCGATGACTCTCCTTATAGAACATCGTGTCGTCCAGGATCTCGGCGGCTTTCAGCGCCGCGTCCTGGTCGAGCACCATCGCGCCGAGGACCGCCTGCTCCGCTTCGTTGCTCCAGGGAGTCTGGCGGCCGGCGAACGCGGCCGAGCGGTCAGGCAGCGAGGAGGCGAGCGGCGATGCGGACGTCATCCCAGGTTGGTCTCTTCCAGTTGGGGTTCCGCAGCAGCGCCGCCGGGTGATAGGTCACGATCAGCGGGATGCCACGAAACCGGTGAATCTGATTGCGCAGGGCGCCTAGAGACTGCTTGGTGTTGAGGAGCGACTGAGCGGCCGTCCCGCCCATGGCCAGAATGACGTTGGGCTTGACCAGCTCGATTTGCCGGTACAGGAAGGGCATGCACGCGGCGATCTCATCGTACTGTGGTAGCCGGTTCTCGGGAGGCCGGCACTTCACGACGTTACAGATGAAGACCTGATCGCGCGGCAGCTGGATCGCCTCGAGGATCTTGGTGAGCAGCTCCCCGGCGCGACCGACGAACGGGCGCCCCGTTTCGTCTTCGGTTCGCCCAGGCCCTTCCCCTACCACGACCAGCTTGGCTGTCGCCGGGCCTTCGCCTGGTACAGTGTTGGTGCGACTGTCGCAGAGCTTGCAGTCGCGGCATGCCGAGATTAACTGCGCGACGTCCGCGAGACTGTTTGCCCGCTGGATTGGGCTGGTGGCGAAGAGATCGGCCGACGGTGGGTCGAAAGTCAGGCCCAGTGGCGGAAGGTCGGAGCCCGAATTGTTAGCGCCGGTTTGGGCTTTCCCCGGGCTTGCGCCCGGGGTCAGAACGGCGGGTGTGCTCTCGGGTTTTGGTGTTGGGTTCTCTAACCCCGGGCGCAAGCCCGGGGTGACCGAGGCCATGGGGAGGACAACCGAGTCGCCCCCCAAAAGTCGTTGCTGTTGTAAGTATTCGATTGCCAGAGCCCGCGCGTCAGTCAAAGCGCCTCTTCCACAACGTCGAGGATTCGTTCGGCCACATCGCGCTTGGGGAGCAGCGGCAGGTCGACTTGCTTGCCGCCGGGTCCCAGAATCGTCACGCGATTGGTCGGTACCTCGAATCCTGCGCCGGGCTCAGTGGCGTCATTCAGGATCACGAAGTCGAGCGCCTTATTCTGCATCTTCGTCCGGGCGTTCGCCAATCCGTTTCCCGTCTCGAGGGCGAAACCCACCACGATCATCCCCTTGCGCCGTTTGAGCGAGGTGAGTATGTCGGGCGTCGCTTCGAGCTCGACCGTGTAGGCGCCGTTGCCGCGGGGGCGCTTCTTCGGCGCCGCATGCTTGGGACGGTAATCCGCGGGGGCGGCGCTCATAATGAGGGCATCGGCGCTCGGGACGAGGGCCTCGAGCGCGTGCTGCATGTCCTCGGTCGTCTCGACACGCTTCGTCGCGAGTCCGTCCGGCGGCGTGAGCTCCGTCGGTCCGCTGACGAGCACGACGTCGGCGCCGCGCGCGCGCGCTGCCTCGGCCAGTGCGTATCCCATGCGGCCGCTCGAGGGATTCGTGATCACGCGCACCGGATCGAGGTGCTCTCGCGTCGGGCCAGCCGTCACGACCACCCGTTTGCCAGACCATTTGCTCGTTGCAACCCGCGCGGAGCCGAGCAGCTGCCCGGCGGCGCGGAGAATCGCTTCGGGCTCGCTCATCCGCCCGGGCCGCTCGCTCGGTCCTTCGGCGAGCGCGCCGATCTCCGGACCGATGAAGTGCCAGCCCCGTGCGGTCAACGTTTGGATATTCGCCTGCGTCGCGGGATGTGCGTACATCGCGTCGTTCATGGCGGGCGCCGCGAGGATGCGGCCGTCGGCCCGCGCCAGCAGGACGGCGGTGAGCAGATCGTCCGCCATGCCCATCGCCGCGCGGGCGAGGACGTTCGCCGTCGCCGGGGCGATGATCAGCAGGTCGGCCGTTTTCGCGAGATCGATGTGCGCGAGCGCGCGACCCGGCTCCCAGAGCGAAGTCAGGACGGGACGACCGGTGAGGGCTTCGAAGGTCAGCGGCCGCACGAACTCTGCGGCCGCGGCGGTGAGCACCACATCGACCGTGGTGCCGGCTTCCGTGAGTCGTCGTGCGAGTGTGCAGCTCTTGTAGCAGGCGATTCCGCCCGACACGCCGAGCACGACGTACGGCATCAGGCTTCCTGCTGGCGCCGCCGCCGCACCAGGCGGTACTTGAGGCCCCCGCGCACGAGCTCGTCGAACGCGCGCGTGGTGAGCTTCTCCTCCCAGTCGACCGAGCGGTCGCGCGGGAAGTCGTTCACGAAGCGCGCGAATTTCGCGGCCACGAGCACGCCGAGGTATTTGTTCTGGGTCTGTCCTGCAACTTCCGCCGGTGTCACGATCCGCATGGCTCAACCTTTCTGTTTGTCATCGTACAGGCGCTGCGCCGCTGCCTGCAGGCCGCGCCCATAGCTCGTGATCCACTCAAAGTCCTTCCGGTCGCGACTGCGCCCGCTCGTGTCATCCGCGATCGCCACGACTTCCGCCACCGCGGTCTCGAGGTCGTCGTTGCGAACCCATCGATCAAACAGCGTCGACTGCTGCAGCTCGTACTCCGCCCGATCGATGCGCCACCGAATCTGCTCGATCGACTCGCTCTTGCGCGAATGCAGCCGCGCGAGCAGCACCTGCGGATCGCTCGGCAGGATGAAGATCGAAATCGAGCCGGGTGGCGGGTACTGCTGCCGCACCTGGCGCGCGCCGTCGACCTCGATGTCGAGCAGCACGTGCTGGCCGGACTGCTGCACTTTTTCGACTTCCCGCTTCAGCGTGCCGTACAGCTCGCCGCCATATTCGGCGTACTCGAGAAACTCGCTTGCGCCGACCGCCTCGAGAAAGCGGCTGCGCGGGAGGAAGTGGTAATCTACGCCGTCCCGCTCTGCCGCCCTCGGCTTCCGCGTCGTCGCCGATACCGAAAACCCGAACCGATCGGGATGGCGCTCGCGCACCGCTCGCGCGATCGTCGTTTTGCCGCCGCCCGAGGGCGCCGACAGAACCACGATCCGCGGCTTCGTCGTCACTCCAGGTTCTCCAGCTGCTCCCGAAGCTTCTCGAGCTCGCCCTTCATCGCGATCACCGTCTGCGTGATGCGCGCGTCGTTCGCCTTGGAGCCCATGGTGTTCACTTCCCGCAGCAGCTCCTGCGCGAGAAACCCGAGCTGCTTCCCCACCGGCTGCTTGGCCCCGAGCGCCGCCCGCGCGGCGGCGGTGTGCGAGCGGAAACGCACCAGCTCTTCGGTGATGTCGACCCGGTCGGCGAGCAGCGCGATCTCGAGCGCGAGCCGCTGCTCGTCCACGGCTGCCCGTGCGGTCAGCTCGGCCACCGCCTGCTTCAGCCGTTCATGCTCGGCCTTGAGCCGCACCGGAGCCTGCTCCTCGACGACGCGCGCGCCCGCTTCGAGCGCATCGAGCCGGATCCTGAGCTCGGCCGCGAGTGCCTCGCCTTCCCGCTCGCGCATCGCGACGACGTCCTTCGCCGCGCGCTCCACGAGCGGCTTGACGTCCGACCACTGCACGGGCTGGTCGCTATCGCGTGCCCCGTTTACCGCGGTCAGCACGTCGGGCTGGCGAGCGACGAACGCCAGATCGACCGTCCCCTTGAGCTTCAGCTTCTTCTTGAGCTGCTGCGCCGCGGCCACCACCTGCTTTGCCCGCGCCAAGTCGACGGTGACCCCGGTCTCTCCTGCCGGGGTTTCCATCCATCGCGCCGTGACCGCCACAGACCCACGTTCGAGCAGCTCGCGCAGCCGCTCGCGCATCTCGATCTCGATGCCGGCCAGATCGGCAGGCAACTTGAGTTGCGGGTTGAAAAACCGGTGATTGACGGTGCGGATTTCGATCCGCAACCGTCCGCTCGACACCCGATCTTCGGCGGCACCGAAGCCTGTCATACTGCGCGGCACAGGGCCTGAAATGTAGTCAGAGGCCCTAGTTAGTGAAGAACCAGCGGGCCCCCCACTGCTGCGCACTCTTGGGAAAGCCCAGGCCCTCCAGGTAGCTCGAGCGCATCCGGTTGATGTTGTGCACGGTCCAGAAGAGGGTCACGCCCGCCAGCTGCATCTCAATGTTCGTACCGACAAAGCTGGCCCCGTTCATCGCGCGCTCCACGGCGGCGGTGCTGTCGACGGCGATCCCTCCGAGCTGCGAGCGACTCCAGGACTCGATCGCCGCTTCCGCTCGCAACGCGAAGATCCCGCTCTTGAAAACTCGCCAGAATTTCGAATAGAACGTCGCCGAAATCCGAGAATGGTGAGGGGGCTCGAAGTCGCCGCCGCCGGTGATGGGATTGTAGTACCAGCCCGATACCCACAGCCCGGGCAGGAGCTGCAACGAGCCGTGTGCAGCGAGAAATTCGGTCGGTGCCGTCGGGCGCAGCGAATCGATGGGACCAATTCCGCCGGCGAATCCAAGTGGCATGAACGGATCGCGGCGACCGCGGCCCACCTCGAGGGTGAGCCGCCGATGATCGAACCGCAGCCAGGCGGCGACGTTGGTCGCCTCCTGCACGGAGTCCGCACTGTCGAGAGGTGCCTGGAGATCGCGCTGCCACGCGGCTTCGGCGCGGGCCGAAAAGCCGAGCGGCAGCGTGAGCCCGGCGGAGACGAAGCCTCGGAGACCGTCGCGTTCACCGTCATAACGCGACCGCCGGACCGCCCCCGCGACGGTGAGTGCGGAGAACGGCATCCAGCCGATGCGCGCCTCGAGCTGTTGCGGCAGGCGTCCCGCGCCGATGCGCGCCGTACCCACGATGTTTGCGCGCCGCCACGTCTGACTCGCCTCCACGCTCGCCATGGACACGATCCGCTGGCTCAGAGCGGAATCCCGATTGCTGAGGATGGTATCGCGGCTGATCGTGGTGGTCGCAAGCGTCGTGGTGATCCTGTACCCCAGGCCATCATCACGCTGCGCGACGAAGAACCGAAGCTGGCGTTCGCGACGATCCTGTCGCCAATCGTCGATCAGACCGTCACCGGAAGCGTCCCGGTGCCAGCCGGAGGTCAGGATCTGGAAGGATGCGCCGACGCGCCCTTCCGGCGGCACGTAATCGAACTTGAGCCAGAGATCGCTCGCGCTGAACGGCGTGGTCGTGTTTGCCGCTATACCGGCGCCGATGCTACTCCAGTTTGCGATGATGGACGCGCCGAACCCCGAGCGCGTCCGTGTCGCATAGCCGCCACGGTATTCCGCGATGTCCTGATTGCCCGTCATGATTCCGACAAGCGTGCTCGTCGCGGTCGAACGCGGCCGGGCGGTGACGAGGTACACCTGCAGCGCGGCGGGTAGGAGCAAAACGTCAATGCGCTCCAGCGGCGCGAGCGGAATGCGCGCGGGATCAAGGTACACCGAGTCGCGGCCGAGGGGCAGGTACGGCACCCCGTCCCAGTAGACCTCCAGCGATGCCGGTCCACGCCCGGCGTACAAGACGATCTCCGGCTGGCCGTACCACCCGCCGCGCACGACGTACACGCCGGGTATGTGGCTCAACAGGTCGCTGAGCGTGCGCGCGCTGGTGAAGAGGAGTGAATCGACGGTGAAGGTATAGCGCATGCCGCGCGGCAACGGCCCCGGCGCGATGCTGGGTGCGAAGACGGGCAGGAGCCGCGGCAGCGTATCCTTTTCGGTCGAGTCGCGGACGGCCGCCGTGTCCGTGACTGTCGTCGTGTCGCGCCGGGTGGTATCGGCCTGAGCGGCTAATACACCCGCTGCTCCCACGGATAGCCCGAAGGTGAGCAGGCCTGCTCGAATCAAGCGCCCGCGCGTTTGAGCAGGAACTCTGTGAAGAGGCGCACGCCGATCGCGGTAGGCCCCTTCGCGTGGCTCGCGCCTTCGCCCTCGAGATATGCAGTGCCGGCGATGTCGAGGTGCACCCACGGGAAGCCATCGACGAATTCCCGCAGGAACCAGGCGCCGGCGATCGTGCCGGCGGCCCGGCCGCCGGAGTTCTTGACATCGGCGACGTCCGATTTCAGCAGGTCGCGGTAATCGTCCCACAGCGGCAGGGGCCAGCAACGCTCGCCGGCGCGCTCACCGGCGTCGCGCACTTCCGCGAGGAGCGCCTCGTCGTTGCCGAGCATCCCGATCGCGTGATGGCCCAGGGCAATGACCACCGCACCGGTGAGCGTGGCGGCGTCGATTGCGGCGGCCGGCTTATAGCGGCGCGCGTACGACAGCGCGTCACAGAGGATCAGCCGGCCCTCGGCGTCCGTATTGATGATCTCGATCGTCTTGCCCATGTGACTCTTCACGACATCGCCAGGCTTGATCGCGGTGCCGGACGGGAGATTCTCGGTCGCGGGGATCAGGCCCACGACGTTGAGCTTCGGTTTCAGCCGCCCCAGGACCTCGAACGTGCCGAGGACGGCCGTCGCTCCCGACTTGTCGAACTTCATGTCTTCCATATTCTGGGCCGGCTTGATCGAGATGCCGCCCGAATCGAAGGTGACGCCCTTGCCCACCAACACGACCGGCGCACCGGTACCTCCATGGTACTCCAGCACGATGAAGCGGGGTTCCTCCGCACTGCCCTGTGCCACGGCGAGGAGCGCGCCCATCCCTTCCTTAGTTATCTGCGCTTTATCGAGGATCGTGACTTCGAACCCATGGGTTGTTGCCAGCTTGCGGGCCTGCTCGGCGAGATAAGTGGGTGTGCACAAATTGCCCGGCTGCATCTGGAGATTTCGAGTGAAGAGGTATCCCTCGGCCATCGCGTCCCCGATGCGCCGTCCCGCTTCCGCTTGACTCTTGTCGCGCTGGTCGACGACGAGCTCGACTGACTCGAGATCAGGCTTGGGATCCTCGGGCTGCTTCTTCAGCTCGGTGAATTGCCAGCCGCCCTGGGCCGCGCCTTCGATGGCGACCTGCGCCAACTCGGCGGCGCCGAGGCCGCCGCGGGCTTCCGCCGTAACGACCAACGAAAACGACTTGGTGCCCAGCGCTCGGGCGCGCTTGGCCGCGACGGCGCTCGCCCGCCGGATCGAGCTGCGCGTGATCTCGCCCGGCTTCCCTACCCCCACCAGGAGGATACGCTCGGGCCCCTGCTCCGACCCGTACACGAGCAGTGTCTCGTCCTTCTTTCCTTTGTAGTCACCCGACGCCACCGCGCGTTCGAGAGTCGCGTCCTGCAACGGCGCGAATCCTTGTGTCACGACGACTGCGAGAAGTGGGGTGGCGACGCTGAGGGGGGCCTTGGTCGAGATCGCCGACTTCATGCCAAATGCTCGATGATCGCCTCGGCGAACGCGGACGTGGATACTTCGGTGGCTCCGGGCAGCTGACGCGCGAGATCGTACGTCACGCGCTGTGCCGAGATGGCGCCTTCGAGCCCGTGTACGATCGCGCGCGCCACGTCGTCCCAGCCGATTTCTTCGAACATCATGACACCCGACAGGATCACGCTGCTCGGATTGACCTTGTCCTGGCCGGCGTACTTGGGCGCGGTGCCGTGCGTGGCCTCGTATACCGCGTAGCCATCGCCGACGTTCCCGCCGGGAGCCAGCCCGAGGCCGCCGACCTGCGCCGCGGCCGCATCGGAGAGGTAATCGCCATTCAAGTTGGGAGCGGCGATGACGGAGTATTCATCGGGGCGCAGCACGAGCTGCTGGAACATGGCGTCGGCAATGCGGTCCTTAATCAACAGCTTCCCGACGTCCTCTTTGCGCTTCCCCCCATCGGCCTCCGTGACGGTCTGCTCGCTGAAGCGCTCTTTGGCGACTTCATAGCCCCAGTCGCGGAAGCCACCCTCGGTGAACTTCATGATGTTCCCTTTGTGCACCAGCGTCACCGACGGTTTCTTGCGCTTGAGCGCGTACTGAATCGCTTTCACCACCAGCCGCTGCGACCCGAACTTGGACATCGGCTTGATGCCGATCGCGCTGCCGGGCCGGATCTTCGCGCTGAAGCGGCGCGAGAGAAACTCGATCACGGCTTCCGCTTCAGGACTCTCCGCCTTGTATTCGATACCGGCGTACACGTCTTCGATGTTTTCGCGGAAGATCACTACGTCGAGCTTGCGTGGCTCTTTGACGGGTGCGGGCACGCCGGTGAAGTAACGCACCGGGCGGATGCAGGCGTACAGGTCGAGGATTTGCCGCAGCGCGACGTTGAGTGAGCGGATCCCGCCGCCCACGGGAGTCGTCAGCGGGCCCTTGATCGCGACCCGATGCTCGCGAATGACGCCGAGCGTTTCCTCGGGCAGCCAGCTGCCGGTCTCCTTGAACGATTTCTCCCCGGCGAGGACCTCGCGCCACACGACGCTGCGCCTGGCACCCGATGTTTTCGTGACGGCGGCGTCGAATACCTGGGCAGCGGCGCGCCAGATGTCGGGTCCCGTGCCGTCGCCTTCGATGAATGGGATGATGGGGTGGTCCGGAACGATCCAGTGGCCGTCGCGGAAATCGATTTTGGCGCCGACGGCTCCGCCCCGGCGACCTTCGACCTGGGTTGTCATGGACCCATTCTACAACAAAAAGGCCCGCCTTTGTACAGGAGCAGGGAGCAGGGAGCGGAGAGCAGAACCTGCTCCGTCCTCCATGCTCCCTGCCCACCGCTCCCTGCTCCGTCTTAGAGCCGATACCCTGCCAGCGTCCCCGTCGTCGTTCTCAGGAAAAGCATCCCAGCCAAGTCATCGACCGCATACACAGGCTCGCGCTCCTTCCCGAGATCGACACGCGCGCGCGGCTGGCCGCTGTCCTTGTCGATCTGGAGCAGCACATTGCCGTTCCCCTCGGGGGCGCGCGTCAGCATGAACACTGAGCTCGGCGCCGTCAGTGAAGCCTTGAAGCGTTTGCTCGCCAGCGCGGATGCTTGGCTCGAATAGCCTTGGAGCTGTGTCCCACCCTGGGTGTACGCGGTCGACAGCTGGCTGTAGACGACCTTCGCGGTTGTGTCGGTCGCAGTGCGCGCGGCCTGCGCGAATGCGTCACCGTATGCCGACGCCGCGGCCCCGTATAACCCCGCGCGTACGGATTGAATCCGGTACAGCGCCCGAAGCAGTCCAGGGAGCTGCGGAGCCGGGTGGTAGGTCTGCTGCTTGATTTGACCATCGCGACCGAGCACGACCACGTTCTGCGGGGAGATCAGCACGATGCCGATGGGCCGCAGCTCCATGGCCGTCGGATCCTCATTGCCCTGCAGCTTGATCTCGGGACTCAGCGCCCGAAAGCTGCCGTCCTGGCGATTGACCGCGTACAGGCGCCGATCGCGGTTCGCGAAGACGTAGAGCGTCGATCCCTCGACGGCGCGATGCAGCCGATAGCGGTCTGCCTTGTAATCGGTCGAGCTCAGCGGTTTGCCGCTCTCAATCGCGTCTTTGAACCTGGGTTGCCCGCTCGCCAGATCGATGACGTTCACTTCCGCGTTGGTCGTTGCATCTGGTCGCGAGATGTACAACAGGCCGGCCGGTGTCAGCTCCGCGTAATCGAGCAGTCCCTTGATCTTTACGTCCTTCTGAAGCCGCAACGTGGCGGTGGCGACGTTCAGGACGTTCACATACGTCTTCGAGTCGGCATCGACCGCGAGCACGACCGCATCGCCGGAGATCATCGCGTCGACCACGTCGCCGCGCATCTTGAGCGGTTTCGGCGCGATCGTCGAGCCGTTGTAGTAGCGAGCGACGTTCAGTCCGGTTTGAACCACGCCATTGGCGCTACGAACATTGCCGGTCGCCTGATCGCGCGGCGGCCCTTCGGTCAGCATGATGATGCCGGCAGGATGCTGGACGATGTCACGAATCCAGCCGTCCACCGTCGCCGGCTTGGGCCACAGCGGCTGCCCATCGGCCAGACGATAGGCCATGAGTCTTTCGTCGTAGCTGACGTAGATGCGGTCGGGTTTTGCGACCGACTGATACAACAGCACCTTGTGCGGGAACGTACCGGACCGCGCCATTTGGAGGGTCGCCGTCCAACGGATGGCGCCGGTCTTTGCATCGAGCGCGCGCAGTCCCACGAGCGTGTAGACGACGATGACGTCGGGACCCGCCTGTAGGACTTCGAGGTTCGTGGCGCCCGCCGCCGCACGCACGAGGCCCTGCATCAAGCCGCCCAACCCACCCTTCTTCGGCCCGCTCTGCTGAAAGAGTGATTCACTGACCCAACGCTGTGATCCGGTGCCGAGATCGTAGAGGGCGACGAGCGGCGGGCCGGACGCGCGCTGGCCGTGAACGAGCAGCGTCCCGCTCTGCGGCAGGACGCGACGCGTCACCACCTTCGTCAGCGTCAGTTTGCGCGAGTCGAACAGCACGGTGCCCGTGACAGGATCGAAGATCATCGAGAGGCCCGGCTTTGCCGCTTCCATCAGCAACGAACCCTCGATCATGCGCACGCTATCGACGGGCAGACCACCCAGCTCCGGCTTCTGCCACGCGATCTGCCCGCGTTCGATGTCGACGCCGGCGAGTGCCGCGTCGGTCGAGACGAGCAGCGCGCCGGCTGGAGTGATCTGTTGCCAGCGAAGGTCGCCGTTGAAGTGCAACGTCCATGAGGGCACGGAACCCACGGTTGGGTGCACTGCGGGACGTGCGGCGGACGCTACCGGCGCGGGCGATGGAGCTTGAAGCAGCAGAAGCAGCAATGGCAGAGCCATAGGGTGGCCTCCTGAGAGGCCCCCATATCGGGCAATGGCCTACTTCGGGCGCAAGGGTCTACCTCACTCCGGTGCGGCATGGTGCTTGAAGCCACATGCTTACGGTGAGAGGATTCTCCATTCGGTCGCTCGGCGCGACGATCGTCCGCGCGCCATCGGAACCGTCGCTGCCCGACGCAGTCTTCGTCGAGGATACCGCGATCGTGCTCGATGAAGCCGCGATCATTACGCGGCCTGGCGCGCCGACGCGACGCGGCGAAACCGAATCGATAGCTCTCGTCCTGGGCGCGTACAAACCGCTGCTGCGCATCCGATCGCCGGGCACCCTCGATGGTGGCGATGTGTTGCGCGTGGGACGAAGCAACTGCTCCTGATCAACGACCGCTGGGTGGGCCGAGACTGTTTTGGCGCGATGGAGATGGTGACCGTGGCACCCGCGGAACAGGAAGGCGCCAACGCGCTGTGGGTCAGTGGAGCGGTCATCTACCCGGCGCACTATCCGCAAACCGCCGAACGTCTCGACCGGGCGGGAGTGCGCGGAGTCGCGGTCCCGGGTGCCGAGGTGGCCAAAGCCGAAGGCGGAGTGACGTGCTGCAGTCTGGTATCTGAGGCCGCGCCCCAAGAGTCATAACACAAAATCGCGTTGGGCGTGTACCATACCGGAGAGCATGACCTGCACCTTGGAGGATGCCATGGGTCGACGCGCGCTCCTTCTCCTCGCCGCCGTTCTTGTCACAAGCGTTGCCACTGCCTGCCAGAACAGCACCGATCCCGCCGGGTCGTTCGTTGTCACGGGCCACATAGAAAACCGCACGCAAGCGTCAATTCCCGCGAACGCGCGACTCTTGGCGGTGTGGACCGTCTCGGCAGGCTCACCCGATTACAGCCTCGTTTTCGGTGAGGGCACGATCGATCGCAGCGCCGGGACGTTTCGCATCCGGTTCGATCAAGCCCCACCGTTGGCAGCGCTGAATCATGGCGAGCTCGGGGTCGCGTTTCTCATCGCCACGACGGACCAATCACTGCAGGTGGGGGACACGATCCCCAGCTCTTACCCGACGACCGAAGTCATCGGCCTCACCGGTCAGTACGCCGTGATCTTCCTACAGAATCGGGACACGCAGCAGCTGCCCAGCTGGATCGCCTCTTTCGGAGATGGATACTCGGTTGGCGTCGGTGTCAAAGTGACGAACGGGTTCGACCAGTTCGCGCCCACCAGCCGGACGAGTCCGGTGTTGATCATCGACGACCTCGCGAATATCGAGGTCGTCAACTGGACGTGAAGGATTTGGAGCGTGCGCAGTGCGCCGTGAGCGGTGCGCCGGACTACCTTGGCCGATTTACGGCGGTGGTGATTGACGGCTGAAACGCACCTCCAGCGTGCGCTGAGTGTTGACCTTGGCGCGCTTACCTCCGTAGCGATACGTGGTAATCGCGATCAGCGAATCCTGAAGCGGAACCCCCGGCGCGATATTACGGAACCGGGTCAGAAAGGTCATCGAGCGAACATCCGTCAGTTCGGATCGCTCGGGCCGAGTGAGCGACGTTGCCGTGTAGCGGAGCTCGTAGGTAACGGGGTCGAGATAGGCCGAGCCCGCCATGTCCGCCGTGCCGATGCGCTTGGCCGGCTCGAAGTCGATGCGCACGAGCGCGTCTCCTCCGATCGTGTCGGCGCCCGCCAGCCGGAAGCAGTGATTGCTGATGAAGTTTGCGTCCCCGAGAACCTGCAGGTCGGCGCTGTGAATGACGAGCACATTCGCCGGATTCCCCCACGGTCCCCATGCTGGCTCGACAACTCGCCCGACCTGATATGGACGATCGTCGCTACTGGAGAAGCGCAGTTTCTGAACCTCCGGTTTTCCCGTGTCGCCGCGTTGATACACGGTGCGGTCGGACAGCTCGAGCGTGTACTGGAATGGATACGACTCGGCGAGCAGCTCGTAGCGGCGGGCGTTCTCCTGCAATTGACCAAAGACCGCGAGCAAGGCCGCGTCGCTAGAATCGGGTGGACCCGGGTGCGTGCAGGGCAACGCCGCGATGGTGACCGGCGGCAGCTCGATCGCGAGCCGGCGCAAAGCAACGTCAAGGGTCGTCAGGCCGTCGTTCCGGACCACAATCTGCGTGTCGAGCGGAGCGTAGCCGATTTGACGGATGCTGACGAGATACGAGCCTGCGCTCGTCCCTGCGAATGCGAACGTCCCGCGAGCATCGGTGAACTGCTTGTCCCTGTGGGGATACAGCGTGACGATCGTGTAGCCGAGGGGCTGACCGGTCTCGGCGCTCGTCACGGTCCCGCGCAGGCTGCGCTCGCTCGGACCCTGCGTGAACGCGACCGAGGGCACCTGCAGGAGCAGCCACCAAAACGAATGTCGAGTATCCAATGTCGAACGCCGAATTTCGAAATTCTACATTCGAAATTCGACAATCGACATTCGTTTTTGCAATACCTGGGGCGTCAAAGGAGACAAGAGCCAGTGGCTAGCGGCCGATCCGCCGCAGTACATACACCGTCTCACGACCGTTGGCAGTGGCCGGATGCAGCGTCGCGGTCCACTCGTCGTTCGAGACGCGGCTGAAGGTGAACCCGCCGGTCGACGCGCCTGCCTGCCGGAAGCGCACTTGAGTCGCCGTCACCGCGATGGCCGGAGTAGCCGTCCGGTCGCCGCGGCTGACGACGGTTCCATTTCGCAGCTCGATGCGCGACGAGTCGGTGACAGTGCGAAGCGTCGAGTCGGAGAAGGCCCGCATCAGCATCGTGGAGTCGTCCACGACGCGGTACTCCTCGAAGAAGGCGGGGTACGCTCCCCCGCTCCCGCGCCAGGTGCCGGCGAGCCACTGCAATTGCTGGAACTGCGCGACGGTCACGGTTGGGGGAGGTTGTTGTTCCCGCGAGCAACCAGGGAGGCCCAACAGCATCGCGAGTAGCGCGACCCTCACGGGCGACGATGCCGACGCGGACGCAAATAGCATGATGGCCTCCGTTGTTCTCGCTCCCGTCTTAGCGATCCAGCGTTTGGACCCAATACCACGCGGCGAGCGCCGCGCCGACGAGGAGGAGCAAGAAAAAACTGCGGAGCGGTTTCGCCACGAACAGCCATACGTACTTCCAGGGCCAGCTCTGACGCCGGACCTCGACCCAGGCGCGGAATGTCGGGGTGATGGTGGCCTGAGCCTTGGCCAGATCGTGGGCTCGTTCGTCCCGTAGCTCTTGCGCCGCCTCCTCGCCGAGACGTGTCGCCTCCCCCAACATGCTGTTCTGCAAGCGCAGTTGCTCCTGCTGATCGCGCCGATACGCGGTGATTATGCTCTCACATTCCGCGACGAGGGCTTCAAAGTCGTTGGTGCTCACCACCCTCCCTGCGGGTTCCCCTGCATGGTCCCGTCGAATCACGCAGAACAGCTTCTCCTGGCGCGGATCGTAAGCTCTCAGGCTCGTATTCAGAAACATGCCCAGCGGGTCGGCGACGTATGGGGAAAAGGCCGTTGTGATGCGACTGCGGAGGTCCAGACGCAACAGGTCGGCAGCAAGGACGCGAGGCTGCCTCGTCGGGTCCTCTGGAGGCCAATCACTGCCCGCGCAGCCCTGGATAAGCGGTCGCAACTGCCCCGCAAAGTCTCGAAAGTCACGCTCAAACGCTTCGAGCTCTTTGAGCCGATGCGCGGTAGTCGCAATCTGCACTCGCAGATTCGCAGCATCGAAGCGCTGCTGCATCGCGCGTAAGGCAGCTTCCGATCCCCGCTCTGCTCGCAGCTCTTGCACGCTCTCAACCTTCACGGAGTTGAACGGAGCGTCAACGGTACCGCGACGAGAGATCAGGCGATAGTAGTGCCCGAGGAGAGAGTCGAACTCTTCAGGGGGTTGTCCCCAGGCTGGCCAACCGTTCAAGCACGCATTACTTCCGTCTTGGTTGGGTGGTCCAGTCCATTTCGACACCTAAGGAAGCTGACTCTGGCGTGGTAACCACAGTTGGTTCACCAGGAGGCACCGATGCGCAGGATCATGGCGGTGGCAACGATCGTCGCGACTTTCGCGCTGGCGGGCGCGAGCGATCTGTTCGCGCAGCGTCGTGGATTCATCTTCGGATTTGGCATCGGCCCGGGCGTGACGAGTTATTCCGACCCCTTTGGGTCAGGGTCAGGCTGGGGTCTCGCGACCGATCTCAAAATCGGCGCTCAGGTTAGCAAGTCGGTGCAGGTCTATTACCTGGGCCGGACGAACTGGATCAACGCATACTCGAACCTCGTCGCGGCGGGCATTTCGGCGCTTGGCGTCGCCTACGTCCTTCCAACCGCCCCGGTCCACATCAGTGGCGGACTGGGTCTCGCCACGTTCCTGACGGTGTGTTGCGAGAGCTCCGGCTACGAGGGGGCGGGGTTCGGCGTGACCGGCGGCGTTGGCTGGGAGTTCGCTGATCCCTGGCTCCTCGACTTCGCGCTCACATACGGCGCGCCCGGCGACATCCACGTGCTCACGGCGAGGGCGGGGCTCAGCATCCTGAGTCACTAGCGCGGGTCGTGATGCCCGAGGAGAGAGTCGAACTCTCATGGGGTGCCCCCAGGCTAGCCGACGGTTCAAGCACGCATTACTTGCAATGGATGCTTGGTAAAGTCCATTGCGACACTTAGGGAGGCTGACTCTCTCTTCGTAACCACAGGTGGTTCATCAGGAGGCACCGATGCGCAAGATCATGGCGGTGGCAACGATCGTCGCCACTCTCGCGCTGGCGAGCGCGAGCGACCTGTTCGCGCAGCGCAGGGGATTCATCATCGGATTTGGCATCGGCCCGGGCGTGACGAGTGCGACCCGAGGAGGGAGTGAATGGTCAGAATGGGGTGTCGCGACCGATCTCAAGATCGGAGCTCAGGTTAGCAAGTCGGTGCAGATCTATTACCTGGGCCGGACGAACTGGGTCACGCCAACAGATCTCGTCGCCGCGGGCATTTCGGCGCTCGGCGTCACCTACGTCCTTCCAACCGCCCCGGTACACATCGGTGGCGGGTTAGGTCTCGCCACGTTCGTGCCGGTCTGTGTGTCAGATTGCTCCGAAACCGAGGCGGAAGGGTTCGGGCTGACAGGCGGCGTTGGCTGGGAGTTCGCTGATCTCTGGCTCCTCGACATGGCGGTCACCTACGGCAGGCCCGGCGGCCTCGATGTGTGGAGCGCGAGGGCGGGGCTCAGCATCCTGAGTCACTAACGCGGGTCGTGATGCCCGAGGAGAGAGTCGAACTCTCACGGGGTTGCCCCCAGGCTAGCCAGCCGTTCCAGCACGCATTACTTCCGTATTGGATGCTTGACCTAGTTGGTTCACTAGGAGGCACCGATGCGCAGGATCATGGCGGTGGCAACGATCGTCGCGACTTTCGCGCTGGCGGGCGCGAGCGATCTGTTCGCGCAGCGTCGTGGATTCATCTTCGGATTCGGCGGCGGCTCGGGCGTGACGAGTTTTTCCTACCCCGCGTGGTCAGGGTCAGGCTGGGGTATCGCGACCGATCTCAAAATCGGCGCTCAGGTTAGCAAGTCGGTGCAGGTCTATTACCTGGGTCGGACGAACTGGGTCCTACCAGACGCTGACGTCGAATTCACCGCCGCGGGCATCTCGGCGCTCGGCGTCACCTACGTCCTTCCAGCCGCCCCAGTACACGTCAGTGGCGGGTTGGGTCTCGCCTCGTGGCTGTGTTCTGAGTGCGGGTCGGACGTAGGGTTCGGCCTGACAGGCGGCGTTGGCTGGGAGTTCGCTGATTTCTGGCTCCTCGACTTCGCGCTCACATACGGCGCGCCCGGCGACATCCACGTGTTCACGGCAAGGGCGGGGATCAGCATCCTGAGCCACTAGCGCGGGTCGTAATGCCCGAGGAGAGAGTCGAACTCTCATGGGGTTGCCCCCGACGGATTTTGAGTCCGTTGCGTCTGCCATTCCGCCACTCGGGCTAGGCGCGGAAATATAACGGTGATGTGCAGAAGGGGCGCAGCATGCTGCGCCCCTTCCCTCTTTTGGTGTCCCTCGAACTTCTCGCGGTCCCAACGCGGGTCGCTAGATCCCCCTGCGTCGTCCTCCGGGCCGAGGCCCGCGGTCCAGTCCGTAGCCGCCACGGTCACGCCCCCGTTGCATGCGCATCTCGGTGACGCGAGTCATGAACCGTTCGCGCATCTGGTGGTAGCGGGCACGCTGCACCGGCGTGAGATACTTCGACATTTCCTCGTCCTGATCCTGCTCCAGTTTGAGCAGCTCGGCGCGGCCATCGCGAATACCGTCCATGAGCTTGTTCACGCTGTCGGAGTTGGCCGCAACGCCCGGCTCCATCTGATCCTCCAACGCGCGCCGACGATTCCACTGGTCGATCATGATGGATCGGCGGCGTGTGCTGAATTTCTCCTGACTGGCCCGAAGCTTCGTGGCCTGCTCCGTCGTCAAATCGAGCTCCTGCTGTACATAACTGGTAAACCGCCGCTCGATCTCTTGACGGAGACGGCCGACTTCCTGCGTGTCGCGCTGCTGGGCGTGCACACCCGGAACGAGCGTGACGGCCATCGCGAGTAACCATAGACGTTTCATCGCTACCCCTCCAATGAGCGCAGCACAGCCCGCAGCTGCTGCGCGTCGAGTTCGCGCAAATCGGTACTGTCCAACATGAGACTGGCACTGCCGACGATCTCATCGAACTGATCGAGCACATCTTTCAATTCATCGGCGCTGAGATCACCCAAATCGTCGGCGACGAGATGACTGTGCTGCGCGGTGCCGGAGCCCACTGGCACGATGCGCCGCACTGCGATCCCGCCGCCGATGAGCAGGACGATCGCGGCCGCGATCCTCAGCCAGTGCACCTCGATCCATGTTCGGCGCGATGCGGGCTGCTCGCGCAGGCCCGCAAGCACCTTGCGCGTGGTGGCCTCGACATCGAGCCGCTCGGCCGCCGATGTGCCAAGCCGCTTGGCCAGGCCTTCGAGTCTAGCGTCGCCGTTTTTAGCGTCGTTCACGTTAAGATCTCCTTTAATCGCCGCACCGCGTGATGGTAATGCACGCGCGCCGCTCCTGGAGTCGTCGCCAACGCGGCAGCGATCTCCTCGTATTCGAGACCCTGCTGTGCGCGAAGGAGAAATACCTCGCGCTGCAGCCTCGGCAGCGTTTTCACGCCGGCAGCGAGCCTCGCCTCGGCTTCACTCGCAACCGCCCGCTCGTGCGGATCGCCGCTGGCGTCGCGGGCGCTTTCGTCGAGCGGCATCCATTTGCGGCGACCTGCTCGACGCCCGTAGTCCTTCAACACGTTGCCGCCGATCGTGAGGAGCCAGGTGCGGAATTGACACTGCCCGCGAAACCGATCCACAGCGCGAAACGCGCGAATGAATGTTTCCTGCACCAGGTCGTCGACCTCGGCATCGGGCGCACCCGCTCCCGACAGGTAGCGGGCGAGCGGCCGGGCGTGACGCCCGACGAGCTCGGCCGCTGCCCGCTCATCCCCGCTCTGCCACGCGGCAATGAGCGCGGCGTCGCTGGGTGCGGTAATCAGGTGCGGTTGGGCCATCGGGCTCCGAAGGTGGACGTGACGGAAGCTCCAATATTAAGGCGGGCGAAGGCGGACGCCCTTGCCCACCTTCGACTGCCCCGGTAGCTTCGAGTTCGAACAAACGTTCGAATCTCATGCGACCACCGTACGACGAGCGTCTCGACCACCTCCTTGCCCGCGCGGCCCGGGTCTTTGCGGACAAGGGCTACCACCCCACCACCATGCGTGATTTGTCCGCCGCCAGCGGGATGTCGCTGGCGGGGATGTACTACTACGTCCGCGGCAAAGAGGACCTGCTCGCTCTCATCCAGGAGCGCTGTTTTACGCACGTGCTCGAGGGCGCGCGGCAGGCCGTCGCGAAGGCAGCGGACCCCCAGCAGCGGCTTCAGGCCTTCATCAAGCATCACGTCGCGTTTTTCGCCCAGCACATGGCGGAGATGAAGGTCCTGTCGCACGAGGCGTCGCCCAAGAGCGTCGGTGCCATCAAGCGGCGATACGTCGATCTGTTGGAGTCCATCCTGAAAGCCGCTGCGCCGGAGCAGGACGCGGTCGATCGCAGCGCGGCGACCTACATCCTGTTTGGCATGATGAACTGGATCTACAACTGGTACGACCCGGCCGGCGAAATCGATCCGGACCGGCTGGCCGATCTCATGGCGAGCATCTTCCTCGGCGGCTTCGTCGAGACTCATTCGGAGGCTAAGTAATCCATGGCGACTATGACTGAACCGCAGGTCAAGACACTGGTGCAGTATCGCACCGAGGACGGGCTCGCGATTCTCGAGCTCGACGATCCCCCGGCGAACACATACACCTACGAGATGATGCGGCAGCTCGATGACGCGATTCTGAAGGCGCGCTTCGACGACAGTGTTCACGTCATCCTGATCCGCGGCAAGGGCGAGAAGTTCTTCTCGGCGGGCGCCAATATCGCGATGCTCAACAAGGTGACGCCGCGCTTCAAGTACTTCTTCTGCCTCCATGCGAACGAAACGTTGAGCCGCCTGGAGCAGACGCCCAAGCTCACCATCGCGGCGCTCAACGGGCACACGGTGGGCGGCGGGCTCGAGATCGCGATGGCCTGTGACCTCCGGCTCGCCAAGGAGAATGCCGGTAAGATCGGCTTGCCCGAAGTGAATCTGGGCGTGCTGCCGGGCACAGGCGGAACGCAGCGGCTGGCGCGCCTGGTAGGCAAGTCGCTCGCGATCGAGATGATGGTGAAGGGCGAGACGTTCTCCTTCGACCGCGCCAAGGAGCTCGGGATGGTCAACGAGATCTTCGCGCCCGACAGCTTCTGGGATCAGGTGCTGCTGTACGCGCGGCAGTTCTGCCCGCCGAACAAGGCGTCCAAGGCGGTGGGCCTCATCAAGCGCTCGGTGCAGTCGGGGACCGAAGTGCCGTTCGAGTACGGCCTGGCGATCGAGCGCGAGATGCAGCAGCAGCTGTTTCAGAGCGAGGATGCCAAGGAAGGCATCGCGGCCTACAACGAGAAGCGGGTGGCGGAGTTCAAAGGGAAGTGAAGACCGACCTCTTCATTAATAACGAGTGGCGGCCGGCCACGTCCGGGAAGCGCTTTCCGGTCGAAAACCCCGCTACCGAGGAGAATCTGGCCGACGTTGCCGCCGCGGACGCGGCGGACGTCGACAATGCCGTGCGCGCTGCGCGGGCATGCTTTGAATCACAAGCGTGGCGGGAGCTGTCGGCCCGGAAGAGAGGAAGAATTCTTTTCAAGGCGGCGGATCTGCTGGAAGCCCGCCTCGACGAGATGGCCCGGCTCGAGACCGCCCAGAACGGCAAGACCCTGTTTGAATCGAAGATCGAGATCACCATGACGATCAACACCCTGCGCTACTACGCGGGGTGGGCCGACAAGATCGTGGGCGACACGCTTCCCGTCGACGGGCTGTTCTTCGCGTACACGCTGCGCGAGCCTGTGGGTGTCGTTGGGGCGATCGTGCCGTGGAATTTTCCGCTCAACATCGCCAGCTGGAAGTTCGCCCCGGCGCTCGCCGCCGGTTGCACCGTCGTCCTGAAGCCGGCCTCGGAAACACCGCTCACTGCCCTGCTTTTCGCCGAGATCGTGCTCGAGGCCGGACTGCCGCCGGGTGCGTTCAACGTGGTGCCGGGGGGCGGGTCGACGGCGGGCGCGGCGCTCGTGCGTCATCCCGATGTCGACAAGATCTCGTTCACCGGCTCGACCGAGGTCGGCCGGCAGATCATGAAGATGGCCGCCGACACCAACAAGCGCGTGACGCTGGAGCTGGGCGGGAAGAGTCCCAACATCATTTTCGCCGACGCCGACCTGAAGGCTGCCGTGCGGGGCGCGCAGACCGGGATCTTCTACGGCAAGGGCGAGGTGTGCGCCGCCGGATCGCGGCTCCTGGTCGAGAAAGCCGTGCACCCGCAGGTGATCGAGCAGCTGGCCGAGGGGGCGAAGAAGATGACGCCCGGGGATCCGCTCGATAAGAACACGCGCTTGGGCGCGCTCGTGTCGAAGAAGCAGCAAGAGACGGTGTTGTCTTACATCAAGAAGGGCGTGGACGAAGGAGCGCGGCTCGTGGCGGGTGGGAAAGCGGCGAAACCCAACGGCAAGGGCTACTACGTCGAGGCGACGGTGTTCGACGCGGTGCAGCCGGAGATGACGATCGCGCGCGAGGAAATATTCGGCCCCGTGCTTGCGGTGCTGACGTTTGACGGCTTCGAGCAGGGAGTGAAGCTCGCCAACAACACCATCTATGGGCTGGCGGCGGGGATTTGGACGAAGGACATCCAGAAGGCGCATCGCGCGGCGAAGGCCATTCGCGCGGGGACCGTCTGGATCAATTCGTACAACGTTTACGATTCCGGCGCTCCGTTCGGGGGCTTCAAAGCTTCCGGGTTCGGGAGAGATCTCGGCCGGGAAGCGCTGGATGGTTATCTCGAAACGAAAACTGTCTGGGTGGGCTTGTGATCCGGGAAGCGAGAAACGGGAAACGGGAAACGTGAACCGCGAGGCGTACATCAGCGTCGCATTGCGGACGCCCGTCGGAAGGCACGGCGGGTCGCTTGCGAACGTGCGACCTGATGATCTCGCCGCCATCCCGATCAAGGCGGTGGTCGAGCGGTCGGGAGTCGATCCCGCATCCATCGACGACGTGATACTCGGCTGCGCCAACCAGGCGGGTGAGGACAACCGGAACGTCGCGCGCATGGCGTTGTTGCTCGCGGGATTGCCGGTGGAGGTCCCCGGTCAGACGGTGAACCGCTTGTGCGGGTCCGGTCTGCAAGCAGTGGCCAGCGCGGCGCAAGCCATCAAGGCCGGCGAAGGCGGGACGTTCATCGCGGGCGGTGTCGAGAGCATGACGCGCGCGCCCTATGTGATGCTCAAGCCAAGTGAAGCGTTCAGCCGCAAGACCCCCGAGGTCGCGGACACGACTGTGGGGTGGCGGTTCATCAATCCGAAGATGAAGAAGGACTGGACGATTTCGCTCGGTGAGACTGCCGAGGTGGTCGCCGAACGCTACAAGATCAGCCGCTTCGAACAGGATGCGTTTGCGGTGCAGAGCCAGAACCGCGCGGAGAAAGCGCTCAAGGAATGCGTGTTCACGAATGAGCTCGTGCCGGTCACGCTGCCGGACGGCTCGACGTTTTCGAAAGATGAGTATCCGCGTCTCGGCACGACGATGGATTCGGTTGCGAAGCTCAAGCCGGCGTTCAAGAAGGACGGGTCGGTTACCGCGGCGAGCTCCAGTGGGATCAACGATGGAGCTGCCGCACTGCTCGTCTCGAAAGACAGGAAGAACGCTATCGCTAGAATCGTGACCACCGCGGTAGCCGGAGTCGATCCGAGCTGCATGGGGCTTGGGCCGATCCCAGCGACGAAAAAGGCACTCGAACGAGCCGGTCTGACGATCGATCGGATCGATATCGTCGAGCTCAACGAGGCATTTGCGGCGCAGGCGATCGCCTGCATCCGGGATCTCAAACTCGATCCCGAGAAAGTGAACATCTACGGCGGCGGGATCTCGCTCGGTCACCCGCTCGGCTGCACGGGCGCTAAGCTGCTCACCACGCTTGTCCACGCCCTATCACGCCGTAACAAGCAGTTCGGTTTAGTGACCATGTGCATCGGCGTCGGTCAGGGCATCGCCATGATCGTGGAGCGCGTTTGATGGCCGCGTACGAGCGCGTCCTCGTCGAGATCAATGACCACATCGGGACGGTCACGCTGAACCGGCCCGACAAAGCGAATGCCTTCGATCCCGACATGTGCGACGATCTGCTCGAGGCGTTGCGGATGCTGGCGACTGCAGATCAAGTGCGCGTCATCGTGATCACCGGCGCGGGCAGGGCATTCTGCGCGGGCGCTGATCTCGGCGTGCTCGGCACGCAAGGCGAGCAGCTGGTGAAGGCCGGGAAGGACATTGCGCTCACGATCCGCGACGCGCCCAAGCCGGTGCTGGCGGCGGTGAATGGGGCTGCGGCGGGCGGCGGTGCCAACCTCGCGCTCGCCTGTGACTACCGCATCGCGTCGGATCAAGCGTCGATCGGGCAGGTATTCCACAAGCTGGGCTTGGGCCCCGATTGGGGCGGCAGCTATTTCCTGCCACGGCTCACCGGCATCTCGAAAGCGCTCGAGCTCGTGTGGAGCGCGCGCATGGTGCCGGCAAGCGAAGCAGCGGAGCTCGGGCTGTTCGATCGAATCGTTCCCCCCCAGGCCCTAGGCCCCGAGACCCAGGCCCTAGCTGTTCGTTGGGCCGGCATGGCGCCGCTCGCAGTGCGGAAAGCGAAAGCAGCGCTGTACCGCTCGCTGCACAGCACGCTCGAAGAAATGCTCGACATCGAAATCGCCGATCAGGAAGCGCTATTCGCTACTCCCGAAGCCCGCCAACTGATAAGGAATCGCTGAAATGGTCCGCAAACTCCACAACTTCGACGACTGGATCGACTACTTCAAATACTGGCAAGACTCGATCGGGCTGCCGCCCGGTGCGCTGCGTACCTTCGAGTTCGACGCGAAGTTCGGCGACCCGGAGGTACCGCACATCGAATTCGGGCATTACAAGGGCCAGCGTAAGTGGCCCACCGTGATGCATATCCCCGATCAGCGCATCCGCGACGCGCTCCTCAACCTCATCGTGTACCAGGGCGACACGGAATTCGCCTCGGTGGAGCAACAGCGCAATCTGCTCCACCACGCGCCATCCGATTACGACCTGCTCTCGTTGCAGCGCGTGATGACTGAGGAGATGCGGCACGGATGGCAGATGTCCTACCTGCTGTGTCAGCATTTTGGCGACGAAGGCAAGCGCGAGGCGGCGAAGCTGCTCGAGCGCCGCGCCGACGAAGGTGAACGTCTGCTTGGCTCGTTCAACGAGATCGTCGACAACTGGCTCGACTTCTTCACCTACACGCAGTTCATCGATCGCGACGGCAAGTTCCAGCTGAAGATGCTCTCCGTGTCCGCGTTCGATCCGCTGTCGCGCTCCATGGGGCCGATGCTGAAGGAGGAATCGTATCACCTGGGCACCGGCAACAATGGGCTGCTGCGGATCGTGAAAGCCGGGAAGATGCCGCCCGAGGTGATCCAGCGCTTCTTCTCTAAATGGATCCCCACGGCGTTCGACCTGTTCGGGACGGACAACTCCTCATCCGCGCATTGGGCGTATGTGTGGGGACTCAAAGGCCGCTACGACGAGCGCGAGAATCCGACGAACGGGAGCGCCGAGCCCGACAAGAGCAAGCTGAATGAAATGGCGCGCAATCTGTATCGCCAGGAAATCGTGAAGTTGATCGAGCGGCTCAACATGTTCATTCCCGAGCGCGAGCTGCACCTCAAGGTCCCGGACCTCAGGTTCAACCGCCGCATCGGCATGTACGCCCATCAGCACTTCACCGTGGATGGAGAGCCGATCGACGCGGCGAAGTATCCGGCGTACCTGGAATCGGTGATGCCGCGTCCCGAAGACGTGGCGCGGGTGCACGACATCGAGAAGGAGCCGGGCTGGATCGAGCCCAAAAAAGCCGACAGTCTGCAGCAGTGACCGCCCCCCCGCGCCACCCGCTTGTCATCGCGCACCGGGGGGCCTCGGCGATTGAGCTGGAGAATTCCCTGGCTGCCTTTCGCGCCGCAGCCGGCCAGGGGGCGGACGCGGTCGAGTTAGACGTGCATGCGACGCTGGACGGCGAGCTGGTCGTCTTCCACGACCCGTCCATTATGGGCTTGCCTATCGCGCAGGCGCGCATCCATGATCTGTCGCGGCTTCGGTTGCCGAACGGCGAGGCATTGCCAACCCTGGCTCAGGCGCTCGATGTCATCGGGCCCAAGCTCAAGGTGTTTGTCGAAGTCAAGGTGCTCGATCCGCGATGGGACGAGCGGCTGCTTGCGACGCTGGATCAGGGGCCCAATCCTGCCGGCTATGCAGTCCACAGCTTCGCCTTTCACGTGGTGCGGCGCCTGGGTCAGAAACGCCCTACCCTGCCGCGTGGCATTCTCTCCGAAGTGGAAACACGCTCGCCGAAACAGACGCTCGACGACGCAATGGCGCAGACGCTGTGGCAAGAGCGATCGAGCCTCGACGAGCACCTCGTGAAGACGGTGCACGACCTCGGCGCAAGCGTGATCGCCTGGACGGTGGACAATCCGAGCGATCTGGAGCGGTTCCTGCGTTGGGGAGTCGACGGTCTCTGCACGAATCATCCCGAGCGAGCTCGCCGAGTAGTCGACGCGCGAGCCGCGTGAAGAACCCACCGTGACCCGCGTTGCCGTGATCGGCGCCGGGACGATGGGGCACGGCATCGCCTACGTCGCCGCGATCGCGGGCTACGACGTGCGACTCACCGATGCCAGAACGGAATCCTTGCCGCGGGCGATGGAGAAGATCGAAGCCCTGTTCGCGGGGGGACTAAAGCGAGGTAAGCTGACAGAAGCGGACGCGTCGGCAGCGAGGGGCCGTGTCCGCACGGTCGGTGCAATCGGTGAGGCGGTTACCGAAGCCGACGTCGTCATCGAAGCGATCGTGGAAGACCTTGTCACCAAGCAACAACTATTCGTCGAGATCGAGCGGGCCGCCCCTCCGGCAGCGCTGCTCGCCTCCAACACGTCGTCGCTTTCGATCGCCCAAATCGCGACCGCCATGCAGAAGCCTGCGCGGCTCGTTGGCATGCATTTCTTCAACCCCGTCCACGTCATGAAGCTCGTCGAGGTCATCACGCACGGGCCCGACAGCCTGGTCGAAGCGGAACGCGCGGTCGAGCTCGCTCGGCGGCTCGGCAAGGAGCCGATCGTGGTCCGCGATTCTCCCGGTTTTGCCTCGAGTCGACTCGGCGTCGTGTTGGGCCTCGAGGCGATGCGGATGCTCGAGCAGGGCGTGGCGAGTGCCGAGGACATCGATAAGGCCATGGAGCTGGGCTACAACCATCCGATGGGACCGTTGAAACTGACGGATCAGGTCGGCCTCGATGTGCGCCTCGCCATCGCCGAGTATCTGCACGACACGCTGGGCAAGGCGCAGTACGAGCCGCCCAGGATTCTCCGCGAGAAGGTGGCTAGGGGCGAGGTCGGGCGGAAATCCGGTAAAGGATTTTATACCTGGACCTCGCCCGAACTCGACCCTTGATCGCAGGACGGTCTACCGTTTAGACGGTCACGGTGTTGGTCAGGCAGTAAGTGGATGGCGTAGAACCAGACTTGACGTGGCGTACTCGCGCTTGGAACAAACCCGTCTGACCACCGAGGATGTAGAAATACTGCGTGACCCCAGGGGATTGAGTGGAAACCACGTTCCACACGCCGTTGTACCAGATCGACACTTCGGTCGAGGCACTAGCATCCCCGTTCGTCCACGAGACCTTCAGGTAGCCCGACGGGGGAGGGATTTTTTGGAGCGTGCAGTTCGTGGGTGGCGCGAGTGGTGAAGCATCGACGGCCGCCGCCGCCTTGACGAGCCCATGGCCGAATTGGTCATCCCGACCAACGGGACCAAGATCCTCTGCGGTGGCGAACAGCTTATCGCGCACCTGTTCATTTGACCAAGTCGGGTTCTTAGCCTTAACCAGTGCTGCCGCCCCCGCGACGTGAGGTGCGGCCATGGACGTGCCGCACCAAAGCTCGGTGGTCTCATCTTCATAGGCGTCGCCCGGAACCGTGCTCAGCGCCCAAAACGGCGCAGCGAGGTCCACATGCACACCCCAGTTCGACGCGGAGCCCCTGCACGGGCTCGTGCTCGCGAAGGACTTGTTCGGCTGCACTCCCGAAACGCCGATCACGTCGGTGTAAAACGCGGGGTAGACCACCTGGTTCCCACCGTCGTTACCGGCTGCAGCGACGATGACAATGTTGTTATCCCACGCTTCAGCCACGGCCTGGCTCTGGGCGAGATCGAATGGGAGCTGGAGGCTCAGGCTTAGCACGTTCGCTGTAAAAATCGCCGCGTTGATACCAGCAGTCACTTCTGTGGTCGGACACGAGCCCCCGGAGCTGCAGGCGCCGTAGACGTAGACGTCCGCCGGGTTGACTCCGGGAGCGACGCCGATTACACCGATGGAATTATTCCGCGCCGTCCAGATTCCGAGAACATGGGTACCGTGGCTGTTGGGGTAGACGTCGTTGCAGCCACCGCTACTCCCAGCACAATTGAGATCCGGCACCAGCGGGAGGTCTTCGTGACCTTGGTCGTGCCCCGTATCGATGATTTGGATCTTCGCGCCGGCGCCCGTGGTTACGGCGTGGGCGGAAGGGGCTCCGAGCAGCGCGATGCCCCATGGCACTGTCTGTGTCACGACGTGGACCATGTCAGATTTGGCGAATCGGCGGCGAGTACCGAGGATTGCGCCGTGTTGTCGTGGCTCGACGTAGTCAACGAGGGGGTTGGATCTCAGAGCTGCCGCAACGGTGGCATCCATGCGTACGTGAGCTGCCCCGATGGCGTCATACAAATCGAGAACCTGGGCTCCCTGTGCTTGAAGAAGTTCCAGTCCGGCCGCGACCGTTGCCGCGCTGACCGCCGCCCGCACGCCTGTTTGTAGCACACGGCTGCTCGCTGGTTCCTTAAATGCGACGACGGCGTGGCCGGACTCCGCGGCGACGGCTGCGACGAGCGCGACGTCACTCGTATCCCAGGGGCGCGGTGCTGGGGGCAGGTCCATTCGGACCTCGGGCACATCGAGTGGTCCCCCTGTGCGCGCCGCAGCAGTGAAGGTTGGCCGACGAGCTTGCCGAGAAGCCGAGTCATTCGTCGGCGATTCGGAGCAGGCCACAACACCGATGACGAGCGCAAGTAGCAGTGAGTGAGCTTTCTCTCGGTGCAGCATTGGATCCTCCCTTCGCTTGAGGACTCTCGAGCATGCGGAGGTTGCGTCTAACGATTTGAAAAAGGGACGAGCGCGATTGCGTGAGGTAGAGTCCAAAGACGAGTGGAGTCGTCCAAAACCGGGATTAAATCGCGGGGTGTTGTACTAACGAGTGCAGTACGCCCAATCAACGAGCGGTGAAGCAGTAGACCATCAGGGAGATAAGCGGCCGATACGAGTGGCGAGTGGTGCGATTGGATATTCGGCAACCATTTTTTGAGCCAGCGCCGGGGCGCGCACTGGTGGATCGGTCAACTCGTGATTCTCTTGCTCTGCGGCTCGGCGCTAGGGGCTGGAAAACCGCCACACTCCCGCTCCACCACTTCCAAGGCGAGTGCCGATCACAAGTCTGCCCTCACCGTCGATCGTGACGGCGAGCCCGCCGCCAGCCCCCGCAGGTACGGGCAAGGTGTCCCAGGTCGCTCCATCATCACAGCTCCTGTAGAGCCCTAAATCGCTCCACGGCGGCCCTTGTCCACTTGGCGGAAAGCGGAGGTTCTCCCTGGCCACCGCGTAAAGCGTGGCATTCAGTTGGGCTAACGCGAAGACCTGGCCTTCACGCCGCGGGCGCAGTCGATAGGTCCACGTCTTGCCCGCATCGTCCGAGCGAAGCACGCCTCCCGAAAGTCCTGCCCATACGCGATTGGAATTCTCGGGGTCAATCAAGAGCGCCTGAACAGCGTTCTCAAACCTTGGCGTGGGGTCGACGAATTCCCACGAAGTGCCGCTATCAGCGCTGCGCCAGATGACGGCGGTGAAGATTGAGGTCTCGCCACCAGCCCAGACTCGGCCCTGGGCGCTGGCGGCAACCGCGATCGTCCGGATCTGACCGCCCCCAATTTGACTTTCGTCACCTTGGACGAAGGCCCAAGTGCGTCCGCCGTCTTCGGACCGTACAATCTGATCAAAGTACCCCATGAACAGTCTGTGCGGACGGTCCGGATTCATGCCGAGTGAATATGCCCAGCCTCGGTTTCCACGCCGGGCAGCGAGGCCACCGTCCCAGGGGAGCCAGGTTGCGCCTCGATCTTCGGTCGCGAACACGGCGGCGTCAGTTTGCTCGTCGCTGTAAGGATAAACGCCAACGAGGAGACGGTCGGTCGATCCAGGTACGAATAAGATGGAAGACACAATGGCGTGATCTAAGCCGAGTGGTTGCCAGGTACTGTCGGCGAGGTGAAAGACACCGTTGTCGTGCGTACCGGCGTACATGCCCCAGGGGGTCGCTGCAAGGGCCGTTATCCACTGGTTCTCGAGGCCCAGAAAGGTCCAAGAGCCGCTCGTGGTCTCGAGTGAGCAGCCCTGAGGCCCAGCCGACGAATCGCCGCACGCCGACAGGAACGCCGCAGTGCAGGCAATGACCCAACTACGCGCGTCGTTCATGCGAACCTCGATACGCTGTTGCGAGCCGCTCAGTTTGAGCGTTTACAGGAAGCGCCTCCAGGACACGGGCCACGAGTGGCGACCTGCCAGCGGCGCGTCTGCCATGCCGCCTCATGTTGGAGGGATCGTCGAAACCTGCGAGCAGGCGCGCGGTGCGAACAGGCAGGTGCTCCAAGACCACGAGCTGTTTATAGGCCAGCAGCCGGATGCACAAGATGCAGTGCTCAACTCGTGCAAAGCCGGCCGAGACGCATTGGCGCTTGACCGCAGCGAGCGACATCCGACACCGGACAGCCAAGTGGCGGGGCCGACGAATGGACCACGGATCGAAGCAGACGGCCTCGACGAGCGATCTCAATGAACGCAAAGCGGGCTCGGCGCTCAGGACGAGATCGGCAATGCAGCTGCCACTCGGTCCGTGGACAAGGCAGAGCAGTCTGGTCACCCTTTCGTCGCCCGTCCGTCCCCGGAGAACGTGTACGCCATGCTCCGAAGCAAGTTCCAGCCAGTGGGGGCTAATGGGGCTGTCTCCTGGAATCAGGCACAATGTCGCGCGCCGAAGCAATAAGTCTAACGAGCGCACTTCCACGAACGGCAGGGGATTGGTGAGGTCCACCACCACGAAGTCACCCGAACGCACTTCGTGGGGGGGCGGTGCAGCGGCCCAATTGCGGACGTGGACCGTAGGCCTCAGCGCCCCATACAGGTTGGCAAGTGGTCGGCCAGGGGGACTGAGAATGTGCACAGTGCCTGGCAGCACATTGGGCAATGTTGCGTGACGGACCTGGCGTCCGCGCGACGCTGACGGCTGGTGCATGAAGCCTTAGTACCGCGCAACTCGGATGGCGTGCCCGCTGCATCAGTCACCGAAACACGGGTCACGCTACCGTTGAGCGGAGGGCTGCTCGTTCTACGTCCCTACCTCACGCTATACCCTCGCTCTCTGTCACGCGTCACCGGAATGGCGCGCTGTCGCGGTGTCGCAACAGAGGCGGCCCGCGTTGAGCGTTCGCCCGCGGCGCCGTAGCTTTCGGTGCCCATGAGCCTGTCGGCCGCGCCGCCACTTCCAGCCCGCATCACCGACGTCCACATCCACATCCAGCCTGGCGCCGGAACTCAAGCCCAAACTCCAGGAGGCGATGGCGTAAGGGAAGGAATCGCATTGGGACTTCCTCATTTCCCTGGTGGACGACCCCAACGGGCCTACTCGATGCTGATGGACAAGTCGGGCGTTGGCGGGCGCGGTTGACTCGTGGATCATACCTTGGTATTACTTGAGTATGACAAAACGTGGCAAGGTGGCCGTTAGCATCTCCGCGGAGGCACTCGCGGCAGCGGAGCGGCTGCGCAAGCACACGGGGGAAAGCCGCAGCGCCGTGTTCGAGCGAGCGCTTCATGGACTCATGGCGGAGGCGCAACGAACGGCGCGCAGCCGCCGCTACGTCAACGGCTACCGCCGCCGACCGGAGAGTCGGAAGGAGGTCGCAGCAGCACTCTCCGCCGCGCTGCCGGCGTTGGCGGCCGAGAGTTGGAATGAAACGCGGTGAGGTCTGGTGGGCCCACCTGCCCCGGCCGATCGGTCGCCGGCCGGTCGTGCTCGTCTCGCGCGACGAAGCCTATACCGTGCGCGAGCTGGTGACGGTGGTCCCGGTGACCACGCGGGTGCGCGACATCCCCGTCGAAGTGACCCTCGGCCGCACCGAGGGCCTGCCGCGAGCCTGCGTGGCCAACGCCGACACGATCACGACTATCCCCAAGCGCGCCCTGCGCGAGTACGCCGGCGTGCTGGACGGCGAGAAAGTCGCAGCGCTCGACGCCGCGCTCCGGTTCGCGCTCAGTCTAGAGTGAACGTCCCCCGCCGCATCACCGACGTGCACATCCACATCCAGCCGTGGCGACAACTCATGCCCAAAGTCCAGGAGGCGATGCGCAAGGGAAAAGAGGCCCATTGGGACTTCCTCATTTCCCTGATGGACGACCCCAACGCCTTACTGGAGGTGATGGATAAGTCGGGTGTGTGGCGCGTCGGCCTCGTCAACTATCCGAGCCCCGACATCATGGGGTTCGACGACTCGACCAACACCTTCGCCGCCAAGTAGGCACGGGCGAATCCGGAACGGCTGCTGCCGTACGGCGGCGTGCACGCGCGCTACAGCAAGGATCCCGCGGGCGACGTCGATCGCCTCATCGATCTTGGGATCCGGCTCCTGAAGATCCATCCGCCCCATCAATCGCGACCGCCATGCAGAAGCCTGCGCGGCTCGTCGGCATGCATTTCTTCAACCCCGTCAACGTCATGAAGCTCGTCGAAGTCATCACGCACGGGCCCGACAGCCTGGTCGAGGCGGAACGCGCGGTCGAGCTCGCTCGGCGGCTCGGCAAGGAGCCGATCGTGGTCCGGGATTCTCCCGGTTTTGCCTCGAGTAGACTGGGCGTCGTGTTGGGCCTCGAGGCGATGCGGATGCTCGAGCAGGGTGTGGCGAGTGCCGAGGACATCGACAAGGCGATGGAGTTGGGCTACAACCATCCGATGGGGCCACTGAAGCTCACCGATCAGGTCGGCCTCGATGTGCGTTTGGCGATCGCGGAGTATCTGCACGCCACACTCGGCAAGTCCCACTATGAGCCGCCGAGAATCCTGCGCGAGAAAGTGAAGAAGGGGGAGCTGGGGAAGAAGTCGGGAAAGGGGTTCTATACTTGGAGCGATTGAACTTGGGGGCGAAGCCAGATCAGCTCTTCGCTCCCGGTTTGATGGCTAGGGGCCGGAAAACCGCCACACTCCCGCTCCACCACTCCCATCGCGTGTGCCAATGACAAGTCTTCCCTCGCCGTCGATCGTGGCGGCGTACCCGCCGCCAATCCCCTGAGGTACGGGCAAGCTGTCCCAGGTCTCTCCGTCATCACAGCTCCTGTAGAGCCCTAAGTCGCTCCACTGGCGCCCGTGTCCGCTTGGTGGAAGGCGGATGTTCTCCGTGGTCAACGCGTAAAACCTGCCATTCACTCGGGCTAACGCGAGGACATCGCGGTCAAGCCGCGGGCGCAGTGTATAAGTCCATGTCTTGCCCGCATCGTTGGAGCGCATGACGCCTCCCGTAACTCCAGCGAGTCCTGCCCAGACGCGATTGGAATTCTCGAGGTCAACCATGAGCGCCAGAACAGCGTTCTCATGCCTCGGCGTGGGATCCACGAATTCCCATGAAGTGCCGCCATCATCGCTGCGCCAGATGACGGCGGTGAAGATTGAGGTCCTGCCACCGGCCCAGACTCGGCCCTGTGCGCTGGGGGCAACCTCGATCGCTCGGATGTGACCGCCACCAATCTGGGTTTCGTCGCCTTGGACGAAGGCCCAAGTGCGTCCGCCGTCTTCGGACCGGACAATCTGATCAAAGTATCCCATGAACAGTCTGTCCGGACGGTCCGCATTCATGCCGAGTGAATATGCCCAGCCTCGGTTCCCACGCCGGGCAGCGAGCCCACCGTCCCAGGGGAGCCAGGTCGCGCCTCGATCTTCGGTCGCGAACACGGCGGCGTCGGTTTGGTCGTCGCTGAAAGGGTAGACGCCCACCAAGAGACGGTCGGTCGGTCCAGGCACGAATAGTATGGAAGACACATGATGTAGCCCGAGCGGTTGCCAGGTACTGTCGGAAAGATGGAAGACACCGCTGTCGGCCGTACCGGCGTACAGGCCCCATGGGGTCATCGCGAGCGACGTTATCCACTGGTCCTCGAGACCGAGAAACGTCCAACTGCTGGTCTCGCTCTCGAGCCGGCAACCCTGAGGTCCAGCGGAGGAATCGCCGCAGGCTCCGAGGAACGCGGCAACGCAGGCAATCATCCAGCTACGCGCGTGGTTCATGCGAACTTTGATCCGATGTTGCGAGCCGCTAACGTTGAGCATTTGCAGGAAGCGCCTCCATTGCGCGGGCCACGAGTGGCGAGCGATCAGCTGCGCGTCTGCCATGCCGCCTCATGTTTGAGGGATCGTCGAAACCAGCCAGACCGCGCGCGGTACGAACGGGTAAATGCTCCGTGGCTACGAGCTCGCTGTATGCCAGCAGTCGGACGCAGAGGATGAAGTGCTCAATTCGTCTGAAGCCGACCTGGGTGCACCGACGCCTCACCGCGCCCAGCGTCATCCGAGTCCGCACCGCTCAGCCACGCGGTCGACGAATGGACCATGGATCGAGGCACACGGCCTCCACGAGCGCTTGCACCGAACGGAGCACGGGCTCGGCGCTCAGGACGAGATCGGCAATGAAGTTGCCACTCGGTCCCTGGACAAGGCAGAGTAGTTTCGTCACCCTTTCGTCGGCCGTCCGTCCCCCGAGGACGTGTACTCCAGGCTGCGAAGCGAGGTCCAGCCAGTGGGGGCTAATGGAGCTGTCTCCTGGAATCAGGCACAGTGTCGCGCGCCGAAGCAATAAGTCTAGCGAGCGCACTTCCACGGGAGGCTGGGGATTGGTGAGGTCGACGACCACGAAGTCACCCGAACGGACTTCGTGCGCGGGTGGTGCAGCGGCCCAATTTCGGACGTGGACGGTAGGTCTCAGCGCCCCATACAGGTTGGCAAGTGGTCGGCCGGGGGACTGAGAATGTGCAGAGTGCCTGGCAGCACATTCCGCGCTGTTGCATGACGGACCTGGCGTCCGCGCGACGCTGACGGCTGGTGCATGAAGCCTTAGTACCGCGCAACTCGGATGGTGTGCCCGCTGCATCAGTCACTGAAACACGGGTCACGCGACCGTCGCAGTATGGACCCCCGAGAATCCTGCGTGAGAGAGTGAATGAAGGGGGAGCTGGGAAAAAGTCGGGACCGGGGTTCTACATCTGGACCGACTGAGTCCCTGGAGCTTTGACTTCCGACAACATGCTCTGGTATGACTAACGCATGACCAAACGTCGCAAAGTGGCAGTCATCATCTCGGCAGACACGCTCGCGGCGGCGGAACGGATCCGCGCGCGAACAGGCGAAAGCCGCAGCGCCGTGTTCGAACGAGCGCTGCACGGCTTGATGGCTGAGGCGCAGCGTGCCGAGCGCAGCCGCCGTTACGTCAACGGATACCGCCGCCGCCCGGAGGGCGGCGCGGAAGTCGCGGTTGCGCTTCGCGTGACGTTGCTCGGCCTGGCAGCCGAGCCGTGGGTGAAGCGTGGTGAAGTCTGGTGGGCTCATACGAAGGTCGCGGCGCTCGACAGCGCGCTCCGGTTCGTCCTCAGTCTCGAGTGAAAGTCACCCACATCCGTTGAGGGTTCTGCGGCAGCGCGCTAGCTTTGGGCGCCCATGAGTCTCCCGGCCGCACCGCCACTCCCCGCCCGTATCACCGACGTCCACATCCATATCCAGCCGTGGCGCGACCTCAAGCCCAAAGTCCAGCAGGCGATGCGCAAGGGGAAGGAAGATCATTGGGACTTCCTCATCTGCCTGATGGACGATCCTCGCGCGCTGCTCGAGGTCATGGACCGCTCCGGCGTCTGGCGCGTAGGACTCGTGAATTATCCCAGTCCCGACATCATGGGGTTCGACGACTCCACTAACACGTTCGCCGCGAAGTACGCGCAGGCCGATTCGGAGCGGTTGCTTCCGTATGGCGGCGTGCATGCCCGCTTCACGAAAGACCCGGCCGGCGATGTCGACCGGCTCGTCGACCTGGGGATCCGGCTGCTCAAGATCCACCCGCCCCACCAGGGCTTCCCCGCCAACGCGTACACCGACGGGCTGGAGGCGCTGGGGAAGATCTATCGGCGCTGCGAAGAGCGCGGCTTGCCGGTGATGGTCCACACCGGCACGTCGATCTTTCCCGGCGCGCGATCGAAGTGGGGCAATCCGCTCGAGCTGGATGACATCGCGATCGACTTCCCCGATTTGCCGCTCGTCATGGCGCACGGCGGCCGGCCCCTGTACATGGAGGAAGCGTTCTTCATTCTGCGACGTCACGGGCACGTCAGGCTCGACGTATCGGGCATTCCGCCCGCGAAATTGCTGGAGTACTTTCCCCGCCTGACCGAGATCGTCGATCGCGTGTTGTGGGGCACGGACTGGCCCAGCCCAGGAGTCAAGGACCTACGGCAGAACATCGATCAATTCCTGGCACTGCCGCTCGCCGATGCGCAGCGGCGCGCCATCCTCGAAACCAACGCGCTCACGCTCTTTCCCGTGGAGACTTGATGCGACGATTGTTGCTGTTGATCGCGCTGATTCCCGCATCGGTATCAGGACAGGCTGGCAAGATCGTGTTCGAGCAATTCACGCTCCCCAATGGACTCCACGTCGTCTATTCCGAGGATCACTCGACGCCGGTCGTCACGGTGGACCTCTGGTACGACGTGGGATCGCGCAATGAGCGGGCTGGTCGCTCGGGGTTCGCGCATCTGTTCGAGCACATGATGTTCCAGGGCTCGGCGCACCTGAAGAAGACGGAGCACGGCCAGCTCATCGAGCGCGCCGGCGGCACGTACAACGGCAGCACCGCCGAGGATCGTACCAACTACTACCAGACCCTGCCGTCGAACCGGCTGAACCTCGCGCTGTGGCTCGAGGCGGACCGGATGCGCTCCCTGGCCATCACGACCGAGAACTTCGAGAACCAGCGTCAGGCGGTGAAGGAAGAGCGACGGCTGCGCGTCGACAATCAACCGTATGCGGCCGCGTTTACGGACGGCCTTACCTGGCCGTTCGACAGCGCCGGGTGCTTCCCGTACTCGCACACGGTCATCGGATCCATGGCCGATCTGGACGCGGCGAAGCTGCCCGATGTGCAGGCGTTCTTCGACACCTATTACGCGCCCAACAACGCGACGCTGGTTGTCGTCGGGGACTTCAACCCCGTGGAGCTGCGACGCCTGGTCAACGAGTACTTCGCCGGCGTACCGAGCCATGCGGAGCCAGAAGCCCCACGCTGCGACAGGGTGACAACGGCGAAAGGTCCGGTGCGCCGGGAGGTTCGGGACGCCCAGGCAAACCTCGATCTCGTGATGCGGCTGCACCGCGTCCCCGAGCACCGGCACACCGACACGCCCGCCCTGGAGCTGCTCAACATCGTGCTGGGCCAGGGAGAGAGTTCGCGTCTGAATGTCGCCATCGTCCGGCGCGACAAGGCGGCAGTCGCGACCGGTTCGATTCTGAATCCGTTCGGCTCTCGGAACGGTCCGGGCGTCTGGGCCACGTACGGGATCGTCAATCAAGGCGTCACGGCCGAGCGGCTGGACAGTCTGTTGCTGCGGCAGCTCGACAGCATCCGCGCCAATGGCATCTCGCCGGCCGAGCTCGAGAAGGCGAAGAACGTGCTGCGGTCCGGGTTCATCGCGAACCGCGAGACCACATTTGGGAAGGCCGAGGAGCTGCAGCACTATCGCATGTTTCATGGGTCCATCGATGAGATCAACACCGATCTCGAGCGGCTGCTGGCCGTGACAGGCGACGACGTGAAGCGCGTCGCGAGCGCGTATCTCGATCCGGCCAACGTGACGCTGGTGATCGTGCGGGCGGGAACGGGGCCGTCGACCGGGGGTGCGCAATGAACCGTTGGAAGGTTGGAAGGTTGGACGGTTGGAAAGTTGGCATGTTGGCGCTGCTCTCACTGTCCAACATTCCAACAGTCCAGCTGTCGTCACAGGAGCCCTTCCCTTCCACGCCTCCGACGGCTTCGCAGCTCCGGCCACTCCAGTTTCCGCCGTTCCGAGAGCTGGCGCTCCCCAACGGCATCACGTTCATGCTGATCGAGAATCACGAGCAGCCCACGCTGTCGGTCAGTCTGAGCTTCCGAGCCGGCTCGTACTACGATCCTTCGGGCAAGGAGGGGCTAACGGCCTTGGTCGCGGAGCTGCTGACGAAAGGGACGCCGACGCGCGACGCGGACCAGATCGCGGGGACGATCGAAGGGGTGGGCGGCAGCATCAGCGCGAGCTCGGGCGACGACTTTCTCACGATCAGCACCGATGTGCTCAGTGACCAGGCAGAGCTGGCGTTTACACTGCTCGGCGAGGTCGCGCGGCGCGCGACATTCCCCGAGCAGGAGCTGGAGCTCGCGCGGACGCGTTACCTCTCGGTCCTTGCGGTGGAGCTCTCGCAGCCGGCGAGCGTTGCCGGGCGCGCGTTCCAGCGTGAGCTCTATGGGCGTAACCCCTACGGCCGGAATACGACGGCCGAGTCGTTCAAGGCGATCAAGCGCGACGACATCGTCAGCTTCGCGAGCCGCCGCATTCGTCCGGGCGGCGCGCTGCTGGTGATCGCGGGCGACATCCGCCTGGCGCGAGCGCAAGAGCTGGCGAATCAGGCATTCGGGACCTGGAGCGGGACGGCCGGCGCGGCCCCGACAGCGCCCGCCGCTCCGGTGAAACCGAGCACCGACATTCTGCTCGTCCATCGGCCCGGCTCGGTGCAGTCGAACATCGTGATGGGCAATACGACGTTCCTGCCCACCGACACGGGCTACTACCCTGCGCGCGTCGCCACGCACGTGCTGGGTGGCGGCTCGGATTCACGGCTGTTCTCAATCCTGCGCGAACAGAAAAGCTGGACCTACGGCTCTTATGCCGCGCTGCGCCGCTACCGCGGACTCGGCCACTGGAACGCGACGTTTGAAGGCCGCACCGAGGTGACCGACAGCGCCCTCGTCGAGCTGTTGCACCAGATCGACCGGATCCGCACGGAGGTGATGCCGGACAGCGAGCTGAGTGCCGCGAAGGGATTCCTCGTCGGTTCGTTCCCGCTCACTATCGAGACGCCGCGCCAGGTGGCGCAGGTGGTCACGACGGCGAAGCTGCTCGGGCTCGGCACCGACTATCTGCAGCGCTATCGCGCCCGTCTGAACAACGTCACACCGGCGCGCGCGCGGGCCGCCGCCCAACGCACCTATCGGCGCAGCGCCCTCACGATCGTCGTCGTGGGCGACGCGAAAGCACTCTACGAGAAACTCAAGAAGATCGCGCCCGTGCGGCTGGTGGACATCGAGGGCAAGGCGCTGGACCCCGCGGACCTCGATCCGAAAGGGGCGGCAGTCGCGCTCGATCGGAGCCAGATCGTCGCTCATCGGGACAGCATGCAGGCGCTGATCCAAGGCACAGTGGCCGGGAGTCAGGTCTCGAGCATCGACCTCGCGGGCGACTCGATCGTCTACACGGAATCGATGGCTATCCCGATGGCGGGCCTGCAGCAACGGTCCGTGGTGGTGCTCAATGCGGATTTGACGATGCGCCGCGCCGAGCAAACCAGTACGGTTCAGGGGCAAAAGACCACGACCCAGCTCGACTACACCGCCGCGCGCGTGAAGGGCACGGCGATGGCCCCGCAACCGAGCGGCACCCCGAGATCCATAACGGTCGATACGGCGCTTGCCCCGGGCACGATCGACGACAACGCGCTGTCGCTCGTGCTGCCGGCGCTGCCGCTCGTCGAGGGAAAGACGTTCAACCTCAACGTCTTTTCGTCCGGCGAGGGAATCACGAAGGTCGTGACTGTCAAGGTGGCGGGGATCGAGCAGGTGCAAGTGCCCGCCGGCACCTTCCCCGCGTTTCGGCTCGACCTCTCCGGGATGCAATTGCCCGTCGTGATGCATGTGACCGAGCAGGCGCCGCGTCGACTGATTCGGATTGCTCCTACCGGCGCGCCGGTGGTATTCGAACTCGTGAAATAGGAGGAACCGATAATGCGGCGGTCGGCCGGTCAAGCTGAAACAGCGGCGGTCAACCTGACAAGGCGCCGGTCGGGCGCACTGGTGCTCGCGGTCCTCCTCGCGGCGGGCTGTGCGTCCGGTGGCGCCCGAACCACAGGCAGCACGACGCCCGCTCCGGCGACGCCGGCCGCCCAGGACACGAGTGGCGGCATCGGTCCCCAGTATCCGTCCACGTATCAGCGACATCCCAACCCGCCGGTGCTGATCCGGAACGCGACGATCATGACTGCGACCGGTCAGGAGATTCAAGGCGGCTCGATTCTGCTCCGCGACGGCCGGATCGTGTCCGTGGGCACCACCGTGGAAGCCCCGAGCGACGCGACGGTGGTCGACGGGACGGGCAAGTGGGTGACGCCAGGAGTGATCGATACACACTCGCACATCGGTGTGTATGCCGCGCCAGGCACGTTCGCGGAGTCGGACGGCAACGAGGCGACGAGGCCGGTGACGGCGGAGGTGTGGGCGGAGCATTCGTTCTGGCCGCAGGATCCCCAGATTCCGCTCGCCATCGCCGGCGGCGTGACGACGATTCAGGCGCTCCCCGGCTCGGCGAACCTGATCGGCGGGCGGAGCGCTGTGTTGAAGCTGATTCCGGGGCGCTCGGTTCAGGAAATGAAGTTCCCCGGCGCACACTACGGTCTGAAGATGGCGTGTGGCGAGAACCCCAAGCGCGTCTACGGCCAGCGCGGCGGTCCCTCGACCCGCATGGGCAACATGGCGGGTTATCGTGAGGCCTTTATCCAGGCGCAGACCTATCGGCGCCGCTGGGACAAGTGGAACAAGGATCGCAGCGGTGATCCACCCGACCGCAATCTCCGCAATGAAACGCTGGCTGAAGTGCTCCGCGGCAACATCTACGTCCAGAACCACTGCTACCGCGCCGACGAGATGGTCCAGATGCTGGACCTGGCGCGCGAGTTCGGCTTCAAGATCCGCTCGTTCCACCACGCGGTGGAGGCGTACAAGATCGCCGACGTGCTCGCGCGCGACAGCGCAGCCGCCTCGATCTGGGCCGACTGGTGGGGCTTCAAGGAAGAAGCGATGGACGGCATCTACGAGAACGCCGCGCTGCTTCAGCAGGCGGGCGCCCGCGCGATCATCCATTCAGACGATGCGGGCGGCATCCAGCGCCTGAATCAGGAGGCGGCAAAGGCCATGTATCACGGCCGCCGCGCCGGCATCCCGGTGACGCGCGATCAGGCGCTGCGTTGGTTCACCGCGAATCCGGCCTGGGCCTTGGGTCTCGATTCGATCGTGGGGACCCTCGAGGCCGGCAAGATGGCGGACGTCGTCGTGTGGTCTGCCGATCCCCTGTCCGTGTATGCCCGCGCGCTGCAGGTCTACAACGACGGATGGCTCATCTACGATCGCAACGATCCGGCGCGCCAACCCAAAACCGATTTCACCTTGGGGCAGGAGCCATGATTGCCGTCCTGCTTGCACAGACGATCGCGATCACGGGCGGCACGGTGTACCCGGTGTCGGGTCCAAAGATCGAGAATGCCACGGTTCTCATCCGCGAGGGTCGGATCGCCGCGGTGGGGGCCAACGTCGCGGTGCCCAGTGGCGCGACGCGCGTCGACGCATCCGGCAAGTGGGTCACTCCGGGGCTCATCAATGGCGCGGGGCAGATGGGATTGCGCGAGATCAGCTCCGTGCAGAACACCAACGAAGCGTCGCTCCGCGGCAACGACGTCGCAGCGGCGTTCAATGTGCTGGAGGGGATCAACCCCGCGTCGACGCTGATCGGCGTCAACCGGATCGAGGGCGTGACCACGACGCTCGCGGTCCCCAACGGAGGTCTCATCTGGGGCCAGGCGGCGTTGATCGATCTCGATGGCAAGACGATCGAGGCGATGCGAGTGAAGTCGCCGGCGGCGATGGTTGCCAACTTGAGTGAAGGGGCGAAAGAGGCCGGGGGCGGTTCGCGCGCCGGTGTCGCGCAACGACTGCGGCGCGTATTCAACGACGCGCTCGAGTATTCGCGGCGCGGCGCCTCGTATCAACGGGCGCAGAATGAGCCGCTCGCGGCCAGCGCGGCGGACCTCGAGGCTCTGTTGCCCGTGCTGCGCGGGCAGCTTCCGCTGATCGTGGTCGCGAACCGGCGCAGCGATATCGAAACCGCCCTGCGCATCGGACGCGAATACAAGCTGAAGGTGATCCTCGGCGGCGCCGCTGAGGGGTGGATGATCCCGAACGAGATTGTTGCGGCGGGAGTGCCCGTCCTGGTGGAGCCACTCGCGAATCTCCCCACCTTCGACGCGCTCGGGATTCGCTACGAAAACGCAGCGATGCTGGCAAAAGGCGGCGTCAAAGTCGCCCTACTCGAAACGGCGACGGAGAACACGCGCAATCTGCGCCAGCAGGCGGGCAACGCGGTGGCGACTGGGATGAGCTGGGAGCAAGCGCTGCGGGCCGTGACGCTCACGCCGGCCGAGATTCTCGGCGTCGCTGATCGGTATGGGTCATTGGAGGCTGGGAAGGTCGCGAACGTCGTTGTCTGGAGCGGAGATCCATTTGAATTCTCCACTGGCGTGGAGCACGTCTATATCCGAGGCAAGGAAATACCACTCCGCAGTCGACAGACGGAGCTGCTGGAACGATACAAGACACTTCCGCCCAAGTACCAGAAATGAAAAGGGGCCGAGATTCTAGATCTCGGCCCCCTTCGTTTTTTCCCGTCCTCAGTTCTTCGCTGCTTCGACCGGATAGACGCTGACCTGAAAACGCTGTTTACTCTTGTGCTCGAATTTCACTTTTCCGTCGATCGTCGTGAACAGAGAATCATCGGAAGCCCGCCGCACATTCCGGCCCGGATGAAACTTCGTCCCGCGCTGGCGCACGATGATGCTGCCTGCGGTCACGAATTCCCCGCCGAAGCGCTTGACGCCGAGGTATTTCGGATTCGAGTCGCGACCGTTGCGCGAAGAGCCGACACCCTTCTTATGAGCCATGCGATCCTCAGCCGACCGTCACGTCGGCGATCTTGATTTCCGTGAAGTCCTGCCGGTGCCCCGCCTTGCGGCGATATCCGGTACGCCGTGCAAACCGGAAGATCCGGATCTTCTTGTCTTTGCCGTGCCGTACGACTTGAGCAGTCACCTTGGCGCCCTTCACCTTCGGCGCGCCGGTCTGAACGTTCGTGCCGTCGCTCGCGACGAGGACGTTGTCGAACGACACCTCGTCCCCCGGCTTCGCATCGAGCAGCGGGACCTTGATTGTGACTCCCGGCTCGGCGCGAAACTGCCGACCGCCGGTGGTGAAAATGGCGTAGGACATAGGGCCGGAACTCTAGTCTGGGCTTACGGTTCGGTCAAGGGCGGTCGAGAGCGGTCGACGCCGGTCGACTTCGGTCACCGCCTTCGACCGCCATTGCCTGCCTTGGACCGCCCTTATGCCACCGCATACTGCTCCGTGACGTCTCTTCCAGCCGGCCTTGCCATCATGCGGAACTCATCGAGCCGCATCATTGGATCGTCCCGCACTTCGAGCTCGAGGCCGGTCTGCTTCTCCAGTTGCCGCAGGAAGTTAGGCTCCTGTTCCACGAGGTACAGCGCGACTTCGGGATGGAGTCGGACCGACAACTGCCGTTCCTTATGATCCGCGCCCGCCCGCTTGAGCGAGCGCTCCATGCGGCGCACCACGACCTCAGGCCGGAACACCCGGCCCGTACCGGTGCAGGTCGGGCATTCGGTCGTCATGGACTGCCACAGTGACGGCCGGACACGCTGGCGCGTCATCTCGACCAGGCCCAGCTCCGAAACGGCGAACGCGCGGGTACGCGCGCGGTCGCGTCCGAGGTGCGTGCGCAGCTCCTGGAGCACCTTGTCACGGTTCGATTTCGTTTCCATGTCGATGAAATCGACGACGATGATGCCGCCGATGTCGCGTAGACGAATCTGGCGTGCGACTTCCCGCGCCGCCTCGATATTGGTGCGAAGGATCGTGCTTTCGGGATCCCGCTTGCCCGTATAACGACCCGTATTCACATCGATCGAGATGAGCGCCTCGGTCGGCTGGATGATCAGGTACCCGCCGGTCGGGAGCTCGACGCGCTGCTTGAACAGGTTCCGAATCTCGGCCTCGACGTCATACGCGTCGAACAGCGGAGCTTCGTCCCGGTAGAGCTTCACCTTGGGGAGCAGCTCGGGATCGATTTGTTTCAGATACTGCTCGACCTCGTTGTAGAGCAGCTTCGAGTCGACGAGGAGAAGATCGACCTTGTCGGACAACAAGTCTCGAACGATTCCTCTGGTGAGGCTGGTCTCGCGCTGCACCAGCTGAGGGGCGCGGCCGGACGACGCTTTGCGCTTGATCTTTTTCCACAGTCCCAGCAGGTGGTCGATCTCGCGCTTACAACTCGCCTCGGTGAGGTCGTCGGCCACCGTACGAATGATCCATCCGCCTTGATCGGCCGGCACCAGCTTCGAGACCATGTCCCGCAGCTTGGCGCGCTGGTCGCGAGCTTCGATCTTGCGGGAGACGCCGACTTTCGACGCGAACGGCATGTAGACCAGAAACCGGCCGGCGAGCGAGACCTGCGCGGTGACCCGCGGCCCCTTGGTGCCGATCGCTTCCTTGATGACTTGGACGAGCTTTGTCTGACCGCGCTTCAGCTCATCGCCGATGTTCGGGGCTGGGCGCCGGCGTGAGCCGGAGGGGCGACGGCGATTCGCCACCGCCTGCGTGGCCGCTGGAGCTCCCCCTCCGCCGTTCCCGTCACCATTACCGTTGCCGTTCTCGTCCGCGTCGTCCGCCTCGCGGTCGTCCGGATCTTCGTCTTCGTCAGACTCGATTAGATCGGAGGCATGGAGGAAGGCACTTTTTTCCGCGCCGATGTCGACGAAGGCCGCCTGGATACCGGGCAGGACGGCTTCGACCTTGCCGACGTAGATGTCACCCACCGAACGGCGGGAATCAGGACGGTCGACCAGGAGTTCAACAAGGCGGTCGTCCTCGAGAATGGCCACGCGGGTTTCCCGCGGGCTTCCGGAGATCAAAATCTCGCGCTTCAAAGCAGTTACCCTCGCGACCCTCAGGGAAGCACCCGGAGGGAAGCCTGTGGTTATCCCAGCAAAAGTCCAACGTGCCCGGTGGAACGGGCAGGGAGATGCGATTGGGTAGGCGGCTGAGAGACGCCAGAAGCCAATTCATGAGGGCAAAGCTAGGACGAGGCCGTACTTAGGTCAACACGAGGGCGGTCGAGGGCGGTTGAGGGCGGGCGAAGGCGGTCAAAGCGAAGGCGGTCCGTGGCGGGAAAATGATACAGGTGGCACCAGAATGGTACGGGCTAGCGGGAAAGGCATGTGATAATAGGGAATGCGCCCGTACGAGCGATTTGTCGCATGGAAGGAGTGCCATGCCTGGCGCTACGAGTTTACAAGGCTACGGAGAGCTTTCCAAAGCACGAGTTGTACGGATTGACATCGCAGGCGCGGCGCGCTGCGGTCTCTGCGGCGGTGAACATTGTGGAGGGTTCGTCAAGAAGAGGAAGCGCCGAGTTCAGACGCTTTCTCGACATTTCGCTTGGTTCACTTTCTGAGGTCGGGTACATCCTACGACTCGCCCGGGAGTTGGCGCTTCTGACGCCAGCGCAGTGGTCCGAGCTAGACGACCATCAGCAACGGGCTCATTACCTCACCTGGAAACTCTACGAATCGATGGCGAAGCCCCGGACCGCCCTCGTCCGCCCTCGCTCGCCCTCGACCGCCTAGTCTATCAATCCTCCCAGCAGCTGCCGTGCAATCACAATGCGCTGAATCTCGCTCGTTCCCTCGCCGATCTCGCAGATCTTGGCGTCCCGCATCATGCGCTCGACCGGGTATTCGGTCGTGTACCCATAGCCGCCATGCAGCTGGACGGCCTTGGTCGTGGCCCGCATGCACAGCTCCGACGCGTACAGTTTGGCCATCGCCGCTTCCTTCTTGAACGGGTGGCCTTGCTGCTTCAGCCACGCGGCGTGGTACACGAGCTGTTTGGCGGCTTCGACCTCGGTCGCCATGTCGGCGAGCGCGAAATGCACACCCTGGAAACTCGCGATCGCGCGCCCAAACTGCTTTCTCGTCGTCGTGTAGGTGAGGCACTCCTCCAACGCCCCCTCGGCGAGTCCGAGCGCGAGGGCCGCGATGCCGATCCGCCCGCCGTCGAGCGTATGCAGGAACTGCCGGAACCCGTTGTTCACGGTGCCCAGCACGTTCTCCTTGGGCACGATCGCGTCCTGAAAGATCAACTCGCGCGTATCCGAGGCCCGCCAGCCGAGCTTGTCTTCCTTCTTCCCGGAGTGGACGCCCCGATTCTTCGGTAGCTCACTGTCCGGCGCGTGGCCGATCCCGACGCGCTTCGTCTCTTCGAGGTCGCACGTATCCTTCGTGACCACGAACGCGGTGATGCCGTGAGTGCGTTTGGCGGACGGATCGGTTCGCGCGGTCACGCAGAAGATCTCGCCGACTCCGGCGTGGGTGATGAAGATCTTGGAGCCGTTCAGGACGTAGTGATCGCCGCGGTCCACTGCGGTCGTTTTGGTGCCACCGGCGTCCGATCCGGCGCCGGGCTCCGTGAGGCCGAAGCCGCCGAGCACTTTGCCGGTCGCGAGCAACGGCACGAAGCGACGTTTCTGATCGTCTGTGCCGAAATCGATGATCGGCGACGTGCCCAGCGTGGTGTGGGCACTCACGGTGATCGCGTGACTCGCGTCGACTTTTGCGAGCTCGTGGATGACCGTGATGTACGACAAATAGTCCATCCCTGATCCGCCCAGCTGCTCGGGCCATGGAATCCCGAACAAGCCGAGATCCGCCATTTGCTTGATGTTTTCCCAGGGGAACCGGCTTTCGAGATCGAACTGACGGGCAGCGGGTTTGACGACGGTGCGGGCGAAATCGCGCACCATCTCGCGGACTTGCAGGTGGTGGTCTGAGAAGTAGAGCGAGTCGTGCATGGAGAGAATATAGACGGTGAAGACGGTAGATCAGGCGACGTCCTCCCCAAAGTACTTCAGAATCAGCTCGCGATGGGAACCGCATGCCTCCACGTACCGTCGCATCGTGGGCGCGATGTTCCCCCAGGCAAGATCCTCGGGCCGCCAGAGCACAACGCATTCAGAGGCGTTGCCATCCCGTCCAGCCCGGCCGGCCTCCTGATAGTAGGCCTCGAGGGTCGGCGGCGGTCCCCAGTGCAGCACCTGCCGCACATCGGGCTTGTCGATCCCCATTCCGAACGCGCTCGTGGCCACGATGACCGAGACATGTCCGGATAGAAACGCGCGCAGCACACGCCGGCGCACCTCCGCCGTCAAGCCCGCGTGGTATGGAGCGGACCGAACGCTCGTACGCAGCAACGCCCGGGTGACGAGCTCGGTTAGCCGCCTGGTGGGCGTGTAGATGAGAGACGCGCCCGACCCTTCCTTGACACGCTGCCGTATGATCGCGAAGCGCTCGCGGTCGTCGCGGATGCGGCGCGTCGTAAACATCAGATTCGGCCGGTCGAACGACGTGACGACGACCTCCGCATCGGGCATCCTCAGGACCCGAAGGATGTCGGCGCGGGCCATCGGTGTCGCACTGCCGGTCAGTGCGATCGTCGGTGGACGGCCGAGGCGTGAGCGGTAGATGCCGATGTGACGGTAGAGTGGCCGAAATTCGTTGCCCCATTCGGTAATGCAGTGCGCCTCGTCGATTGCGAGTAGCGAGACTGGGGTTCGCCGGTCGCAGAGTCGGCGCGTCAGCGAGGCAAGGCGTTCCGGGGCGCAGTACAGCAGCGCGAGCCGTCCACTCGTGGCGGCTTCGAGGACCACGCGCCGCTGATCGGCGTCGAGTTGGCTGTTCACGTATGCCGCCGGTATACCGCGCCGTCGCAGCGCACCAACCTGGTCTTGCATCAGCGAGATGAGCGGCGAGACGACGATCGTGAGCCCCCCCCCGTTGCTCATGAGCGCGGGCACCTGATAGCACAGCGACTTCCCTGCCCCCGTCGGCAGCACGGCGAGCACGTTCCGGCCAGCAAGCAGGGGACCGAGCACCTTGAGCTGATGGACGCGGAAGCGCGCGTATCCGAACCGCTCCGTGAGGACTCGTCGCGCGGCGTCGAGATGTCCGGAGAACGTCGCCATGTGTCACGAAATACGATGCGCGCGCCGGGGCCCCTACCCCAAACGCGCGAGGATGGTCACGTTTACGCGCATGACCTCGCTCAAGATCCTCACTCCGGTGGCTTTGCTGATGACTTCACTGCTCAATGCGCAAACGATTACCTATCCGCAGGCTCGCCGGGGCGACGTGGTGGACGACTATCACGGCACCAAGGTCGCCGATCCCTACCGCTGGCTGGAGGATGTGGATTCGCCCGAGACGCGGGCCTGGGTTGAGGCCGAGAACCGAGTCACCTTCGCTTACCTCGAGCAGATCCCCGAGCGGGAGCGCATCCGGGCTCGATTGACCCAGCTGTGGGACTATCCGAAGTACGGGTCGCCGTTCAAGAAGGGCGGCCGCTACTTCTTCTTCAAGAATGCGGGCCTCCAGAATCAGGCCGTGCTCTACAGGCAGAGCTCGCTCACCGCCGAGCCCGAGGTGTTGCTCGATCCCAACACGCTGTCACCCGATGGGACGGTCGCGCTTTCGACGATCGCGTTGGCCGAGGACGGTCGCACGATGGTGTACGGCACATCGGGGAGCGGGTCGGACTGGCAGGAATTCCGCGTCCGTGACGTCGCGACGGCGCAGGACCGCAGCGATCACCTGAAGTGGATCAAGTTCTCCGGCGCCGCCTGGACCCACGATGGCGCGGGGTTCTTCTACAGCCGCTATCCCGAGCCGGGTGCGGGAGCCGATCCGCTGCTCGACCTGAACCGCAACAACAAAGTCTATTATCACCGGCTCGGCACCGATCAGTCCGCCGATCGGCTCATCTACGAACGGCCGGATCATCCCGATTGGGGCTTTTCCGTTGAGGTGAGCGCCGATGGGCGCTACGCCGTCTACACGGTCTGGCTCGGCACGGATCGCCGGAATCGCGTCTACTACCAGGATCTGGGCGACGCGCGGCGGCCCAAGCTCGACGCGCCGGTCGTGCGTCTGCTCGACGCCTTCGATGCGGCGTACGGCTTCATCGGGAATGATGGGCCGCTCTTTTACTTCCAGACGGATCACACCGCTCCGCGCGGGCGCGTGATTGCCGTCGACACGCGCCGTCCCGACCAACCCTCGTGGCGCGAAGTCGTCGCGCAGGCTCCCGACGTGCTCGAAGGCTCGCAGATCGTGCACGACACCTTCGTGCTGCGCTATCTCCACGACGCGGCGTCGCAGCTGCGGTTGTACCGTCTCGACGGCGAGGCGCTGGGCGATGTCCCGCTCCCGACCATCGGCTCGATCGCGCAGGTCACCGGCGAGCGGCACGACGACGAGATGTTCTACGCCTTCACGTCGTTTCTCTACCCGACCACGATCTTCCGTCACGATTTCAAGTCCGGAAGGTCAACCGTGTTCAAAGCGCCGGAGATCGCTTTCGATCCGTCCGGCTACGAAACGATCCAGGTTTTCTATCGCAGCAAAGACGGCACGCGCGCACCGCTGTTCCTCACGTACAAGAAGGGTCTTAAGAAAGATGGGTCGAATGCGACCTATCTCTACGGCTACGGCGGGTTCAACGTCAACATGACGCCGGCATTCTCGATCGGCGTGCTGGCGTGGCTCGAGATGGGGGGCGTGTTCGCGCAGGCGGTGCTGCGTGGTGGTGCGGAATACGGGGAGGATTGGCATCAGGCGGGGATGCTCGAGCGCAAGCAGAACGTCTTCGACGACTTCACCGCCGCTGCCGAGTACTTGATTGCGGAGCGCTACACCTCGTCGCCCAAGCTGGCCATCGGCGGCGGCTCGAACGGCGGGTTGCTCGTCGGTGCCGTGCTGAATCAGCGACCCGAGCTGTTCGGCGCGGCGTTGCCCGCCGTCGGGGTCATGGACATGCTCCGCTTTCACAAGTTCACGATCGGGTGGGCGTGGGTGACGGAGTACGGCTCAGCCGACAGCGTCGGACAGTTCCCCGCCCTCTATCGGTATTCCCCGCTGCACAACATGAAACCGGGGACTCGATATCCGCCGACGCTGATCACCACCGCCGATCATGACGACCGCGTGGTGCCGGGACATTCGTTCAAATACGCCGCTGCGCTGCAGGTGACGCAGGCGGGTCCGGCGCCGGTGCTGATACGCATCGAGACGAAGGCCGGGCATGGGGCCGGCAAGCCGACGGCGAAGATCATCGAGGAGCAAACGGACCGCTGGGCGTTTCTCGTGCACAATCTGGGAATGTCCCTGCCAACGCCGCAGCCGTAGGAAAGCTTAGGCGGAATCTTTCCAGTCGATCGGATAGACGCGGCCACACTCATTGCACTTCGCGTCTTTCATGCCTTCCGGAATGATCGAGCGCGTGCAACAACCGGGACACACCAAGTGCGGTTGGCGCACGACGCTCCAGGACGTCGGGCGCTGACCGCGAATCTCGAGATCCTCTTTCGGGACGCGAATCTCGACAGCCGCCACGTCGACCACGACCCACTCCTTCTTGGGGTCTTCGACGATGCGGTACCACGCGCCGCGACGCAGCCCTTGGCCTTCCGCCCGATTGCCGAGACTGCGCACCCAGCCGATGTCAGCCATGCTTCCCCCGCACGAGCACGAGTATGGCAGCTTGTGGCACGACGAGATACGTCTTTCCTTCGAAAGTGATTTCGACGGCGGCTTTGCGGAAGAACAACGCGTAGTCTCCCATCTCAGCCTGCATCGGGAGGTACTTCACGTCGGGGCCATGAATTTTCCACGGCTCCTCGTCCATGCTGGCGGGCTCGGCCATCGGTGTGCCCGGACCGGTCGCGACGATGCGGCCACCTTGTACCTGGCGACCTTCGATCGCTGAGGGCGGTAGATAGAGGCCGACGTTCGTGCGCTCCTCTCCTTCTTCAGGAGAGATGAGCACACGGTCGCCGACGACAATCAACCGTTTGTGTTCATCCGACACACGGGATGATTGTGCCGTTTCGGCACTTTGCGCAAGTCGTACCATGGGCGTGACGCCCATCACGCCTTGTGCTCGTCACATCTATAACAATGTCCCGGCTAAAGAATGTCCGGTCGGTTCCCCTCTCCGGAGCGCCTGATGCCAGACGTCGCCAGCGCCGCGCAGACCCAGCAGTGGGCCTTCATCCTGTCGCAGTTGTTCGATTGGGTGATGGCCGGGCTCGCGTGGATTGTTCCTTTTCAAGCCCAGGTTTTCACTGGTCTTCTTCAGAGTAACTCCTTTTGGACTCTCGCCGGTGTGTCCGTCCTGCTGGTGCTGCCGGCAGGTGCGTTCATCGCCGGCGTCTGGGGCACGATGGTCTCGCTCTACACGATTCCGTTCCGCCTGGGACGCTCCGTCATACTGCTACAATCGATAGCCCTCGCGTGGTGGGATGCCCTGCGTATGGTGTGGTTCTACTGGGCGGGGCTCGTGAAGTTTCTCATCGTCCTGGTCGGCTGGGTGTTTGGACTCATGAAGCTCAGCGTGCAGCTCATCTGGGGGACACTCAAGGGCGCGATTACGTCGCCGCTGGCCATGCTCGACGCGACGTCGCGGCGTCCGGGCGTTCCCTGGGCGGCCTTCGTCCTGCTGCTCGTCTGGTCCGCGGTCGAAGCGACGATCTTCACGTTCACGCTGCGCCCCACGATGGCCGAGTTGCTCGCCGACCTGACCGGATACGAGGTCAATGCCGTCGCGCTCGTGCTGCTGCTCTGGATATTTCTGGGAATCATCATCGCGGGCAGCTTCGCGTGTATTCAGGTGCTGAACGATGCCATCCTGGCGAGACAGACCGGCAATATCGTGTTCATGATCCTGGTCGAAATCGCGGTCGCGATGTTTGAAGTGCTCTTCCTCTATCGCGAAATGGTGGACGCGATGACGCCATGGCTCGCGCAACAAGGTGTCACGCTGGGCGTGATCGGAACCCTCGGGCTCGCGTTCTTCGCGTGGGTCGGCGTGCGCGGCATGACGTGGTTCCTGTTCGGCCGCTTCGGCGCGCCCGCGATGATCGCGGTGATCAGCCGGCAACCATTGGGCGTCGATCCAGGCGGTCAGGGCGCGGGATCCGGCATGGCCGAGTACTGGAAAGGCCCGATTGCCGCGCTCAAGGCCGAGCGCGATTGGTTCCGCAAGGAAGCTCGCGAGCTCTTCGAGCTGGTCTCGCTGCCCGTGCTGCAGGTCGTCGCGGCGGCGCTCAATTTCCTGTTCGTCGTATTCACGGGCCGCGGCCACTTTACCCTGCCCTTCAAGTCGATCGACGAGGTGATGGCGGCGACGCACTTCCCGGCTCGCGTCAGCGGACAGGTGACCCAATGAAGCGCGCCCTCGCAGGGCTGCTGGCGCTCGGGCTGATCGGCTGCAAGCCTCCGGAAAACGCGGGACCGCCGCGCTCGACGCTCGTGGTGGGACTCGACGTGAGCGGCTCGTTTCGCCAGAGCGGGCATTTCGATCGGAGCGTGGAATTCGCGGCGCTCTACATCTACGGCCATCTCAACGGCCTGGGTGGGCTACGGCAGCCGACGGACGTTTTTATCGGATCCATGGGGGGGCAACAGATCAACCAGCCGAAGGCGTTTCATCCCATCCAGGATCTCTACGGCAAATCGATAGAGGAGATCGAGCGCGATCTCAGGTCATGGTTCCCCGAGACCGATCCGCTCACCGACTTCAACACGTTCTTTCACCGGGTGTCGGTCCACGTCAGACGGCAGAACCTGGTGCTCTCGCCGCTCAGCATCGTTATGTTCTCCGACGGCGAGCCCGATTTCCCCGGTGCCGGCCGCATCTCTTCCGAGGATCGATATCGCCGAATCGATCTCACACCGCTCGAGTACCTCTCCCGCAGTGTGACGGTGCGGTTGCTCTACGCGACCCCGCGCGTCGCCCAGCTCTGGGAGCAGCAGGTTCCGCGCAAGCGGGTGCGCCTCTGGACCCAGGACTGGCAGGTCATGCAAGGCTGGCAACGCCACGTCGTGGCAGGCCGGCCACCCGAGCGTCAGGACTCGCTGTGGAGCTGGATGTCGGAAATCGTCGACTTCCGGGTGAGACGCGGGAAGATTCTCTAAAAAGACCTCGGGCCTCGGGCCTGGGGCCTGGTCCAGCCCCCAGGCCCCAGGCCCCTTCAACAGTATTGGTCAAACGCCGCCGTGAGATCGGCGGCGATATCGCGCGCGTGGCGACCCTCGATGTTGCGGCGCTCCAGCATGAACACGAGCCGCCCATCCTTGAAGAGGGCGATCTGGGGCGAGGATGGTTGGTAGCCTGTGAAGTAGCTCCGCGCGCGCCCCGTCGCATCGGCATCCTGTCCTGCAAATACCGTGACGAGCCGGGCCGGCCGGCGCGCATGTTGAATCGCGAGCGCAGCGGCGGGCCGGGCGTTGCGCGCGGCGCAGCCGCAGACCGAGTTGACGACGACGAGTGTCGGCGCGCGCTCGCTCGCGAGCACGGCATCCACGTCGGCGGGAGTGCGGAGCTCCTCAAAGCCCAGGCGAGTCAGCTCCTCGCGCATCGGGCGAACCAGCTCTGGATCGTACATGGGAACGTTCAAATCGCGCATGCTCTCCTCATTTTTTTAGAAACGCGTTCAGCGCCGTCCGGAAATCGGGCGTGCTGCGGCTCACAGCGTTGACATCGGCTCCCAGCCGTAAGCCTTCCTCGAAACCTAATCCGTCGAGCTGGTAGAACTGCTGCTTGGTGAATGCGAGCGCGGAGGGGCTCGCTTCGGCCAGCACGCGCAGCACCTCGCCAGCCTGCTCTTCGAAATCCGCGTCCTCATACACCCGCGACGCGAGCCCGGCCGCTGCGGCCTCCGTCCCATCGAGCAGGCGTCCCGTGGTCGCCAGGTCGAACGCGACCTTTTCGCCGACGGTGCGGCGCAGTATCGTCATCACGATCGCCGGCACGAAGTTGCGCTGGACCTCGGGATATCCAAACTGGGCCGATTCCGATGCGAGAATCAGGTCGCACGCCGTCGCGAGCCCGCAGCCGCCGGCCAGTGCCCGTCCCCGCACCAACGCGACGACGGGCTTGGGGAGGCGGCGCATGCGCATGAAAATCTGGGCGAAGTGCAGCGCCGCCTGCCGGTTTTGCTCGAGGGTTTGATCCGCGGACGCCAGCAGCTCGTTGAGATCCATCCCGGCGCAAAAGTCCCGGCCGGCACCGCGAACTGCAACGACCCGCACGCCGGCATCGAGATCGGCGCGCTCGAGCATGGCGAGCAGCGCGTCGATCATTGCCGTGTCGATGGCATTGCGCTTGTCCTCGCGGTTGAGCGTCGCCGTGAGAATGCCGCCGGCCACCGCGACCAGGACGCGCTCGCTCACCGGCCGACCTCGATTTCCATCCGCAGCAACGCGGTGGAAAACACTTTTCCCTGCGCATCGGTCTTCAATGACATCGTGCCGCCGCCATCGAGCGCGCCGTGCAACAGAAAGTTCAGCGCGTTGAGATTGGGCAGCTCGAACCGCTCGACAGGACCCGTGATGATCCCCTGGAAATGTTTAGCCACGCGTGCGGCCGTGACCTGTTTGACGAGCAGCGGGTAGTCCTCGGGTCTCAGGGCGATCAATCCGATGTTGGCAGTATCGCCCTTGTCACCAGATCGCGCATGGGCAAGGTCGACCAGGCGTACTGTTCGCGACCGCCCCCCCCCGACCGCCGCCTTGGCTGGTTGACCGCGTGACCGCCGCCGTTGCCTCTTCATGCTTCCACGATCTCGATCCCTGGTTTCACCACTGTTCTGTCGATCAGCGCCGGCCAGTACGCGACGATCTCCTCGGGCTTCGGACGCCCACCGGCGAACCCGGTGACACTGGGTGGACCATTGAGAATCAACGGTGCGATTTCCCTGGTAAATCGGTCCACGGGCTTCTGGTCGGCTGCACGGACGCCGATACGCAACTGCACCTCGGGAATCTCGCTCGCCCTGTCGTCGACGTCCGCGAGCGCGAGAGCGCCGTGCGTCGCCGACGCGCCGACGAACTCCGTATGAATGGCTTCGAACTTGAGCCCCAGATCATCGAGCCGCTGGCGGAGCACACGATCCGCGGCCTGGGCCTTTTTCAGCGCGTCAGGCCAGGCGTACACGAGCGTCCCCACGGCCTTGTAGCCATAGAAGTAGGCGATCGAGACTTTGAGTTTGTCTGTCGCAGGCTTCCCTCTGACACCTGACACCCGAACCCTATCCTTGCCCACCTGAGCCAGTTGGATAGTCGTAAAGTCCGCAATGCCATCGGGGGTGATGTACTCGCGCGGGTCTCCCATCTCATAGACGAGCTGCTCGGTTACGGCCGGCACGTCTATGCGGCCCCCCGTTCGGGGATGTTTGAGCAGCTCGAATGTGCCGTCGGCCTGTGCCTCGACAATCGGATAACCCACGTTGGCGAGGTCGGGAATACGCTCCCAGTCGCGCAGGCAGTTTCCGCCGCTCGCCTGAGCGCCGCATTCGATGATATGCCCTGCCACCGTTCCAGCGGCGATCAGATCCCAGGCATCACGCGCCCACCCAAAGGCGTGCATCAATGGACCGAGCGTCAAGCCGGTGTCCGTGACGCGTCCCGTGATTACGACCTGTGCGCCGCGTTCCAACGCGTCCACAACCGGCGCCGCGCCCAGATAGGCGTTTGCCGAGAGGACCCGATCGCGGACGTCGCGCAACGGCCGCCCCGTGTCCATGTTCGCGAGCTGGTGGCCCCGAGCGACGAGTCCGTCGAGCCGGTCGAGTAGATCGTCGCCTGTGACGACGCCGATCTTGAGCTTGCCGCGCAGCCCGAGCTTGCGCGCGACGTCGGCCACGGCGGCGGCGCAGGCACGGGGGTTCACACCGCCCGCGTTCGCCGTCACTCTGATCCCCCGCTCGACTACGATCGGCAGGATGCGCTCCACTTGCGTGACGAAGTCAGTGGCGTACCCCAGCGATGGGTCACGGGACTTTTGTTTCTGGAGGATGGACATCGTCACTTCGGCGAGGTAGTCGAGCATCAGGTAGTCGACCGGTCCACCCGTTACCTGACGGTAGGGTGCCTCCATCCAGTCACCCCAGAACCCCTGCCCGGCCGCGACGCGCACCGTCGCCGGTCGAGAACTCACCGCGGGCGTGCGGGGAGGGAGTGGGTCGACGGAGTCTCGATGCCGCTCGCGACCGTCGATCGCCGTGCCGCCACCGTCCCTGCCAGCGTCGTGACGCGCGTCTCGACCAGCGCCGCGAACCCTTCCGGTCTCTCGAACATGGGCGGGGTTGGCAGCCGCAGGACCGATCGCCCGCCTGCAACCACGGACAGCTCGCCGCCTTCGCCGATGGGCTCATCCGGACCGAGGAACCGAACCTTGGCGGTTCCCTTCCACGAGTGTCCCGGCAGCCTGGCGAAGGCGGGGTACAGCTCGACGGTCAGCGGCGTCCCCTTCAGGTTTTCGGGCACCGATACACTCAGTCGCCCGAACGCGTAGTTCATCGGTTCGTTGCCGCCGCGCAGCTGCTGGCCCGCGGAGTCATACGCGGTAATGGAAAAGTCGGTCATCTCATCCCAGAGATCGGCGGATAGTTCGATATCGACTTCGAGCTGCTTCGCCCATCGCGGTGGCCGCACCTGAAGCGTTTCGGCCGGCTGGCCGCGGCCCTCGATCGCATACGATCGCTCGGCGCCCACGAACCGGTGGACGATCTGTCCGGTCACCGCGTTGGCTGCGCCCGTCACGACACTCGAGGCCTCGAGAGACGGCTGCGCGGCAGCGAGCGCCACCGGCCCGAGATCGGCGCGGACGGTCACGGTGGCCCCCGTCAGCGGCGGCGCCACCACGTCGAGTTCGTAGACACCCGGCACCAGATCCTCGGCGCGCACGAGGATGGTCGCTGTTCCGTGCTGCTGTTGGCCGATTTCGATATCCTCGGGTGCCGATCGCGCCGGTTGCCCGTTCGGTTCGTACAGACGAACCGTCGCTTGCTGAGCCTGCGAATCGGGCACCGTCACAGTGGCACGCAGGGTCGCGCCGGATGGTGAAACGCGCAGGAAGTAGCGTTGCACGGCGGCCGCTGCAATCGTCCGGCGTTCATCGAAGAGCACTTTCGTGGCCAGATCGACGGGCACAATCACCGTGTTGACGAGCGTGAACAGTGGGCCGGCGAGCGTGTCGCGCGGATTGCGCGCCGTGACCGTGCCCACGTACATGCCCGGTGCGGCGAGCGCGCCGCGGTGGTAGATGACGCTGATCTGTGTCGCGCGCGGGCCGGCGCTCACCGTATCATCGGTGACGAGCCACGGGACGTCGCTGCGCAGCACAAACTGTGCGGCGCGCCGGCCGGCGAGATGGCGGACCGTAAACGTCTCGACGGTATCCTGCGCGCCCGCGAGTCCATCGCGGCGGAACGCCGCTGAGGCTCCGGTGTGCGCGCGCACGCCGTAGGTCGCTCCCTGATGCCCGGCCGCAAGCCAGTCGTAGGCGGTCTGGAGGTCGGGCGACCCGGCCCCGCCGTCGATGACGCGCGCCGCGCCCAGGGGATGCGCCGACACGCGCAGCGCTTGCATGATCTCAGCCGCGCTCGCCGTGCGATTCTCCTGCGCGAGTCCGGATATCAGACAGGCGGCGAGGCCTGCCGCGTGGGGCGCTGCCATGCTCGTCCCACCCTTGATTTCGTTGCCCGTGTCCCAGCGCGGCACGGTCGAGTACGCGACGCCGGGCGTCACGAGATCGGGCTTCGCCAGCTCGCCGCCCCGCGAGCTGAACCACCCCAGCACGTCGCGGGCCGGCGGCCTGCCCTGCTGTGACGGCTGGGCGAAGACGCCCGGATAGACGGCCCCAATCGAGAGCGCCAGGTCCGCCGAGCCGGGAAAGCCGACCGTCGAAAGGCCCGGCCCGTCGTTACCCGCGCTGATGGTGAAGACCAGGTCTGGATGCGCCAGCAAGAACGCGTCCACGATGGAATCGATGACGGCGCGTCCTTCGTGCTCGTTCCCAACGCCGAAGCTGAGGTTGAGGACCAGCGGGAGGTTGCGTTGCACCGCGTAGCGCGCGGCGTAATCCATCGCGCGCATCATGCTGCCGTGCACGGTGACACCGCCGCGCGCGTTGTTCGCGATCTTGAGGCCGATGATCTGGGCGCCGGGTGCGACGCCGTGGAATCCCGTCACGTCATACAGGTTGTAGCCCGCAGCGATGCCGGCGACGTGCGTCCCGTGTCCCGAGGTGTCGAAGTAGAGGTCGAGGATCGGGACGCCATCCGCCTCGCTGAAATTGGCCACGATGGTCAGCGGCTTCCGGCCGAGGGCGATCATCTCACGCCCCTGGCGGTAATCGTGCAGCGGCATTTCGTCCTCAAACGAGCCGTTGAGGTTCGTATCGAGAAATGCCGCCCAGCCGTCGGTCGCCTTCACCACGACGACGGGGAATTCGTCGGTATTGCGGCCGTTGCCGTTGACGTCCGCCGCCGGCGGCAGGCCCAGTGGCAGCTCCTTGAACGTGCCACGATACCACGTCGTCGCGGTGGTCAACCGCGCGATCCGTGCCGCTCCCTTCATCTCCGATTCCGTCGGGGCCGCAAACGCGGTGAGCGCAACACGCCCTTCGCCGGAGAAATCGCGCAGTTCAAGGACTTTGGGCGCGCCCGTGCTCGTCGTCACCAGTCCCGCCACGGCGGGGTCGACGCCGCTGTCCAGAATTGCGATGACCACCCCGCGCCCGTCGTACGTGGGATGCAGCCCGCGGAACACGTCGACTCCTGTGCTTTTGAGGGGCATCAGGCCGAGCATGTACGCGATCGGCGCATCGACCACGGGCTCGGACGGTCCCCCTCCGGTGCGCGTGGCGTCCGCGGGGGTCGCGGACACCGTGTTGGGCGTTGTCGGTGTGGGAAGCTCTTTGGGACCGATGGTCTTGGCGCCGCAACCGGCCGCGAGAGCGAGAAACACAAGGGAGAATTGCTTGATCACGTCGTACCCGGCAGAGCGAAGGCCCCGAGATGGGGGCCGGTGAATTCCGTTGACACCTCGAGGAGAAACGCGAGCGTATCGCGGGTTTCCTCGGGGGTGAGGATCGCATCGACAAAACCGCGCGCGCCGGCAAATCTGGCGTCGAGCTGGTGCTCGTAATCGGCCCGCATGGCTGCAACGGCGGCGGTGTTCTCCGGCTTGGCAGCGTCGCCGCCATATACCGCCTGGACGGCGGACTCACCTTCCATGACGCCCATCCGTCCTGTCGGCCAGGAGACGATGAAATCGGGGTCGAAGCCCTGCCCCGCCATCGCATAATAACCGGCGCCGGAAGCGTGATTGACGGTGAGCACCAGTTTTGGCACGGTCGCGGTGGCCATCGCTTCGACAAAACGCGCACCGGCCCGGATGATCCCTGAGTGTTCGGCCTCGGTCCCGACCATGAATCCCGAAACGTCTTGAATGAACAGTAGCGGCAGCCGCTCGCGGTCCGCGTTCTCGATGAAGTACGCCACCTTCTCGGCGCTCTCGGTGTAGATGATCCCGCCAATGCGCGGAGCTTCCCCCTTCTGCTTCGGCTTGATCACACCCCGCGAGTTGGCAATCACCGCGACTTGCCGTCCTTCGATGGCGCCGTGGCCACAAATCATCTCCTGCGCGATGTCCGGTTGGAACTCGTCGAGACGGCCTCCATCGAGCAGCGCTTCCAGAACGGCCCGGACGTCGTAGCTCATGCGATGATCGACGGGGATCAAGTCGTACAGGGTCTTCGTGTCGCGCTTGGGGGCGGCGTGGGTGCGCCGTGCCCGGTGTTGGTGCGGGAGCCGACCCACGTACTCCCGAATGCGATCGAGACATTCCTGGTCGTCCTTGGCGCGATAGTGCGCGACGGCGCTCACCCCCGTATGGGTGCTCGCGCCGCCGAGTGACTCGGCGTCGACGACCTGACCGGTGGCGCCCTTGACCAGGTTGGGGCCGCCCAGCCCCATGAAGGACGTGCCGTCGACCATGAAGATCACGTCGGACAGCGCAGGCAGATACGCGCCTCCCGCGATGCAGGGTCCCATGACGGCCGCGATCTGCGGGACCTTGAGATAGCGCCGCATGATCGAGTTGTAGTAGAAGATCCTCGCCGCGCCGTATTGACCCGGGAACACACCCCCCTGATAGGGCAGATTCACACCCGCCGAATCGACGAGATAGATAATCGGGATCCGCTGCCGCATCGCGATCTCCTGCGCGCGCAGGATTTTCTTGATCGTTTCCGGCCACCAGGAGCCGGCCTTGACGGTCGCATCGTTGGCGACGACGACGATGGGTCGGCCGGCGACGCGTCCGAGCCCGGTGATGACGCCGGCCGCCGGGGCCTGACCGTCGTACTGGTCGTGGGCGACCAGCAGGCCGATTTCCACCCACGGCGCGTCGCGATCGAGCAACGCGGCGATGCGCTCGCGCGCCGTCAGTTTCCCCTGGTCATGCTGTCGTTTGATGCGGTCCGCGCCCCCGCCCTGTTCGAGGCGGGCGCGCAGCTTCTGGTATCCGTCGCTGAGGGACTTGAGACGACTCAACGGCGGTGCGTGGTGCGAGGTGCGTGGTGCGTGGGATTAGACCGCGACATGATCCGCGGCCCATTCCTGGATGTACTTGATCAGATCCGCGGTCGGCGTGCCGGGTCCGAAGAGCTTGCCTGCGCCCTGGGCTTCGAGGGCCGTCATGTCTTCAGGGGGGATGATCCCGCCGCCGGTGAGGAGAACGTCCTGCCGACCTGCGGCATCGAGCAGTTTGCGCACCCGTGGGAACAGCGTCATGTGTGCGCCCGACAGGATCGAGAGGCCGACGACATCCACGTCCTCCTGAATCGCGGCCTGGGCGATCATTTCCGGAGTCTGATGCAGGCCCGTATAGATGACTTCCATTCCGGAATCGCGCAGCGCCGCCGCCACAACCTTGGCGCCGCGATCGTGGCCGTCCAATCCCGGCTTCGCGACGAGAATCCGGATGGGACGGCGGCGCTTTCCCATCAGGCGCGGAAGCGCAGCAGCGCGGCCAGACCGTCCACGACCCGCCGGGCCTTGTCGTCGTAGAGGACGTCGACCTGTGCGCGTTGAGCCAGCGCGTCTTCCACCGCGTCGTCGATGCGCGCATCGTCGTCGTGCCCGTCGGCCAGAAGCGTGCGGACCTGTCCCCGGCTCAGCGCCTTCAGCGTCGCGTCCACGCCATTCACCGCCCATCCGCGCGGCGCGCCGTCCTTGACCGCGTCAGCGTGCGCGCGCTCCCACGCGCGCTCGCGCTCCTCGCGGAGCCCCAGCGTCGCCTCGCGGACCTCAGCGGGCGTCGCCTGCTTGGGGTTGAGCTTCACGACGCCGAATACCAGATCGTGGACATAGGTGTGAAGGTGCGGGACGACGGCGCCGGCGTCCACACCAACGCTCCCGAGCACGATGCCGCTCAGCGGTTTCTCACGGTTCGTCTGGAAAATGCGATCGGCGATCTGCGCGTACAGCCGCTGCTTCTCGGTACGGATGCGTTGGTGGTAGTTATGCTCCCCCGCGCTGCCCGACGGCGTGCCCGCCCTGACCATCACCTGGCGCTGATGGCCGCCGTGGAACTTGCCGGCACGCGACGCATGGATGGCGGCCAGACCGGGCCGCTCGATGCAGTCGTAGGCCGTCACCTCGAAGAAGCGAGCTGCCGTGCGGTCGTACACGACCGTAAGGATCGTGCCGAACTCCTCCTCGAGGCCGAGCAGCTCGCGCACCAGCGGTTGATGGTCCACGGCCAGGCGCGAGCGATGCACGTGCGGCAGCGGCAAGGTCTCGAACAGGCCCAGCTCGCGCGACGCGATGATCGCGAAGCCGCGGGCGCGCGGCAAATGATTCGGCTCCTCGAGGTAGTTCAGGACCTGCCGCAGGCTGGCGGCGATGGCTTCGCGATCTTCGTGCGACAGCGATTGACGCGCGAGCTGCGCTTCCCGCTCGCGCACCCGATTCTTCATCTTGATGAGATACTTGCCACGCGTACGGTCGCGCGGCTCGAGCTTCAGATAGCAGGTGAGCACCCAATGACGGCCAGGCTCGATGGCGGCCAGGCGCGCAATCGCGGCCCGGGCGTCCTGCTCGGTAATTGCGGCGGGTAGAGCGCTCATGATCTAGAAGAAAACGGGTTCGCGATATGCTCCCCAAACACGCTCCAGCGCGTGTCGGATTTCGTAGAGCGTGGCGTAGGCGCGCGCACAGTCCAGCATCGGCCCGATGACGTTCTGATCCGCCTCGGCCGCCTGGCGCAGCGCCTTGAGGCGGCGCTCGACCAGGGCGTTGTCCCGCTCGGCGCGCACACGGGCGAGACGGCGGCGCTGCTCCTCTTCGGCATCGTTGGACACTTTCAGGATCTCGACCGGGTGATCGTCGTCGGACGGAAACTCGTTGACGCCGACGATGACCTTGTCTCCCGATTCCACCTGACGCTGGAAGGCGGCCGCGGATTGAGCAATCTGCCGCTGAAACCAGCCCATTTCGATCCCTCGGACGACGCCGCCGATCGCATTGATCTCGGCGAAGAGGGCTTCCGCTTCCCGCTCCAACTGATCGGTGAACGCCTCGATGTAATAGGAGCCGCCCAGGGGATCGATCACCTCCGCCACACCACTTTCGTGCGCCAGAATCTGTTGGGTCCGGAGCGCGACCTGCACCGACTGCTCGGTCGGCAGCGCGAGCGTTTCGTCCAGCGAGTTGGTATGCAGCGACTGCGTGCCGCCGAGGACCGCGGCCAAGGCCTGATAGGCCACCCGGACGATGTTGTTGAGCGGCTGCTGTGCCGTCAGGGTGACACCGGCGGTCTGGCTATGGAAGCGCATCATCCACGAGCGCGGCTGTTTCGCCTTGTAGCGCTCGCGCATGTGCCGCGCCCAGATGCGCCGGGCGGCGCGCAGCTTCGCGATCTCCTCAAAAAAGTCGTTGTGAATGTCCCAAAAGAATGAAAGGCGTGCGGCAAACGTATCGATGTCGAGACCCCGGGCTATGCCACGTTCGACATACGTGAACCCGTTCGCCAGGGTGAAGGCGAGCTCCTGCGCTGCCGTCGCGCCCGCTTCGCGGATGTGATAGCCGGAGATGGAGATCGTGTTCCAGAGCGGGGTGTGCTGCGCGCCCCAGTCGAACATGTCGACTATCACCTTGAGCGCGGGCTCGACCGGATACACCCACGCGTGCTGCGCCATGTACTCCTTGAGGATGTCGTTCTGCACCGTGCCGCGCAGTTTGGCGATCGGCACGCCCTGTTTTTCCGCCGCCGCGACGTAGAAGCAGAACAGGATCGCCGCGGGCCCATTGATCGTCATCGACGTCGACACCTGGTCGAGCGGAATGCCGTCGAACAGGGTCTCCATGTCGGCGAGCGAAGAGATCGCTACACCGCACTTGCCGACCTCTCCTTCGGACCGCGGATGGTCGGAGTCGTATCCCATCAACGTCGGGAAATCGAAGGCGACGGAGAGGCCGGTCTGGCCATGCTCGAGTAGGAATTTGTAGCGGCGGTTCGTGTCGGTCGCGCCGCCGAAGCCGGCAAACTGGCGCATCGTCCACACCCTGCCCCGATACATCGTGGGATGAATGCCGCGTGTGAACGGGTATTCGCCGGGTCGTCCGAGCTGTTTGTCGACGTCGAAACCGTTGAGGTCGGCAGGCGTGTAGACGGGCTTTTTCTCGATGGTCATTTGCCGTTCCTTACCTTATTCAGGACTTCCGCAGCGACATCGTACGGGCTGCGCGTACCTGCGACCACTTCATCCAAACGCTTGCTGACGAGATCTTCCGCGTCCGTCTCATCCCATACCCACTGCCGAATCGCTCGGTTCACGACGGCGCGGGTTCGCGCGGCCAGGCGACGCTTTCGTCGCTCGAGGAGCTTGCCGCTACGCTTCAGAAACTCGTGGTGCGTGTCGAGGGCGGCAACCAGGTCGGCGATTCCTTCCCCTTTCGATGCGACGGTCGTCAGGACCGGAGGCTCCCACATGCCGTCGCCGCCGCCTTTCCTCGCCGCCGCCGGGTTATGGTGCGGACGCACGTTGACGAACGCATTCCCCTTCCGGATGCCCAGCATGACCTCGATCTCCTGGCGAAGCTTATCCGCTCCAGGGCGATCGCTCTTGTTGATCACGTACAGCTCGGCGATCTCCATGACGCCGGCCTTGAGCGTCTGAATCCCATCGCCCGATTCTGGAACCAGTACCAGGACCGTCGTCTCCGCGGTTGCCGCGACGTCGAGCTCCGTCTGGCCGACACCGACCGTTTCGATGAGGATCCGATCGAAGCCAACTGCCTCGAGGACATCCGCGACTTCCTCGGTCGTCGTCGCCAGACCGCCCTGCGCGCCACGCGTCGCCATCGACCGAATGAAGACGCCTGGGTCGAGGCTGACCGATTCCATGCGGATGCGATCGCCCAGCAGCGCGCCGCCGGTGAACGGACTGGTCGGATCCACGGCGATGACGGAGACTTTGCGGCCGCGCTCGCGATAGGCGCGCACGAGCTGCTCGGTGAGGGTGCTCTTTCCTGCCCCTGGCGGTCCCGTGATGCCGATGCGATGCGTCGGTCGAACACCGACTTTCTTGTGCAGCTCCGCGAGCAGCTGCTCAAAGCCTTCCCGCTGATTCTCGACCATGCTGATCGCGCGGGCCAGCGCCGCCGCATCGCCGCGCTCCAGATCTGCGAGAAGGTCACTCGTCCGCATCGTTCTCAAAGATAGCGGCCTTAAAGCAGGAGGATGGTACCCAGGCCGAGCAGCAGTCTCCTTGCGCACGACTTGCCAGGCGCGACCCTTGGGGAGCAACCCGAGCGCGACGTGCGCCGCAGGAACTCGCTCAGATTCTCCTGTCCCGCGAGCTCCTTCAGTTCATCGAGTCGTAAGTCAGGTTGATCTGCCGGATCGGTCACGTTCCCGTGCTCCTACCGCTCGTACTGCTCCGACCGCTGCTCTCGCCGCTTCCCCCGGTCCCACTCGACGCTCCTGCGCTGCCGGAGGCCGCTGCGCCGGTGCCGGCTGCTCCACCCAGCGCGATCGTCCGGACGGGGCCCGGCCGGACGGCGACACGCTCGACGCGGGTCGCGCTCGCCGCGAGCACATCGAACTCCAGCCCCTGATAGGAAAACCGCTCTCCCGCGCGAGGAATCCGGCCGAGTGCCTGGATCAAGAGACCACCCACCGTCTGCGGGTTGCTACCACTGGCTCGCAGACTCACACCGAGGGATTCGGCGAGGGCCATCGCCGGCGTGCTTCCCTCGACTTCCACGACACGTGTCGGAGAGGGCGCAGGCGTGCCGCTGCCTAATCCGGGCGTTTGGAACACCTCGCCCACGAGGTCCCGCAACAGATCCTCAAACGTGATGAGCCCCGCAGTGCCGCCGAATTCGTCCAGCACCACCGCGAGATGTAAACCTCCACGCTGCATTTCGAGCATCAGGTCGGCGGAGCGTTTGCTTCCTGGAACACTGAGTGGCGGCCGCACGAGGACCGGGTCATCGGGTTGCCGTCCCAACAGATCCAACGTGTGTGCCACGCCCACGACGTCATCTAGCGAGCCCCGGTACACAGGGTAGCGGCTGTATCCGGACTGCTGGAGCACATGGGCCGCTTCGGCCGTCACCATTCCTTCGGGGAACGCGACGATCGCTGTGCGCGGAGCCATCAGCTCGCGGACGGGACGGTCGGCGAACGCCAGCACGCCCGACACGACGGCCATTTCGTCCGTTCCGGCCAAGGCGTCGGTTTCGGCTCCCGACAGAAGAGCCGCCAAGGTAGTGCGCGTCGATGCATCTCGACGCGGAATGAACGGCGACAGGACCGTCCCCGCCCGTTCGAGCCAGGGTACCGCCCGGCTCACGAGCGCCTCTGCCCACCGACGCCCCAGCACGCGGGGGACGAGGTAGGCCGCCCCGATGAACGTGGGGACGATGACCATCAGCGTGAAGATGCCGAGGAAGGTCGGCGTCGTCGCGGCGAGCAGCGCCGGGATTGCTCCCCCGGCCAGGAGCACGCCGAGGGTCGTCAACGTGTTCGAGGTCGCGAGCGTGCGGCCGGGGTTCTGCAGCAAGCCGGCCGTCACGCCGGAGCCGCGCAGCTTGTAGGCAACCCAGCGCGTGAGCTCGAGCTGGCTTACCGTGGCGGCCGCGACGCCGATCGCCGCCGACAGGCCGGCGAGCAGCAGTCCCACGAGCAGGACGACCAGCGCGACGCTCATCGCTTTTCGAACGACACCTGGGTCACACGCCGGCGATCCACCCGCTCGACCACCACGCGATGCCCGTCGATCGTCAATTCATCACCCGGGCGGGGCACCCGGCCCAGCACCGAATAGACGAGCCCGCCAACGGTGGAGACCTCGGTGTGCGCGAAGGTGGCGCCGAGTGCCGCGGAGAGCTCGTCGAGACTGACGCTGCCGTCAACCCAGACCCGGGCGCCTTCATGGCGGATCGTCGGAGCGATGTCCGTGTCATGCTCGTCGCGTATCTCGCCGACGATTTCCTCGAGAATGTCTTCGCGCGTGATGAGTCCCGAGGTACCGCCAAATTCGTCCACGACGATCGCGATATGCGCGGGTGTGGTTTGAAAGTCGCGCAACTGGTTGTCCAGGGTCTTGGTCTCCGGCACGAATGCCGCTGGGCGGATCAGCGTTTGCCAGCGAGTGCCCGGGTCGGCGAGACCCATGGCAATCGGCACGAGATCCTTGGCGAACACCACGCCCGCAACATTGTCCGGCGAGCCGTCGAGCACCGGAAGCCGGGTGTGCTGGCTTTGCCGGAATGTCTCGAGCACCTCGTCGTTGGAGGCGCTTAAATCGACGCTCGTCATGTCGAGTCGTGGCGTCATGACTTCGTCGACGGTGGTATCGGCCAGCGTGAAGACCCCCAGCAGCATGTCGCGCTGCGCGATCCCGAGCGAGGGCTGGAGTGGCCGGGGTGTTTGGACCAGTATGTGGAGCCCGCGGTCCGCCCACGCCAGCAACCACAGGAGCGGGCCGAACGGCGCGAGGGTGCGGCGCGCGAGCGGAAGCGCGGCATCGGACAGCTCCGGGGCCAGACGGGCCACGCTGCGCGGCAATGCATCGCCGATAACGAACAGGAGGAGGGTGCTGACCACGAGGGCGACCAACGCCGCGGCCCACGGCTGTGTCCACCACGCAACGGCAAACGCCGTCGCGACGGCGCCCAGCACGAGGAGCGCCAGACGGGCGACATGCAAGGCACGGTGCAGCGGCACGCGACGCTCGGCGGCCATGGGCGGGGCGTCGCCGAGTGTGTGGAGCGCCTCGCCGACCGCCGCTTCCTCCGCCAAGGCGAGCAGGGCGGACCAGATGGCAGCCCCCAGGGCCACCGCCAGCCCGATGAAGCGCAGCGCCGCTTCGGTGAGCATTAGCGACTACGTAGCAGGCGCTGCACGTAACGCTCCTGCCGGCGCCACATCACGGACCGCGTACGACCGGGACCTTCGGGATGCTCGTAGCCGAGCACGTGCAGTGTGCCGTGAACCACGAGTCGGACCAGCTCTTCCTTGAGGCCGACTCCATTGCCCGCGACACGCGCCGCAGCCTGCGGGCAGATGTACACGTCGCCGACGAGTCGGCCGTCGGGCTGCGGCAGCGGATAGGCGATCACGTCCGTGAGGCCGCGTCGTCCCGTCGCGCGCCGATTCAGGCGACGCATGGCGACGGCGGATAGCAATGTGATGTCCACATGCGAATGCGCGGGCGCGCGTTCCCATGCCAGCACCCGTTGCGCGACACGCTCGAGGCTAACGTGCCGCCGCCGGTTGCCAAGTCGCGCCGATGCCGCCACTGGACTCCGGATAATCGATGCGGTTGTGGTACATCCCGCTGAGCACTACCAGGAACGCCTGTTTCACCTGCTCGATCTGTTGCAGCGTGAGCGGTGCCTCATCGAGCTGTCCCGCGCTCACCTTGGTCCGGACGATATGATCGATCGCTTCCTCGATTTTTTGCGGCGTCAGGTCCTCGAGCACGCGCAGCGCCGCCTCGACCGAATCGGCGATCATCGCAATCGCGGTTTCCATGGACCGCGGCCTGGGCCCCGGATACATGAAATCCTCGGGTTTGCGCGGCTGTCCCCCGTCGATCTTTTTGGCCTTGTCGAGGAAGTAGGTGATCTCGGTCGTGCCATGATGCTCGGGAATGAAGGCGGCGACCGAGTCGGGCAGCTGGGCCTCCGCCGCCAGCGCGAGGCCATCGGTCACGTGCGCTTTGATGATCTGAGCCGACTGCAGCGGCTTCAACCGGTCGTGCGGGTTGTTGCCCGGAATCTGGTTTTCCACGAAGTACATCGGGTTCTTCACCTTCCCGACGTCGTGATAGTAGCAGCCGACGCGACCGAGCAATCCATTCGCTCCGATACGGTTGCAGGCCGCTTCGACCAGATTGGCCATGGCCACGCTGTGGGCATACGTGCCGGGAGCTTCGAGTGAGAGGCGCCGGAGCAGCGGCCGGCTGGGGTCGGACAGCTCGAGCAGCGTCAGGTCGGTCGTGATGTGGGTGACCGACTCGGCGACGGGAAGCAGGAAAAAGGTGAGGCCGGCCGAGACCAGGCCATTCACGGCACCGAGCAGGCCGCGCAGCGCGATCTCTTCGATGCGCCAGCCGCCCGCGAGTCCCAGAGCGAGCGCGCCTGCGAGATACCCGGCGGCGATGATCAGCACGGGCGCGTAGAAGTTGCTGCGGCTCCGCAGGGTCCGCACGGAGAGCGCGGCCGTGACGCCGCCGACGATGCACAGGAACAGAGCCGGCACGTCGTGGAACACGGGCTGCAAGCCGATCACCACCGATAGGATCAACGCGGCGATCATCGAAACACGCCCGTTGAACAGCACCGTCATCATCATCGCGACAAACGGCATGAAGACGACTTCCGGATGCATCGGGTAGGATCGCGCCGCGATACCCGCCTGGATGAGCAGCACCGCGAACAGCGAGCCGATCAGTGCCACCTGTCGGAGGTCGCCGTAGGTCTCGCGACGGTAAAAGAGCAACAGGACCCAGAAAATCGAGAGTATCAGCATGTCGCGCAGCAGCGGGCCCACGACGCCGCGGAACGAGTACGTCGTCGCGGCGCCGCGCCGCAGCAGCTCCTGATGGAGCGCGACCAGCCGTTCGTGCGCCTCGTTGGTCACGATCTCGTGCGGTGCGACGATGCGATCGCCTGCGCGCACGATGTACTTGCTGGGGTCGACGCTGCCGCGCAGCTCGTTCCGACGCCGCTCGGTCTCGAGTACCTTCGGAATCAGGGTGGGCCGGAAGAATTGGCGTACGAGCTTGAGATACAACACGTCGGCGACGCTCGAACCCGGGTCGGGATGGAGCTGCTTCGCGCGGCTCAGGTACTGCGCGAACGTGAGCACCTGATCGCGCTGCACCGACGATTCGGTCGAGCCTCGGCGCACGATCAGCTCGCGCGACTGCTCGACCTGGAGCACGCCGGGGCCGGTGACACCCTGTGCCAACGTGCGATCGAAGAGCCGGTCCAGCGCCTGCAGCATGCCGCGGCGCTTCCCGCCTTTGCCGAGATAGGCCGCTTCCTGCGGCGTAATCGCCACTCCGAAGTCGCCCGCGGCCTGGATGATCGCCGGAGGGCCCCGGTCGGCTACCGCGTCCACCGCGGTGAAGAACGCTGCCAGCGTCGTGGCGCTGCTGTCGTAGGCGTGCTGGCGGAACTCGTAGATCGGCTTGGCCGATGCGGCGAGCTCCTCCGATTCGCGCTGTAGCTCGTCTTCCGACTTGTTCACGACAAAGTTGAACGGCGCGATGACTTCCTTGTCCGCCCGCGCGCCGGGCTCGAGCAGGGGGGCGACATCGGCCGCGCTCGAGGGAAACGCGACGTGCGCCACGAGCGCCATGAACGGCACCCACACCCAGCGTGCGGCGTGATACCGCAGCGTGGTGCCTGTCGGGGCTTTCATCTAGCCCTGCGCATCCTCGGCATAGGCGCGGATGATGTCCCGGACGAGGCGGTGGCGGACCACATCCCCCTCGCCGAGATAGACGAAGCCGATGCCTTCGATCCCGGGCAGAATGCGCTCGACTTGCAGCAATCCGGAGTCCTCGCGAATCGGCAAGTCGATCTGCGTCTTATCCCCCGTGATGACGGCGCGCGAGTTCACCCCGAGCCGCGTGAGAAACATCTTCATCTGCATGCCGGTGGCGTTTTGCGCCTCGTCGAGAATGACGAAGGCGTCACTGAGCGTGCGCCCGCGCATGTACGCGAGGGGCGCGATCTCGATGGTGCGTGTCTCGAGCGCTTTCTGGACGCGCTCGCGCGGCATCATGTCCTCGAGCGCGTCGTAGAGCGGCCGCAGGTACGGGTCGACCTTCTCCTGCAGATCGCCGGGAAGGAAACCGAGGTTTTCGCCGGCTTCGACGGCGGGCCGTGCCAGGATGATCCGGCGGACACGCTTGCGCGCAAGGGCATCCACCGCCGCCGCGACGGCGAGATACGTCTTCCCCGTCCCGGCCGGTCCGATGCCGATCACGATGTCGTGCTCGGCGATCGAGCGCAGATACTCGCGCTGGCCCGTCGTCTTCGGCTGGATCACCCGCCGCAGGCCGGGCAGGATGATCTTCACCGGGTCGGCGGGCTGACGCACGGCCCCTTCTCCCTGCCCCTCCTCACTGACCAGGCGCTCGACGTCGTGCACGTCCAGGTTCTCGCCCATGCGGGCGAGGTCGATGAGCGCTTGCGCGACGGCCCCGGCGCGCTCGATCGCGGCGGCGGGACCGGTGATGGAAAGGTTGTCCCCGCGCAACGAGACCCGCACGCCCAGGAGGCGAGCGAGCTCGAGCAGGTTCGCGTCGTTCACGCCGGCCAACGCCAGCGGATCGACGCCTTCTACGGAGAGACGGTGGATGACGTCTTCGCTCATTGCACCACCTTGATATGAAGAGCGGCAAGGTCCTCGGGCCGCGCCGGAGCCGGCGCACCCTCAAACAGGGCCCGGGCCGCGGTCGTTTTGGGAAACGCGATCACATCGCGGAGCGAGCCCGCGCCGGCGATCAACATCGCGGTGCGATCGAACCCCACGGCGAAGCCGCCGTGCGGCGGCGCGCCGGCTGCCAGCGCAGTCAAAAGGAAGCCAAAGCGCGCGTCCATCTCGGCAGGCGACAGGCCGAGATGCCGGAAGACCGTACGCTGCACGTCGGGATTCGTGATACGGATCGAGCCCGATCCCAACTCGTTCCCGTTGTAGACCGCGTCATAGTGCAGCGCGCGGCACGCCAACGGGTGGGTGTCGAGCTTCTGCACGTCTTCCGGGTGCGGGGAGGTGAAGGGATGATGCGCGAAGACCGGCTTCCCGGTTTCGCGATCGGGCTCGAACAGGGGGAAGTCGACCACCCAGCAGAAGGCGTGCGTCGTCCTGGATTTGGGGGCCATTCGCCGAATCACTTCCTGACGCACCTTGTCGAGAGCCGGTGATGTGACGTGATCCGGACCAACGGTCAGTAACGCCATGTCTCCGTCGCCAATCCCGAGCGTCTGCAGCGTCTCCGGATCGGCGTCCTTGGCGATCGATCCCGATACCTGCTCGCCCTGGCGCTTGACCCAGGCGGGTCCCCAGCCACCGACTTGCTTCACTTCACTCGCGAGCCGATCGATATCCTTGCGCGACAGGGCAGCGCCGCCGGGAACGAGAATCCCACGGATCCGTGCATCCTTCGCCTGGAGTTTCTGAGCCATTGCTTCACCGATGACCTTGCCATCGGTTCTCGCCCACTTACTGAAATCCTTGATTTCGAAATCGTACCGCAGATCGGGCTTATCCGTTCCGAAACGCTCCTGCGCTTCGCGCCACGTCAGCCGCTTGAACGGCCGGTCGATCTTGTGCCCCGCTTCGTCCCACAGCGCGACGAGGACCTGCTCCACGACGCCCATGACGTCGTCCTGAGTGACGAACGACGCCTCGATGTCGATCTGGGAAAACTCGGGTTGCCGGTCGAAGCGCAAGTCCTCGTCGCGGAAACAGCGCGCGATCTGGAAGTAGCGATCGAACCCCGACACCATCAGCAGCTGCTTGTAGATCTGCGGCGACTGCGGCAGCGCGTAGCACTCGCCGGGGTGGACACGCGAAGGCACGAGGTAGTCTCGCGCTCCTTCCGGCGTCGGCTTCGTCAGGATAGGCGTTTCGATCTCCAGAAAATCGAGATCGCTCAATACGCGGCGGGCGCGCTGCAACAGCCGATGCCGCAGGATCAGATTTGCCTGCAGCTCGGGGCGGCGCAGATCGAGATGGCGGTATTTGAGCCGCAGCTCTTCGGCAGGCAGATCTTCACCCTTGCCGCGGGCGACTGGAATCGCAGGAGTCTCGGCGGGCCCTACGACATCCAGGACGCTTGCGTGGACTTCGACGTCGCCCGTGGCAAGGTCGGCATTGCGCATCGCCGGCGGGCGAGCCACGACCTCACCCTCGACGAGAAGTACCGCCTCAGTGCCGACGGTTTGCGCGCGCGCGAGAATGTCCGCAGATGCCCAGCCAGGCCCGACCGCAACCTGCACGAGGCCGTCGCGATCGCGCAGGTCGAGGAAGACGATGCCTCCGAGGTCGCGGCGCCGGTGGACCCAGCCCCCCAATCGGACGCGGTGCCCGATGTGCTCTTGCCGCAGCGCGCCGCAGCGATGAGTTCGCAGGGTTGTCCGAGTCACACTGGCGTCTATGCTGGTCCTCCCCTCTCAGCGTCACACAGGATGCGATAGAACTCGTCCGGAGACTGTGCTGCGAGCAGCCGAGCGCGGATGGGTTCGCGCCGCACGAGCCGCGAGATGCGGCTCAACGCCTTCACGTGCAACCCGGCCTGTGATTCGGGGCCGGCCAGCAGAAAAAACAAACGGACGGGTTCACCGTCCACAGTTTCATACGGCACCGGCGCCGGGGTCGTCCCCGCCACCGCCAACAGATTTGGCAGCGCCGGAGTCTTGCCATGCGGGACGGCGACGCCGTACCCAATCCCGGTCGGGAACTGTCGCTCCCGTTCCAGTACCGCTTGAAAGACGTCCTCTACTCCCGCGTCCCACATGGCCTTAGCTGCGTCGGGCTCCGCTCCATTGCCGCCTACCAGGAGCTCAACTAATTCACGCAGCACGGCCTCCTTGCTCTGGGCCCGTAATGGTACCCGGATTCGAGTGGGTGTGAGCAGATCTGTGAGCCGCAAAGGGGCGCGTCCAAGTGCCGTAACCGATTGAAGATAGTTGACTTGAGTTGACTGCGCCACAGTGCCGAGTAAACGTTCTGCATGCAACGCATTGGCCTGCTGTTTCTAGGGTTGTTCGTGTCGGGCAACAGGCCAATCCAGGCCCAGGAGGCGACGGGTACCACGCTGTGGCGTGTCGCCGCGGCGACCATTCCGATGCCGGCCGCGCTGGCCCTTGGTCCCGCAGCCGCCCTCTGGAATCCCGCGCAGCGATCGGACTCGGCACGCGTCATCGTTGCCCTCGAGGCGATTCAAACCCCAGCCGCGGTGGACGCAACCGGAATCATCACGACGGTACGGCTGCCGACCAGCAAGATCGGCGAGCTCGGCCTCATCTATGGCAGAGTGGGTTTGAGCGATATCAGTCAGACGGGTGACAGTCCCGATCCGTCGGGCGCCTCGGTGCCGGTGTACACGTTCGCGGTGGGCGGGACCTGGTCGCGACGCGTCGCGGGGACGGACGTGGGCGCGACACTCGCCTTTCATGAGACCCGGCTCGACACGCAACGCGGCGACCGCGTGACGTTCGACGTGGGCGCGAGCCGCGCGCTCGCCGGTGATCTGCTTCGCATCGCGGCGGCGACGCACTTCTTTTCGTCGCTCAGTGTGGACGACCCGTCGCAAGACGTCTATGCCGGCCTAGAGGCGCGGGTGTGGCAGGGACCGGTGTCGGGTGAGCGCACCGTCCTGCGAGGCCGGTACGGAATCGCATTCGCGCATGGCTTCACGGCAGACCATCAGGTCGGCCTCGGGATCGAATTTGCGAAGGTGTTCAGTTTCGATTTTATGGTGGCGCACGAAGGGAGTTACGGAAATGAATCGGGTTGGCGGCCCGTGGCGGGTGCCCGCATCGTGATCGGCAAGTACAACCTCACGCTCGCACGCGACGGTGGAGTGAACGACATCGGCGCGGCCTACCGCGTCGGGATCGACGCCCGGTTCAAGTGAGCGTCGATCTCCTAAGCCTGACGCCCGCCGAGGCCAGCGCGACGCTGGAGGCGTGGTTGGCCACTCGCGCAGAGCCTGCGTACCGGTTGCGACAGATTCTGCCGCGACTGTGGCAACGGCCCGTCGCGCGCTGGAGCGACGCGACCGACCTGCCGGCGGCCTTGCGCACCGCGCTCGACGAGGCATTTCCCCTGCCCCGACTCGAGCTGCGCACCCATCAGGTGTCGAGCGACGGCACTCAGAAATTCCTGTGGCTGCTCGACGACGGTGAGGCGATCGAATCGGTGCTGATTCCGGAAGGCAAACGGCGCACGTTCTGTATCTCCTCTCAGGCCGGTTGCGCGCTCGGCTGCGTGTTCTGCGCCACGGGGCGCATGGGATTCCGCCGGAACCTCAGCGCCGTGGAGATCACGGCGCAGGTGCGCGAGGTGGTGCTCCGCGATCCGGCCCTCAAGCCAACGAATGTCGTGTTCATGGGGATGGGTGAACCGCTGCTCAACTGGGACGCGGTCGATTCCGCGTTGACGACGCTGAATCAGCCCGACGGGTTCGGTATCGGCGCGCGGCACATCACGCTCTCGACCGTCGGCGTTCTGCCGACCCTCGCCAAGTTCGCACAGCGCCCTGAGCAGTTTCGCCTGGCAGTCTCTCTGCACGCTCCCTCGCCCGCCCTGCGGCGCGAGCTGATGCCGATCGAGAAGAAATACGCGTTGCCCGAGCTGATGAAGGCGCTCCGGCAATTTCGGCGCCGCGTGACGCTCGAGTACGTCCTGATCGGCGGAAACAATGATTCGCCCGAGGCGGCGGATCAGCTCGCGAAGCTCGCGCAACCGCTCGGTGCGCTCGTGAATCTGCTGCCGCTGCATCCGGGTGGGGCCCCTGATCTCACGCCGAGTGCGCGCGCGCAAATGCTCGCGTTCGAGCGGCGCTTGAAGTCGCAGGGCGTCGAAGCCGTGCTGCGGCGCAGCCGCGGCCTGGATATCAGCGCGGCATGCGGTCAGTTACGGGTCGAGGTCGAAGGAGCGCGACCGAGGAGGCGGGGGCGCGAAGTCCGCGCCGAGGAGCACGCTCACATCGAGTAGCCGGCTGCTGTCGAGATCTACCTGGACGCGACCGCTGCCCAGGACCGACCGTACACGCTCTCCGAGCTCGACTGATCCGCGCCGCACGAGGATCCGCGTAAGATCGAGCCCCGTGTCCGAGGCCGACGCGTTCCCGAAGTAGACGACATCGATACCGGCTCGACGCAGCAGGCGCGTGCCGATCCGCGCGTTTCCTACACGGCCGTTGGCGTTGAGGACTTCGACGGTAATGGCCGGCCCGCGGTCACCAGGAATGAGGCGCTCGGCACTCGAGCCGCTTCCGCATCCGATCGCGAGCAACGCTGCCACTGTGGGTAGTCGCATCATTCCGACCGTTGGTCCGCCTTTACAACAATCGCATTCCAGAACGCCACCGTCTCGGGCACCAGCGGCCAGCCCGACCGGAGCACCCACTCGATGCGGCGCCGGGCCACTTCGCGGAGAACGCCATCCCGGTCGGTCGGGACGCGCTGCGCCAGTACCTCGCGATCGGAACGCTGAGCCGTCGAGTCTCGCCCGGGCTCCAGGAAGTCCGCGAGGTACAGCATCCGTCCGGCGGCATCCCAGCCGGCACAACCAATCGTGTGGTAGCGCACCGCATCGAGCACGCCGCGATCGCGTTCCCCCTGGGCGGCTGCGCACTCGGCTGCGGCGGGACCGTGAGCCCGCTCGTCGGGCAACGGCGCGTCGCGCAAGGCATCGTGGAGCCAGCCGGCACGCAGCCAGCGATCTCCTTCACGCGCGGGCACATTCATCTTCTTCGCCCATTCGTCGAGCAACGCTACCACGCGCTCGATATGCGCGCGACGTTGCGGGGAGACTTGCGCCCATGGCGGTAGGCTCACGGCGCAACTCGCGGATCCGCACCAATACCCTCGCTCAGCACGACATTATCGAGGAGACGCGTCTTGCCGACACGGGCTGCCACAACCGCGACTGTGCGGGCTGTTACCCGGGTCACGGGCTGGACGTCCTCGTCGACGAGCGCGCAATACTCGGGGAGTGCACCGGAGGAACGCATGGCGTCCATGCCTGCGCGCTGCAGCTTGGCGGGATCGGCCTCTCCGCCGCGCCAGTTTTGTTCCAGGAGCCTCAGCGCGCGGGACAACGCCAGCGCGTTCCGCCGCTCGTCGGGAGTCAGATACGTGTTGCGCGACGACAGCGCGAGCCCATCGAGCTCGCGCACCGTGGGAGCGATGTCGATCGTGATCGGAAAGTCGAGATCCCGCACCAGTCGTTTGACGAGCATCGCCTGCTGGAAGTCCTTACGGCCGAACACGGCGATATCGGGTTCCACGAGGTGGAACAGCTTGGCGACGACCGTGAGCACGCCCGTGAAATGCCCGGGCCGGGCGACACCTTCGAGTGTATCTGCGGGCGGCCCGGGCACCACCCGGGCCAGCGGCTCCCCCGGATACATGGCCGTCGTATCGGGAATGAAGAGACAGTCGACGCCCCGCCCGTCTGCCAGCTCGCGGTCTCGCTTCAAGTCACGTGGGTAGCGCGCCAGATCTTCGTGCGGCCCGAATTGCAGCGGGTTCACGAAAATGCTCATGACGACGCGATCGGAAAGCTCGCGGGCACGATCCACGAGTCGCAGATGACCCTCGTGCAGATAGCCCATGGTAGGAACAAAGCCGATAGTGCGGCGGTGAGAACGCTCAGCTCGAGACCACTCCCGCATCTCGGGAAGGCTGGAGATCTCTCGCAACTAGAACTCGCGCTTCTTCATCTCCGAGAAGAAGTCGCGACGCTCGATATCGTCGTCGGTGGTTTCCGGCGGCAAGGTGGGGTCGTAGCGCTTGCGCGCCTTCGGCTTGGCCTTGGCCGCTTTCGCCATGTTCTTCTTGATCAACTTCGCCAGCCGTTCGTCTTCGGTCTTGGACATCGCCAGTCTGCTCCGAGGTGGAAGCCCGCCCCAAAGATACATAATTTCTTGGCCGTGTTGCTCGGTCGCCGCGAGTTTCTCAAAATGGCGGGCGCCCATGCGGGAGCGCTGCTCGCGGGTGGCGCGTGCGCGTCGGTCGGCGGCGGGCCGGCTCGGATGGGGCGCGCACCAGACGTCGCGGTCATCGGCGCGGGCGCCTTCGGAGGCTGGACGGCGTGGTACCTGCGAAGCATGGGCGCGCAAGTGACCATGGTGGATACCTGGGGCCCGGGGAACTCACGGGCCACCTCAGGAGACGAGACCCGTGGCGTGCGCTCCTCCTACGGCGATCGCGACTGGTGGATTCGCTGGGCCAGCGACGCGATCGCGCGCTGGAACGCATGGGACGCGGAGTGGTCGGAGCGGCTCCGCCTGCGACTCTTTTTCACAACAGGCGACCTCATCCTGCGGCCCGAGCCGGAGCCCTGGCTCACGGACACACTGCGCAACTGGGAACGGCTTCGGATTCCCCACGAAGTTCTGTCACTCGACGAAGTCGCCTACCGCTATCCACAAATCAGTCTGGAGGGAATGACGCTCGCGGCGTTCGAGCCGAACGCCGGCGTCGTGCGCGCGCGCCGCGTGTGCGAAACGGTCGTCGAGATGTTTCGCGCCAAGGGCGGCGAGGTGGTCTTGGCACAGGCGAAGCCCGGCGCGTCAACGATCGGGCGTTTGACGGACCTGCAGTTATCGGACGGGAGGCGCCTCGCCGCGAACACGTTCGTGTTCGCCTGTGGACCGTGGATGGCCAAAGTGCTGCCGGAAGCGATGACGGATCGTCTCCGCACTCCGCTCGGGCAGGTGTTCTACTTCGCCACGCCGGCCGGCGACTCGCGATTTGTCTATCCCAACCTCCCGAGCTGGAATGTTCCCGGCGTCACCGGGTGGGGTGCGTTGCCGCCCGACCATCGGGGCTTTCGTGTGCGCACGGGCGGCGGGCGACGGCCCGGCGTGCCGCGCCCGACTGATCCGGACACATCCGAACGTTGGGTGCCGCCCGAATCAGTAGAGCGCGCGGTCGAGTTCGTGTGTCAACGCTTCCCTGCCCTCGAGCATGCCCCGTTGCTCGAGACGCGAGCGTGCCATTATGAGCTGAGCGTGACGCGGGACTTCATTATCGACCGGCACCCCCAGTTCGAGAACGTCTGGATCGCGGGTGGTGGCAATGCGGAAGGCTTCAAGTTCGGACCCGTGCTGGGCGAGTACATCGCCCGGCGCGTGTTGGGCAAGCCGACGGATCCGACGCTCGACGCGCGCTTCAAGTTGTCCAACGAAACGTTCGACCCGGCCTCGAGCGGGTTCCGCGACGACGGCGACTCGTTCGGTGCACCGTTGTAGGTCGTGGTCGGGCGTGGTAGGTCGTTGTTGGGGCGCAGCATGCTGCGCCCCTACCCTACCGGCGCGGTGTGAACCGCTGTACGCGCTTGTAAATGTCCACCTCGCTCGTGTACAGATTGCCGCGCGAGTCGACGGCCAAGTTGTGCACCCACCCGAATTGTCCGGCCTGCCGGCCGCCGCGGCCGAAGCTGCCCACGACGCTGAGGTCACTCCGTTTCAGGATCCAGACCTTCTGGTTCGTACCGTCGGGAACTAACAGGTAGGTCTGCGCGCTGTCTCGTGAGAAAGCGATGTCCCACACGGATCCCATCGCGCGCGTCGCCCGAGCGAGCGCGCCCTCGCGTACGAAGGAGCCGTCCTTGCGGAAGACCTGGATCCGGTTGTTGATGCGGTCCGCGACGTAGACCAGACCGTCGCGCGACAAGCGCACCGCATGCACGGTGTTGAACTGTTGCGGAAGCGCCGTCGTGTCGTAGCTGATCGGCCAGGGGCTCGACGTGCCTTGGACCGCGGGCGCCGCGGTGTCACCGTCTACGGGACGGCGGCCATACGCGCCCCAATGCCGCTTGTACGCGCCCGTCGTTGCGTTGAAGACGATCACACGGCGATTCCGGTATCCGTCGGCTACGTAGACCTCGTTCGCGGGGACGTCCACGTCGACTGCCGTCGGCTGGCCCAAGCGCATCGTGTCGCTCGAGCCGGCGTTCTCGCCCACGCGCCCGATCTGGAGCAGCTGCCGGCCCTCAGCACTGAACTTCAGGATCACCTGGTCCCCGCGGCCGTTCGACGCGATCCACACGTTGCCCTGCGCGTCGACCGTGATGCCGTGCTCGCTCTCCGGCCAGTATGCGGCGGCCTGCTCGGCGTTCGCGCCTCCCCCTCCTCGGGCGGACTTAGTGGGGGGGGGGCCGCCCCAGGCCCGCACGACATTCCCCTCTTGATCGAACTCGATCACCGACGGCGCCGGCACGCAGCACGTCGAGAGCGGCGGGTTCTGTACCGCCCCGGCTTCGCGCGCCGTCAGCGTCCGCGGCCGGTGCACGATCCAGATGTGATCGTTCGGCCCCACAGCGATTCCGGATACCTGGCCGAGGATCCAGTTGTTGGGGAGCTCGCGCGGCCATCCGGCATCCACCTGGAATTGCGGCGGCTCGTTCGAGGACGGGATCGGCGGCGCTGACCCACCCCGCATCGGGACTATGCGATTGCGCAACAGACCGAGCTGCTCGATTTCGACTTCGACCACATCGCCGGGATGAACCGTGTTGTCCTTACCGGACACCGTGGGATAGGTGCCGGTATAGATGAGATCACCGGGAAGCAGCGTGACGTAGCGGCTGAGATTACTGACCAGCTGCGCGGGGTTGTTGAGCAGCTGGCTCGTCCGGCCGGTCGCGACCGTGTCGCCGTTCACTCGGATCATCACACGCAAGTCGCCGTAATCCAAACCGGTGACGATGGCGGGACCAAGCGCCGCCCACGTGTCGGTCGCCTTCGAAATGAGCCGCGAGGGTTCATTCACCCCCGCCCGCTCGCCGTACCACGTGTTCTCGCTGAAGTCGTTCCCTACCGTCACGCCAAAGATGTAGCGCGGCGCCTCTTCCACCGAAACGTGTCGCGCCCGGCGACCGATCACCAGCACCAGCTCGCCTTCCCAGTCGAAGTTCGAAGCTTCGGGCGGGTGTTCGACGTCGCTTTCGGTGCCGACGAGACTCGTGGACAGCTTCGCGAACCAGCGGGGATGCGGGACCGGTGACTCACGCCCGGGACGGCGGGTGTTGATCGCAACACCAAGCACCTTGCCGCCGCGCGCCGGGTCGATAGGCGACAACAACCTCACTTCGGCGAGGCGGGCGGTGCGGCCCGTGGCGCGCGGATTCGAGAACGGATCCGCGGATAACTCGCGAATAGTCTGCCCTTCCAGGATGCCGTAGGTGACGCGGTCACCTTGAGCGTAGCGGACGTAGCGACTGACCGACTGGGCGGTAAGGGGCGTTAGGGGGCGGCAAAGGATGGTAAGGGTCAAAAACAATCCAAGAATCCGTGCAGTCATGGCTCTGCGCTCCGTGTGTCTCGCTGAACCGGCAACGCCAGCGCGACCAGCTCCGCTGGCAGATCCGCGCTCGCAATCGCGACGACGATGTACTGCCGCCCCTGGTGCATGAACGTGATTGGCGCGGCGTTGGTAGGCGCCGGCAACGTCACCTGACCGATCTCCGCGCCGGTGGCCTTATCCACGGCGTGAAACTCCGGGCCACCGTTCCGCCCCTCGCCGTAAAACAGCAGCGTGCGGGTGACGAGAAGGTTCGCGTGCGCGTTCTTGCCGGTACGTGGCACTGTCACGCCCCGCAGCGCGGGGTGATCGCGAATCGCGGCGGGGGTGTCGCCGTTGGTGATCATCCAGCGATACTCGCCGGTAGTCAGATCGATGGCGGTGATGCGCCCGTAGGGCGGCTTGAACAACGGTAAACCTTCGGGGCCGCGCAGGCCGCCCGGCCCCTGCGAGACGTACCGCATCTCCGATCTCTCGGGGTTGCTCTCGAGCGAAATGCGGCTCACTCCGCCCTGCGAGGCGACATAGAGTATGCCGGTCTCCGGATCAGCCGCGGCGCCGCCCATGATGTTGACGCCCCCGTTTGCGCCGGGTGCCTGGAACGTGCCCTTGGTGCCGTCGGGGGCATCGACACGCGAGACCGGCTGGTACAGGGGACCGAAGCGATAACTCTTGGCGATCTCGATTGCCGCCTGCCGCAATGCAGGAGTGAAGTTGATCAAGTCCTCCTGACTCACTCCCTGTCGCTCGTACGGCGCCGGTCGACTCGGAAACGGCTGCGTTGGAGCGGTCCACTCACCGGGTGTATCCGACGACGGCACGGGACGCTCTTCGATCGGCCAGATCGGCTCACCGCTCACGCGATCGAAGACATAGGCGAACCCCTGCTTGGACGTCTGCACGACGAGGCGGCGCGGCCGGCCGGCGATCGTGACGTCCAGGAGATTCGGCGCCGTGGGCGTGTCGTAGTCCCAAATGTCGTGATGGATCATCTGGAAATGCCAGAGGCGGCGTCCCGTTTTGGCGTCGAGCGCGAGCACGCTTTCTGAGAAAAGATTCGCCCCCGGCCGATGGCCGCCGTACCAGTCGTTGTGTGGATGGCCGACGGGGATGTAGACGACGCCGCTCGCTAAGTCCGCTGAGAACGGCGCCCACGCGTCGTTCTTCCCGGCGGCCTCCCAGGAGCCGTCCAACCAGGTGTCGTGGCCCAACTCGCCGGGGCGCGGAATCAGATTGAAAACCCAGAGCTGTTTTCCGGTACGCGCATCGAATCCCCGGATGGTCCCGGGCAGGTTTCTCAGGCGTTTCGGGTAATAGCCCTGCAGGGCCGAGCTTCCCACGACGATGACGTCGCCGACGACGATCGGCGGCGAGCTCGAGCCGATTGCGCCCAACGCCGGATCGATGCCCCGGACCGCACCGGCGGCGGAGCCCCCCCCCTGCGCGCGGGTTGGGGCGTTGTCGCCGTTGGTCTGCATCGGGCCGGAGTTGCCGACCCAGGGGACCAGCGGATAGCCAAGGCCATCCATCAGGTCGACGACTCCGTTCCTGCCGAATCCTTGCACCGGTCGCCCCGTCGTTGCGTCGAGCGCGACCAACTGATAGCCCGGGGTGACGATGATGACGCGCCGATCAGTGCCTCGACTCCAATAAGCCAGGCCGCGGCCCGAGAATCGGCGCGGCGCCTTTTCCCACCGAAGCCCCTCATCCAGGCGCCAGGTCCACAGTGTTTCACCGGTGGCTGGGTCGATCGCCGCAACGTCGCGACGTTCTCCCGCAACGGTGTACAGGACGCCGTCGGCGTAGAGCGGCGTCGCGCGATAGTAGGTTTCCGGGGCCGGGCCGAAGTTGGCGGCGCGCCACCGCCAGGCGATCTCCAGCTTGCCGACGTTGTCGCGTGTGATCTGATTCAACGGCGCGTAGCGCGTACTGCCGGCGTCGCCGCCCCAAAACCGCCATTCTCCCCCGGCAGCTCCCTGCTGCGTCACCGCTGCAACGCTCAGCACGACGGCGACGGCGATCGCGCTCATTTGTCGATGCGAATGCGCCGGAGGCCGCTATCGTCCGATGGCAACGTCGAGTCACCGGGCGGCAGGCCATTGAGCTCGAAGATGTACGCGAGGACGTCGGCGTATTCCGTCCGACGCAGACCGCCGGGATTGTCCAACGGCATCTGCGTGCGCACGAGTTCGAACAGATCACGCACCGAGCGTCCCTTCCAGCTGCTCAGAAACGTCGAGTCTCGAAATCGTGCCGGCGTGTGGCAATTGGCACAGATCTCCTTGAAGATCCTGGCGCCGCTCCGGGCCTGGTCCACGGTGTACGCGCCATGCGTCGTCGTTCGCGCCGCACTATCCGGTTGCTGTGAGACGGCCATGAGGGCCGCGACCGGATGCAGGCACAGGATCGTCACGAGTCTACTTACCAAACGAGTGCTCCGGCCCGGGGTAGCGGCCTTCGCGCACCTCCGCGGCGAACAGCCGGGCAGCCTCGCGCACATCTTCGGCGAGGGCGGCGTATTTCTTCACGAACTTCGCCGAGAACTGCTCGTTCAGACCGAGCATGTCGTGCAGCACCAGTACCTGTCCGTCGCAAGCGGGTCCCGCTCCGATTCCAATCGTGGGAATGGTGAGTGCCTTGGTGATCTGGGACGAGAGCGGCGCCGGCAAAAGCTCCAGGACCACCGCGAACGCGCCTGCGTCCTCCAGGGCTTTCGCGTCCGCGCGCAGGCGATCGGCCGCCCGGTCGTCTCTCCCCTGCACGTGATACCCGCCAAGGGCATGCACAGACTGCGGTGTGAGCCCGATGTGTCCCATGACGGGGATACCGGTGTCCACCAGTCGGCGCACGGTCGCCGCCATAGGCTGTCCCCCTTCGATCTTGACCGCCTGGCAGCCGGTCTCTTTCATGGCGCGGCCGCAGTTGCGCAGCGCGTCATCGGGCGAGATCTGATACGAGAGGAAAGGCATGTCACAGATCACCATGGCACGCTCGGTTCCCCGGCGCACGATGGTGGTGTGATAGATCATCTGCTCGAGCGACGCCGACAGCGTGGACGACGCGCCCGCGAGCACCTGGTTGAGCGAGTCGCCGACGAGCAGGATGTCGATCCCACTCGCGTCGAGCAGCCGGGCGAACAGGGCGTCGTAGCAGGTCAGCGCCACGATGCGCTCGCCCTTCTCTTTCATCTCTAGCAGGGAGCGCGTGGTGACGTTAGCCATGGCTCGCCTCGAGCTCGGCGATTTCGCGGCGCCAGAAGTCGCGATTCGGCAGCTCAGGATGCGGAATGGTCAGATGGGCCTCCTGCACGGTACGCACCCCGTACCGCACAATATCGAGATCCAGCGTGCGTGGTCCCCACCGCTCGCGTCGCGTCCGACCTCGCTCGGCCTCGATGGTTCGGCACTGCTCGAGCAGCGCGTCGGGGGCCAGCGTGGTCTCGAGCAGGACCATCTGGTTCAGGTACGGGCCCTGCGCCACGGGACCGAGGGGAACGGTTTCTTCCACCCGCGACACGGCGATGAGCCGCGCTCCCGGCAGCTCCGCGAGCCGCTTGCGCGCGTGCGCCAGATGGGCCGCCCGGTCACCCAGGTTCGATCCCAGGGCGACGTACACTCGTTCTGCGGTGGTCACGGCGGGGCCTACGCTACGTTGGCGAAGCCGCGAGTCAAGTCACGCAGCATAGTAGCGACTTGCTCCAGGTCGCGGGTAGCCCGTTCGAGCTCGGTCAATCCCTCCGCGGCCTGGACCGCCCGGGTCGCCACGTCGTCCGCTTTCGCGCGATTCTGCCCGGCGATGCTGGCCACCGCGTGGATGCGCTCGCGCAAGCGGTCGAACGCGACGTTCTGCTCGCCGGCGGCCGCCGTAATGCGACCGGCATGGGCCGTGGCTTCCGCGGTGGCCGCGACAATGGCGTCGAGCGCCTCGAGCGCGGCGGCCGACAGCTCCTCCACGCCGCCCACATTCACCTGCCCGCGGCGCATCTGCTCGACAACTTCCCCGACCTGGGTGTGGATGTCCTGGACCAGTTCACCCGCTTCCGCCGCGGCGTTCGCGCTCTGCTCGGCGAGGTGTCGCACTTCGTCGGCCACGACACCGAATCCCTTGCCGTGCTTGCCGGCTCGCGCCGCTTCGATCGCGGCATTGAGCGCGAGCAGGTTGGTCATATCGGCGAGCTCGCGGATCGACGCGATGAACCCGGTGATCCGCCGGCTGATTTGGCCGAGCTGCTGGACCTTGGTGGAGCTTTCGCCCACGAACGCCTTGAGGGCGACCAGTCGCTCGATCGCTTCGCGGATTTGCGTACGGTTGCGGCTGGCCACATCACTGGCCGCGGTGGATGCACGCGCCGCGCCGACGCCGTCATCCGATACGCGGCGCGAGACCTGCGCGAGGCTCTCCGTGGCCTCCAGGCCGCCGGAGACTTCACTCTCTTCTCGGCGTACGCCCTCGCGAATCACGCCGGTGGACGCCGCCACCGCCGCGGCGGCCTCCTTGAGCGCTTCCGCGGTTTGGGCGATCGTCGCGAGCTGGCGCGTCATGCGCTCTACCGTTTCCACGAGCGGCCGCCGGAGGTCGGTGATGTGGACGGCCGTGGCGAGCTGATTCGCGAACGTCGTGATGGTGAGAATGTCCTGCTGGCGGTAACTGTTCCGCTTATGATGCTCGAGCTCGAGCGTGCCAATCACGTGATCGCCGAACTTGAGCGGCACGATCACGAGACTCTGCACTTCCTCCGGCGCGTCGGCGATGCGTCTGTCGCGGGTCACGTCGTCGATCACGATTGTCTGCCCACTTGCCGCCGCCGCGCATCGCAGCGCGCTGATGTCCTCCGACGGCTCCCCCCTGCCCGCGCGTCCCCGCTCGGAGCGATGGGATAACGCCATCACGCCGTCATGCAGTCGGTAGATCCGGAAGTCCCCCCAGTCCACCAGGCGATGGGCCAACCGCTCGATGCGGTGAAAAGAGTCCGCCAGGCTGATATTCGCGGTGATCACGGCTTCCATCGCGTGAATCTTGCTCAGCTCCTCCGCGGAGATCGCCTCTTCGACCATCTGCTTGAGCAGCAGACCCAGAAACGTCAGCACAAGCCCGACCAGAATCCACGCGCCGAACGACGACCAGGCGACCACGGAGCCGACAACGACCGTGGCGGCGAGCAGCGTCGCGGCATACGCGATCACTTCGTAGCGCACGATCATGAGCCGCTCGGCTGGCTCGAGTTTCGATCGGATGATCAGGCTGAAGTAGAACAGCACCCGGCCGAAGACGAAGTAGGCCAGCGCGTAGCCGACGAGCGCCGGCAGCAGCTCGATAGTGACTACGGGAATCGCCGCGCCGGCGACGGTCATTCCCAGCCAATGCAGTGTGGTGGCATACACGCCGTAGGCGGCGAGGAGCGTGATGACCTCTCGCCCGAGGTTGATCCAGGCCACGCGCAACGGCTTGCGCTGCCAGATCGCGTCCGTGACCGGCACGGCGGCGGAGATGGCCAGCGCCGTGGGGGGAACGCCGACGAGCAGGCTGCCCGCGATCCCCACGAGCGCCGTCTGGGTGAGGTACGAGTATTTGCTGAGTGGCACGGACAGCCCACGGAGCGCGACCGTCGCGCCGAACATGACGATGATTTCGGGAATCTGCCCCAGCCAGCGGCGGTCGACGAGGAGTGCCGCCAGCAGTATGGCGGTTCCGATCAGCCCCAAGGCCCGACTGTAAAGACCGACGAAGCGCGCAATGCTCACGTATGAACCGCTGCCGCCAAATCGCGCGCCAGCCGCTCGGCCGCGGCGACGCCGCCTGAGGCGAGAGCATCCATCAGCGCGCTCCCCACGACCACACCGTCAGCGACCCGGGCGGCTGCCTGTGCCTGTGCAGGCGTCGAGATCCCGAATCCGACCACGATAGGCAGGCGCGTCACGGCGCGAATGCGGCCTACGTGCTGCTCGAGATCGGTGGGAACGCTGTCGCGTGCTCCCGTCACGCCGAGGCGGGAGATCAGATACACGAATCCACTCGCGCTCTTGACGGCGGTCAGCAGTCGTCGGTCATCGGTTGTCGGTGCGACCAGCCGAATGAATGACAGCGAACTGTTCGTGACGGCTTGCTCGACGACCTCATCCGCGCCGGCCGGCAAATCGGTGAGCAACACCCCGGCCACGCCCACGTCCACCGCATCATGAATGAAGCGCTCAACGCCGAGCGCCAACACCGGATTGAGGTAGGTCATGATGACGACCGGTACCTCCAGTGCGGCCTCGTGGATGAGCTCCAAGACGCGCGGCAATGTCATCCCCTGTTCGAGCGCAGTCTGCGTGGTGCGCTGAATCGTGGGCCCGTCCGCCAGCGGATCGGAGAACGGGACACCGACTTCGACAACGTCCGCTCCCGCGGCGGCGACGCGGCGGAGTGCGTCGCGTGACAACTCTGGAGTCGGAAACCCGGCAGTCAGGTAGGGGATGAGCGCCCGCGTGTTTCCCAGCGCTCGCCACCGTTCCGCCAGTGACGGGGCGCGCGTGGCACGGGGGAAGGGCCCTCCCCGGTCAGACAAAGTAGTCGCTGACGTTGATGCCGTATTTGACCGGGTCGGTGACCTTGACGATGGTGCGCGGATAGTTGCCGCTCGGATCTTTTATCGACAGATCGATGACGGTTCCGGGCCGCAGGGGCGCGCCATCCGGTGTCGTGACGATGCGGACAACCGGGCGGTGCACGTGGGCGACGTCCGGGTTGGCGGTATGCACGAGCGCGACTTCGTAGGTGTCGAGAATCACGCACGTCCCGACCGGATAGACGCCGATGAGGTTGATGAACGCCTTGACGACCACCGGATCGTAGCCCCGGCGTGGGTTCTCCCACATTTCTTTCAGTACCTGATCGGGTTGGATCGGGACGGTCTGATAGACGCGACGGCTCGTGGCCGCATCGAAGCCGTCCGCCACCGCAATGATCTTCGAATAGATGGACAGCAGGCGGGGGCGAATCGACTTGGGATAGCCGGTCAAGTCGATCTTCATGTGATGCTCGTACGCCACGACCATTCCGCGATACGGAATCTCGCCGTAGCCGCGCAGCCCGAAGAGCGTGAGCACGCCCAGCCAGGGGTGCGCCTGCATGATGCGCCACTCCTCTTCGGTCAGACCGCCGTCTTTGTTCAGGACCTCGAGCGGCACGCGGGATTTGCCGACGTCATGGAACAGCGCCGCCATGCCGAGGTCGTACAGCTGCAGCTTGGTCAGCCCGAGTTTGCGGCCCAGGGCGACCGAGAAGATGCAGACGTTGACCGAGTGGGTGAACGTGTACTCGTCATAATCGCGCAACGTCGTGAGGCCGACGAGCGACGACTCGTTGTTGAGCACCTGGTCGACGATGGCCTGCACGGCCCGCTTGACCTTCTTGACGTTGGCGGTGCGGCCCATGCGAATGCTGTTGATGACTTCCTTCGTGACCGCCACCGACCGCGCGTACGTGCGCTTGGCCGCCTCCTTCTGCCGCTCTTCTTCCTCGACGTCCTCCTCGGCCTCGAGCGGGGCCTCGACGGTGATGAAGGTCACGCCGCCGTCCGTCAGTTTCTGTGACAGCTCGAACAGCTTGTTCGGATTCGTCTCCTTCGCCGCGTACGCGAGCAGCAGCGATACGAAGACCTGGAGCTGGCGCCGGTCGATGCCTTCGTCGATGCGCACGGCCCCAATGCCGCACTCCTGAAAGACGTTCAGGATGTGCGAGAAGGAAGCGTAGTTGTCGAGATCGAGTCGCAGGCGCGTCGAGTTCACGAAAATGAATTCACCCTGAATGCGCACCTCGAGCTCGCGCTCGACGTCGAGCAGTTGCTTGGTCGTGGCGGAGAGGTCGTCCAGCGCTCGCTGCACCTGCGCGTTCTCGATTGGGTACAGTTTCACCGACCGAAAGGCGGTGTAGAGCACCACCAGGAAGTCGCGGCCGGCATGACGGAGGAACCCGTCCGTGGTCTGGACCGTCTCCATCATCGACGGGCGTTTCCCTCCGCCGGCCGGCGCCGTCATGTGGCCGTCCCCACTTCGCGCAGGGCGCGACTGACGGCGTTCCGTACCAGCGGCTCTTTGTCCTGCGCCACCTTCTGCAGGACGTCGCGCGCGGCCGGGGTGCGGATCTTCCCGAGTGCCATCGCGGCGCAGGCGCGCGTCTCGGGATCCTCCTTGCGCGCGAGCAGGCCACCCCTGCCGACCAGCATCTTCTCGAGCGTCGCGATCCCTGCCGGGCCGGCGAGCGCCCCGTAGGCTTCAAAGAACGCCATTTTTTCTGTCAGATCGGCTTCCTTCAATTTCGCGCCGGTGACGGCGGCTTCGACCCGCGGGAACGCGTTGCGATGGCCGCGCTGCCCCAAGAACTTGACCGCCGCGATCCGGACATCGCGCTCCGGATCCTCAATCGCTTTCTCGAGGAGGCGTGTCGCGCTGGGCGTGCCGATCATCGTCAGCGCCTCGACCACGGCCAGCTTCAGCTCGCGCTCGCCGCGCTCGAGGAGCGGGCCCATGCCGTCGGGCGCTCCGGGCAGCTTCAGACGCCCCGCGAGTCGCACCATCTCGAGCTGCACGGCCGCCTCACTGCTGCCCAGTGCTTTGAGCACTTCCGCCGCGTGGGCTTGGGCGAGGCGCTCGGCCGAGGTTTGGACCAATGCGCGCACCCGCTCGTTGTGCAGCCGCGGCAGCCAGCCCATGAGCGGCCCCAGCGCTTCGGCGCGCAGCTCGCTGAAGAGCTCGGTGAGATCCTCCTCTGTCGGATGGCTCGTCGCTTCATCGAGCGATTGTAGCAGTTGCGAGAGGGCGTCGGTCTGGGAGAGGCGGGCCGGCAGCGTCTCGAGCACCTGCCGGTGCTCGGGGATCAGCTCGCGGGCCCGCTGCTGGATGATCTTGCACTCGCGCAGAATGTAGGCGGTCGAACGGAAATCCCCTGCCCCGAGAAGGTATGGAATGAAATTCTCGACGATCGAAATCAGCTCGGCGCGGACTGTGCCGTATGTTTGCAGCTCGAGCAAGTCGAACAGCATCGCGAGCACGTTGCGGCGCAGATCCTGCGCGTACTCGCGCGTCACCTCGGTGTGCAGGTATTCGATCTCCTTATCATCGAGGAAGTAGAGCGTCGTGTCGAAATCGTCGATCGACACGAGGCCCTCACGTTTGGGAGGCGCTTCCTCCTCGACCTGTCGGCGAATCGCGGCGGGATCGGTCGTGACCGCCTCGCCCTCCGGTCCGCCCGCGCCGATGGCAGCGGCGTCTGAGCGCTCGATGGGTGCGGCATTGTCGCCGGCGAGCTCGCGAAAGGTGTAGCTGATGAATTCGAAATCTTCCGCCCACAGCAGCGTCAGCAGATCGTCCGGCGCGTCCGCCTGGAGATTCCTGGCCTGCTGCATCACGCCGAGGAACCGCACGATTTCGACGTCTTCGACGCCCGGCTTGAAGGAGAGCGAACGGACGCCGTCCTTGAACAGGGTCCAGGCGATGCTCTCGTGGCGCTGGTCCTGGTTGTAGACCACGTGATCCTCCCAGCGCAACTCCGTTTCGCCGATATCGAGGATCAGATCGTCCGCGGCTTGCCAGATCTGCCGGAAGGAGCTGCGGATATTGTCGACGGCGCGCTGGTAGACGGGATTGTTCGGCAGGTACAGCTGCGTCGCCCGCATCCCCTTGCTGACGACCTGCATCAACTCCTCCACCTGCGTTGGCGGGAGGACGATGTCGGAGGTCTGGGCGGCAGGTTTTGTCAGAGCGCGGCTCCCGTAAGCTCAGCGACCATGGCGACGTCCTTGTCACCGCGGCCGCTCAAATTGATGAGGATGAGATCGCCGGAGGCTCGCGGGCTCTTCATCACCCACGCGATCGCGTGAGCGCTCTCGAGTGCCGGGAGTATGCCTTCGAGTCGCGACAGCGCGGCGAAGGCATTCAGCGCCTCCCGGTCGGTTACGGCGTCATACAATACCCGGCCCGTGTCTTTCAGGTAAGCGTGCTCAGGCCCGACGCCCGGATAATCGAGACCGGCCGACACGCTGTGCGCCGGCTGCACCTGCCCGTCGGCGTCCTGCAACAGATAGCTGCGACTGCCATGGAAGACGCCGGGGCGTCCGGCGGCGAGGGTCGCCGCGTGGCGGTGTGTCGCCACGCCCTCGCCCGCGGCTTCGATACCGACCAGCTGCACGTCCGCGTCGTCGAGAAACGCTGAAAAGATTCCCATCGCGTTCGAGCCGCCACCCACGCACGCCACGACGGCGCTCGGCAGTCGCCCGAGCTGCTCGATCACCTGCGCTCGGGCTTCGCGCCCGATAATCGACTGGAAATCGCGCACCAGCCGGGGAAACGGATCGGGGCCCACCACCGAGCCGATGATGTAATGCGTCGTGGTGACGTTCGTCACCCAGTCGCGCAACGCTTCGTTCGTGGCGTCCTTGAGGGTGCGCGTGCCGGACGTGACGGGGACGACCTTCGCTCCCATCAATTCCATCCGGTACACGTTGAGGCGTTGGCGCCGCATGTCCTCCTCGCCCATGTACACGATGCATTCGAGACCGAACCGGGCGCAGACCGTCGCCGTCGCGACGCCGTGCTGGCCGGCCCCGGTCTCGGCGATGAGCCGCCGCTTCTTCATGCGCTGCGCGAGCAACACCTGACCGAGCGTGTTGTTGATCTTGTGGGCGCCCGTGTGGTTCAAGTCCTCGCGCTTCAGAATCACGGGAGCCCCAACCTGCGCTGAGAGCCGCGGGACCGCGGTGATCGGCGTGGGCCGGCCGACATAATTCTTGAGTAGCTCGTCGAGCTCCGAGCAAAAGCGGGGGTCGGCCCGAGCCTCATCGTAGACGCCGGCCAGCTCCTCGAGTGCATGCATCAGCGTCTCGGGAACGTACCGGCCGCCGTAGGGGCCGAATCTGCCGGTTACTGATGAATCGATCACGCTCATTGTTCGTTATTCAACACCCTAAAGGGTGTGCTCGGCAAAGCGCTGCCCTTAAGGGCAGTGTCTGCCGAGCGCACCCTTGAGGGTGTCGATTCACGATCGGACCTCTAGATTCCTCTTCACTCCCACCAACGCTCGCACCGCCTTTTCCGGATCGTCCTGACGCGCCACACTCGTTCCCACAAGGACCAGATCTGCGCCCGCGGCGGCAAACCGCTCGACATCCTGGCGTCGCTCCACCCCGCTTTCGGCGACGACGACGACCCCCGACGGAATACGGCTGATGACGTGCTCGGCACCCCGCATGTCGATCGCGAAGGTCGACAGGTCGCGCGCATTCACCCCGAGCGCGCTGGGGTTCGCCGCGAGCGCCGCATCGAGCTCTCCCTCCGCATGGACCTCGACCAGCGTTCCCAATCCCCAGGAGCGGGCTGTTCGCGCCAGGGTGCGAAGTTGCTCGGCGGAGAGAACTCGCGCGATCAGCAGCACGGCACTCGCCCCCGCCGCTCGCGCTTCCATTATCTGTAGCTCGTCCAGAATGAAGTCCTTGCGCAACACCGGCACCGGGACTGCCGCCGCCACCCGCGACAGGTCCTCGAGCGACCCTCCAAAGTGCTCCTCCTCGGTCAGCACCGAAATTGCCATCGCCCCGCCGCGGAGGTATGCGCGGGCGTGGGTCACGGGATCGAGATCGGAGCGAATCGCCCCCTGGGATGGCGAGCGGCGTTTTACCTCCGCGACTAGACCGACCGATCCAGCGACCTCCCCGGGGAAACGCCGCACCGCCGGCCCGGCTGCCGCCCGCCTCTCGAGCTCGGTAGCATGCACACGAAGTCCGGTCACACGCGCGTGGGCTCCGGCCAGAATAGCGTTCAGCGAGGCGGCGTGCGGGTTATCTGGCATCCTTGCGTTCGGGCGTTCTTCGGGTAGATTATTGCTTCGGTAAATCTTCGGGAGCCACGCCATGCCGGTCACGCGTCGCCAGCGCGAGATCCTCGACTTCATCACCAAACACCTCGATGAGAAGGGCTATGCCCCGAGCTTCGAGGAGATCGCGCGTCAGTTCGGCTTTCAATCGCTCGCCACGGTTCACGAGCACCTCACCAATTTGGAACGCAAGGGATACATCCGCCGCACGCATAATGAAAGTCGCGCGATCGAGGTGGTGCCCCCGAAGGGTCAGACCGGCGCGACCGAGCTTCCCCTGCTCGGGTTGGTGGCCGCCGGCCGGCCGATCGAGGCCATCAGCAACGACGAAACGATCGCGGTTCCCGACGAGCTGCTGCCGCGGCGCGGCCGCAGCTACGTCCTGAAAGTGCGCGGCGATTCCATGATCGACGAGCACATCAAGGACGGCGATTACGTCGTCGTGCAAGAACGCAATCAGGCGGACGCAGGGCAAACGGTGATCGCGCTCGTGCATGGCGAGGGCGCGACGGTGAAAAAGTTCTACCGCGAGCCCGGCGGCTGGATCAGACTGCAGCCCGCCAATGATTCGCTGCAACCGCTGCGGCTCAACGAGCGCGATGTAATCGTCCAGGGCGTGGTGGTCGGCGTCATCCGGAAATACTAGCCGTCGCTTTCCGAAGGCGCTCGAGCGCCGCGCGCGCGGCCCCCGACGCGACAACCTCGCGCGCCCGTCCAATGCCTTCGGCGAGCGAGCCGGCGATGCCCGCCACGTAGATGGCCGCGCCGGCGTTGAGCAGCACCGCCGCCAGCCCTGACTGATCGGCCGATCCATTGCCGAGAATCCGCTCCAGCCGTTCGGCGTTCGCCGCCGGTTCCCCACCCTTCAGCTCTGCGACGTCCCGGATCCCGAGCCGGAACCGCTCCGGATCGATCTCCCAGCGGCGCACCGCCCCATCCTTCACCTCCCACACGTCCGTGATCCCGTGCGGCGAGATCTCATCCATTCCCACGCGGCCGTGCACCACGAGCGCATGTTCGGCGTCAAGGCGCGCCAACGCCTCCGCGACGATCCCGGCGCGATCGGGATCGGCGACGCCCACGACTTGCCTGCGTACGCTGGCGGGATTGGCAAGCGGCCCGACGAGATTCATCAACGTGGGAGTGCCGAGCTCGCGGCGCACCCCGCCGACGTGCTTCATGGCGGGATGGAAATTCGGGGCAAAGAGGAACACGACACGCGCTTCGGTGAGCACGCGGCCGGCGGTCTGCGGATCGAGCATGATTCGGAGGCCGAGCGCTTCCATGACGTCAGCGGATCCGCACCGTGACGTGTACGAGCGATTTCCATGTTTCGGAACGACGGCACCGGCGCCTGCCGCGACGAATGCCGCAACGGTCGAGATGTTGAAGGTGGACACGCTGCCGCCCCCGGTGCCGCAGGTATCGACCAGATGGTCGTGCGCGACATCGACGCGCACCATGGCTGCGCGCAGGGCGCGCGTGGCGCCCGCAAGCTCGTCGGCGGTTTCGCCCTTGGCGCGCAGTCCCATCAGCAGCGCACCGACCTGTGCGGGTGTCGCGTCGCCGGTCATCACGACCCCGAACACTTCGGCGGTCTGCGCTTCGGACAGCGACTGACGGTTGCCAAGCGCGCTCAGCGCGCGGCGCAGCGGGGAGTCCATGCGGAATTAAGGCTATCACCCTTGTCAAATAGTGACAACGAGTTGCATCTTTCCCACCGTGACGAGCCGGCCCTTCCTCGCCGTAGTCCAGTACGATGGGGGCGGCTTCGCAGGGTGGCAGCGCCAGCCCAACGATCGCACCGTGCAGTCTGAGTTTGAGGCGGTGCTGGCCCGGCTGATGGGGCGCCGGACTGTTGCCACAGGCGCCGGCCGGACCGATGCGGGGGTTCATGCCCTCGGCCAAGCGGCGAGTTTTTCGGCGACCGATCGGTGGAGCGCCGAAGAGTTGCGTCGCGCACTCAATGCGCTGCTGCCGCGAGAGATCTGGGTGCAGCGAATCTACCGGATGCGGCCGGGGTTTGATGCGCGGCGCAATGCGACGGCGCGCCGCTATCGGTACCTGATCGGCACCGATGAAGAGGCGGCGTCGCCGTTTCGGAAGCCGTACGAATGGGCACTGGGGGGCGGGGCCGGTCGGGCGCTCGACGCCAGCGCGCTGCACAGCGCAGCGGCCGCTCTCCTGGGAGAGCACGACTTTCGCGGTCTGGCTGCGGCCGGCGCGAACACAACCCATTACCGATGCCGCGTGGCGCTAGCAGAATGGGCGCCGCGAGCGGACGGAATGGGGATGGCGTTCACGGTCGAGGCCGATCGATTTCTGCATCACATGGTGCGCTTCATCCTCGGCACCATGGTCGATATCGCCCTTGGCCGGCGCCCGCCGGCGGATTTCCCTCGTCTGCTCGCTGCGGCCAATAATCTGGCGGCTAGTCCGCCCGCCCCGCCCCAGGGTCTCTATCTCGAGGCGGTGCAGTATCCACGGGATCTCTACGCCGAGGAGTCGACTGCATGAAGTTCTTCCTCGACACGGCCAGTCTCAAAGACATCAGCTGGGCTGCACAGGCCGGCCTGATTGACGGCATTACCACCAATCCTTCGCTGCTCGCCAAACAGGCGGGCGATCTCGATCCGCGCGACGTGCTCAAGGAGATCTGCTCGATTGTCGAAGGGCCGGTCTCCGCCGAGGTCGTCGCGGTGGACGCCGACGGGATGGTCAAGGAAGGGACCGAGCTCGCGAAGATCGCCGAGAACATCGTCGTGAAGATTCCGATGCTCGAAGACGGCATCATCGCCGTGCGCCGTCTCGCCACCGCCGGCATCCGCACCAACGTGACGCTCTGCTTTTCGAGCGTGCAGTGTCTCATCGCCGCGAAAGCCGGCGCGTCGTACGTCAGTCCATTTATCGGGCGTCTCGACGATGTCGGTCAGGAGGGGATGGACGTCATTCGCGAAGCACGCGTGATCTTCGACAACTACAACATCGAGACGGAAATCCTCGCGGCCTCGATTCGGCATCCGCGCCACGTCGTCGAGGCGGCGATGATCGGGGCCGACGTCGCGACCTTGCCACCAGACGTCCTGAAGAAGCTGCTGCTCCATCCACTCACCGACCGGGGGCTCGAACAGTTCCTCGCCGACTGGAGCAAGCTGGTCGCGCGGGCGAAGGCCGCAGTGTGAACTGGGTCTCTCCACTCTCGACGCGCTACGCCTCTCCGGCGATGCAAGCGCTGTGGGGCGAACGTCGTCGCATCGGTCTGTGGCGCCGGTTGTGGCTCACGCTAATGGTGGCCGAGAAGGAGCTCGGCCTCGAGATCCCCGATGCCGCGGTCGAGCAGCTGCGCCAGCATCTGGACGACGCCGATCTCGACAAGGCCGCGGAGTACGAGCGCAGGCTGCGCCACGACGTGATGGCGCACATTCACCACCTCGGCGATCAGGCGCCGGCGGCCCGTCCCTTCATTCATTTGGGGGCGACCAGCGCGTTCGTTACCGACAACGCCGATCTCCTCTTGATGCGCGAGGCGATGGTGCTCCTGCTCGGGCGCATCGGCGCCGTGCTCGTCGCCCTCGGTAAGCACGCGCGCCGCTACCGGGCCACGCCGTGCCTTGCGTACACGCATTTCCAGGCGGCGCAGCTCACGACCGTCGGCAAGCGCATGACGCTCTGGATGCAGGATTTTGGCCTCGATGCCGAAGAGCTGCTGCATCGGATCGCGACGATGCGATTCCGGGGCGTCAAGGGGACAACCGGGACCCAGGCCAGCTTCATGGATCTCTTCGAGGGCGATCACGCCAAGATCACAGAGCTGGACGCGCGAGTCACGCGCGCCATGGGGTTCGATGCGGTCTTCCCGGTTACTGGACAGACCTACACGCGCAAGGTGGACGCACAGATCCTGGGTGCGTTATCGGGCATCGCGCAGTCGGTGGCCAAGTTCGCCACCGATCTGCGGCTGTTGCAGCACGAAGGAGAAATCCTCGAGCCATTTGAGGGCGAACAGGTCGGCTCGTCGGCGATGCCGTACAAGCGAAATCCGATGCGGGCCGAGCGCATGACCGGGTTGGCCCGACTCGTAATCGAGCTGCAGGGCAACGCGGCGCATACGGCGGCACAGCAGTGGTTGGAGCGCTCGCTCGACGATAGCGCCAACCGTCGTCTCGTCATTCCCGAGGCGTTTCTCGTAACGGATGCTTTGCTGGTTTTGGCGACCAACGTCGCGGCCGGGCTCGAAGTGCGGGAACCCACCATTGCCGAGCACGTCGCCCACGCGATGCCGTTCCTGGCGACCGAGCGCCTGCTGATGCGCGGGGTGAAGGCCGGCGGGGATCGGCAGTATCTACACGAAGTGATTCGGACGCACAGCCTCAAAGGCGGCGAGGGCTTGCTCGAGCGCCTCGCCCAGGATCCGCAGTTCAAGCGCCTCGGGATACGAGCGAAGGCAGGCGAGCTGGATCCCGCCGGCTACGTGGGCCGGGCGCCGCAGCAAGTCGACGACTTTCTGGATCGTGTGCTGCCCGACCTCATGCGTTCCATTCAGGCCGCCGCTCCCCCCGCGGCTGCAGCGGAGGTTCAAGTATGACCGGTGTGCTGACGCAGAGTCGACTGCCGCTGCCGTTGCTGCGGCGCGGAAAGGTGCGTGAGGTTTACGAAGTCGATCAGGCGACGTTACTGCTGGTCGCCAGCGATCGCGTCAGCGCATTCGACGTGGTGATGCGAGAGGCGGTCCCGCAGAAGGGTGCCGTGTTGACCCAGATGAGCGCGTTTTGGTTTGCGCGCCTGCAGTCGGTGATGCCGCACCACGCGATCAGCGCCGACGTCGACGAGATCATCAGCCGGCTGCCGGCCCTCGCGCCGCATCGAGAGGAGCTGCACGGCCGCACCATGTTGACCCGCCGGGCGACGCCCATGCCGTTCGAGTGCGTCGTGCGCGGTTACATCTCGGGCTCGGCGTGGGCCGAGTACAAACAATCCGGTACGCTGGCAGGTGAGCCGATGCCCACGGGACTCGTCGAGAGCGCCCGCCTCGATCCTCCGATCTTCTCTCCCGCCACCAAGGCTGAGCAGGGCCACGACGAAAACGTCACGTTCGATCACGTCGCGCGTGCGCTGGGCCGGTCGATAGCCGAGCGACTGCGCCAGGCCAGCCTGGCACTGTACGAAACCGGGCGCACGTATGCGGCCGAGCGCGGCATCATCATCGCCGACACGAAATTCGAGTTCGGGACCACGGCCGACGGCGCGCTGCTCGTCATCGACGAGATCCTGACTCCTGACTCCTCGCGGTTTTGGCCTGCGGACCGCTACCAGCCGGGCCGCGGCCAGCCCAGCTTCGACAAGCAGCCCCTGCGCGACTACCTCGCCGATCTGAAGAAGCAGGGCAAATGGAACGGCGAGGCGCCGCCACCGCCGCTGCCGGACGTGGTGATCCAGGCAACGAGCGCGCGCTATCGAGACGCGTATCGGCGGATCACGGGGAACGAACTGGAACGGAATTCGTGAATGGCCGTCGACAGGCTCAAGCCTGCGCTCGGCAAGGCACGGTCCTTAAGGACCATGATTGCCGAGCACACCCTTCAGGGTGTGTACTGCAACGATGAGGATAGCCCCCGAGGGCTGGCCGTTCATCGCGATCGCCTGGCTGCTCGTCGGCGGGGCGGCGTATCTGGCCAATCGCTGGGGCGGTTTGGCATGGATCATTCCCGGAGTGCTCGCGGTCCTCGCGATCTGGGTGGTGGCGTTTTTTCGCGACCCGATTCGGCCCGGGCCGCGCGGCGAGCGCTACGTGCTGGCCGCGGCGGAAGGTCACGTGGTGCACGTGACGGAAATCGACGAGCCCATGTACGTGAAAGAGCGGTCGGTTCGGGTCTCAGTCTTCCTTTCGGTCTTTGACGTGCACGTGAACCGGTATCCGATCGGCGGCACCGTAGAGCTGGTGCAATACAACCAGGGGAAATTCCTGCACGCCGGCAGCGAGAAGGCGAGTCTCGATAACGAGCAAGCGTCGATCGGCATCCGCGGATCGCACGGGCGCGTTCTAGTGCGGCAAATCGCCGGGTTGATCGCGCGTCGCATCGTCACCGACTCCAAATCGGGTGATAGCGTGACCCAGGGCGGGCGCATGGGTCTGATTCGATTCGGTTCGCGCACCGACATCTTTCTTCCGCTGTCGGCCCGGCCGGTCCTCAAGGTCAAACCGGGCGATCGGGTGCGGGTGGGTGCTACCGTGCTCGCGGAGTACCCATGAGGCCACCGCCGTTGCCGCTGCGGCGTGTCGTTATCGTCGTCCCCAGCCTGTTCACACTGTTCAATCTGTTCTTCGGCATGTGGGCGATGGTGCTGGCGACGCGCGGCGAGTTTTACCGTGCCGGCTGGTTCATCGTATTCGCCGGCATTCTGGACACGCTCGACGGCCGGGTGGCGCGGATTTCCGGGACCGGGACGCGATTCGGTGCCGAGCTCGATAGTCTGGTGGACATCGTGAGCTTCGGCGTCGCCCCTGCTTTCCTTATGTATCAGATCGAGTTCGCGGGCGGCGGCGGGGCAGCCTGGATCTTCTGCTATTTCTACGTCATGGCCGCGGCGATCCGTCTGGCACGTTTCAATGTCACGCAGGCCGGCCGCGCCAAGAGCTATTTCATCGGTCTGCCCTCCCCCGCCGCGGGGATGACATTGGCCACCTACTATCCGTTCACCCAAACGGGCTTGTTCGGCTCTTTGCAGGGACTGCCGTGGCATCTGCTGCTCACGTTCCTGATGATCGCGTTGACGATTCTCATGGTGAGCAACGTGCACTATCCCACGTTGCCGCGTGCGGGGTTCCGCACCGTCAACGGACTATTGGGCCTCACGCTCATAGTTGTTATCCTGGTATTCGGCATCTGGAAGCATGATGAGTTCTTGTTTCCATTGGGAATCGCCTACATGACCTACGGCGTGCTGCGCGCGATTCTGCTCGGATTCTTCGCGGCGCCCGCCGAGGACGAGGAGGCAGAGATCGCGGGTCCTATCGTGATCGATGAAAGCCAGTCGTACCGCAGCCCGCGACACCCGGGGACGGGCACCGGAGGGGGTGCGGCATGAGCGCCTACACCGTCGAAATTCGGGTGATGCCGCGTGCTTCCCTGCTCGACCCCCAGGGCCAGGCGGTGCAGCATGCGCTGCACTCACTGGGATTCGGTGAGGTGGCGAGCGTGCGCGCCGGCAAGCATCTGGTGCTCCAGGTGCAGGCCGGCACACGTGAGGAGGCAGCGGCCAAGGCACGCACCATGTGCGACCGGCTGCTCGCCAACCCGGTCACCGAGGATTACGAATGCAGCGTGTCGCAGTAGTCGTCTTTCCGGGATCGAATTGCGACGCGGACACACTGGACGCCGTCCGTGCCGCAGGGTCCGACGGGTACTACGTGTGGCATCGCGACACCGACCTGAAGCAGGCCGATGCCGTGATCCTTCCCGGCGGGTTCAGCTACGGCGACTATTTGCGCTCCGGCGCGATCGCGCGCTTTTCGCCTGTGCTGCGCGCCGTCACTGCGCATGCGCGCGCCGGCGGCGCTGTGCTCGGCATCTGCAATGGATTTCAGATCCTGTGCGAAGCGGGACTGTTGCCGGGCGCCCTGATGCGCAACGCCCGCCTGAAGTTTCTTTCCCGTCCCGTCAGGGTTCGCGTGGAGAGCACCGACACCCCGTTCACGGCAGGTTATGAACGGGGGGAAGAGCTGACACTGCCCATTGCGCATGGGGACGGCCGATATGTCGCCGATGCGCAGACGGCGGCCGAGCTCGAGGCGACTGCCCAGATTGTCTTGCGGTACGTCACAGAGAATCCGAACGGTTCGACGCACGATATTGCCGGTGTCTGCAACGCGGGCCGGAACGTGGTAGGGATCATGCCGCATCCGGAGCGCCGCAATACCCATGTGCTGGGCGGTCTCGACGGCTCCCGCGTCTTCCTCTCTCTGGAGGCTCGCAATGCGACGCAGCACGCTGGTGCTCTGCGCGCTGGTGACGGTCGCCACCTCAGGGTGTGAGCAGCTCGAGGTCGCCAAGGGCAAGCTGCGGCTCGCCTGGGACAAACTGCGCGGCCGCACCACGCAGACGGCGCCCCCGCCTGCTGCGGCTCGGCCGGCGCTCGATACGGCGGGCACCCGCGTGACCGCGCAACAGGAGCAAGCGTTCCGTCCACGCCCGCCGGCGATACCCGAAGGGAGTGGGCCGCTCACGCGGGATGTCCCTTACGTGTCCGAGGACACCGGCACGATCGCTCCGGGCATGGCCGAGCGCGACATCTATCTGCTCTGGGCCGCGCCGGTCGCGGTTCGGCGCGTGGGTGAATACACCTATCTGTTCTTCCGCAATGGCTGTGAGTACACCTGCGGGACGATGGATGTGGTGACGCTCCAGAACGGCCGGGTCGTGGACGCGATCGTTCGGTGGGACGGACACCGCTACTCCGGCGAGTCGTCGTCGCCGCCGGGCCGCGTGCCGTTCGCGAATCCCGGCGGTGAGCATCTCCAGGTGCCACCACCGCCGCCACCTCAACCACCTCCACCATCGTCACCAACGGGCACATGAGCGACAAGCCAAGCAAGAACGAAGACGAGTATTTCGCACGACGCGACGCGGAGCTGCTCCGGCAACAGCGCGAAACGGCGCGGAAGAGCGCGGCCGAAATCGAGCGCAAGACGCATTACATGAAGTGTCCCAAATGCGGGTACGATCTGATCAGCGGCGATTGGGATGGGATCCAGATCGACCAGTGCACGAACTGCCATGGAATCTGGTGTGATGCCGGAGAGGTAGAGGAGATCCTCAAGCGGAAGATTCAGCCGAACATTTTGGGTCGGATATTTCGAGCCGTCGCAAAAGGCGTAACGCGATCGTGAACCCAGCCGATCCGAAGGTCACGCTGGAGCTGGTGCAGGAGCACAATCTCACAACTGAAGAGTACGAACGCATCACCGCGATGCTCGGCCGCACCCCCACCTTTCCCGAGCTGGGCATTTTCTCCGCACTGTGGAGCGAACATTGCTCCTACAAGCACTCTCGCCCAATCCTGAAGACGTTCCCGACGACGGGACCTCAGGTCGTCCAAGGACCCGGCGAGAACGCCGGGGTCCTGCGGCTGCCCGCGGGCTGGGCCGTCGCGTTCAAGATCGAATCGCACAACCACCCGTCCGCCGTCGAGCCCTACCAGGGCGCGGCCACGGGGGCGGGCGGCATTCTGCGCGACGTGTTCACCATGGGTGCACGGCCAGTCGCCCTACTCAATAGCCTGCGGTTCGGGCCCCTCGATGAGCCACGCAATCGCTACCTCTGCGCGGGCGTCGTTCGCGGCATAGGCGACTACGGGAATTGCGTGGGGGTGCCGACGCTGGGAGGTGAGGTCGATTTCGCTCCGGGTTATTCCGGAAATCCCCTCGTCAACGCGATGTGCGTGGGGATTCTTCGGGAGAAGGATCTCATCAAGGCTGCGGCGCACGGCGTGGGCAACGTGTTGCTGGCCGTCGGCTCGCGCACCGGGCGCGACGGCATTCACGGCGCGTCGTTCGCATCGGAAGAGCTCACGCACGAGAGCGAGCAACGGCGGCCGCAGGTGCAAGTCGGCGATCCATTCACCGAAAAGCTGCTGCTCGAGGCGAGTCTCGAGCTCATTGCCTCCGGCCACATCGTGGCGATTCAAGACATGGGAGCCGCGGGGCTGACCTCCTCCTCGGCCGAAATGGCGGCCCGCGGCGGCGTCGGCGTGGAGATCGATCTCTCCAAAGTGCCGACGCGCGAAGCCGACATGGCGCCTTACGAGATCCTGCTCTCGGAATCGCAGGAACGGATGCTCGTCGTCGCCAAGACAGACCGGGTGAAGGAGGTTCAAGCGATCGCCGCGAAGTGGGAGCTGGACGCGACGCCGATCGGTAAGGTGACGGACGACGGGATGTATCGGTGCCTGTGGCAGGGTAAAGTCGTCGTTGAGATCCCGGGCCAGGGACTCGTCGAGGGTTGTCCCGTCTACTATCCAGAAGCCAAGGAAGATCCGCGGATCGCACAATTGCGCGCCGCCGCGCCGCCGGGCGCCGCACCCCGCACGCCGCTCGAAAGCCTACTCGCGCTGCTGGATAGCCCGTCGATCGCAAGCAAGCGTTGGGTGTTCGAACAGTATGACTCCACAGTACAGGCAAGCACCGTGATTCCTCCGGGGGGCGATGCGGGCCTGATTCGTGTCCGTCACGAAGAGTTCGGTCTCGCGGTGAAGACGGACTGCAACAGCCGGTACGTGCGGCTCGATCCGTACGAGGGCGGCAAGGCGGCGGTCGCGGAATCCGCGCGCAATGTTGCGTGCACCGGTGCCCAGCCGATCGGCATCACGAACTGCCTGAACTTTGGGAGCCCCGAGCGTCCCGAGGTCTTTTTCCAGTTTCGCGAAACCGCCCGTGGCATCACCGATGCGTGCCGCGCGCTCGGCACGCCCGTGACGGGCGGCAATGTGTCGTTCTACAATGAAAGCCCAACCGGCGCAGTGGATCCGACGCCGGTCATCGGGATGATCGGGCTGATTTCCCAAGTGTCCCGCGCCGTGCCGAGCCACGCGCGCTTCCCCGGTGACGTGATCTTCGTCCTTGGCGAGACGCGTGCCGAGTTCGGCGGCTCGGCGTTTTGGGAGATCTGTCACGACTTCGTCGGCGGCCAGCCACCGCGCGTCGACCTCGACGCGGAGCGACGCCTCATCTCCCTGCTCGTGACGGGTGCCGACCGTGGATTCTTCCGGTCGGCGCACGATTGCTCGCACGGCGGGTTAGGCGTTGCACTCGCCGAGGTTGCGATGGGTGCGCCGTATCAGGAGGCTGGTCTCGGGCTCGACATTGATTTGACCACGTACGGTGCACCGCTCACTGCGGACCAGCTGTTGTTCAGCGAAAGCCACGGTCGCGCCGTCGTCACGTGTCCACCGGAGCGCGCTGCGGCGGTTCAGGCGCTCGCCGGCGAACTCGGCGTGTCCGCGCTGCGTTGTGGTAGCGTTGGAACGCCGGGCGGCACCTTCCGCATAACCCTGCGCGACAGTTCTGTCACAGAGTCTGTTCGCCGGTTGCGAGACGTATATTTCAGCGCCATTCCACGGCGCATGGGAGACTGATCGGACGATGTGCGGCATCATCGGCGTCGCGGGCGTTCCGGAAGCAGCCCGCGTCACCTACCTCGGGCTTTACAGCCTGCAGCATCGCGGCCAGGAATCGGCCGGCGTCGTCGCTGTGGATGGCGCGGGTGTGGCCCGCGCCCATCGGGGTATGGGCCTCGTCTCCGACGTCTTCGGCGAAGCAGTCCTCGCGGGACTCTGCGGCGATGTCGCGATCGGCCACACCCGCTACTCGACCGCAGGGTCTTCGGTCATCGCCAACGCCCAGCCGATTCTTGCCGGCTATCACGAGGGCCCGCTGGCGCTCGCACACAACGGCAACCTGACGAACGCCGCCCGGCTGCGGGCTGATCTCGTCGCCAAAGGCTCGATCTTTCAAACCTCGTCCGACAGCGAAGTCCTGATTCACCTGATCGCGCGCTCGGAAGCGCGCGAGCCGGAAGATCAGCTGCTCGACGCGCTCGAGCGAGTCGAGGGCGCATACTCGCTCGTCGTGACGGTCGGACGCACGCTGTACGCAATCGTCGACCCGCGCGGCTTCCGTCCGCTCTGGCTGGGAAAGCTGGGCGATGGGTACGTCGTAGCGTCCGAGACGTGCGCGTTCGATTTGATCGGCGCGACGCCGGTGCGCGAGCTCCAGCCTGGCGAGTTCATTCGCATTCAGGGCTCGCCGCCCGAGATCGACCGTCTGGCGTCGCTGCCGGCGAAACCTCATCGCCGGTGCATCTTCGAGCTGGTGTACTTCAGCCGGCCCGACAGCACGATCTTCGGTCGGTCCGTCGACCGCGTACGTCGCGCGCTCGGCCGCGAGCTGGCACGAGAGCAACCGACACTCGGCGCCGACTGCGTCTTCTCCGTTCCCGATTCGTCCAACGCGATGGCGCTCGGCTACGCCGAGGAGGCGGGGCTCAAGCTCGAGCACGCGCTGATTCGCAATCACTACGTGGGCCGCACGTTCATCAATCCGACGCAGGCGTCGCGCAACGCCAAGGTCAAGATCAAGTTCAATCCGGTGCGCGAAGTGCTGCAAGGCAAGAAGGTCGTCGTGGTGGATGATTCGCTCGTGCGTGGCACCACGAGTCGCGAACTCGTACAGATGATTCGGCAAGCCGGCGCGAAAGACGTGCATTTCCGCGTCGCCTCGGCGCCGATCACGGGGCCGTGCTACTACGGCATCGATACGCCGACCAAGGCCGAGTTGATCGCGTCGAGCCATTCCCTCGAGCAAATCCGCCAGCATTTGGGAGTCGACACACTCGGCTATCTGTCGCTCGACGGGATGCTCCGAGCAATGGGCGGAGATCCCAGCGAGTTCTGCCATGCCTGTTTCTCAGGCGACTACCCCACCGCCATCCCGGACGACACGCAGAGAGCTCGCCACGCCACGCCGTTACAGGTCACCATGGCAGTCTAGAGGTTCTGGGGTTAAACGACTCGGTAGTTTGATCATGAAGGATGAATTGCTGCTTGAAGAAGACCCCGCCGATTCCGGTAATCTCCCCCTGTTGCCTCCTACCTATCAGGCCGTCATGGGCAAAGATCGCTGAGTGTTGCCCCACCGCTACAACTAGTTCTCTCAGGAGTAAGATGAATGTTGCGTAGGAGTAAGATGAACGTTGCGCCGGCGCCACAACTAGTTCGCTAGGAGTATCACTAGAAGTAGGTCTTTTATCAGTAGCGCTACAACTAGTTCTCTTGGGAGAAGAATGAATGCTCCTAGCAAGGTCATACGGAATGGGTTAGCATTTCATAACGGGGTCAGCATCTCATCAAGAGGTGACTCATGCATCGTGTATGCGCCAGGCTACGCGGCGTGGTAGTCGTGTCTCCGATTGCGACTGCACACGAGGCGTTCCTGCCCTCTTGTCATCACCTCCCCGATTGACGCCGTGCCCACCGGTTCCGAGCCCCCAGTTCTTCGAGCCTCCTACCCGCCGCCCAAGGTCAGGCCGGTAGTTCGCGTCGGTTCGCAATCGCACAACGGAAACCCTGGAGAGCCGGACGTGCACCTCATCGGTTCCATGGTGCGGCGCCGCCGCTGGGTCATTCTCGCAGGGCTGACCTCGGTGTTGTGTGTGGTAGCGGTTGTCACCTACCTCTGGCCGAAGGCTTACAAGTCTTCTGCGACGTTTCTGGTGGACAAGCAAATCGGCAACGCTGAATCGGCAGCCCTCGATGTCCTCCAGCGTCTGGGCGCGGGCAGCGAGACGGGGACCGAGACGAACTTGCTGCGCAGCCGCAGCGTGGTGGAGCCGGTCGTCGACGATCTCAGTTTGTCCGTCAGCGTGCTGGCGGACGGGAAGGAGCAACGCCCGGCCGACCTGTTTCCCGAGTTCGTGGCCGCTCGTGACGCCCCGGCCGGCGAGTACCGGTTCGTTTCCGGCTCCACGTCGGCGTATCAGGTGTTCGATGCCCGCAGCGACAGCCTCGTGGCGGTGCTGTCCAGTGACTCGGTGACCCACTTCGCGGGGCTCGGTCTGCGCTTGCCGGGCAAGCTGCCGTATACGCACCTGGTCATCCAGGTCGAGACGTTCCCGCGCGCCGTCGCCGGCGTGCAGCGTCGGATCGATGCCGCACTCGTCAGTCCGGAGTCGAACCTGATCGAGCTGCAATGCGAAAGCCCCACGCCACTGGGTGCTCAGCAGTTGTGCGACGGGATTTCGCGCAGCTACATGCGGCTGCGCACCGAACTGCTACGCGCGGACGCCACCGCGACCGCGTCGTTTTTGCGGGAGCAGGTCGATCGGTTGGGGGAGGAGCTCGCGGCGGTCGAGGACAGCATCGAAACGTACTCCCGCGCGCACCAGACAGTCGCACTCGAAGAACGCGTCTCAGGCGAGACTCAGCAGTACGTCCAAGTCCAGGCCCAGCGCGATCAGCTCGAGGCGGAGCGGGGCGCGCTCGCCAATCTGACTCGGGGCATTGAGTCAGAACCGGCCGGCAGCAGGAAGTACCGGGACCTGGCCGGGTTTCCCGCGTTGTTGAAGAACGACGCAGTGACCGGGTTGCTCGCGAGCCTCGCCGATCTCGAGAATCGTCGCGTGGACCTCGCGCTGCGCCGCACCGAGCGGAATGCCGACTTGGCGGCGGTGGACGCGCGGATTGCCGACATCGAGCAGCAGCTGCGGGCCATGGCCGGGAGCTACGAGTCGGGGCTCGCGCTTCAAATTAGGGCGCTCGACGGGACCCTTGCGCAAATGCGCCAGCGCCTCGCCATCCTTCCACGCGAGCAGGTCCGGTTTGCCCGCCTGCAGCGACACGCGTCCGGGATCGAAGACGTTTACAAGATGCTGACCAACCGGCTGAAGGAGGCGGAAGTTGCTGAAGCGGTCAAGCTCCCGAATGTGCGCATCGTCGATGCCGCCTCGCTGCCCTACCAGGCATCCTCGCCCAAGATGGGGCTCAACCTCGCTCTCGGGCTGATCGTCGGTTTGATGCTGGGGCTCACGCTCGCTCTGCTGCGGGAATACTGGGACTCCCGGCTGCACGATCGGAGCGAAGTCGAACACGCCGTCGGTCTGCCGATCCTCGCCATGATACCGAGTCTGCGGCGGCCGGGTCCCGTGGTGCAAGTCTCGATGGGCGTTGGGCGCAGCGGTGCGTTGTTGCCGCCCAAGCGGGAGCAACGGTCTGCCCGGGCCGAGCTCGAGGTCCAGATCTCGCTCGAAGCGTTCCGGGCGCTGGCCGTTGATCTCAAGTTCGCAGGGGAAGACCTCGGGAACGGCGGTCTCCACACCGTTGCCGTGACGAGCTGCGCGCGCGGCGAAGGTAAGACTTTCACGGCCTGCAACCTGGCGTTGACACGAGCCAGTCACGGAGTCCGGACACTCCTGATCGATGCCGACATGCGTGCGAGCGGCGTATCCGGCTTCTTCGGCATGACCACACCCACGCACGGGCTGAGCGACCTGCTGGCGGGCTCTGCGGAGATGCCGGCGGTGAGCGCGAACCTGCGCGTCGACGGTCGCCACACGTTGGCCGTGATCCCGGCGGGCATGCCCACCCCGCACTCCGCCGAGTTGCTCGACTCTCCCACCATGAGACAGCTGCTCGAGGAGGCCAAGAACCAGTACGAATTGATCGTGATCGACACCCCTCCCTTGAACGCGATCACCGATGCCGCGACGATCGCCCCGATCGTCGACGGTGTCATCCTGGTGGTGCGCGGGGGGGTGACCGATCGTGCGGGGCTCGAGATGACGCTGGAGCGCCTGGCACGGGGGAACGGACGGGTGCTCGGCGTGGTGCTCAACGGCGCGCGACTGCCGGACGGATACATCAGCCGCTACCGCTACCCGGATACGACACGGGTCAAAGCGCATCGATGAGTCGCGCGCCCTCGCTGATCCGCCGCCTGTGGCGCCCCACACTCACACTGGGGCTACTGCTCTCCAGTCCATGGACGAACGGATGGAGCCAGGCTGGTTCTGCCGTCGATTCTGGTGTGGCAGCGTTGGCCGAGCCACTCGCACCGGGCGACGCGATTCAGCTGGCCTTCTGGCGGGAGCCTCAGCTCAGCGGGGACTACCCGATCGATGAAACCGGCACCGTTGTCCTGCCCCTGCTCGGAGCCCGAAGGGTCACACGGATGTCGCCCGCGGAACTCAAGCGCACGTTGCTCGAGGAATACTCGCAGCAAGTACGAAACCAGGAGGTGCGTGTCACCTTCCTGCGCCGGGTCCGCATCCTCGGCGCCGTCAAGAACCCGGGACTGTACCGCGTCGATCCTACCATGACGGTCGGAGATGCTCTTGCCCTGGCAGGCGGAGCGACGGCGGAGGGGAAGTTGCAGGAGATCCGAGTATCCCGGAACGGTCAGGAGGTCCACTCGCGCCTGGACATCAAGGTCCAGCTCCTGGGACAAGTGCGCTCAGGAGATCAGATCGTGGTTCCCGAGCGCAGCTGGTTCTCGCGCAACAGTGGGTACCTCGTGGCGGCGACTATTTCGGCGCTTGGCGTCATCATCGCCTTTCAGGGAAAATGACGTCCTCCCCCCTGAAGTGGGCTTCCGATGACCGGCTTCCGGTGAGCGACGTGGCCAGACCACAAGTGGAGGCTGGGCCGCTGAGCTCGCGACTCATTTTGGGTGTGCGCGCGGACTGCACCAGCTATGGGGATGCGACCACGAGGATTCTATCATGGGCCTCCAATCACGAGTCACGCTACGTGTGTCTTGCGAACGTGCACGTGACGATGGAAGCACATGACTCCGCCGATTTCCGTGCGGTGGTGAATGGAGCCGACCTGGTGACACCTGACGGGGTCCCCTTGGTGTGGGCGTTGCACCTGTTTGGCGCGGCTGAAGCGACACAGGTCCGTGGAACTACCCTGACTGCAGCGCTGCTCAAGCGCGCGGCTGCCCGCGACCTCCCCGTGGGTTTCTATGGCGCCACACCGACGGTGTTGAAGCTCCTGCTCCAAGCGTGCCAGCGACGCTTTCCCGGCATTCGAGTGACGTACGCCCACGCGCCTCCATTCCGACAGCTCACCACAGACGAGCATGCTGCGGTCATTCGAGACATCAACGCTTCCGGGGCCCGCATCCTCCTTGTCGGACTCGGGTGCCCCAAGCAGGAGCGATGGATGGCTCTGCATAAGGGGTCTGTTCACGCTGTGATGCTCGGGGTTGGGGCTGCCTTCGACTTTCTGGCAGGGGTGAAACCTGAGGCCCCCCACTGGATGCAGCACCGAGGTCTCGAATGGCTGTTCAGGCTAGCCGCAGAACCGCGACGGCTATGGCGGAGGTATGCCTACCACAACCCCCGCTTCGTTCTGGCGCTTGCCGGGCAATACCTCAAGTCGGTGACCCAATGATAGAGGCGTCGAGCGAACGTCAAGATGCGCGGGGGCACCTATGAAGACGGCATTAGTCTGCGGTGCGGGTGGCTTCATTGGCAGCCACCTGGTCAAGCGGCTCAAGCAAGAAGGCTACTGGGTGCGAGGTGCCGACCAGAAGAGGCCTGAGTTCTCCCCGACGGCGGCGGACGAGTTCCTGCAAGTGGACCTACGCGACCGCGATTCCTGCCGCACTGCCCTGGCGCTTTCATCGGGCACAGTCACCGAAGTCTACCAACTGGCTGCAGACATGGGCGGCATGGGGTTCATCCACTCCGCCGAGTGTGAGATCATGCGCAACAGCGCGCTAATCAATATCAACATGATTGACGCCGCGGCTCGGGCCGGGGTTGGACGATACTTCTTTTCGTCCTCGGTCTGCGTGTACCGAGACATGGCGCCAGGCGAACCAGAGCTCACGGAAGAGCAGGCCTTCCCGGCTCTCCCGGACAACGAGTACGGGTGGGAGAAGCTGTATACAGAGCGAATGGTTTTGGCATATGGTCGGCGCTTTGGCATTCAAGTGCGCATTGCGCGCTTTCAGAACTGCTACGGTCCGGAAGGGACCTGGACAGGTGGCCGCGAGAAAGCGCCAGCCGCGATCTGCAGAAAAGTCGCAGAGGCGAATGACGGCGGCAACATCGAGGTCTGGGGAGATGGCAGTGCCATACGCTCCTACACCTACGTCGATGACATGGTGGATGGCATATACCGGCTCACCCACTCGGATGTTGTGACACCAACGAATATCGGGTGCCCGGAATACGTGTCCGTAGACGAGCTCGTCCAAACTGTGGCCGACATCGCCGGTAAGCGAATCTGGATCGAGCACGTCGAGGGTCCGGTTGGTGTGCGCTCGCGCAACTTCAGCAACGAGCGGATCTACTCTACTGGATGGCGGGCGCGCTTTTCCCTGCGCGATGGGATTGCGCGTACCTATCCCTGGGTTGAAGCACAAGTCCGCGCACATCAGGCCTCATTGGTGGCGGCGCTATGAGTCTTCTTCAGGGACGATGACTTCCACCCGGACAATGTTGCCGGTCTCGGAGGTGCTGGCCCCGCCCGCGTCTCCCGGATCGCCGCCACGCATCGTTGCGCCGTCATCGGTATTCTCCCGGAGACAGGCGCCGGCGTTCGTATACCGCGCGTTGCAAGTCACTGACCTGTTGATAGCGCTGCTCGCGCTGGGTGCAGCGTTCGTGCTGCTCAACCTCGATCGGGCGCCTCAAGGGTTAGGAGAGTTTCTCGCGCTTCGGGTCAGGGTCGGTAAAGTGCTCCTCCTGTTGCTGTTTGGGTTCTGGTGGAATCGCGTCTTTCACGCCTTTGGCCTTTACCGTCGCTCGCGCACCAGCATGGGAGCGGCCGACGTGGTTCGGGTTGCCGCCTCCTGCACTGTGGGTGCGCTCGGCACGCTCCCATTTCTGCTCTTCAGCGCAAGCGGCTCATTCACACCGGGCACGGCGCTGCTGTTCTGCGGGCTCTCGATACCCGCGGTCCTTGGCGCCCGGCGAGCGGTACTCATTCTCGGCGCTTCTCTTTCCCGTCTGCAGGGACGTGAGGTGATCATTGTCGGGACGGGCCCACGCGCGCAGGCGCTCTGGCGAACGCTGTCCGGCCCCAATGGCGCGGATGCCCAGCTGGTCGGATTCCTGGATTCGGACGATCGAATGGCCGACGAGCTCGTCCGGCAGAGATTGCTGGGCCACTTGGGCGATCTGGAAGGCGTGTTGATGCGCCGGGTGGTGGACGAGGTGCTCATCGCGCTCCCGATCAAGTCGTGCTACCAGCAAATCCAGGAGACCATCCACACCTGCGAGCGCATGGGGGTTCAGTCCACCTATCTCGCGGACATCTTCCAGCCCTCGCTCGGTCGGGTGCACTACGAGCACACTCATCCATTCCCGACTCGGACCGTGAAGGTGGTGAAGGACGACTTCCGGCTGGTTATCAAGCGGATCATCGATGTCGTGGGTGCTGCGCTCGGTCTGGTGCTGCTGGGACCGCTGTTCCTCCTGATCGCAGCTGCCATCAAGGCGACCGGACCCGGGCCGGTCTTCTTCGCGCAGCAGCGCTACGGGCTCAACAAGCGTCTGTTTCGCATGTACAAGTTCCGCACCATGGTCCCCGATGCGGAGACATTGCAGGCCTCGCTGGAGAAAAAGAACGAAGCGCGGGGTCCCATATTCAAGATTGCCAGGGACCCCCGGATGACGCCGCTCGGAAAGGTGCTGCGAAGAACGTCGCTCGATGAGCTGCCGCAGCTCTGGAACGTACTCAAGGGAGAGATGTCCATCGTCGGCCCGCGGCCCATGGATGTGCGAGATGTCGGCCGGTTCGACGAGGGTCGGCTGATGCGCCGCTTCAGTGTGCGGCCGGGACTTACGTGCCTCTGGCAGATCAGCGGGCGTAGCAATTTGACTTTTGAGCAGTGGATCGAGCTCGACCTGAAGTACATCGACCAGTGGTCGCCGTGGCTCGACACGGTTATCCTGTTCCGTACTATCCCCGCTGTGCTCTCGGGAAAGGGAGCCCTATGAGGGGGGTCGCAGCCCTCGACAGCCTGTGATCGAGGCTGGGTCCGCTGGCCGCATACGGGTGAGGATCTTCCATCAGATCGATCCCGCTGGCGTGATTCCGGGCGGGATTGACACCTTTGTCCGGGGACTGATCAAGTCTGCTCCGCCCGACATTCATATCAGCATCGTCGGCTTGACCACGGATCCCACGCAGAGGCCTGTAGGTCGATGGACCGCCTTGGAACTCCCAGGCGGACGTGTCGACTTCTTTCCGGTGGCGCGCAATCGGACCCCTGGCGGACGGAGCACCATTCCGCTCACGCTCAAACTGACCATTGGGATCTCTCGCTATTTCCGTGCTTGTTCGAGCGACTGTGACATCGTGGAGTTCCATCGGTTTGAGCCGGTCATTCCGTTCCTGAGAGATCCTCGGCCCAAGACCGCCTTCGTTCACCAAGACATGGACGTCGTTCGCAACGCCAAGTCCGACATCATGTGGAAGCACCTACCCGGTTTGTACTTCGCCCTGGAGCGCCGGATCGTCCCGCATTTCAGCAGCGTCTTCGTCGTGCGTGCAGATGCGGTGGATGCGTACCGGGCCAAGTATCCCGCTATCGCTGATCGATTCCAGTTCATTCCGACATGGATGGATCCGGATCAGTTCTATCCGGCGGACGGTGTACAGGAACGTGAACAGCGACGTTCGCTACAAGGCGCATTCGGTATTCGGTCGGGCGACGAAGTCCTCATAGCGGTGGGACGGCTAGATCACCAGAAGAATCCCATGCTGCTTCTCGACAGTTTCGCGAAGGTCCACAGCGCCAGACCGAATACTCGACTCATCGTCGTAGGGGACGGGGTGTTGCGATCGGCACTCGTCGCACGTGCTCAGACTCTGGGCTTGAATGGATCGGTCGTGTTTGCGGGGTTGCGAAGCGCCGCTGAGGTGGCGGATCTCCTGAGGCTTGCCGATGCGTTTCTCTTGAGTTCAGCCTATGAGGGCATGCCAATGTCCCTCCTGGAGGCTCTCGGATGTGGCGTGCCGGTGGTAACGACCAAGGTCGGTGAGGTGGCCAGAGTTGTCCACCACGGACTCAATGGCCAAGTCGTGGAAGACCATTCCGCGGAGGCCTTCGCCCGGGCTACTCTCGAGCTGCTCTCCAAGCGAGATGCATACCGAGGCACGCCCTGCACGGAGGCAGTGCGGCACTACGTCCCGCGAGAGGTCCTAGTCCCTGTATACCAGAACTATCGCGCACTCGCGGGGCGTGCTCAGCAGTTCGTCGGGAGTTGAGCGCCGACAAGGCGAGGTGACGGGATGAGCGCGCCCATTCGGGACGACACTGAACGCGTTCTGATGCAACAGGCCGGCAGCGTTTCACGGCCCTCCGCATTGGAATGGGTGCTCGCCGTCTTTGCGGTGATCATTCAGCTGGAAGGTGCATTCGTCTCGGTGCCCCTGATGCTGGGCGGCGATTCCAGCGCTGTGTGGGGAAGCGTGAACCCCCTCAACACGGCCGGCATTGCAATAAGTATTGCGTCTATCGGGATCGCCTGCGCACCACGCATTCGGCACCTTGGTCATTTGGCATTACAAAATGTATCCTCGGTTCTATTCATGCTGATGGTCGCAATGTCCGCGATATGGTCAATACACCCTGACCGCACGATCCGCGGAGCGACAGGGTATGTGTTGACTCTGTTGATTGCAGGCTACCTCTCAGTACGCTTCGCACGCGATGACAGAATGAAGGTGCTGTCGTGGGGCTTCGCCGTATCGGCGATTGGCTCGCTCCTGTTTGTCGCGGCTTTCCCTCAATATGGGATCATGCAGGAGAGCAAGCTGGCTGGAGCCTGGCGAGGAGTATTCCCACACAAGAACGTGCTAGGCCCAGTAATGGCGGTCGCGGTGTTCACGGAACTGTACATTCTGGTGAGTGGCAACGGACGTCCTCGATGGCGCTTTGCTCTGCTGGGGATCTTTCTGGGCCTCGTCGTCCTTTCCCACTCGGCAACGGCATGGGTGATGTCGCTCCTGTATCTCGCTGGCGCTTGCCTCTATCTCCTGTGGAAGCGGACGCGATTATCGGCAGTGGTCGCCGCGATCAATGGCGTTCTGCTCGTACTGATGTTGGTACTTGTTCTCTGGAGCGACCCCACATCGGTGCTCGCCAGCATTGGAAAGGACGTGACCCTGACCGGGCGGACCGCCCTGTGGGACCTGGTGATTTCCAACGTTCATCAGAGCCCGTTGCTTGGGGTGGGGTACCGTGCGACGTGGCAAGTGGATGATCCCATCACCATCCTCGTGAACCGTCTGGTGGGCAACTGGGGTGTGACCAGCTCGCATAATGGCTTCTTGGAAATCACTTTGCAGCTTGGCGTAATCGGCCTGGGCCTGCTCGTGGCGATCATTGGCGTCGCGTTGTGGCGCGGCTATTGGTGCTGCCGGGCCGGAAGGCTTCCACAGGGCTGGTTCTCCGTGATCTTTTTTGGGGGAGCGATTTTGGCCGCGCAGACTATTGAGACGCTGGGACGGAATCAGTCTATCGTATGGCTGGTATTTAGTATGCTGAGCTTCAGCTGCGGCCTAGATCTCGCGCTACATAAACAGACTCGCTTGGCCAACAATGCGCGCCCGCGCACGGTTCCTCGTTGGCGTGAAGAATGAGAGGATCCCGAGGATTGCATGGCGTCGAGGTCGGGGGCGAACGTGCCGCACGACTCTGAGTACATCCTTGGGGTCTCCGCGTTCTACCACGACAGTGCGGCCTGTCTGATCCGAGGCGGCGAGATCATTGCAGCAGCGTCCGAAGAGCGCTTTACGCGGAAGAAGGGAGATCCTTCCTTCCCCGAGAAATCCGTCGCCTACTGCTTACACGAGGCCGGAATCACCGCAAAGGACCTGAGCTATGTCGGGTTCTACGACAAGCCAGTGCTCAAATTCGACCGGATTCTGGAAACCTACCTCGCCGTTGCCCCGAGGGGCTTCAAATCGTTTCTGATGGCCGGTCCACTCTGGATCAAAGACAAGCTGTTCATCGATCGGCAGATCCGCACCGCCCTGGCCTATGATGGGCCGGTGTTGTATGCCGAGCACCATGAGTCCCACGCTGCGAGTGCATTCTTTCCGTCGCCATTCGAGGAGGCCGCGATCCTTACGATGGATGGGGTGGGCGAGTGGGCCACCGCCACCATCGGGGTGGGCCGGGGCAACGACATCGAGATCATCAAGGAGCTGCGCTGGCCCGACTCGCTGGGTCTGTTGTATTCGGCGTTTACCTATTACACCGGGTTCAAGGTCAATTCTGGCGAATACAAGGTCATGGGATTGGCGCCATACGGAGAACCGAAGTATGTGGATCGTATACTGAACGAGCTGGTCAGCCTGCGTGACGACGGATCCTTCACGCTGAATCAGAAGTACTTCAATTATGTGTCGGGTCTCACCATGACCAACGGCGCGTTCGACCAGTTGTTCGGCGGACCGCCACGCGAACCCGAAAGTAAGCTCAGCCAGAAGGAAATGGACCTCGCCCGATCGGTGCAGGTCGTGACCGAAGAGATCATGTTGCGTATGGCCCGGACCGCGCATCGGGAGACCGGTCTGGAGAATCTGTGCCTCGCGGGGGGTGTGGCGTTGAACTGCGTGGGCAACGGCAGGTTGCTACGGGAGAGCCCGTTCACACGTCTGTGGATTCAACCGGCCTCGGGGGACGCCGGCGGAGCCCTCGGAATTGCGCAGCTGATCCTGCATCGCCACTGTAACCGGCCGCGGCAGGTGACCCCCTCCAAGGATTCAATGAAAGGTGCCTTCCTCGGCCCGGCGTACGGGCCGGAGGAGATCGAGCGTTTCCTTACATCACAGGGTGCGCTCTACACGCGACTGGATGGCGTCGCGCTACGCCGCGAGGTTGCCCGGCTCCTTGCGGCGGAGAAAATCGTTGGTTGGTTCAATGGGAGGATGGAATTCGGGCCTCGCGCGTTGGGCGCGAGAAGCATCTTGGGCGATCCGCGAAGCCCTCGCATACAGGCGCAGATGAACATCAAGATCAAATTCCGAGAAGGATTCCGGCCGTTCGCGCCGAGCGTGCTGCGGGAGAGGGTGGGCGACTACTTCGCGATGGACTGCGACTCACCCTACATGCTCTTGGTCGCCCAGGTAAGGGCAGAGCGGCAGATTCCGATGACGGCAGGCCAGCAGGCATTGTGGGGAATCGATCAGCTGAACGTGGTTCGGTCGGATATCCCGGCGGTGACGCACATCGACTATTCCGCGAGGGTGCAAACGGTTTCACGAGACACGAATCCGGAGTACTACGACCTGATCAAGGAGTTCGAGGCCCTCACGGGATGCGCGGTGCTTGTCAACACCTCGTTCAACGTCAGGGGCGAACCCATCGTGTGCACTCCCGAGGACGCGTATCGGTGTTTCATGCGGACCCACCTCGATTACCTCGTGCTGGGACCGTTCCTGCTCGAGAAGAACGGCCAGCCGACCTGGACGGAGACCGAGGATTGGCAAAAAGAATTCCAGCTGGATTGAGCCCCGCGGAAGGCCGGCGGTTCGGCCTGCTGGTCGGGAGTGCCTTTCTCCTGCTCGGGGGCATCTCGTTCTGGCGCGGTCACGATGTTGCGCCTGTCGTGTCCTGGGTGCTCGGTGGCGCCCTGTTCGCGGCCGGCCTGCTGATTCCGGGCCGGCTCGGTCCGGCTTACCGCGGCTGGATGGGATTTGCCCTGGTGCTCTCCAAGGTGACGACCCCGATCGTGATGGGCGCGCTCTACTTTCTGGTCTTTACGCCGATGGGCCTGATCCGTCGTGCCCTTGGACGGAACGCGCTCGTCCGGACCCAGAGCGGCTCGTACTGGATCACCCGGGACCCTGGCACAGCCAGGCGCAGTGATCTCAACCGCCAATTCTAGGCAGGGACCCGTATGCTCAGTGTCTTCAGGGAGCTGTGGGTGTTCATGCGGACAAGGAAGAAGTTCTGGCTTCTGCCAGTGATATTGCTGTTGTTCGTTCTCGGAGCGCTCATTGTCCTATCGCATGGATCGGTGCTGGCACCATTCATCTATACAGTCTTCTGAGTCAAAGGGGTTCGAATGTCTCCTTCACAGCGCGCTCGACGCAACGGGAGATCTTGCCATACCCGGTCGCGTTCGGATGGCCATCGTGAACGAAGAAGTCGCTCATTGTTAACCCGCACGATCCAAAACCGTCGACAAGCTTGAAGTGGTTTTGGACGATGAAAGCCCTCGCTTTTCTCCCGAACCAGTCAGGTCCCGAGCCGATTTCGTCCTTTTGAGGCAAGTGTATGAAGAGGACGTTGTCGCGTCCAAGACGATTCACGAGCTCGGCAGCGACGCGGGAGCTGGTGACGAATTCCTCTCCGCGGACACCCCGGAGATTGCCCGTGTGCAGAAACCACTTGAGTCCGCGATAGGACGGCTCCAGCAGTCTTTGGTACAGAGCGGTGAGTTCGATGAGAGATCTGTTTCTTTGCCGCGCGGACAACTGATCGATGCGGAACTTGACGATGCGGTCGATCTGCGTCCTGGCCGCGTTCGAATCCTCGGGGAGGCCGTAGAACCCCTCGGAGCCATCGCACCGAGCTGCGACTCGCAGGCAATCGAGTGTTCGCTCGGGAAACTGCCACAACGGGCGCGTCCAATCCGCCGAAATGAAGACGATGACGACCTTCGCAACATGTATCCTGCGCGAGACGTCACGATACAAGCTGCCCCATGATTCCACTCCGCTCGCCAAGACGCCACCGTTGATCAATTGAAATTGGGAGCTCTGGGGCCAACTCTTTTCCATGCCATAGAACCACGGTTGGGCCCCCTGCCCCTCGGTGTAGCTATTGCCCAGAAAAAGGATTGCCGGCTTGGTGTCTGTGACCTCGCCCAGCTGCACAAATCCGTGCCGGTTGGTGGTGAGGGTGTAATCATACTCCTTTACGGTTGTTGGCGGATCCAAACTCGTGATATAGTACGTCTGCGCCCGTACGAGCGCATTTGGTTGGTACGCAAGGCCTCCCCAATCCTTGTTCTCAAAATTGCGGCCTTCAGAAAAGAACATGAGTCTGCGGTCCCATTGGTAGGGATCCTTCTGCCAAGTCCACTGCAGCAATCCTTCGACCAGCAGAGAGCACACGAGAATCGTTCCAGTGCTAAGGAGTAGCCCACTACGTAGGGTTGGTCTGCTTAGCTGACGCATCTGGATCTACGAGTCCCCACGGGCGGAAGCTCTCGAGGAGGTAAATCGACGTCTCGAACACCGGTGCAAGCGGCATCATAGTGCCTAACAACATTCTTTGAGGCAAGGTAGGCACGGCGCACCGAGGGACCTTCAGTTGGTATCTTGGAGGTGCCACGTCCGTGACGCGCTGCGCCTTGCCCCCTCGAGGGGCGCCTATCGTGCAACAGGAGTCGTTGCCCGGACATGACACCTGGCGTGAGACAGACAGTCCCTCCCAACATCGCATTGGTCGGTTGCGGTGCGATTGCACGAGCCCTCTACTTGCCAACTCTGGCGATGCACCGAGCCAAGTTCGGCTCTTTGTGGCTCATCGATCCTACAGATCTTGCGCGGTCGAGGGCCGCGGCCGTTGTTCCCGGGAAGGAAGCGCGCGCGCTGCTGGATGTAGATGACGAGATCCACTTGGTTATCATCGCCGCGCCGAATCAATTGCACTATCGTCTGGCACAGGAGGCTCTTTCACGCGGTGCTCACGTCTTACTGGAAAAGCCTTTCGTGGTATGGCCGGAGGAAGGTCGAAGCCTCATCGAGGCTGCGCAGCTGCATAATCGTGTCATCGCGGTGAATCAGACACGTCGATTCTTCGCGTTGACTGCGGAGCTTCGTCGGCGAATCGATGGGGGTGAATTCGGGCCTCTGAGGTCTATCGTCCACCGGGAGGGTCTGAAACTGACGTGGCCGTTCGAGTCCGGCGCAGGATTTACACAGGGGGCGCTCCGGACTGGTGTCATCATGGATTTCGGTGTCCATGTTGTCGACTTCTATCACTACCTGCTGCACCCCAGATGGACGGTTGTCTCCGCCGTTCACGACGGCTTTCAAGGTCCAGAAGGCCTGGCGGAAATCGACCTTCAAGCGAACGACGTTCCCGTATCACTTCTCCTCAGCCGTTACTATCCACAGGAAAATGTCGCGCACTTAGCCTTTGAAGGCGCCGACGTTGTGTTCAACGTGTACGACACAAATACGTATACTGTCCGGTCGCGGACTGGCAGGGCCACCACCTTTTCCGCCGCCCGCACCGCCGCGGTAGGCGCAGGTCATGCTGAGCTGCTGCTCCTGAACTTCTTGGCCGCCTGCGAGAAGGACGAGCCAGCTGTGTGTGACGCTGCATCGTCATTGCCTGTCATCGAAGTTCTCGATCAGGTATATGCGCTCGCTGGGCGCTACTCTGCACAGGTAGGCAGCGTATAGGGACTCCGCGGAAGAGGGGAGGACAGGTGCGTATTGTTGTCTTTGGTGCCGGTGGTTTTGTCGGTGGGTGGATCTGCGAGGAATTATCCCAGCGAAGCGATATTGATCATGTTGCTTGTGTACGCAGGTGGGCGTCAGCCGTACGCCTTGCGCGCCGCGGCGTTGATATCAGGCAAGCTGATCTTGAGAATGTCAACGAGCTGACCCCGCTGCTCGCCGGTGTGGATTGTGTCGTGAATGCTGCGATGCCGGTGCCTTCCCGCGAGCCAGACCTTGCCACTGCCCTCTATGCCGCCTGCGTCAGATCTGGCGTGCGTCGATTCGTCCAATTCAGCTCTGCAGCTGTCTACGGACAACGGACCGGGGAGGTGGACGAGCACGCGTCACCAATACCCATTGACGCCTACAGTCGCGGCAAGGCCGAGCTGGAACAGCGCTTGACCCAAGCGGCCGCGACGTCTGGCCCACAGCTCCTCATCCTCCGTCCCAGCATCATTTACGGCCCCTTTTCCGACGCCTGGACCGTGCGCTATGTGGAGCGCATCGTGCAAGGGCGATGGCGCGGGCTCGGGTGGGTTGGCGAGGGCACCTGCAATCTCGTTCATGCGCACGATGTAGCACGAGCAGCGATTGCGGCCGCGACCGCCGATGTCGCACCAGGCACGCACGTGCTGAATATCAATGGGCCGGATGTTGTTTCCTGGAACGAGTACATCGAGCAACTTGGTGACGCTCTCGACACCGCCGATCGCGTCATACCTAACGCTGCATGGTTTGGTGCAATGGCGGTTGCCGCAGGCATCATGCGAATGGGTGCCACCTTGACCTTGGTGCGATCCTGGTATCAGCGGTCGGCGGGAACGACACGAGTCGCCATGAAAAACGCACACGCAGCGACGAAACTCTATCCGTCCCGGGGCGAGCTACAGCTGCTTCGTCGGAAAGTGCACTACGTCGCGGACCGAGCTTCGCGGGTGCTTGAATTCCGCCCGGTAGTACCACTCGATGAAGGCCTTCGCCAATCTGTCGCATGGTGCCGGGTGCACGGAATTGTCTAGGCTGCAGCGGTTCAGGTAATTAATGGGCGATTGGGGGTATCCCAGCGCTTTTCGCACTGCCCTCCGAGGCCATGCGACCTTTCGATTCATCACCCTTCTGTTGGGGTTCGGATTCCAAATCATCGTCGTGAAGGTTCTCTCGCCTGAGAACTATGCGACCTACGCTATTCTTTTGGCGACACTGCTGGTTGGCGAGCGATTGCTGTCGTTTGGCATAGATCGAACCATCTTGCGTTTTGTTCCGGCTCTCCTGCTGAGGGCAGACCGCCGTGGTCTTCGGTTCCTCGCGAAGCGCCTTGGAATGCTGCGTGCGATTGGCCTCGTCCTCTTTCTCCTCGCCTGCACGGCCAGTTCAGCGTTGCATCTACGCGTTACTCCAACCGAACTCGCCTCCGATACGACTATTGGGTTTGTCGCCTGGTTCGTCGCGTATACACTCATCAAGGACAGTGAGGCCGTCGCGCAAAGTCTGATCGCCCACCATTGGGCAGCCCTTATTGCGGCCTGCGAGGCCTTTCTTCGGCTTGGGACTGTGACCCTGATCTATCTGTCCTTCCGCTCCGTCGATGTGGAAACCCTGGTCATCCTATATGCCGCTACTTCGTCGGCAGCGACCGTCGCTCTCTGGTTGTGCGTGTGGCGATCCGCGCATCGTCGACCGATCCCAAGTCCAAGCACGTTGCCTTCGGAGCCGGACGTTGTCGTTGACGTGCGGCGACAGGCACTCACATTCGGGATCGCCGCCTATGCGTCCACGTTGAGTTACCTGATTTCGAGTCCGGGCATCATACGCCTTGTTGCTCGGACCGGACTCACCATCAATGCCTTGGCGGCGTTCTCGTTCGTGCAGGGTATCTCTACATCGCTTTCCAGTGGACTTCCCGGTCAACTGATCCTGCCGAGCCTTGAATCGATTGCCGCGAAAATGACCGATAGTGGCAGTGGAGAGAGAGTCTTCCCGGCGTTGTCTGTCCTCTTCAAGATTGAGCTGACCTTCATGCTCGCGATCGTGCTTGCCACAGTGATCGGCGGTCCTGAGCTTGTCAGAATACTTTCACGACCCGCGTATGCACCGTACTACTACGTCTTGCCGATACTTCTTATTGGCTTGAGCCTTCAGACCATTTATCGCGTGCTCGAGATACTTGGCAGCGTGAACCTGAAGAACAGGATTTTTCTGTCCCTCTGGCCACTGAGCGTTGTCGCAATGGTGGCACTCTATTTTACCGTGGGAACGTGGGGCTTGATCAGTGTACTGGTTGTCCCGATCGCGGAGATAGCTACGAGGGTCGCAGTATTGACGGTCGCATTTCGCCATTATGGAATATGGAAAGTGCTGGATCCGGTTCGTTCGCTGCGCCTCGTAGCGTCGGCAGCTGCCCTGCTGTTGGGCTTGTCTTATGCGCTTGTGGCGTACGGCGGGAGCCTTGGCGACGTTCGTTTGCTGGTTGCGGTGGGGGGCGTGATCGCATTTCTGTCGACCCTGTTGCTCATCCGCCCGCTGAGTGCCCTGGAATGCGAAACGCTCTCGAGGATTCTTCCTGCATCCTGGACGTTCCCCCGGTACGTCGCACGCCGGCTCTCACGCGCTTGAGTTCCGTGGGAACGCGAAGCGACTCGGTGGCGCTAGGCGAGCTGCGTTACTTTCCGCATAGCCAGGAACCGGGTTAGATCATTGAGCAGATCTTGGCCGATTGTCCTCCACGAGTACACCTCCCGCCCGATTCGCAAAGACTCTTCAGCCATCCGCCTGGCTGCCTCCACGGTTGTGGATATCGCCACCATGGCATGTGCCAGGGCTTCGGGATCACGGGGAGGGACGATCAATCCATTGCGGTGGTGAATGACGTGCTCCGGGAGACCCCCGACACTCGTCGCAACGCACGGCATTCCATTTGCCAAAGCGAGTGCGGCCACTGCAGACTGTGTCGCCGAGGTGTACGGCAGGATCATGACCCCGTGCGACGAAAGCAGTTGCCGGATCTCGGAGTCGGCAATGTATCGATTGTCGAGGCCGATCCCGAGTTCCGATATCTTCCGCAGCGAGCTCCTGCCTATCCGTCCACGCCCGACGACCGTCAGCTCAACCCGAGGATCCAGCTCTTTGGCGATCGCGAACGCCTTCACCAGCGTGTCGACGCCTTTATAGGGATAGATCCTCCCAAAGAAGAGTTGCCTGTGCCGTCGCTCGGCTACCAACTGAGGGTCGATCTCGCCAGGCGGCATCAGAATCCCGAGTCGGGACCGGATACATGCTTTGTTCGGGTACCTGCGCCTGAGCACCCCGTAGGAGAAGTCTGAGAGGCCCACGAAAATGTCGGCGACCGGGGCTTGCATGAACCCAGGTACCGCGTCGATCACGGAGCGAAGATCGGGATGTGGGACGACATCGTGCACGATCTGGGCGATCGGGATTCGCCCGGCGTGGGATTTGAGAACGACCCCGCCCCATCCGCTACTCCCAGCATCGAGCACGATATCCGGCGAGTCCGCTTCGATGGCTTGGGCGATGCCGGAAGGTTCGCGTCCCGCGAGCATCGCCATCAACAGGGAAATCGGCCCACGTCTCAGCGGGAATGCATGAACGCGGCAAGGGAGCGCCTGGAACTCGCTGAGCATGTTGTTTTGAACGGCGAGAAAGCAGGTGACCGTGGCCTGCTCAGACAGTGCCTTGGCGAGCTCGTAGGCGCAATGCGAGATGCCCCCACCCTTCTCCAAACAGAGTATTGCGATGCGCATCGTGTGTTTCACGCTCCCAGGGGGTGGCGATGCACGTTAACTCGCATATCGTGCCTCGGAACATACAAGGCGAAAGCCCTGGTTATCCAAGCCATCGGGAAAAAGGTGGCATTGGAGTTGCTCCATCACTGAAGCATATGTGACGCCATCGAGGGGAATATGGCTGGAGCTCGAGGTACCTACCGGTGACGGAAGAGCGTGCATTGGGATGACGAGACGTAGAGAGGTATTGTTCGCCCTCATCACGATCATGATCAGCCTCGTGGGCGTCTGTGCGATCGCTGAAATCGTTCTTCGTTTTCTTCCTGTGGCGAACCACCCGCTGGTTGTCCCGGTTACAGCCGCCGATCCAATATTTCACTACGCGCCAAACCGTCCGTTTCTCTTTTCGCGGGACTGGGACCTCCACTTGGTCAATCATGGTCGCGTTAACAATGTCGGGATGGTCAACGATCAAGACTATCGAAAGGAGGACACTACGCCGCTGCTGGCGGTGGTCGGAGACTCTTATATCGAGGCAATGATGGTGCCCTACGCGGAAACTCTGCAGGGACATCTCGCGATGGCCTTGTATGGCAGGCTAAGGGTCTACAGTTACGCCGCGTCTGGGGCTCCATTGAGTCAATACATCATCTGGGCACGTCATGCCGTGCGCGAGTACGGCGCACAGGCTCTGATCATTAATGTTGTCGGAAATGACTTTGATGAAAGCCACGAGGTGTATAAAGTCCCCGACGTCCCAGGTTTCTGGATCTATGTGCGAGGCCCGGATGGGCAACTGCGGCTGCGATTGGTCGAATTCCATGTTTCACGGATTCGTTCGCTCGTCAAGAACAGTGCGCTAGCGCGCTACCTGTTCATCAATTTGCATGTCAAGTCTCTGTTCAGCAGGACTCGCACCGGAGAAGGCGGAGGGCAATTCGCGGGCGATATCGGCGGACGGCGGTATGCCGGCAACACCGCCGTTGCAGCTGACACCGGCCGTATGAATGCCTCCGTTGCCGTGATCGACGCGTTCTTCCGCGATCTGTCAGACCTTGTCGGCCTTCCGCCGACGCGCGTTCTCTTTATCATGGACGGCTTCCGCTATCCGGATCAGGCCAACCGGGGTGTTGGAACCTATTTCGACCGAATGCGGAGAGCGTTTCGGGCAAGGGCGGAAGCGCGAGGCTATGAGGTTATCGACGCCGATCCGGTGTTCTTCTCGGACTTTAGCCGACATGCCCGGAGGTTTGAAGACTCGCGTGATAACCATTGGAATGCAACAGCACATGGTGTCGTGGCCAATGCCGTGTTGCAATCTCAACTACTGACGCGATTTCCATTCGAGCTTCCCATCGCTGGGCCTTAGCGTTGGCGGAGGAGAACACTCACTTCCGCTGAATGAACACAAACAGATCGGTGCTTAGCGAATAGGGAACAATCTTTTGATACAGTTCGATTGCGCGAAAGAGGAACCTTGAATGGGCAAAGTATCGGGGAGTCGTGTTCACCAAATAGGAGCAGTCTTCCCAGCCCTGCGGCGAGAACCATCGGCGAATATCTCGTAAGGAGTTGAGTCGGTAGAAAGTTGGGAAGACGTCTTCCGACCGAGCAACGGGGACGAGCATGCGAACGAGCCGACTGTGCATGCTATTCGGGAGAAGGCGGGCGCCGATTCCGACGTATCCCCAGCGGTTGACCGTACGCGCGCACACCCACCCCCCCGACCGCACGAGACGCTCCATCTCTTCCACGAATTGTGCCGGATGTTCGAGATGCTCGAGCACCCAATCCGCAATGACGATGTCGATGGTACCCGATTGTATCGGCAGGACCTGCCCTGCGCGGATCACGTGTCGCTCGTCAAGGTACGGGTGATCACGAATAGCTTCGTGGACGTCTACCCCAATCACTCGAGCGACTCTGCCTTGAAACTTCTGAAGCGTCTGAGCGTATCCCGGATCCGGAACATCAAACTGACGACCCCGACCGGCCCCGTAGTCCAGCAACGTCATGCCGGGGGTAAGAAGAGCATCTACCCGCGTGTAGAACTGAACTGTGCCATCGTCGCGCGAAAAACTTCCCGCCGCTCGTTCGGGCCGCGTGGCCTTCAAGAGTGCAATCAGCCGCGAGCGTGCCGCTTCATCGACTCCTTCGCGATCTGGTGGCGTCTTTCACTCCTAAACGTCGCGCGAGGTTCAAAGGCCTTCATAATGATATTTCCGAAGGCGTGGGTAGGTGAGCGCCGCAGGATCAAGAGTCCTGGTTTGAGACCCTTGATTATCTGCGCGTTCCCGGGGGTCGGTTGCCGCCTAAGGCTGGCCCAGGCGGACGATCAAGGAGTCGAAAGCAGGCTTCGGTTGGTAGTTCGCGTCGAACGGCAGCGCACGACCCCACCCAGGGAAATGTTGCGGGACCCAGTGGTATTTATCAGTGAACCCCCAGGTGGTCAGTTCAATGCACCGTGGTGTACGCAGGCAAGCGTCGAGTACGGCAGCATAAACTGCGCCCTGCGCTACTAATGCCGCCGCCCCAGCAGTATCGGCAATATCTGAATCCATTTCGGTGATTCGAATATCGAAACCCGCGTTAGCGAAACGAGCAAAGTTCGCTTGAATCTGAGCACTGGTTGGTGGGGGCCAGAAGTGCGTAAGATGCATTTGGAATCCAACTCCATCAATTGGAATACCGCGTCCTTTGAGCGCCTGTGCCAGGGCTAGTATTGCGTTGGATTTCGGGCCGATTGTCTCCGTCGCCCACTCGTTGAGATAGAGCTTTGCGGCTGGGTCTGCTCGGTGTGCCCAGACGAAGGCCGAGTCGATGTACTCCGGGCCAAGGTGGTCCATCCAAAACGAACTGTGGAGCCCATTGCCCGATTCCTCCATGGGTTCATTTACCACATCCCATGAAACGATTCTCCCCTTATACCGACCCACTACGGTTGTGATATGATCTTTCAAGATGGCTCGCAACTGATCATTCGTGTATCCACCGTTCGTGACCCACGTCGGGTTCCACGAATACCACACCAGTGAATGCCCATGTATCGCCATCCCGTTCGCTTGCGCGAAGGCCACCAGTGTATCCGCGTTGGCGAACGCGTACTGTGTCGGCCCTGGATGAATGGGCCAGAAATCGGTGGCATCTTCGGGCACGATGCTATTGTATTGCGTGACAAGGGTCTGCCGATAAAGGGTCTCGTTACGGAATGCGCTATCTCTGACCGCTGCCCCGATCGCGAAATTGCGGGCACTGGCGAGGAGGCGAAGGGTTGGCGCCGACACAGCAGTCACCGTCACGCCAGAGGTGTCCGCCTTGGGCCCACCCTGTTGTGTCGCGATCACCTGAAACGTACCTGGCGTCGTGCCCGCGGTGTACAGCCCGCCGGCGGTGATCGTGCCCCCGGTCGCGAAGTAAGTCACGGCTGGCACCGTGGACGAGCCGTCACTCCAGGTGCCGGAGACCACAAACTGCCTAGTGCCGCCTGGCGCGAGTGTGACGCTCGCAGGTGTGAGGACCAATTGCGTGAGCGTGGGAGGCGACAGAGTGATCGTCACCGTGGACGTGTCCGCCAAGCTCCCACCCTGTTGCGTCGCGATCACCGCGAACGTGCCCGGCGTGGCGCCCGCGGTGTACAGCCCATCCGCCGTGATCGTGCCGCCGGTTGTGGCGTATGTGACGTCCGGATGCGTGGACGAGCCGTCGGTCCACGTGCCCGAGACCGCGAACCGGATGGTGCCAGTGGGCAAGAGCGTGACGCTTGGGGGTGCGAGATCCAGGTGCTCAAGGGTCAACACGATGAGGGTGGCCGTGTCCGCCTGCCCGCCCAATGCCGCGACGATCAGCGCCGTGCCCGCGGCTACCGCTCGCACCATGCCCAGCGAATCCACCGTTGCCACACCGCCGTTCAGACTGGTCCACGAGATCGACGCGGTCGGGCCAGTCGGTGCCGGGGCGCTCACGCTCGCGGTCAACTGGACAGTAGCGCCAATCCCCCTGAGAGTATCGACTGCAGGCGACACGACTATCTGCGGCACCGCCAGTTCCCTCGCTCCTATGGCGCACCCGACGCCAAGCGCGCCGAGGGTCAAAGAGAATATGAGCAGCATCCACCGCGTGGCGACAGGCTCGGAGCTCTGCGTCCCCACGTCATGATGGCTTTGCCGACCTCGGCGCTGACCGGACCGGCGCCCTAAGGGCGGGACCAGCGTCATAGCGCCAATTCCCCGTTGCTTCATGCTTCGCGGCCAGTCGATCTTTCTCTAGGGCTGGTTAGAAAGGGCTTTATCAGGAGGGCACTACGTGAAGGGCTCAACCTAAAACCGTCACTGGCTTCGTCCCAGTGATGGGTGTCACGCTCGCATTGTTCGATAAACAATCGACCTTGAGACATCGCTGCGGTGGCGCTCGTTCGACGCGGTTCCTATACCCTATCTCGTCCAAATCGCCTCGTTGCGCCGCGTCGCAAGTTGCATCCTGGCTTCTCGCCTAACGACGCCACAACCTCAGGATTCGCGAACGGCGACCCAGATCTCGACGGGCGTCCCGTCGCGATAGATCTCGAAGTCGTAGGTGTACGAGCGTTTCGGCGCCGCCTCGCATTCGAGGAACGCCCACACGTCGCGCCATCCTTCTACAACGGCTTGAGGTATTGGACCGGCACACTTGAAGACCAGGTATGCCCCGCCCTGCGTCGAGACGTTACTTGCCAGTGACGAGACAACGGCGTGCGTACGGCCAGGCCCACGATGCGCATGGCATCGGCCCGCACAACTAGCCTTTGTTCTTGTCGTCCCAGACCTTCGGCTCCCAGAGCTCGATTTTGTTTTCGTCCGGGTCCATGATCCACGCAAACTTGCCGTTCTCGTGCGATTCGGGACCTTGAATGACTTCCACGCCCCCAGCCCGCAGCTGCTCCAACAGCTCGCTCAGGTTATCGACCCGGTAGTTGATCATGAAGGAAGATTTGCTCGGACTGAACCACTGGCTGTCTTTCCCCGCGACATGCCACACCGTGAGGCCTCGGTCCTCGGCCTTGTCGTCCGGCCACCTGAGGATGGCGCCCCCAAAGTCTTCGAGCCTCATGCCCAAGTGCTTCCGATACCACGCTGCCAGTGCAGCGCTGTCCCCTTTGCTCTTGAAGAAGACGCCGCCAACTCCGGTAATCTTCGCCATTGTTGCCCTCCTACCGATCAGGCCGCTTAACGGGATGCTGCGAACACGGTGAATGAAACTGTCCTCTTGTCGAGTTCCTCACGGCACGGTGACGAAATTCGAAGCGCGTGCTAGGTGGCGTCACAGGAGCCGCGGCTCCACAATGATCCCGAAAGTCAGAAGCAGGACGGTGCGAGGGGAAGATGGCGAGAAGGCGTAGTGAACTCGGGCGTCACCAAAAACAGAAAGCGGACGGGCAAGCTTTGCGCGAACACCCCCGCCGCCCGTACCGATGGCATCCGACTCGCTGACGTCAATGCGAAGCCCGAGGCACACTGGGAAGACGTGAATGCGCCGCATCAGACACCTCTAAGCGCTAGGACCCCTTGCTGTGCGGCCGCGCAGCCCCCTGCTTGCGAGTCTTGGCCTTCCCCTCCTTGGTCATCGCCCAAGCCGCGTCGCGGTTCATCGCCTTGATGAACGCCGGGCGCCGATATCGCTTTGCAGACCAGTCGTCATCGATGGCAACCATCCGCACGGCTTCGAACCCCAGCTCGCCGAGCACCTGCCAACCGGCATCGCGAGAGATGTCGGTTGTGTAGCGCTTCGAACTGGCCTTCGGGTAGGCAAACCAGAGCGCGGCGTCCCCCGGTGCCAGCTCGGCCAACGCCCGCGCGGTGCGTGCTAATTCAGCTTGTCGAGCGACAAACGCGAGGGCGAACCGAATGGGCGAGCGCGATACCGTCCGATGGATTGTGATGCCGCGCAGCTGCTTCAACACGGACTCAAAGCTCGGCGGTGAGTTGAGGACCACAATCTCGGTCTCATCTCTCAACTGGAGCTTACCGAATACGCCGGCTGCGGTCATTCCTACTCCGGGGTTGGCTGGTAGTCACATTCCGCCGCCTAACGTGATGCGCTTTGGACAGCCCGCGCAAGTACGACAGCCTTGGGGAAGCCCAACTCGCACGCGGAGACACCGGTCGGGCCCGTCGGCTCCATCTGGATACCGAAGCGTGATAGTCCGACCGATGAGGTGCGCCCACGGGCGCACTACTGCCCCTACCCCTCCGAGATTCGGCTGGTCTCGTTTCCGACCGGCTGCCGCGTGTCAGGCCGGCGGACCCCCCGCTCTGATGCTGATCGTCGAGAGCATGGTCGCGATTACTTCCTGACTCGCATCGTTTAAGGCGACGACTTCGGCAAGGCAAACAGAAAGGCGACGACCTGGCCTGAGGACTCTGCCGCGGGCGAGAAATCGGGGCGCCACTGCCGGCGCCATCAGGTTGATCTTGAACTCCACCGCCAACACATCGGCACCAGCCGGTGCCAACGTGAGCGCGGCATATCCATTGGCGCTGTCGGCGATTGCGGCTGTCGCACCTGCATGCAAGTAGCCGTGTTGCTGCGACAGGTGCGTCGAGAACGGCAGTGCGATCTGCACTTCCCCCGGTTCAACGAGCTGCAGGGAAGCCCCGATCGCTGCCATGAATGCTTGATGTGAAAAGCTGTCCTTGACCCGAGCACGGAAGTCGGGATCCTGTGGCTCAACATTGGGACACATGAACGATGAGCTGCCCTTGCGAGCGCTGTCGCGCCACGACCGCATCATGCGCTGGTACGTTTAGGGCGCCGCTTTGATCTCCACCCCCAAGGCCGCCGCGTTCTTCTTCGCCCAGGTCGCGTTGATCCACGGCCGATTGACCGCCCATTCCGCGAACAGGTCGGCGGACGTGCTTTCGCTCGACGGCTGCTCGTCGATTTCGGTGAATCCCGCGCCGGGCGTGACCGCGACCACATTGCTGTTGACGCCGAACACCCCGTAGGCCACGTTCGCCCCGCTCCCGAACGCCGCGAGCGATGTAGCGAGGGTCGTCACCGTGTCGGCGGCGTTCGTGCCGGTTTGGACGATGGCGCCGGACCCGTTCGTGCCGCCGGTTTCGACGCCGCTCCACTGCGACACGATCCATTGACAGTTCGAGAGCGTGACGCTCGACGTGATGGTGATCGGACCGCTGCCTGGTGACGGGCTCATGGCGCGGAAGATCGTCACGCGCTTGCGAGGCAGGCCGACCGTGTCATAGGTGACGGTCGCGACCACTTCCCAGCTGGCCATCCCGCCACCGGTCAGGGTCGGCGCCGGCGCGGCGCTCGTCGAGTTGTGCGTGGCCACGGCCACGGTCACGAGGGCGTTCGCCGCCGGGGCGATCGACGCCGTCGTGAAGATCTTCACGTTGTTCACATCGTTGCCCGAAGTGAGCAGCGTGTGCGCGATGGCCCCCCCGCTCGGCGCCGTCACCGTGACGGTCGCCGTCTGCACGATCGCGACGCCGTTGGCGGTAGCCGAAACCGTCTTGGTTCCGACGACCGTCGAGCTGAGGGTCCCGGACGTCACCCCAATCGAATTAGTCGTGGTGGCGGGCTGCGTCAGCGTGTTGCCGCTCCCCGTGGCAGCGAGCGACACGGTGGCACCGCTGACGGGGTTGCCGAACTCGTCTTTCGCGGTGACCCGGATGGTCGAAGTTTCCGTCCCCGGAGCAATGCTCGTGGGCGCAGCCGTGACCACTGAGGTCGACCCAGTGACCGGCCCGGCGGTTACGGTCAGGACCGCTGTCTGCGAAATCGCTACGCCGTCTGCGATGGCCGAGATGGTCTTCAGCTCCGCTTTGTTCGAGGACAGCATGCCGGTCGCCACGCCGTTGGCATCGGTCGGGCCCGAGGGCTGGACCAGCGTGTTCTGGGTGCCCGTGGACGAAAGCACGACATTCGCGCCGCTGACCGGCTGGCCGCTGCTGTTGCGGACGGTCACCGTGATGGTCGCACTCCCGCTACCTGCGGTGAATGAGGCCGGGGTGGCGCCGACAGTCGATAGCGTCGGGGAAATGGTGGCCGGCGTGACCGTGACGCTGGTGGTCTGGGTAACGGCGGTTCCACTGATCGTCGCGGAAACCGTCTTCGTTTCCGCCACCGACGAGCTGAGGCTCCCCGTCGCGACGCCGCTCGCGTTGGTCACACCGGACGGCTGAACGAGCGTGTTCCCTGTCCCGGTTGCTGCGAGCACCACCGTCGCGCCGCTGATCGGGTTGCCGCCGGCATCCCTGGCGGTCACCGTGATCGTGGACGTGCCGTTCCCGGCCTGAATCGACGAGGGTGAAGCGCCCAGCGTCGATTGGCTGGCCGATACGCTTCCCGCTGTGACCGTCACGGTCGCCGTCTGGTTCAGTGAAACGCCATTCACCGTTGCCGAGACGGTCTTCGATTCGACCACGGTGGAGCTGAGGGTGCCGGTCGCCACGCCGCTCGGGTCGGTCAATGCTGCCGGCTGGACGAGCGTGTTGCCGGTCCCGGTCGCCGCGAGCACGACCGTCGCGCCGCTGATGGGATTGCCGCCGGCGTCCTTCGCGGTGACCGTAATCGTGGACGTGCCGCTTCCCGCCGAGATGGAGGTTGGCAAAGCACCCAGCGTCGATTGAGACGCGGACACGCCTCCACCCGTCACCGTCACCGACGCGGTTTGTGTGAGCGCGATGCCGTTCGCCGTTGCCGAGACCGTTTTGGTTTCGGCGACGGTCGAGCTGAGGGTCCCGGTCGCGACACCGCTCGCATTCGTTACGCCGGCCGGTTGCGTGAGCGCATTCCCGCTCCCGGTGGCGGCGAGCACGACCGTGGCGCCGCTGACCGGTTGACCGCTGTTGTTCTTCACCGTGACCGTGATCGTCGACGTCGCGCCGGTCGGGACCGAAGTGGGCGCAGCCGCGACCGTCGACAACGAGGCGGACACCGGGTTCGCGTTAACCGTCACGGTGGCGGTCTTGGTGATCAAGACACCGTTCGCGGTCGCGGAGACGACTTTTGCCCCCGCGTCGCTCGACGCCAGGGTGCCCTTCGCAACTCCCTTGGAATCCGTCAGCGCGGCCGGCTGTGTCACGACGTTGCCCGTGCCGGTCGCCGACAACAGGACCGCGGCCCCGGCCAGCGCGTGACCGCCTCCGTCCTTCACCGTGACGCTGATGGTGGAGCTGCCGGTTCCCGCGGTGAACGACGGCGGGGAGGCCGAGAGCGTCGACCTTGACGAAGACGGTGTCGTGACGGCCACGCTCGCGGTCTGGCTGATCAGCGTGCCGTTGGCCGTGGCCGAGACCGTCTTCGTCCCGGCAACCGTCGAGCTGAGCGTACCGGTTGTCACACCGCTCGCGTCGGTCAGGGCCGTCGGCTGGGTCAGCGTGTTCCCACTTCCCGTCGCCTGCAGTGTGACGGTGGCCCCGCTCACGGGGCGCCCGGAGGCGTCCAGCACCGTGACCGTGATGGTCGAGGTCCCCGTTCCCACGGCGATGTACCGCTGTGCGGTCGCGACCTTCGATTTCGACGCGGATGGGATGCCCGTGACGTTAACCGAGGCTGTTTGCGCGACTGCGATGCCGCTTACCGCCGCGGAGATGGTTTTGATCTCCGTCACGGTCGAGCTCAGCGTTCCAGTTGCCACGCCGTTGACGTCGGTGTAACCGGCGGGCTGGGTCAGCGTGTTGCCGGTTCCCGTCGCCGAGAGCGCCACGTAGGCGCCGCTCACCGGGTTGCCGTTCGCATCCTTCGCCGTGACCGTGATGGTAGAAGTCCCCGTGCCCTTGAGGATAGTGGTCGGCGACGCGGTGACGGTCGTCTGGGTGGCCGACACACCGCCGGGAGCGTCGTGGCAGGAGGCGCTACCGGCGTCGGTGAACGTCTGGCCGGGAATCGGGAGGAACTGCCAGTCGTAGCCGCCGTCCTTCAGCGTGAACTTCATGACGCCAAAGGTCCCGGCCTGCACGACGCTGTTCGGGGCGATGAGGACGGGCTGCGCGGTGCTCTCGCCACCCGTTCCGATGGTGAACGCGTGGATGCCGCGGTCGGTGTCCACGACCAGGTCCGGGGTCATGGGCAGGAACCGCTCGTACTGGTGTTGGTGGCCGTTGACCACCACGTCGACGCCCGCCGCGTACGCGCGGTCCCAGAAGATCTTGCGTGCGGGGCTCGTGATGGAGCCGGAGGGATTCTTGTTCGAGAAGAGATACGGCTGGTGCCACATGACGAGCGTGCAAAGATTGGGATGCGCGGCGAGGTCGGCCTGGAACCACTGGTCCTGCGTCGAATTCGCCGTGAACGGCACGAACTGGCCGTTGTCGTTCAACACCACGATGTGCCATGCCCCGAGATCGAAGCTGTAGTAACCCAGGCCGCGGGGGCCGACCCGGTCCCCGAAATAGTCAAAGGAGGGGTCAGCGGTAGCCGTCGAGTCGTACTCGTGGTTACCCAGGGCCGCCCAGGTGCGCGCCTTGTGACGGCCCCAGGTGGGTTCATAGCAGTTTTGATAGTCGATCGTCCGGCCGAAGGGATACGCGTTGTCGCCGGACGTGAATACGGTACCCGGGATGCCGTCGATCAGCTGCGCGGTCGCTTCATCGTTGTCGTTGTTACAGGAGGCGATGTCGCCGGCCCCGACGAAGACCACGGGTCCGCTGAATGACGCGCCCGCCGCGAAACTCGGGATCCCTGCATCCGGCGGAGCGAGCGGAGACTGCTCATCGGTGCAGGTAACGAGCACACACAGAGTCATGAGCGCCAGGACTCGATGGAGTCCGGTGCGGAGGGTGTTGCGGACCATCGATGCGTCGCTCCTCGGGGAGTGCGGGCAAAGACTAGCGAGACCATGTGCCCCGCCTTGGGGGCGAACAGGGTCAAGTTCTGTGCCGAAGGTTTGCGGGCAGCACTACCTGTTACGGCTTATGGCTCGTCATGCGCCTGCGGCGAGGAGGTGACAGAAATGCTGCCGCGAGAGGATGAGGGCTACGCGTTGCGCACTGGGTAGCGCAGGTGTGTAACGGCGACGCCCGGGATTACCGTCGGGTTGCCAAGGACGGCTGGCGTGCCGACGAGGTGGTCAAAGAGTCGAACAGGTCTTGCCCAACGTGTGCTTGCCAACCTTTAGGCTGCACGCGTTGCCGACACCAATTAGTTCGAGTTGGAAGTGGACGATAGCAGAGCGAGAGCCGCAACTCCCCCGGCCACGGTCATGACGGACCCCGGGACCCAACCGAACTCCGCTCCGACTGAAATCACGAAGGAGTACGGTTGCCCATTGTAGGAGCCGCGACGCCACTCCGGCCGCACCGCGAGTCCGGCCCAGTGCACCGGGTTGTACTTGACGAGGCCGTAGGGCGCAACGGCCACGGAGCCTTCGGAACTGAACAGAGGTATCCCCAAGGCGAGGTCGATGCTCTGGTCCGGGCCAAGCCAGCGACGATAATGCACCGCTGGGCCGAGCTCGAATCCGTATCTGCTCTGTGAGGCGAATACCGATGCTCCGAGGGCGGTTCGAGCGCCGGTGTTGACCAGAACACCCCAGTCGGCAACGGCCCCCGGGCCGGAGGCTGGCCCGCTCACCAGGTAACCGCCAGCGTTCGTGAGGATCGTCGCTCGACAGTACTCCACTGGCCGGGCGCGCCAGCAGAAAGAGCTAGGACTGGCGACCTGCTGGGCGGCCATCAGCCTGGACAGGAGCGTGCCGCACACCATCAGTACCAACTGGCGGCGCATTGGTGCCTCCCCCTCGGGTGCGTGCGACGCGCGCTCTGCTCACGCGACAATGCGCTTGCTGTGGCTATTGAGCGCGCCCCTTGCTGCTACCATAGAGTCGACCAAGACCTGTGGTCCTCAGCAAGGAGCGGCTCTCATGAAACGGACAACGAAGTATGTCGCGTTCGACGTCCACCAGACAACCACGGGCGTCGGATTAGGCCGGTCTGCCTGAACCTAATAGTACAGCATGAGGGTCCCCTATCGCCGATCCCTTCCGGGCGCCATAATCGCCGTATGTCCGTTGAACGCCACGTCTACTTCTTCGGCAATGGCCGCGCCGATGGGTCCGCCGCGATGCGCGACATCCTGGGCGGCAAAGGCGCCGGCCTCGCCGAGATGGCGAATCTGGGCCTCCCCGTGCCCCCGGGCTTCACCATCTCCGCGAGGCTGTGCATCGCCTACGTCGACCAGGGCACGTTCCCACCTGCCCTGCGCGCCGAAGTCGACCGCCACCTGAAACACCTCGAGCGCGTCACCAAAAAAGGCTTTGGTGATCCCCAAAACCCGCTGCTCGTGTCGGTGCGGTCGGGCGCCGCCGTGTCGATGCCGGGGATGATGGAAACAATCCTGAATCTCGGGCTGAACGACGAGACCGTCGCTGGGCTCATCGCCGGCTCGAAGAATCCGCGCTTTGCCTACGACTCGTATCGCCGCTTCGTGCAGATGTATGGCGACGTCGTGTTCGATCTCGGCAAAGAACCCTTCGAGGCCGAGCTCGAGAAAGCAAAGGCCCGGCGCAAGGTCAAACGCGACATCGATCTCCCCGCCGACGATCTGCACGACCTCGTGCACGACTTCAAGACGATCGTGAAACGGCGAACCGGTCACCCCTTCCCCGACGACCCGCAACAGCAGCTGTGGGGCGCGATCGAGGCGGTCTTCAAGAGCTGGAATACCCGTCGCGCCAAAGACTACCGCCAGGTGCACGGTATTCCCGACAGTCTGGGGACTGCCGTCAACATCGTCGCGATGGTCTACGGCAACATGGGCGACGACTGCGGGACCGGAGTGGCGTTCACGCGCGACTGCCGTACCGGCGAGAACGTCTTGAACGGCGACGTCCTGGCAAACGCGCAGGGGGAAGACGTGGTCTCCGGCGCGCGCACACCGGAACCGATCGAGAAGATGAAGCGGGGCAAGTTCGTGAAGGTGTACCGCGAGCTCGAAAAGCTCGCGACCAGACTCGAGACGCATTTCAAGGACGTCCAGGACGTCGAATTCACTTTCGAGCACGGCCAGCTGTACATGCTGCAGACCCGGCGCGCTCAGCGCACCGGCCTTGCCGCAGTGCGCGTCGCGGTAGAGATGGTGGATGAGGGACTGATTACGGAAGAGGAGGCCCTCCAGCGCGTGCCGCCGCAGGACCTCGATCAACTCTTTCATCCCATGGTCGATCCGCGGGCGAGCGTGACGGTCCTCGCGAAGGGACTGCCGGCTTCGCCGGGAGCCGCCACGGGGGAGGTCGTGTTCGATGCCGACGAGGCCGAAGCATTAAAGAAGAAGGGCCACGATGTGATTCTCGTGCGGCCCGAGACGTCGCCGGAGGACTTCCACGGTATCGTAGCCGCGCGCGCGGTGCTGACGGCGCGCGGCGGCATGACGAGTCACGCAGCCGTGGTCGCCCGCGGGATGGGCAAGACCTGCGTCGTCGGAGCCAAAGAGTTGGACGTCGATCCCGCCGCGGGCCGCTTCCGCGTCGATGGACGGGCAGTCAAACGCGGCCAGGTCATCACCGTCGACGGCACCACCGGCCGCGTGATCCTCGGCGCCGCCAAGCTCGTCACACCAAAGGTGGGCAAGGAATTCGACCGGCTGATGGCCTGGGCCGACAAACGCCGGCGGTTGCGCGTGCGGGCCAACGCCGACATTCCGGCCGATGCGCGCCGCGCACGGGAGTTCGGCGCGGAAGGGATCGGCCTGTGCCGGACCGAGCACATGTTCTTCGAGGGTGACCGCATCACGTTGATGCGGGAAATGATCGTCGCCGCCGACGAAGCCGGTCGACGGAAAGCGCTCGCCAAGCTGCTGCCGATTCAGCGAGGCGACTTCGAGGGAATCTTCGACGTGATGGACGGACTGCCGGTGACCATCCGGCTGCTCGATCCCCCGCTCCACGAGTTCTTGCCACACACACGCGAGGAAATCGCCGGGCTGGCCAAGCGCGCCAAAGTTCCCGCTGCTCAGCTCGAGCGATTGATCGATTCACTGAGGGAAGCGAACCCGATGCTCGGGCACCGCGGCTGCCGGCTGGGCATCACCTACCCCGAGATCACCGAGATGCAGGCGCAGGCGATCTTCGAAGCAGCTGGCCATGTGGCGAGCCGCGGCAAGAAGGTCACCGTCGAGATCATGGTCCCGCTCGTGGCCGATGTACGCGAGCTGACGAATCAAACGGCCATCATCCGGCGCGTGGCCCAGGAAGTGTTCCATCGCGAGGGCCGAGCAGTGCCGTATCTGATCGGGACGATGATCGAGCTCCCGCGTGCCGCCGTCACCGCTGATGAGATCGCGAAAGAGGCGGAATTCTTCTCATTCGGTACGAACGATCTGACACAGACGACGTTCGGGCTGTCACGAGACGATGCGGGCCGATTCCTCCCGTTCTACGTGGAGCACGGGCTGCTTCCCGAAGATCCCTTCCAGTCGCTGGACCAGGGCGGCGTGGGCAAGTTGGTGGAAATGGCGGTGAAGCTCGGACGGAAGACGCGGCACGATCTCAAGATCGGGATCTGCGGCGAGCACGGCGGTGAGCCGAGCTCCGTCAAGTTCTGTCATCGGGTGGGAATGAACTACGTGTCCTGCTCACCCTTCCGGGTGCCGATCGCCCGCCTCGCCGCGGCCCAGGCGGCCCTCGAGGAGGCGGGCGTCGTCAGTCGCACCCGCGCTACTGTCTAGCCATCATCCCGGCGAACAACGCCGGGAGCGACACCAGGAGCAGCATGATCAGGAACGCGCCGGTCGCGATCGCGATCGCGCCTCCACGCGACGTTCTGTGCGTCTCCGCGATACCCGTCCCGGTCAGCCACACGCCCCAGATCGAGAAGGGATTGATGCCGTTCAGCACGGCGCCCGAGTAAAATCCTGCGCCCGGGACGAGCAGATCGAGGCCGAGCGGCGCCCGCAAATCCTGGAATCCCGTCACCGCCTGGACGCCGCGCACTTTCAAGACCAGCACCGTGACTGCGCTGTACAGGACATAGGTAACGCAAGCGTAGGTGAGGACGCTCAGCAGCGTCTTGTAGCGTCCTTGCGAGCCCGACAGTGCGACGCCAATCCAGAGCAGGCCGGTTGCCGCCGCCACACCAATGAAGACCATCACGGGATAGAGCACGAAGCCGACCGGTCCGCCGCCACCACCCCGGTTTCCCATGCGGGCCGCTTGCTCAGGCGTGAGCGAGCTCTTGAACGCTTCGAATGCGGCCGCTTGAAAGGGTTGGGTCAGCACCGCCATCACAATGAGCAGCACCCCCAGCGCAAGCCAGGGTATGAGCACGCGTGGGCGCTCGTTTACGCGCCTGAAGACTGCGGCCGGCTCGTGCAGGACGTTGAAGAGATCGAGCGCGCTGCTCAACGCCGTGCCGGATCCGGAAGTGGTTGGTGCCGGGATTGAAGCGGCCACGAGATCTCCTGAGGGGAGTGGATGGGCGCCCAATATAGAGCACCTCCACCGGCCCTTCCAGTTGGACGACTCGCGATGT
>JBIOXD010000049.1:0-16122 GCA_044869265.1 Gemmatimonadales bacterium
CGTACAGATTGGTGAACGAATTATGAACGTTGGACGGTTGGAAAGTTGGAAGGTTGGAATGATGCTGGCCGGCGCGAGCATCAGCGCAGCTGACCGTGCACCACCTTCCAACCTTCCCACCTTCCGACCTTCCGCCGCCTTGACGATAGGCCGCCTCCACTACGACGGCGGCGGCGACTGGTACGCGAACCCGTCCAGTTTGCCGAATCTCCTGGCCGCGCTGCGCGAGCGCACGACCCTCTCGGTCGCCGATCGTGACCGTGTGGTTACGCTGACGGGACCCGAGCTGTGGGACGTCCCTTACCTCTATATGACGGGCCACGGAAACGTGCACTTCTCTGATCTCGAGCTGCGCAACCTGCGACGCTACCTCGAGCAGGGTGGGTTCCTGCATGCCGATGACAATTATGGAATGGACGTCTCGTTCAGGCGGGAGATCGCGCGCGTTTTTCCCGACCACCCGCTCGTTGAGGTGCCGTTGACCCACCCGGTATACAACCTCGTCTACGCTTTCCCCCGGGGTATCCCCAAGATCCACGAGCACGATGGGCTCCCCGCGCAGGGATTCGGTATTTTTTTGGGAGGCCGACTCGTCGTATACTACTCCTACCAGTCCGACCTCGGGGACGGATGGGAAGACCCGGATGTGCATCGTGACCCCCCTGAGCTACACGAGGCTGCGTTGCGGATGGGTGTGAATCTTTTCACGTACGCGGTGAGCGGAAGCCAATGACCGAAACGGCGCGCCGGCTGCGTCGCCTGGGGCGGCCGCACGCGCGCGCGCGGGCGTTCGCCATGATCCTTGGCGGACTCGGCGCGGCGCTGGCCGCGGCGGCCCTCGGGCTTGCGCTCGCGCCCGCGATCTCCGGCGTGACGGTGGCCTGGGTCCTGATCATCCTCAGCGCTGGGGGGGCCGTCTGGGCTGCAGCGCGCGCCCGCCGCGAAGCGGCCGACGCGCCCGTCGCGCGCCTGGTTGAATCGACCAGCGGCGGTAGAGCAGGCAGCGTCGTTGGCGTCGTCAGCCCCACGGCCGGTCGTGGGGAGGGGATGAGCCCCGCGTTGCTCGTGGCCGCCGATACCCGCGCCGCCGCAGTCGTTTCCTTCGCCGCGCCCGCGGTCGACACGGCGCTGCGGCGGACCACGCGCCAGCGTCTCGCGCTCGGCGTCGGGGCCGTGCTCACAGGCGGGCTGCTCTTTGTCGCGGCAGCCCCGCCACCCGCGTCCGCACGTGCGGCTGCCTTCTGGCATCCCGTGCGTGCCTGGCGCGATGCACATGCTCCAGTGCGACTCCTCGTCGACCGGCAGCGCGTGCGACGCGGCGGCACGGTGACCGCGACGATCACCGTTCCCGGAGCTGAGCGGGCGACGTTGTGGACACGCGGTGCCGGCGAATCATGGAAGCCCATGCCTCTGTCGCTCGATGTGCACGGGCAGGCCGTGAAAGAGATTGGCCCAGTCGAATCGGATCTCTATCTGCGTGCGGCGAGTGGTGGGCGTTCGAGCCGAGAGATCAAGGTCGATGTCGCGTTGCCTGCCTTTCTTGCGGATCTCGCCGTCACGGCGCGCTTTCCATCGTATCTGGATCGCTCGGATGAGCCCCTGCTCATCGGCCCCGATCCGATCCCGCTGCCCGCCGGCACAACGGTCTGGACCACCGGATCCGCCAGCGTGCCGCTTATGAGGGCAGCATGGACGCTCGAATCCCCCCCCCCCGCCCCCCCCGCGCGTTCTGAGCCGCTGCGCGTAGTCCGCGCCGGGACAGATATCGAGGGCCGGTTCACTCCCGCCGTCAGTGGCACCTGGCGGCTCCAGGCGCTGAGCGCGGACGGGGCGGCTCTCGAAGGCGCGGTACCCGAGCTCCGGTTGATCATCGTGCCCGATTCTGCGCCGGTCGTCGCGTTACCGGTCCCCGGCCGCGATACCACGTTGCCCATCACGCTGCGCCAGCAGCTCGTGGCGGACGTTCGCGACGATCACGGCATTGCGCGGGTGGCGGTGGTGAGTTGGCGTGTGAGTCGCACGGGCCGGATCGATCCAGTTGTGCGCGAGTCGCTCGACGTGAGTGGAGTCGGCGATCGCGCCATCGTCCAGGGCCGTCTCGATGCCGAAAACCGCGGGCTCCTGCCGGGCGATACGCTCCGACTCTACGTCGAGGCGTGGGACAATGCGCCCGCTCCCCACATGGGACGCAGCCCGGAGATCGCGCTCTGCTTACCGAGCATGGAAGAGCTGCGCGCGGCGGCGCGGGAGGCGGCGCGGGCGGTCGGAACTGCGGCCGACTCCGTCGCAGCGGCGCAACGCGAGCTGAGCGATCGTACGCGCGATCTCGCGTCGGAGCGGAGCCGGGATCCGGACGGGCGGCCGGCCGGGCGGGCCGGGCAACAGCAACAGGGCACGATGTCTTTCCAGGCCACGCAGCGCGCAGAGGAGATCGCGCGCGATCAAGCCGCCATGTCGGAGCGAGTTCAGGAGCTCGCCAAGTCACTCGATGAGATTTCGCGCGCGGCCAAGGCCGCGGGTGTCGATGACACGGCGTTCCAAAACCGTCTGCGCGAGGTTGAGGAGCTGCTCCAACGCGCGCTCACGCCGGAGTTGGAACAGCGGCTGCGCGAGCTGCAGGAAGCGCTCGCGCGGCTGGATCCCGAAGCGACGCGGCAGGCGCTGCAGCGTCTGGCTGAAGCGCAACAGCAACTGCGGCGCGAGCTGGAGCGCAGCCGCGAGTTGTTCGAGCGCGCGGCGCTGGAGGGTGAGCTCGCCTCGCTGGCGAAGGATGCGGAGGATCTCCAGCGCCGGCAGACGGAATGGACCAAGGAGGACGCGCTGCGGCCCGATTCAGCCGCGGCAGCCGCCGAGCGCGATCTCGCCGCTGCCACCGATTCGCTGGCGCGCAATCTCGAGCGTGCCGGACAGAACGTTCCGCTCGAGCGGTCTCAGACGACGGCACGCAGCGCCCAGCGCGCCATGGAGCAAGCCGCCGCAGCCGCGAGTCAGCGGGATGCACGCGGTGCGCGTCGCGCCGGGCAGGAAGCGGCCGATTCGCTCGATCAGCTCCCGGAGCAGCTGCGCGGGCAGCGGGATTCACTGGCGGCGGCTTGGCGCCAGGAAACGCTCGACGCGCTCCACCGCGCGCTGTCCGAGACCGCGGCGCTGGCCAGGCGGCAGGAAGCGATTGCGGCCGCGCTCCGCGATGGTGAAGCAGGCGCCTCGACGCGCGCACGCCAGGCGGCGGTTGAAGAAGGGACCAAGGCCATCGAGCAACAGATCAGCGAAGCCGCCGGCCGGCACGCGCTCGTCTCACCGCAGCTGGAAGCCGCGCTTGGGTACGCGCAGAACCAGATGAAACAGGCGCGGGAGCAGCTCGAGCAGGGCGATCCCAATCCCGCGACGGCGGCGCCGTTCGCGGAGCAGGCGCTCGATGCGTTGAATGCGACGGCACACGCGCTGGTCCGCACCTCACAGCAGGTCGCGGGCGCACAGTCGGGTTCGGGATTCCAGGAGGCGCTGGAACAGCTCGCGCGCATGGCTCAGCAACAGCAGGGGATGAACGCCGAAGCGCAGGGCATGCTGCCGATGATGGGGGCCGGAAGTCAGGCGGTGATGCAGCGCTTGCGGGAGCTCGCGGCGCAGCAACGGGCGCTTGCGGAGCAGCTCGAGCGCCTGCAGGCCGAGGGCGATGCGAGTGGCGCGGGCGCGCTCGCTCAGGAAGCGCGCGAATTGGCCCGCCAGCTCGAGGCGGGGCGGTTGGACCGCCGCACCGTCGAACGGCAGGAACGTCTCTATCGCAAGCTGCTCGACGCCGGCCGCAGTCTGTCGGGCGAGGAGCCGGACGAGCAAAAGGAGCGGACCAGCAAGTCCGCCGTGGGGGACAGCATCCACATTCCGGCGGCCCTGGCGCCGGGGGCAACCGGATCAGGCCCGAAGGTCCGCTACCCCACATGGGACGAGCTGTCGGGCCTCACTCCGGAGCAGCGGCGCATGGTGCTCGAGTACTTCCGCCGCTTGAATGACACGAAGCCTTAGCGCCGCGGTCGCCTTGCTGATCGCATGGCCGGCGCTCGCCCGGGGTCAAGCTATCGGCCCCGGGTTCGAGTTGGAGCGTTCGGGAAAATACGCGGACGCCGCGAACGTTTACTTCACGACGGTCCGCACCGATCCCACCAACGTGCCCGCGCTGCTTGGTCTCGAGCGTGTCCTATTCGTGCTGAATCGCATGCCCGAGCTGCTGCCGTTGGTGCAGCGCGCGCGCACGCGCGCGCCCGAGAGTGTGGCACTCCGCAGTCTCGAGGTGCGCGCCTATGCGAATCTGAATCAGCAGGATTCCCTGGAAGCCGTGGTGCGCCGCTGGGCCGCGACGACGCCGCAGAGTGATGCGCCGTACCGCGAGTGGGGACTCGCGTTGGGGGATCGTCGCATGTACGACGACGCGCGCCGGGCGTTGCTGATCGGGCGGCGCACGCTGGGCGGCGAGGGAACCCTCGCGATCGAATTGGCGGAGCTGGAGCAGCGCGCAGGTAACTGGGAGGCCGCGGCACGGGAGTGGGCGCGGGCAATCGCGCAGGCGCATGACGTGGCGCCCAATGCGGCGACGCAGCTCGCCGAGGCGCCGAGCGTGATGCGCGACCGGGTCTTGCGGGTGTTGCTCGCACCGGAAGCGAACAGAAGCGCGCGGCGTCTGGCGGCAGAAGTCCTCCTCATCTGGGGACGCCCCAATGAAGCCTGGGCAGCGATGGAGTCGACGCTCGGAGGTCGCGATCCGGAGACGCAGGCCGACCTGAGGCGCTTCACCGATCTCGCGGCGGGAATCTCGACGCCTGATGGGCACCGCGTGCGTGGGCTCGCGTTGAACCGTTGGGCGGATCTCTTACCGTCGCCATTGGCGGAGCGCACGCGCGCCGAAGCGGTCCGGGAGCTGCTCGAAGCCAACGACCGCGCGAGCGCTCGGCGCGTGCTCGAGGCCCACACCGGCGCTCAGGGCGTGACCCAAGTCGCGCTCCTCCAGCTGATGATCGCGGATGGCCAGCTCGATGCGGTGGAGCGGCGCCTGGGCACCGACACCGGCGTCGCTCTGCCGGCTGACGATCGCGCTTCCCTGAAGCTCGCGCTTGCCCGCGCGCGCGTCGGCCGCGGCGAGCTCGATCGCGCCGCCGCCGCGCTCGGCAACGATTCGAGTGTCGCGGCCATCGCGCAGCGCGGCTGGATCGCGCTGTATCGCGGTGATTTGAGAGCCGCGACGGACGCGTTCCGGATTGCCGGCCCGTACGCTGGTGACCGCTCGTCCGCCACCGATCGCACCGCGATGCTGGCACTGCTGCAGCGCGTGCAGGAGCCATCCAGCCCGGAGCTCGGCGCCGCCCTGTTGACGCTCGCGCGCGGTGACTCGGCAGCCGCGGTCGGCGCCCTGCGGCGTGCAGCGGGTCAGCTGCCTCTGCAAGGCGGCCGGCTGGAAGTGCAGCTGATCGCGGGACAAGTCGCAGCGCGGCTCGGGCCACAACAGGAGGTCACGGCCGTCGCGCTCTTCGATGAAATCGTTCGCGCGGGTGGCGACGGCGCCGCCCCCGCGGCCGCGGAGCTCGAGTGGTCGCGCCTGCTGATCCGCAAGGGACAGCCGGCCGATGCCATTCCGCACCTCGAGCATCTGATTTTGACGTACCCGAACAGCGCGGTCGTTCCCGAAGCGCGACGCGAGCTCGAGCGGGCGCGGGGGGCGATACCGAAGTCATGAAACGGCGGGAATTCGTGCGGACGGTTGGACGGTTGGGCGGTTGGACAGTAGCCGGCCGCCTGGTCGACCTCGGTCCAACGTTCCAACGGTCCAACGTTGCATCGCTGTTGATCCCGATGGACGATGCGCAAACGGACCATCTCAAAGCCTACGGTCTCGCCTACCGAGCCATCCAGGCCGGCCTCAAAGCCGAATGGCTGCTCAATTATCGCGGCGGCTCGTTTTTCATTCCCGACATCCCGGGACTGCGTCGGGATGCGGCGCTCAATGGTATTCGCGTCGAGCCGGTCGACAGCGCCATGACCGCGATCCGGGGAGAGATCGAAGCCAACAACATGGATGCCGTGCCGCTCGAGAAGGCGCCCAAAGTTGCCGTGTACGCGCCGCCCAATGCCGCGCCGTGGGATGATGCGGTGACGATGGCGCTGCAGTACGCCGGCATTCCGTTCACCAAGATTTGGGATCCGGAAGTGATCAACGGAGGGATGAAGGACTACGACTGGCTGCATCTGCACCACGAGGATTTCACGGGCCAGTACTCGAAGTTCTTCCTCATCTACTCGGGCATGCCGTGGCTTGCGGAGATGGTCCAGCGCAATTCCTCCATGGCGCGCAGTCTCGGGTTTCAGACGGTGCCGGACTTGAAGAAGGCGGTCGCGCGGGGGATTCATCAGTACGTGGAGAGCGGCGGTTTCCTGTTCGCGATGTGCACCGCCACCGAGACGATCGACCTCGCGCTCGCGGCCGCACGCGCGGATATTGCCGCGACGTTTGCCGACGGCACGCCGATGGATCCGCGTGCCGATTCCAAGCTGGAATGGTCGGAAGCTTTCGCGTTCACCGGTGCGCATCTCGAGCCGAATCCCCTGGTCGCCAGTTTCTCCGACATCGATGGTCACCAGGTGAATGGGGGGTCGCGCCGCCAGCCGCTCGGCGCATTCAAGCTGTTCAACTTCAGCGCCAAGATCGATCCCGTGCCGACGATGCTGGTGCAGGATCATCGTCAGGTCATCCCCGATTTCTACGGTCTGACCACGTCGTTTACGCGCAACCGCCTCAAGCCCGGGGTGACGGTCCTGGCTGAGGAAGAGGGGGCCCCGTGGGTGAAGTACGTCCATGGTGATCTGGGGAAGGGGACCTGGACCTTCTTCGGCGGGCACGACCCGGAGGATCCGCAACACCAGATCGGTGATCCCCCGACCGACCTGTCGTTGCACCCGCATTCGCCCGGCTACCGTCTGATTCTGAACAACGTGCTCTTCCCCGCGGCCAAGAAGCGCGAGCTCAAGACGTGAGTGTCGAGCGCCTGGCTGCTGCGGCGCGCACGCTCCTCCAGGACGAAATCGCCGCAGCCCATGGGCGCGAAGTGTCGTTCGTCGTGCGGGCGGACCCGAACGGCACGTTGACCGACGCGCGCGTGGTCGCCCGCGGAACGATCGATGCGGTGCTCGCCCTGCCTGGCGCGGCGCAGAAGGGCGAGATGCTGCTCCACAACCATCCCAGCGGCTTTCTCGAACCCTCGGGCGCCGATCTCCACGTCGCGGCGCGGCTGCACGATGAAGGTGTCGGCTTCGGCATCGTCAACAACGACGTCACGGCGCTGTATGTCGTCGTCGAATGCCCGCGCGCCCGCACGAACACCCGCCTCGATTCGCTCGACGTCGCGAACCTGCTGACCGAGTCCGGCCCGGTGGCTCGCGTGCTGGGCAGCACCGCCTTCGAGGACCGTCCGGGTCAGCGCGACATGGCCGCATTCATCGCCGACGCCTATAACGACGGGGGGATTGCTCTGCTCGAGGCGGGCACGGGCGTCGGCAAGTCCTTCGCGTATCTCGTTCCCGCCCTCGAATGGGCGCGCGCGAACGGCGAGCGCACCGTGGTCTCGACGAATACGATCAACCTGCAGGAGCAGCTCGTCGGGAAGGATCTGCCCATTCTGGCGCGCGCGTTCTCCACCGGAGAGCGCGGCGTGACCTTCGCGCTGCTCAAGGGATGGCGAAACTATCTCTGTCTCTCGCGTCTCGAGCAGGCGCGCGCCGGTCAGGACTCGCTGTTCGACAACGCGCGTGCGGCCGAGCTCGAGGCGATCGCAGGATGGGCGTCGCGAACGTCGGACGGCAGTCTCTCCGATCTGGTCGAAGAGCCCTCGAGCGATGTGTGGGACGCGGTCGCGGCCGAATCGGATCTGTGCACCCGGCTCAAGTGCCCGCACTTCGAGCAGTGCTTTGTGTTTGCGGCGCGCCGCCGGGCCGCGGAGGCCGACGTCGTCGTCGTGAACCACCACCTGCTCGCGTCGGATCTCGCGGTGCGCATCGTCTCGGACAACTGGCAGGAAGCCGCGGTGCTTCCGCCCTATCGGCGGCTCGTGCTCGACGAAGCGCATCATCTCGAGGACGTGGCGGCGCAGCACCTCGGCACACAGGTCAGCATGATCGGCGTCCAACGGCTGCTCGGCCGGCTCGAGCGCAACGGTCGCGGCCTGCTGCCCACGCTGGCCCTGGAGCTGGGGACGCGCAACGACTTGCTCGCATCGGCGAGCCGGGACCTGCTGACGCGGACGGTGTTCGATGCCTTGGTCGCAGCGCGCCGCTGGGCGGAGGAGCTGTTCGGCCGGTTGGCGCGGCGGCTCGACGGTGAACAGGGGACCGGCCCGACCAGCCCGACCGGCCCGGCGCCGGTCCTGCGTCTGACCGATGCGTTCGCGGACGACGCGGTGTGGCGCGAGGGGCTCGACGTTGCGCTCGAGAATCTCCTCATCGCGTTCTCGAAGCTGCGCGACGGCGTCGAAACGATTGCGGATCGGCTGTCGAACGACGATCCTGCCGAAATGCGGACGCGCCTCATTGGTGAGCTCCGCGGGGTCGTGCGCCGGCTTGATGCCGCGGCCGATGGTCTGAAGGCTACCTTGCAGCCGATCCAACGGTCCAACGGTCCAACGGTCGGACCGTCCGTCCGCTGGATGGAGCGGCGTGGGCGACGTACGCCCAATCTCACGCTGTCCGCCGTTCCACTCGATCTCGCACCGGTGCTGAAGGAAGCGCTCTTCGATCGCGTCGAGACCGTCGTGCTGACCAGCGCGACGCTGGCTGCGGGTGGTGAGTTTACGTTCCTCGAGGAGCGGCTCGGCTTGTCGATCCCACCGTCGCGCGTGGTGGCCCGCGAGATCCTCCCCTCGCCGTTCGATTTCGGTGCGCAATGCGTGTTCGGCATTCCGACGGACATCCCCGAGCCGCGCGACGACGAGTCGGGTCATGGTGCGGCCGTGTCGCGGGTCCTGCTGGAATTGGCGCGCGCCTCCGACGGCGGCATTTTTGGGCTATTCACGAGCTGGGGCGCACTGCGCCGCACCGCCGACGCGATCCGCGACCAGCTCGGCGGACGCTGGCCGCTGCTCGTGCAGGGGGAAGGCCAGCGCGATCAGCTGCTGCGCCGCTTCCGCGATGCCGGATCGGCGATTCTGCTTGGAACCGATTCCTTCTGGGAAGGCGTGGACGTTCCCGGTCGCGCGCTCCGCGTGCTGATTCTCGCCAAGCTCCCGTTCAAAGTGCCGACGGAGCCGCTAACGGCGGCTCGACTCGAGCGTCTCACACAGGCCGGAGTCGACGGGTTCACGCATTACCTCGTGCCGCTCGCTGCGCTCAAGCTGAAACAGGGATTTGGCCGCCTGATTCGTACGAAGTCGGACGTGGGCGTGGTCGTGCTGTTGGACCGAAGGGTCGTAACGAAAAGGTATGGATCCGCCATGCTTGAAGGCCTCCCGCCTGCTACGAAGGCCATCGGGAACTGGCCGGATGTCCGCCGGGAAGTGGAGGAATTCTTTGCCCTGCACAGCATCGGCGGCGCCCCGGTCTCATCGAGCTAGATTTCGCGGTGTGTACTGGATCGTATGGTCGTTTGACGTAAAGCCCGCGCAGGTCAAGGCCTTCGAACGGGCGTATGGTCCTGACGGCGACTGGGTGAGGCTGTTCCAGCGCGCGTCAGGGTTCGCGGGAACTGAGCTAACACGCGGAGCAGACCGTCCCGCCCACTATCTCACCATCGACCGCTGGCGCACGCGTGACGATTACAATCGATTCAAGGATGCATTCGGCGTCGAGTACAGCGTGCTCGACGCGCGGTGCGCGGCGTTGACCCATGCCGAGCACCAGGTCGGCGCGTTCGAAACGACAGCAGAGGAGCGGCAGTGAGCGGATTCAGCAAGCGTGTGGCGCGGTTGCCGACCTACCCAATGGCCGAGCTGCCGGCGATCAAACGGCGGCTGATCGAGCAGGGCGTGGACGTGATCGACGTCGGGGCGGGGGACGCGGACTTTGCGCCTCCAGAGATTGCCGTCAAGGCGCTGAGCCGCGCGCTGCAGGATCCGTCCATGAGCCGCTACGCGTTCCAGCTTGGCCTCCCAGCGTTCCGCGAATCGGCGGCGGCGTACATGCAACGGCGCTTCGGTGTCGCAGTCGATCCCTTCAAGGAGCTGCATCCACTGCTCGGCTCGAAAGAAGGGATCGCTCACCTCGCCGCGGCAGTTCTCGACCCCGGCGATGTGGCGATCGTACCGGTCCCGGGCTATGCGGTCTATCACGGTGGAACCGTCCTCGCCGACGGCGAGCCCTATCTCGTCAACCTGACACCGCGGACCGATTTCCTGCTCGAGCTCGACGAGATTCCGCGTGACGTCCTGGATCGCGCCAAGCTCGTCTATCTGAATTATCCCAACAATCCGACCGCGGCCGTTGCGCCACGCGACTATCTCGAGCGCACGATTGCGGCATGTCGGCGGCACGACCTCCTGCTGGCGTACGACAATCCCTACTGCGAGATCACGTTCGACGGCTACGTCGCGCCTTCGATCTTCGAGATTCCCGGGGCGATGGACGTCGCTGTCGAGTTTCATTCGCTGTCCAAGAGTTTCTGCATGACGGGATGGCGGCTCGGCTGGGCAGTGGGGCGTCCCGATCGCATTGCCGCGCTGGCACGGGTCAAGAACTATATCGACACGGGGGCGTTTCTCGCCGTGCAGGCCGCCGGCGCGGAAGTCTTGAAGCAGGCGGAGCGCCTCGCGGCCGGCTATGCGGCGCAGTTCAAAGAACGGCGGGATGCCGTCCTGCCGGCGCTGCGCAGCAATGGATTCGAAGTGGAGTCGCCGCGCGCGACCATGTATCTGTGGGTGCCACTGCCCGAGGGCCTCGCTTCGGCGGCATTCCAGAAACGCGCGCTGGAAGAGGTCGGCGTCGTGACGCTACCGGGGAGTGCGTTCGGCGCGGGTGCGGAGGGGTTCTTCCGCATCGCTCTGACGGTCGCGACGCCGCGCCTGCTCGAAGCGGCCGAGCGGCTGGGAAAGGTGCTGGCTGCTGTTTGACCATCAGGTAGAGCGCCCGCCGATCGGCCACGGCTGGATCATCGCCGCGGCGATCCATATCGCGGCCGTGATTTTGTTTTTCACGGCCCCGTTGCAGGCGCCGTGGCGCCAGGCGACCTACGTGATGATGGAGCCGGCAGACACGGCGGAATTGCTCGTGTTTACACCGGGCACGCGCGAAGCGCGAGCCACAGGGCCGACCGTAACTCCCACACGCAGCGATTCGACCCCTCCACCGCCATCACGCCCCCGTTCCACCGGCGCCGTCACGGGCGCGGCAGCCGCTGCTGCCGCCGCGCCGCAACCGGCGGCGCCCACCCCGGATTCCGTCCGCGCTAACGCGGCCATCGTCGCCGCAGCCGCAGCAGCAGCCGCCGGCGCTGCTCCGCCCTCGACCGCCCTCGACCGCCCTCGACCGCCGGAAACGAATCCCACCATGCCCGCCTATGACCCCAATGCCACCCTGGTCGCACCAGTACCACGCGTGGGCGATGGGCGCCTCTGGGTCAGCCCGCGGCCTGGGCTGCCGGCCTCCGTGGCGGAGGTGCTGTATGGGGACACGACTGGGAGGCGTGACTCCGCGATCGCGCGGCTGCGGGCGATGGTGGACTCGCTGAATGAGATCCTCGACCAGATGCAGCGGGATCGCCAGCGCCCGAGTTGGACGGTGGGAGGCACGCCCGACAAACCGACGTGGGGTCTTGACTCGGCCTACATTCACATCGCCGGCATCAAGATTCCGTCGACGGTGCTTGCGGCGCTCGGCTGGATCAACGGTCTTCAGGCGCAGGGCAACTTCGACGAAGATATGCGCAATCGACAGCTCAATTACATGCGCGAAGACATTCTGCGCGCTGCCGACCGCGCTCAATCGCTCCAGGAGTTCAAGCGCTATGTACGCGAGCTGCGCGAGCGCCGTCAGGCCGAGCGCGACGCCGAGGATCGGCGCCGCGCCCAGGATACGGTGAGAGCTGTACCGTAGTTTCTGCCGTTACTGCCTTACCAGGTTCCCGCGAATCTCTCCACCACCATTTACCCTGGTGTGAATGTTGACGTAGCCCCTCCCGGCGCGGATGATGTCGAACACCGAATCCACGGTGGTGGGGCGCGCCGCCGAACCGATAGCCGCCGTGCCGCTGAAGTCCAGCCCGGTCGCGGGCGGGGCGAGGTTCTGTATGACACCTCCAAACCCGGTGTCCGGGTGGAAGCGATGAATGTGCCCCAGCGTGATGCTGTCGATCGGTGAGTCGATCACGACCTCCCACGTGATTACGGAATCGCCGAGGATCGTCACGATTGCGTGCCCGGTGGCAGTCGTGGTCACGGCCGTCGGGCGCTCATTCGCGCCATTGAGGGTCGCGGTAAAGACCTCCAAGCCCTCAGGGATACTAGTCGTCGTATCCGAACAATTGCCCACTATCGCGATTGACGCGAGAACTGCCAACATGCGCGTCGTGCGCATTGCATCCTCCTTTTGCAACTCAGGTGATACCGCACAAGGCTTCGGAACCGAACCGGCCTCCTTTCGACGGCTAGCGGTTATTGGACGATGACTTTGCCCAGCATGAATGGATGTGGCGTGCAGTGATAGGGGAATGCTCCCGGAGCCGGGAAGGTATGAGAGAACCGGTTCCCTATGCTTATATCCGGCGAATCCCATACCGCACCATCGGACGTGGTCGTGTGCGGCTCCACTCCAAAGTCTTCGCAGTTGACCCACGTGACCGTGGCGCCGGGCGGGACGCTGATAGAATCAGGGACAAAATTGAAATCGCGAATCGCGACGATGTAGTGCATCGAATCGATCACAGTGACCGGCACCCGGCACTCGGCAGCAGCGTTGACGGGCGGTCCCGAGCCGCGCTCGGAGAAGCAGGCGACAGCGGCGACGACGCAGCCGGCGGCCACGATCGAACCAATCGTGAGGGGTCTCATGGCTGCCTCACGACGATGATGGCTTTCATGAACGGATGCGGCGTGCAATGCACCGCATACTCGCCAGGCTGGGTGAACGTGCGGCTCCAGGTTTTCCCCGGCTCGATCTCCCCCGAGTCCCATGAGCCATCGTCCGCGGTGACGGTATGCACGAGCGGATCGTTGTTCGTCCACGTAACAGTGCTGCCGGCGGCGATCTCGATGCGATTTGGACCGAATGCCATTCCTCGCATTTCGGCTTTTGTCGCCCCTTCGCCCGGCGCTGCTCCGCCCTCGACCGCCCCCGACCGCCCTCGACCGCCGAAATACCGGCTCAGCGTAAAGGGGATCGTGAACTCAAATCCCCCTCGAACCTGATCGATACCACGTGACACGCCTTGCAGTGTCCCGGTGTTGGTGTTGGTCACCTGCAGTGACAGCGTGTGCGGTGAGTAGGGAATCGCGATCTGCAGACCGGCGCCCCAAGCCACGTCCTCACCTGTTCCCCGATCGATCAACGTCGTCACGTCACCCGCGAGCGCAAACCACCGGTTCAGCCGCAGCGTCGCGCCGCCGCCGACCGCGTAGCGCGTGGTATCGCTCAGGTAGCCGTTGGAGAGCACTCGTCCCACCGCTATCGCCCGCAACGAGCCGAATGTGCGGGCAGCCGTCAGCTCGGCATCGAAACTCTCGGCCGCCTGGTTGTAGCCGCCCTGGAGCGCAAAGCCGGAGCGCCCGTAGCGCGCGAAGAACTCCCATTCATTTGGGAAGGAGGGAGCGACGTCGGATGAGGTGGCGTAGTTGAAACCGATGAGCAGAGGGAGCGAAAGCTTGTAGCTGAGCAGAAACGTGGGGGAATTCGTGACCTTGCGCGTCGGTGGGTCGCCGACGCCGAATCGGTGCACGAAGTTGAACTGCAGTGTGCCGGGAGCGCCCAGCCAGCCGCCCGACAAATTCGGCGGCCGCTCGAGCACGGACTGGCACCAGGCTACATCGGAAACTCCAACAACCAGCAGGGCGCAGGATAAGGACACTGCGATCCGACGAAGCTGGGGCAACCGAGCCTCCTCATGTGAGAGACGCCGCCTCGAGGCGGCGCAGCGCCGCCTCTTTGCCGACGACCGACAGCAGCTCGTTCACAGGTTCCGACACCGTACCTCCGGTCAACGCAATCCGAATCGGCTGAAAGATCTTACCCGCGGCGACGTTCCGTTGCTCCGCGAGATTGCGCAGCACTTTTTCGAGATCCTCGGGCGTCCAGGCGGGCGCGCTCTTCAGCGCCACGACGCTCGCCGCGAGCGAAGACTGATACCCCGCCGGGTCCTTCGCTATTTCCCTTTGGGCCTTCTCGTCCAGGGTGACGAACTTGCCATCTAGCCGCGCCGCCACCTGCCGCGCCACGTCCAGCGTCGTCCGGGAGCGCGTTTTCACGGCAGTGATCGCCTTCAGCACGGCGTCCTTGTTGCCATTGAGACCCAGTTTCGCAAGCTCTGGTTGCACGAGGGGATACAGCTGCTCGGCCGGTTTCGCGGTGAGGTACTGGCCATTCATCCACTCGAGCTTCGTCGTGTCGAAGACGGCCGGCTTTTTGAGAATGCCGTCGAGCGAAAAGAGGCTTCGCAGCTCCTCCTTGCTCATGATCTCGCGATCGCCGCCCGGACTCCATCCAAGCAATGCGAGAAAGTTGCGCATCGCCTCTGGGAGAATCCCTAGGTGTTGGTAGTCTCCCACAGCGGTCGCGCCGTGCCGCTTGGACAGCTTTTTCCCGTCGGGCCCGTGGATCATCGGGACGTGGCCAAAGATGGGCAGCGATGCGCCCAGCGCCCGATACACCGCGATCTGCTTGGGGGTGTTCGAGATGTGATCGTCGCCGCGCACCACGTGCGTGATCTGCATATCGATGTCGTCGACCACGACGGCAAAGTTGTAGAGCGGCGAGCGGTCGGCCCGCAGAATCACGAAGTCGCGGATGTCCTCGCCTTTGAAGCTGATCCGTCCATGGACCGCGTCGTCCCATGCCAGCTCGACGGGTGGCACGCGGAGCCGGATCGCGCCTTCCTCTATGTAGGCGTTACCCTGCTTGAGCAGCTGATCGGCGACCTGCTGATGGCGGGTGAGCCGAGCGCCTTGGAAGATCGGCGGATCATCCCAGTCGAGGCCCAGCCACGTCAGGCCGTCAAGAATGACCTGGGTGTGCTCGTCGGTGGAGCGGGCTTTATCGGTATCCTCGATGCGGAGCAGGAACTTGCCGCCCTCGCGCCGAGCGAAGAGCCAGTTGAAGAGGGCGGTGCGAGCGCCGCCGACGTGTAGGTAACCTGTGGGAGATGGTGCGAATCTGACTCGGATCATTGGTCCTCAGCCATCAGCCGTCTGCCGTCAGCAGGCACCCGATAGCAGATGGCTGATGGCTGACGGCTCACACGGAGAGGGGGGGATTCGAACCCCCGATAGAGGAATTACCCCCTATAACGGTTTAGCAAACCGCCGCCTTCAGCCACTCGGCCACCTCTCCAAACTACTTCCCAACTTTCACTTACGGCGTTGCTGCTCGATCAAAATACCCGTTTTGGGTACAGATTTGGGTACATAATTCACGCATGCCTCCCGGCCCGCCTCCCGGCCCGCAGAACCTAGTCACCCGTGGCGCGTTTCGGAAGGTGAATCCCCATCCGGCCCGTCCGGCCCGCGACAGGTGAGCGATCACGAAAGCGGTCTCGTCTGTGCGCGTGTGGCTCAAGGAAACGCCAGCGCGCTAATCGAGCACACAGCCCCGCCACCGTGGCAACTGCAGATCCAGCGCCAGACCTGCGGCATCGAGGAAACTTCATCCCCCGTCATTCCGGTAGTCCCTTGTACGCTTCAAACAGCCGGTCCAGCACAGGCGTGCGCTCGCGCTGAATCGCTTCGACGTCGATAAAGGGCTTGCGATCGGCCAACACGGCTTCGATGTCGATAAACGGCTCGTCAGCACTCGCGATGAGCTGCTCGATCGCCGGCAGTGCAATACTCTTTGACCGGCACCGCTCGACGGCTTCGACCACCCCCGCACGCACGATCTGCGCGCCCGTGTCTGCGCCGAGAAGCACCGCGCTCAGCTCGACCAGCTCAGCATGCGTGCAGATCCATTCCACGC